>NZ_JBKFAO010000021.1:0-55524 GCF_053345695.1 Paenibacillus sp. D51F | reverse complement strand
GAGAAACGGATGTGGTCGCCTTTGTCCCCGGATTTCAACCGTTAAAAGCGGCAGAAATCAGAGAAATCTGGGGACAACAGCGATCGGAAGAATGATTTCCGTCTGCATCGACACATTTTCAGTGGCCTCGATGTTCCGGATTGGCTTTTTCAGGAAACGATGACGGCTCCTCACGGCAAGAAAGGCGGGGCAAGGCAGAAATTCTGCCTTGCCCCGCCTTTTTTGCCGGATGGCCGCCTACCCCCGCAGGAACAGCGCGCCTACCGCCAGCGACAGCAGGATGCCCCATACGGCGTTCAGCTTCAGATATTGAACCATGATGAAAAAGACGGCCGCGATCAGAAACGGCAGGAAGCTGACGATTCCGTTCGCCGGCTTGAAGGCGAACTTGGAGAAATCATAGGCCAGCATCGCCATCATGACGAAGATGACGGGCTGGATGCCCTTGATCATTCCTTTGATGACGGGGTTGTCGCTCAGCTTGATCATGATGCCGGAGAGCGCGACCATGACGAGCGCCGTCGGCAGCACGACCGCGACGAGGGCGACGGCGCTGCCCGCCACTCCGCCGACCTTGTAGCCGATATAACCGGCAAGCTTGGTCGCGATCGGCCCCGGCAGCGCATTGCCGAACGCAAGCGCCTTGCCGAATTCCTCCGAGCTCATCCAGCCGTAGCGGTTGACGACCTGATCCTGGTAGATCGGGATGATGGACGGCCCGCCGCCGTAGCCGAGCAGCGTGGCGACGCCGAAAGAGTAGAACAAATTCCATAACGTAGCGATCATAAGACGAACTTCCTTTCCAAATTGAACCCATCCGGCCTACCAGCCGATGGCCATGCCATCCCCTCTTGGATCGGCCGCGCCGGTCAGCAGCCCCTCGCCGCTGATGACGATGCCCTGCGACTGGCCGGTGACGCCGTCCCAGGCTCCGACGAGCTCGACCGCGTGGCCCCACTGCTCCAGCGTCCGGGCGGTCTGCTCCAGGCCGCGGTTCTCCAGCTTGAGCGAGTCGCTGCCCGAGCCCCAGGTCCGGCCGTAGATCCAGCGGGGCAGCGCCAGCGCTTCCTGGATGCTGCAGCCGTAGTCGAGCAGGCCGGTGATGACCGACAGCTGCGTCTGCGGCTGGCCTTCGCCGCCCTGCGTTCCGACGAGGGCGTACGGCTTGCCGCCCCGCGTGATCATGGCCGGCATCAGCGTATGGAACGAGCGCTTGCCGGGCGCGAGCACATTGGGACGCGCCGGATCGAGCGAGAAGAACGAGCCCCGGTTCTGCATGAGCACGCCGGTCTCCTCAGGCATGTAGGCCGCCCCAAAATCATAATACAAGCTTTGGATAAAAGATACCGCGTTTCCTTCCCCGTCCACGACAGCCGCATACGCGGTATCCTGGCCCATCGCCGGAGACAGATGGGGAGCCGGATCGGGGAAGCTCCGGTCGATTTCCTCATACAAATGCCTGGCGTAGGATTTGGACAGCAGCCGCTCCAGCGGGATATGCGCGAAGTCGGGATCGGTCAAATAGCGGTCGCGGTCGCGGAACGTCTTTTTGACCGTCTCGGCCATCAGATGGTAGAACTCCGGGGATTCCCTCGGCACGGCCGACAGATCTGTATTCTCCAGCACGTTCAGCATCATGAGCGCCGAGAACCCCTGCGAATTCGGCGGCATCTGGTGAACGTCATAGCCCCGGTAATTGACGGAGATCGGCTTCACCCATTCGCCTTGATGGGAGGTGAAGTCCCCTTCCGACAGCAGGCCGCCGTCGCGCCGCATGCCGTTTACGATCCTCTGCATGACGGAGCCGGAATAAAAGGCGTCCCGCCCGCCTGCCTGCAGCTCCCGCAGCGTGCGGGCCAGCTCCGTCTGGATCAGCCGGTCGCCGATGCCGAGCAGGATGCCATGAGGGAGGTAAATTTCCGCGAGCGGAGCGCAGGCCGCAAGCTCCTTCCTGTTCGCGAGCATCCAGCGATGCAGGTTCGGAGAGACCGGGAAGCCCTTCTCCGCATACTGGACGGCGGGCTCCAGCAGCTCTTCCCACGGAAGGCGTCCGCTGCGCCGCCATACCTCCCACCAGGCGTCGACCATGCCCGGCACCGTGATGGAGCTGCGCACCCCGCGCTGGGGAATGGCGCTCTCTCCCGCATCGAGGTAAACGCCGGGATGCAGCCCGCTGCCGGCGCGGCCGCTGCCGTTGTATCCCGCCAGCCCGCCGCTCGCCGCATCGTAGAGCATGAAAAAGCTGTCTCCCCCGACACCGGTCATATGGGGATACACGACTCCCAGCGACGCGCTGATCGATACAGCCGCATCGGCGGCGCTGCCTCCGCGCCGGATCATGTCGCGTCCGACCTCGCTCGCGATGTAGTGGGGAGCCGCCACCATGCCCTGATAGCCCATCGGCATGACCGGCTTCATGACGCCGCCTCCACATAAGCCTGCAGCGCCGCCTGCACCGCCGCTCCTGCAGGCAGGTCGGCCCCGTGGCGCAGCAGCGCCGCCTCCAGCGCACCGAGCAGCAGCAGAACGTTGCGCTTGCTGCAGCTGTAGCCCATCGTGCCGATCCGCCAGATTCTCCCCTTGAGCGGACCGAAGGAGCTCGCGATCTCGATGCCGAACTGCTCCAGCAGCATGGACCGCACCGATTCGCCGTCGATGCCGGCCGGTATCTCGATGCAGGTGACGACCGCCAGCTTGCAGGCCGGATCTCCGTAGAAGCGATGGCCCATGGCGCCAAGGCCTGCCATGAGCGCACCTTCATGGAGGCGGTGGCGGGCGAAGCGGGCTTCCAGCCCTTCCTCCAGCACGAGGCGCACGCCTTCGCGGAGCGCGTACAGCATGGAGGTCATCTCGGTATGGTGGTTGAGGCGTGCCGGACTCCAGTAGTCCTGCAGCTGGCTGAGATCGAGGTAGTTGCTGCGGATGACGCTCCGCCCGCCCTCCGTCTCGGCAGGCTGCAGCAGCAAGGCCCGGCTCGAGGTGGCAGAGCTTGCGATTGGCGCGGACGGCGTAGACGCGGATGTCATTGACGCGGATGCCGCAGGCGCGGATGCCTCAGACGCGGATGTCACTGACGCGGATGGCGTAGACGCGGATGGCGTAGACGCGGACGGCGCATAGGAAGCCGGCGCTTGCAGGCCGCGCTCCACCCTCTTGCGCGCGAGCAGCTTGCGCTCGGCGCGGTCGTTATAGGTGACCGGCGCCATGCCGGACGGCACGGAGAGGCATTTCTGCGCCCCTCCGATGACGGCATCCAGGCACCAGGCATCCGTCTCGACCGGCACGCCGCCGAGCGTGGCGACAGCGTCCACGGCGATCAGGATATCCCGATCCCGGCAGGCTCGGCCGATCTCGGCAAGCGGCTGCACGCGGCCCGTCGACGTTTCGCCGTGCACGATCAGCACGACCTGCGGCTTGCATTCCTCGATGGCCGCGATCACTTCATTGGATTCAAAGACAGTGCCCCATTCTTTCTCTATTGTGTAGACCTCCGCCCCGAGCCTCTGGGCGATTTCCTGCAGCAAATAGCCGAACCGTCCGAAAATCGGGACGAGCACCCGGTCTCCCGGCTCAATAAGCGCGGTCAGCACCGCCTCGATGCCGGATCTGGACGTGCCATCCACCGGATAAGCCCAGCGGTTCGTCGTCCGGAACAGCTCCCGCAGCATCTCCATCGTCTCGTTCATGAGGCCCGTGAACTCCGGATCGAACTGGCCGAGGATGCCGTGGCTCATCGCCCGCAGCACCCGGGGATCGACCTCCACAGGTCCAGGCGTCATGATGATTCTCGGAGACGGGGAAAGGTCGGCATATCGTTTCATGGCAATCTCTCCTCATAAGCAAGCTCGTATAATACGTCCATCAAAACGGCCAGCCCCCGCTTCAGCGCCTCAGGCTCCGTATATTCCAGCGGGGAATGGCTGATGCCGCCGCTGCTCGGCACGAACAGCATCGCGGTCGGACAGATGCCCTGCAGCAGCTGCGCGTCATGCCCGGCTCCGCTCGCCATCCGGCGGCTGCTGAGGCCGAGGCCCGCAGCCGAAGCTTCCAGCATGGCCGCAAGTCCGGAATGCATCGGAGCCGGAGCCGCATCCATCCACAGCGTGGATTCCAGCTTCAAGCCGCGGCGGTCCGCGATAGCGCCGAATGTGCGGAGCAGCCCGCTGCAAAAGGCGTCCAGCCCGGCCGCATCGTCATGCCGCACATCCAGCGTGAAGGCTGCCTCGCCCGGCACGACGTTGACCGTACCCGGCTGCACCTCTATGCGCCCGCAGGTCGCGACGAGCGGGTCTCCATGCGCCCGCGCCGCCTTCTCGGCAGCGAGCAGCATTTCCGCCGCTCCCGCCAGCGCGTCTCGCCGCAGCCCCATCGGCGTCGTCCCGGCGTGATTCGCCTCGCCGGCCAGCGTCATCCCGTAGCGCCGCTGGCCGACGATCGCCTCCACGATGCCGACATCGTCGCCGGCCCGCTCCAGCACGACACCTTGCTCGATATGAAGCTCGACAAAGGCATCCAGGTCATGCCGCCGCGGATCCGGCTGGCTCTCCCGGCCGAAGCCGGCGCCAAGCATCGCCTCTTCCAGCGTCACTCCATCCGCGTCGCGGTATCCGCCCGCATCGGCAGGAGCGTACCGTCCGGTCAGATTGCCGGATCCCCAGTACGACAACGGAAACCGGCTGCCTTCCTCCTCGCACAGAGAGACGACCTCCAGCGTCCGGCGCGGCGGTCCGTAGAGCCGGTTGAGCGCATCCAGCGCGGCGATGCCGGCGGCGACGCCGTAAGCGCCGTCGTAACGGCCGCCCCGGCGGACCGTGTCCACATGGGAGCCGGTCAGGATCGTCCGGCCGCCATCCCTTCCGGGCAGCCGCCCGTACAGGCTGCCGGTCCGGTCCCAGCGCGTCTCCAGGCCGAGGCCGGATAACCGCGCCTCCAGATGGCGCTGGGCCTCCAGCCAAGCCCCATCGTAGAGCAGCCTCGTCACGCCGGGCTGGACTTCCGCCTTGCCCGGCCGTTCTCCCGCATCGCCGGACCGGGCTTCCACATTGCTGGACCTTATTCTCGAATCGCCGAGCTGAACTCCCGTTAGGCTCGGCTGCTCTCCCCGGGCTTTCACGTTGCCCAGCCGTTTTCCCGCATCGCCGGAATCAGCCTCCGCAGTGCCCGATTGAGCTTGAGCTTCCGTGCCGACCGCCATCATTTCCGTCCTGGGCAGTTCCGCCCCGGCCTCTTCGGCCCCGATCACAGCCAGCTCCTCCAGAATATCCATCATGCAGGCCGCCGCCCCGTCCGCGGCGGCAGCCTCTCTATGTCTGGCCATGAGCCGGCCTCCTTTCCCATCCATCAAGCCTTGCCTGCATAGCTGCCGAGACCGGCGCGTATTCTCGCCCCGCCGCCGGGCAGAACGCCGCTCTCCAGGGAATAGACATGTTCGCCCCGCAGCAGCGTCCCGGCCACTCTGCAGCCGAATTCCATGCCCTCGTACGGACTGTGGGGATGCAGGTACTGCAGATGCTTCTTCTCGAGCGTATAGGGATGCTCCATGTCCACCAGCGCCAGATCGGCGTCGAGTCCGGGAACGATGCCGCCCTTGGCAGCGAAGCCGAAGCGCGCTGCCGGCGCCTGCGACAGCACCCTCGCTACAAGTCCGGCAGGCAGCCCTCTTTTCCGCACGCCTTCGTGGAGCAGCAGCTCCATCGTGCTCTGGGCGCCGGAGATGCCTCCCCAGCCGTCAAAGAAGCTCAGCCCCGGAGCTTCCTTCAGCTCGAAGGGAGAGGGGGAATGATCCGAGGCGACGAGATCGATCTTGCCCGCGGCAAGCTGCTCCCACAGACGGTCCCTGCTCTCGGCGCAGCGCAGCGGAGGAGCGCATTTGGCGACGGCTCCAAGCCTCGCCATATCCTCCTCGGTCAGCATGAGATAATGCGGACATGTCTCCACCGTGACGTCCATCCCGCTCGTCTTGGCGCTGTGGATCAGCTCTACGGAATCGGGGTGGCTGATGTGCACGAAATGGAGGCGGCAGCCGGTCCTGCCGGCGTAGAAGAGCGCCCGGTTGACCGCCTCGAGCTCCGCGATCGGCGGCCTCGATGCCGCAAAATCGAGAGCGCCCGTACGCCCTTCGAGCCGCATGGCATCTCCCAGAGCCGTCGTCATGCTGTCGTTCTCCGCATGCAGCGCCAGCACCCCGCCGAAGGAGGCGATCCGGCGCATCCCTTCATACAAGGTCCAGTCGTCGGCTTCGACGAAGCGGCCCTCCCCTTCGCCGCCCGGCTTGGAGACGAACGCCTTGAAGCCGACGACGCCCGCCTCGGCCATCGGCTCGAGCTCCTGCAGCTTGCCCGGCACAAGCCCTCCCCAGAAGGCGTAATCGACCGCCGACCTGCCCGCGGCCGCCTCCGCCTTCAGCGCCAGCGCCGGAGTATCCACCGTCGCAGGCAAGCCGTTCAGCGGCATGTCGGCATATGCGGTGAAGCCGCCGGCGGCCAGCGCCGCGGAGCCGGTCGGAAACCCTTCCCAGTGGCCCATGTTCGGCTCGTTGAAATGGACATGGACGTCGATGCCGCCGGGCATGACCAGCAAGCCCCCGGCGTCGATGATTTCCGCTCCGGCCGCCTCCAGCCCGGTTCCGACTGCCGCGATCCTGCCGTCGCAGATGCCGATGTCCGCCTGCTGCGGCTCGTCATGGCCGGGCAGCGCGACAAGGCCGCCGCGCACGATCTTTTGGAATCCGCGTTCTCCCATCCCATCCGCCTCTTTTCGTTTGATGGTCAGCTTCCTCTATAGCTGCTGTATCCGCCTGGAGCGACGAGCAGCGGAACATGGTAATTTCCGCCCGATGCCGTCACGGTGAAGCGGATCGGAATCTGCTCCAGAAACCGCTCGCCGGGCGCTCCAGTCCCTTCTTCCAAACCTTGCGCCAACGGCTCCAGGGATCGGAAGTAATCGCCTGCGAAAAACAGCAGCTCGTAAATGCCCGGCGTCAACGCTTCGCCCTCGAGCAGAGGCTGATCCAGCCTTCCGTCCTCGTTCGTGGCGTTTTCATGAAGGATGCCTTTGCCGCCGGCACCCGCCAGCCGTACAAGCTGCAGCTTCATGCCGGCGGCCGGGCCGCCATGGGCCATGTCCAGCACATGGGTCGTCAATTTCCCTGCCATTCAAGCTCCTCCTCGATTGCCCTTGTCTCCTTGCCCGAGCTCCCTGGCTCCCGGGGGCCTGTCGTCATTCCGAGATCAGATCAGCGAGCCGGAAGCCGGAAATGCGCGCGATTTCCCGCAGCGCCTGATCCAGCTCCTCTCCGCGCTCCCTGGCCGCGCGCTCGGCCAGCGAGGAGAGGATGTCGTCCTTGTTCTTGCCCCGCACAGCCAAGATGAACGGAAAGCCGAAGCGGCTGACATAGTCCCGGTTCAGCGAGCTGAACCGCTCGTATTCCTCCGGACTCAGGCTGTCAAGCCCAGCTCCCTTCTGCTCCGATACGGACAGGTCGCTCATCGCCAGCTTCGTGCCGAGATCGGGATGGCAGCGCAGCAGCGCCAGCTGCTTCTCTTCCGGCGCGCTCCGCGCGGCATTCACCATCGCCGCATGCAGCTCCTCCGCGGATTCGAACGGCCGCAGCGGCTCGACCGCCTCGGCTACCCAGGGAGAATGCTCGAAGATGCCGCCGAGAGCTTCCACGAAGGATGCGGCCGGCAATCCGTTCAGCTGTTCCATCGTCCACTCCGCGCTCACGACCAGTACCCCTCGTGGACGGCGACGACCGCTTCCTCGATTTCGGGGAACGGGCCGATGACCGTCACCGGCTTGCTTCCGGCTGCGAACACTTCCCGGCACGGCAGATCGAGCGTCGGATTCTGCTCGTCGTCGCCGGTCATTTCCAGCAGCCGCTTCTCGCTGATGCCGTAGACGACCGTACCGAGATTGCCCCAATAGATCGATCCCGCGCACATGGCGCAGGGCTCGACCGTCGTGTACATGACGCAGTCCCACAGGAACTTCCTGTCATAGACGGCGGAAGCCCGCTCCATCAGTGTCGTTTCCGCATGTCCGGTGCAATTGCTCTCCGTAATCTCGATGTTGCCTTGCTCCAGCAGCACACGGCCCTCCTTGTCGACCAGAATCGCTCCGAACGGCGTGTTGCCCGCCGCCCTCGCCCGCTTCGATACCTCGACTGCACGCTGCAAATAAGGCAGATGGTCTCTTGGCTCCATTCCTTTTCATCTCCTGACTTCTCTATCGTTATAGGGCTGGTCTGCCCTTCCGGCCTCGGGCTATTTGGCGGGCGGCATCTCCGCCTGCCCTTCCGAGGCTCTGCATACCGCCCGGAATATGCTTCCGTACCCGGTGCAGCGGCAAATATTGCCTGCCAGCGCCTCCTCCGTCTCCAAACGGCTCGGGCACGGATTATGCTCCAGCAGCGAGGAAACGGAGATGACCATTCCCGGCGTGCAGTAGCCGCATTGAAAGCCTCCTTCTTGCAGAAAAGCCGCCTTGACCCGGCCGGCCCGCTCTCCCTGCAGCCCCTCGATCGTCACCAGATCCGCGCCGCTGCATTGGTAAGCCGACAGCAGGCAGCTGTTGACCGGCTCTCCGTCCAGCAGCACCATGCAGGCTCCGCATCGTCCGATCTCGCAGGAGCGCTTGGTCCCCGTCAGGCCCAGATCCTCCCGCAGCACCGTGAGCATGCGGCGGGCGGGCCATGTCCCGATCGTCCGCTCTTCGCCGTTGAGGCGGAACGTCAGCTCGAACGGCGGCTCCCCGCCGCCTTCCTCCTCCGCCGGCTCCGGCATGGAAGGCGCCGGCCGCCCGCTCTGTTCCGCTATCCGTTCATCCTGGATCGATGCAGCCGCCGAATGCCTTTTGAGCTCCAGCTTCGCCTCGCCCTCGGGATAGCTCGGGCTGTTGTTATCCGGCATCCGCTCCGCCTCCTTCCGCTTCCGCTTGCGTCTCTCCCAGGAAAGCTCGCTGGAGCAGCTCCGGCTGCACCGGAAGCTTCCTTACTCTGATGCCGGTCGCTTGCAGGATCGCAGCCGCGATGGCGGGAGCGAGCGCGACCGAGCCGATCTCCCCGACTCCGCGGGGACCGTAGGCGTCGTCCTCCGGCAGCTCCTCGATGGCCTCCACCGTCAACCGCCCGCTGTCCGCCGCCGTCGGCACGAGATACGTATCGAGATTGCGGGTCAGATAACGTCCCTCTTCCATGACGGCATCCTCGCTCAGCGCGAAGCCTAGCGCCATCGAGGCTCCTCCTTCGATCTGCCCGAGATAGCCTTGCGGATTGGCGACGGGGCCGGCGGCTACGGCGTGGTACTGGTCGGTCACCTTGATCCGGCCGGTCAGCAGGTCCACCTCCACCCGCGCCGCCACTGCGGCGTAAGTGTAGAGGAAGTGGGCTCCGACATGCTTTTTCGTCGTGACGGGATAATGGAACGTCGTCTCGCAGCGCAGCGTCCGGCCCGAAGCTCGGAGGCGCTGCGACAGCTCCCGGTAAGAGAGGACCAGCCCGCCCTGCCGATCGCGGACTCCTCCCTCGCTGGTCTCCAGCTCCTCGGGCCGAAGGCCCGAAGCGTCGGATGCCTCTTCCTTGAGGCGCCGCGTCAGCTCCGGATGCAGCCTGCGCAGCGCCATCCACATCATGCTCGTCGCCCTGGAGGCCGTGCTGGAGCCGCTGTTCGGAACCTTGTCGGTGTCCCCGATGACGATGCGCACGTCGGCGGCCCCGAACCCGAACTGCTCGATCAGCATCCCCTGCAGCGTGGCGATCAGTCCTTGGCCGAATTCCTCGTAGCCGAAAACCGCCTCGATCACGCCATCCTCCGCAAGCTGCAGAATGCCTCCCGCCGGATCGGGAATGCCATAGCCGAGACCGGCTCCGTGCATCGTGATCGCGGCTCCGACGCCGGTCCGGATCCACGGCTTTTTGCCGAGGCTGTAATCTTTCCGCTCCAGCGTCTGCCTGCGCTGCCTCCAGAGCGGGCTGCGCTCCAACGCTTCCCACACCTGCCGCGCCCCGTCCGTCTGCGCGATCGGCTGGCCGAGCGGTCCGGGATCCCCCGTCCGGCGCATGTTGAGCCGCCGGAACTCCCATGGATCCATTCCATGCAGCTCCGCCAGCTCATCCATCTGCCCCTCCAGGGCGAAGATGGCCTGATTGCCGCCAAAGCCGCGGAATTCCCCGGATACGCCGTTGTTCGTATAAACCGCCGAGCCCTCCACATCGAGGTTCGGATGAAGATAAGGTCCGATGACATGCTCGGTAGAGAAATTGAGCACCTCGGCTCCCAACGTGGCGTAAGCCCCCGTATCGGATAAAATGCGCGCCCGGTGGGCCAGCAGCCTGCCGTCCTTTCCGATGCCCGTCTTCATGGAGATGATCATCGGATGGCGCTTCAGCCCGGCCCGGACGGACTCCATGCGGGAATTGTGCAGGCGCACCGGCCGGCCCGTCGCCAGCGCGAGCAGGCAGCCGTAAGGCTGGACATTCAATTCGTCCTTGCCTCCGAAGGAGCCGCCGATCGGGCTGGATACGACGCGGATCCGCTCCTCCTCCCAGTTCAGGATGCGCGCCAGCTGCATCCGGTCCATCAGGCCGTGCTGAGTCGCCGAATACACGGTCAGCCTGCCATCCTTCTCCGGAATGAAGAGGCCGCCCTCGGTTTCCATGTAGGTATGCATCTGGCGGGGAGTGGAGTAGACGTTCTCGACGATATGATGGCATAAGGCGAAAGCCGCCTCCGCATCCCCCGTCTTGTATTCCGTCCGATGCAGCAGATTGCCGTCCTCATGCAGGCGCGGGGCTTCCTCCTCCAGCGCCTGCGCAGGATCGCTCAGCACCGGCAGCGGCTCGTAGTCGACCTCTATGAGGGCGAGCGCGGCTTCCGCGAGCTCGTCGCTGTCCGCGGCGACCGCCGCCACAGCGTCCCCGATATACCGGACCCGGTCCTCGCAGAACACGGGCTGATGGGGAAAAGCGATGCCGAACCGGTTCAGGCCCGGCACGTCCTTATGGGTAAGCACCGCATGCACGCCGGGCAATGCCAGCGCCTTGCCGATGGAGACCGACTTGATCGCCGCATGGGGATGGGCGCTTCGGAGCACGCGTCCGCACAGCGCGTCCGGAAGCTGCATGTCGGTCAAATACGTCAGCCTTCCGTTCACCTTGTCCGGACCGTCCGGCCGGGTCCGCCAGCGCTCTCCGCTGGACTCACGGTCAAGTATCATCGCGTCCCTCTCCTTCCGGTATCGTAAAATGGATCGCTAGACTGTGGAGCAGGCGGTCCGAACTCCGAAAACGGATGGCTCCTCCGATTCTGGAGCAGGCGGTCCAAACTCCGAAAACGGATGGCTCCTCCGATCGCTGTTGAAGACGGATTTCTTGATTTCCCACCCTTGATAAGGGGAAATCCGTCTTCAAAGGCGAACGCTGCCGCTTCTCCAGAGCACATCCGTTTTTCTCCGTATCCTTTCTCCAGCAGTTGCGGCTGCAAGCTCTCCGTACGAGCAGCGGCTTCGCCCGCTGCCCGCCACCCACACCTTCGGCTGAAGCCGGAAGTCAGCTTCCGCTCCACGCCTCCCACACCGCTGCCGCAGCAAGATTGGCCGCCGTCCGCCGCCGGTAATCGGCATCCGCGAAGACGTCGCCGGCAGGCAGGAACTCGGCCAGCGCCGCAGCATGGACGGCAGCGGCGGCTTCGGCCGCGCTCGCGCCGCCAACAATGGCGCCGAGAGCGGCCCGCTCCGCGAGGCGGAGCCGCTGCGGGATGCAGGAGCCGCCGCCGGCGGCAAGCCGCAGCGCGGGCTGTCCGCCCTGCTCCGGCAGCATCGTTCCCGTCGCGGCGAAGCTGACGAGCGACGGAGTGAACGACTCGCGGCGTCCGACCTTGCGCCAGCAATGCCAGCCGCCCGCAGCCTGCGGCTCCGCCCGGCTCTCCCGAAGCCGGATTCCGGCCAGCAGCCGCCGTTCCGGCTCCGCCAAGGAGCGGCGCTCATCGAGCCATTCATCGAGCGGCTGCTCGGCCAGCCCGGCTCCGTCGTACCACAGGAGTGCGGCTTCCAGCGCCAGCAGCGCCGGAAGCGAGTCCCCGATCGCGGAGGCGGCATTGCCGCCCAGCGTGCCGAGGTTGCGGATGCCAGGACCGCCGATCGTGCCGACAGCCTCATGCAGCAGCGGCCAGCGCTCTCGGATGGGCGCAGAACGCTTTACGGCTGCAAGCGTGGCCTGCGAGCCGACAAGGACCCCTTCGGAATCTGCCGCGATGTCCGCTAGCCCGGGTATTCCTCTCAAATCCAGCAAATACGGCGGAAGCGGCGCCCCGTTTTCCCACTGCGTCCGCAGCAGGGATCCCCCGGCGACCGGCACGGCCGCCGCTTCCCGGCCAGCCCGGAGCAGCCAGGCTTCCTGCAGCGACATCGGCTTCAGAAGCGCCGGCTGCATGCCGGGCATGGATTGAACCGCCATGTCTTTTCCTCCTTCCGGCACGGAATGAACGCCGTGCCCCATGCATGCCTTTCGCGACCGAAGCCCCGACCCCTCAGTCCCGGACGTCCTTACAGACGCTGCTCCCGAATGTACGGGCTTCCCAGCGCTTCGGGCGAGCCGGACGGCTTGCCGCGGTTCCGCCAGCCGAGATACATGAGCACGAGAATCGTGACGACGTACGGAATCATTTTCAGGAAATACGACGGAATTGCGGTGCCTTCCAGCTGGATGCGGAAGCCCAGCGAGTCCAATGCCCCGAAGAAATAGGCGCACAGCAAAGCGCGCAGCGGATTCCAGCGGGCGAAGATGATGAGCGCCACGGCGATCCAGCCTCTGCCTGCCGTCATGCCTTCGTTCCAGACCGGCGAATAGACGAGCAGCAGATCCGCTCCGGCCAGCCCGATCAGGATGGCTCCCGCCGTGACGTACAGGCAGCGGGACAGCTGGACGCGGATGCCCATGACGTCCGCAGTCGCCGGATTGTCGCCCATCGCCCGCAAATGCAGCCCCAACGAAGTCCGGTGGATGAGCAGATGCAGGAGGACGGCGAGCGCGAAGCTTGCCCAGGTGAACACATCCAGATGCGCGAACAAGTCGCCAAGCACCGGTACGCCGTCCAGGAAATTCAGATTCACCTTCGGCACCGGAGCCGGCATCGGCTGGCCGCTGACCGGCTTGCCGAGGTAAGCGCTGAGGCCGGTGCCGAACAGCGTCATCGCGAGGCCTGTGACGATATGGTTGGCCCGCAGCGACACCGTCATGAAGGCATGGATCAGGCCAAGCGCCGCCGAGACGCCGGCTGCCGCCAGCAGCGCCAGGCCAAGGCTCCCCGTCCGCAGGTAGATGATGCAGGCGGTTACCGCGCCCATCAGCATGATGCCCTCGGTGCCGAGCTGGATGATGCCGGCGCGTTCGTTCAGAATTCCGCCCAGAGTCGCGATCAGCAGCGGCGTGCCGGAAGCGATGGCGGCTGCAAGCAGCATGATGAGAAAGTCCATAGGTCGATAGCCTCCCGGCGCGGTGTCAGGCGGTGCGGCGGACTCGGAACTTGGCCGCCATGTCGCCTGCGATGAGACAGAACAGGATCGCTCCTTGAATCATGGAAGAGATGGAGGAGGGCATGCCGATCGTCTGCACGCTGTAGCCGCCTACGATGAGGCCGCCGAAAAAGAACGAGGTGACGAGCAGTCCCGCCGGATGAAGCTTGGCGAGCCAGGCGACGATGATGGCGGTATAGCCGTAGCCCGGCGAGATGCCGTACATGAGCCGGTGGGCGACTCCCGACACCTCCGCCATGCCGGCGATGCCGGCCAGTCCGCCGCTGATGCCCATGACGATCAGGATATGACGGCGGATGTTGATGCCCGCTCCCCGCGCCGCATCGGGATTGGCTCCGATCAGCCTGAGCTCGTAGCCCCAGCGGGTGTAGCGGATCATGACCGCATACAGGATGACGGCGCCGACGGCGAACAGCAGCCCGAGATGAAGGCGGGAATCGCCGAGCACCGGCAGCGACTGGTTGTCGCCGAACATCGGCGTGCCCGGGAAGTTGAAGCCCTTGGGATCCTTCCACGGACCGAAGACGACGTAGTTCAGGCCGAGCAGGGCGATATAGTTCAGCATGAGGGAAGTGATGAGCTCGTTGACCTGGAAATACGTCCGCGGAATGGCGGTCAGCAGCCCCCAGAACGCTCCGGCGGCGATGCCCGCCGCCAGCATGCACGGAATCGACAGCCAGAGCGGCAAGCCCGGCATGTAGATCGTAACCGCGGTCGCGCCCATGGCGCCTGCGAGGAACTGCCCCTCCGCGCCGATGTTCCACACGGAGATCCGATAGGCGATCGAGACGCCTAGTCCGCACAGCAGCAGCGGAATCGCTTTGACGAGCGTTTCCGTAAGTCCGAATTCGGTGCCGAAGGCCCCACGGAACATTTTGGCGTATACGGTAACAGGGTTCATGCCGTTCGCCCCGATGAAGACGGCGCAAATGAGCAAGCCCATGAAGATGGAGACGACCGGCGTCCACCACGGCGAGCCCTTGCCCGCCGGATCGATCTCCAGCCGGAACGGAAAGCGCGGCTTATCTGTCCCGGGCGCTCCCGCTGCGCTCGAACTTCCTGGCGAGGCTTCGGGCGACCCAGCCGATCTGCCAGCCGATGCCGCCTTTATCGGAGCTGCCGGGATATAGACGATATCTCCCCCGGCGGAGGCCAGCATCTGCGCGCCCCTTGCCGGCGGCTGCTCTTGCTGCCGCTGCTCCGATGCCGCCCAGGCAGCCGCAGCGGATCTCAATTCCTCCGGCGTTCCTTGCCGCCTTTGCGCCAAGTCCGATCCGCTGGTCGAAGCCTTGCTCGATTCCTCCGGCATCCCTTCCCGCCTCTGCGCCAAGTCCGCTCCGCCGGTCGAAGCCTTGCTCGATTCCTCCGGCATCCCTTCCCGCCTCTGCGCCAAGTCCGATCCGCCGGTCGAAGCCTTGCTCGATTCCTCCGGCATCGCAGCGTGCCTCTGCGCCAAGGCCGCCCCGGCGGCCGAAGCGCCGACAGCGATGAATTTCAGCCTGCTCATGCCAACGCCTCCTTCTTGCCGCCGTCCGGACTGCCTTCCTGCCCGGCTTCGGCGGCTGCAGCCGCTTCTCCCATCCCTGTCATGAGCATGCCGATGACCGCACGGTCCGCTTCATCATGCTTCAGCTCTCCGATGATCCGGCCGCCGAACAGAACGAGAATCCGGTCGGACAGCTGCAGGATCTCATCCAGATCCTCCGAGATCAGCAGCACGCCGCTGCCCGTTTCCCGCAGGTCCATGAGCATCCGATGCACGCTGTCCGTCGCTCCGACATCCAGTCCCTGCGTCGGATGGACGGCGACGAGCAGCTTCGGCTCCCTCGCGATCTCGCGGGCGAACAGCAGCTTCTGCTGATTGCCACCCGACAGCATCCGGACAGGGGTATCGATGCCCGGCGTGCGGACGTCGAAGCGCTCCACCTGCTCCGCCGCCCAGCTCTTGTTGGCCCGCCCGCGCAGCAGGCCGAGACGAGAGGAGCGCTCGCTGTTCCGGTACGATTTGGCGATCAGGTTGTCCGTCAGCGCGAGGCTGCCCGCGAGGCCGCTCTTCATCCGGTTCTCCGGAATATGCGAGATGCCGGCCTCAATCGTGTCCCGCACCGAGGCGTTCCTCCATTTCTTGCCGTCGAACTCGATCTCGCCCGACTTCCACTCTTGAAGTCCGTTGAGCACCTCGGCCAATTCCTTCTGGCCGTTGCCCGCGACGCCTGCAATGCCTACGATCTCGCCCCGGTTCACCGTCAGGTCGAGTCCGTCCAGCGCCTGGCGCCCGCCGTGTCCGGCCGCCTTCAGGCTGCGGATGGCGAGCAGAGGCTCCGTTCCCGCCTCCCCGCGTTCCTTGCGCTCCAGCACGACCTCCTTGCCGACCATCAGGCGGGCCAGCTCCCGCTCGTCCGTGTCCTCCTTGGCGAGCGAGGCGATCATCTTGCCCTTCCGCATGACCGAGATGCGGTCGGCGACGCTCATGACCTCCTTCATCTTGTGCGTCGTGATGATGATCGTCTTGCCCTCCGCCCGCATCTGCCGCAGCGTCGCGAACAGCTGCTCAGCCTCGCCAGGCGTCAGCACGGAAGTCGGCTCGTCGAGGATGATGATGTCGGCGCCGCGATACAGCGTCTTGACGATCTCGACCCGCTGCTGCTCGCCGACGGACAGCTGCCATATCGGCCGGTCCACCGGAAACCCGAGTCCGAAACGAGCGGCAAGCTCCTCGATTTCCCTTGACTTCCGCTTCAGCCAGCCGCGCCCTCTCCAGAGCGAGCCCTTCTCTCCCAGCACCATGTTCTCCGCGGCCGTCAGCGTCTGCACGAGGCGGAAGTTCTGGAACACCATGCCGATCCCGAGCTGGGAGGCTTCCTTGGGCGAGCGGATCCGGGCAGGCTTGCCGTTCAGGCAGATCTCTCCCTCGGTAGCGCGGTAGACCCCGGAGAGCATGCACATCATCGTGCTTTTGCCGGCCCCGTTCTCCCCGAGCAGCGCATGGATTTCCCCCTTGGCCGCCTGGAAGTCCACATGGTCGTTGGCGGTCACGGAGCCGAACCTCTTTACGATTCCTCGCATGTCGACGGCTGGAATGGCATTCATGTCGGCAGTCCTCCTTCAGTAATAAGCGCGGGTGCAAAAACGGCTCAGACCCCTTGGGGACAAGGGATCTGAACACGCCTGCTCCGGTTCGGATTATCGGTTGTCCTTACTTCGGAATCGTTCCGTCGACGCCTTTGACGAGCCAATCCATGGCGAGAATCTCGTCGAGGCTGAGCGACTTGCCTTGCTCGACCTTGGCCGCTCCGGACTGATCGGCGATCGGACCTGCGAATACGTCCAGCGTGCCGTCCAGCAGCTTGGCTTTGGCATCCTCGACCAGCTTCTTCACCTCGTCCGGAATCTTCGCTCCCAGAGGGGCGAGGCCGACCATGCCGTCCTTCATATCGCCCATGTACTGATCGCTCTTCCACGTTCCGTCCATGACTGACTTGACGACCTTCGTATAATACGGACCCCAGTTCCAGGTCGGGTTGGTCAAATAGTTGTCCGGCGCAAACCGGCTCATGTCGGAATCGTTGCCGCCTGCGAACGCGCCCCGCTCGGCCGCCGCTTGGATCGTAGCCGGGGAATCCTGGTAGGCGAGCAGCACGTCCGCGCCTTTGTCCAGCAGGCTGACCGCCGCCTGCCGCTCCGCCGTCGGATCGTACCAGGTATTGGACCAGATGACGCTTACCTTGGCGTCGGGGTTGACGCTTTGCGCTCCGAGGGCAAAGGCGTTCAGGTTGTAGATGACCTCCGGAATCGGGAACGCCCCGACGTATCCGATGAGGTTCTTTTTCGTCATTTTGCCGGCTGCGATGCCGGACAGATAGCTGGCTTCATAGTTGCGTCCGAAGTAGGTGCCCATATTGTCCGCCGTCTTATAGCCCGCCGTATGCTCGAAAATCACTTTCGGAAACTTCTTCGCCACGTTCAGCGTGTAGTCCATATAGCCGAAGCTGGTCGTGAAGATGATGTCATGGTCCTGCGCCAGCTCGGTGATGATCCGCTCGGCGTCCGCGCTCTCCGGGACGTTCTCGACGGTATCCGCCTTGATGCCGGTCTGCTCTTCCATATACTTGCGGCCTTTGTCATGCTCGTAGGTCCAGCCGCCGTCTCCGGGAGGCCCGATGTAGACAAATGCGACGCGAGGCTTCTCGATCGCCGGCTTGGCGCTCCCGCCCTCCGCCGTCCCTGCATTTGCCGCCGTGCCGGAATTCGAGCTCGAGCTGTTCCCGCATCCTGCCGTCACAAGCATAAGTGCCATCAACATGACCGTCGCTGCTTTGAACGAAATGACCCTCTTCATCTCTTATCCTCCTTCAGATCGGCTGCCTGGCTCGAGGCCGCGGCAGAGGCTTTCTGATCCCAACTATAAGATTCATGTTTCAGTTGCGTCAATTAACCTGACATACATTTGGAATCAAGGCTGGTTTGTATCGGTTTTCATTGTGCATGATGCACGAACACGAGGCGGAAATGGTGCCGGGCGCTGCGCTTCGACTTGTCTCGCGTAACATGAATGTCACCTTTTCATCAGGCTGGCCGATCCTCCCCATGTCCTGCCTTTCCGCAATCAAAAAAAGACCCGAGCCTCCGAAACGGAGATTCTAGTCTTCTGTCCTATGGAAAATGCTGTACCTATGGCAACTGCGTGCTCCGGTCCGCCGCCGGCTTGCGATTCAGCCATGCCTCGCGGATCGTCTCCAGATCCTCGGGAGTATCGGCATCGTACAGGCTGCTTTCCGCCACATCCCCGAGGATTTCACCCCTGAAGCCCGCGCCGGCGAACAGCTGCCGCGCCCCGCGGTCTCCTTCCAGCCTGGCCAGCGCGGAGAACATGGAGCCGCGCATGATCGCGGGCGGCATCGGAACGCCCTGCAGGCCGCATGCGGCCCAGTCGAGCTCCGGATTGCCAAGCAGGGCATCCGCCAGCCTGGCCAGCAGTCCGGCGTCGACGAGCGGCTGATCGCCGAGAGCGACCAGAACCGCATCGGGCGGCTCGCCGCAAGCACCGTCATTGGCCGCCGCCAGGCCGCAGCGCAAGGAATGTGCCATGCCCAGCGAGGCATCGCGGCAGGCCACGATCTCCACCGCCGCATTGCCAGCCGCTTCGCCGCGCCCAACCGGCAGCCAGGAGCAGTCGTCGTCCTCCCGCACGACGACAAGCAGGCGCTGCAGTCCCGCATCCGTCATCGTCCGAACCGCAGAAGAACCGAGCGGCGTTCCATCCGGCAACAGCTGCCGCAGCTTCGGGGCTCCCATCCGGCGGCTGAAGCCCGCAGCCAGGCAGATTCCCGTTATTCTCAGCGGACGGTTCATCCCAAGGGTTTCCCTTTCTTCCGCATCTTCTCCCGCTGTCATCCTATCCTTCCGGGCCGAACCGGGCAGGCGAAGCCGGCTTCTCCTCCGGCTGAGCCAAGCGCAGCCGCCTCTCTGTCTCGAGGAAGAGGGACAAGCGAATGCCGCGGACGAATGGAGGCCCTTGCTGCCGGCTTCGCATCCCGCGCGGCCAGCCGCCGCACGGCGATCAGCTCGGCAACGACGCTGACCGCGATTTCCTCCGGACCGTCCGCTCCGATGTCGAGACCGACCGGCGCGTAGACGGGAGCTGCGGGCAGAAGGCCGTCAAGCAGCGCCGCCACCCGCTTGCGCGAGCCCAGAATCCCGATATATCGCAGCGGGCAGGGAGCGAGCAGCTCCAGCATCGCCCGATCCCGCTGAAGCTGATGGCTGCAGATGAACACATAATCGGCAGGACAGACGTTCAGCTTCCGCAGGATGGAATCCGCCGTTCCGAGCGCCAGCTGCGCTTCCGGAAACCGCTCCGCCGTGCAGAGCTCTTCCCGCCAGTCGGCCACGGCAATGCGAAACCCGGCCGCTTCGGCCAGCCGCGCAACCGGAAGCGCATCGGCTCCGGCTCCGAAGATGATCAGGCGCGGGCGGGCATGAATCGGAAAAGAATAGATTCCAGCTCCATCGCTCTCGACTCTAACGCCGGAAAAGCTCGAAGCTTCAAGCAGCCGGTATTCGATCATCCGCCCTTCCGGCTCAAGCACCCGCTCCAAATGCACGGCCGTCTCGCCGCTATGGGCCGCAGCCCTCCGGATGCAAGCGGCCAGCTCCCCTTCCACTCTTTCCAGGAGGACGGTCACCGTTCCGCCGCAGCCGATCGCCTCGCCCCACATCAAGTCGTCGGGCGATTCCATTTCGTACAGCACCCTTTCCCAAGCCGCTTCGGGGGGCGATGAGCCCATGTCCAGCAAAGCCTCGGCCCGCGCCTCAAGATCGGCCTCCAGGCAGCCGGGGCTGAGGCTGCCGCGCTTCCAGCCCCCTCGGCCCAGCAGCATGCAGGCTCCCGGCTTGCGGTAGGAATGTCCCCTTGCCTCCACAATCGTCGCCAGGACGGCCGGACGCTCGCCATCCCAGGAAGAAAACACCACATGCGCATCCATGAGCATCCCTCCTCTTAGTCCTCCCCGACAACCATTCCATGCGGAACGTTCGCGGTTATCCCTTTCGGCCCTCTCCCTATTTCCTTCCGGCCGATCGCAGCGCCGCAGCCGGCTCCTCTCCTTTCGCCGACATGCCGCGCAGCTGGAAAGCCAGCTTCAGCCGCAGCAGATCGTCCGTCTTCTTGAGATCGACCTCAAGCAGCTCGCTGATCTTATCCATCCGGTAGGAAGCCGTGTTCCGGTGAATGTAGAGCTTCTTGGCCGTCTCGCTCAGCTGGCCGTCGTTGTCGAGGTAAACCTCCAGCGTCCGCAGCATTTCCTGCCTGTATTCCGGTTCTTTGCGCAGCAATCCGCCCAGCACCCGGTCGCAATAGGCCGTCATCCGCTCTTTCGGGCAATGCTCGAACAGATAGGCGAGCTCCAGCCTCCGGTAGGGCACGACGGGATCCGGCACTCCCCATTCGGCGGCAAGCCGCAGCGTCTCCTTGAGCTCCATCCATGCCGAAGCAAGCGACTGCTCCCCGCTCCTGCGTCCGCCTATGGCCACTCTCGCGACGCAGCCGGTCGACTTGCGCAGATTGCCGGAGCATGCCCCGAGATGCTCCGCCAGCTCATCGGCTCCGGCTCCAACGGGAAACAGCGACAGGACGCCCTCTTCCATATCCAGATGAAGGGCTCCCAATGCCGACAGGACGGGATGGCTCCCGTATTCCTGGCGGATCCTCTCCATTCTGGCGCTGCGACCGGCAGCGTCGGAAGTTCCGCCCGGCGAGGTCAGAACCGGGATGTACGCTCCTTTCAACACGGGATTGCCGAAGCTCTCTCCGTAGGCGGCGAGCTCGGCGGGAGGCAAAACGCCCGCTAGACAGGCTCGGATCTGGTCCTCGTACTGCCTGCTGCGGTTGTCCGCGGATTGAATTCGCGCTTCCATCTGATAGGCGATCAGCTCCGCCGCCTGATGGAACAGTCCTTCTTCAAGCGTCGTGAAGAGAGGCTCGCCCGTGACAAAGCAGGCGTATCCCGCCGGCTTCGCCCCGCTGAGGAGAGGCACGCGATAGCATTGCCAGCCTTCCCCTTTCACCCAGGGATGCCGCCCCGTCCATGGCCATGCCCGCAGAAGGCTTTCTTCCGGCACGCCGCTGTTGTTGAACAGAGCTCTGCCTTCCCCGCTGACGACCGCGAGAGGATAGCCGACAACTCCGCTGATTTCCTCGAACAGCTGGAGAATGGGATCGCTTTGGAGGGCGAAGCGCATGAGACGCTTCTGCTTTTCCATCGCCGCCTGAAGAGCTTTCGTGCTTCGCTGCATTTCGGCCCTGTAAAGCCCGTTCATTTGATCGGAGAAAGTGAATTCGTACGGAAGCTGAATGAGGGGAAAGCCAAGCTTGTCGGCCATGAGGATAAGCGCGGGCGGAATCTGCTCCCAGAATCGGCCCAGCTTGATGCCGAGTCCGGAAGAGCCTCTGCGGTTCAGCTGCTCCAGCAGCCCCGCTCCGCCTTGAGGGTCGTCCTTGATCAGATAGCCTGTCGTGAACAGCATCTCGCCGTCCTTGATCCAGTCCCAGATATCCGGGGCGTCCATGACATTGACGGATTTGACGATGCGGTTTTTCCCGGCTGCTCCCGCAACGAGCTTTCCTTCTGAAAGGGGATATACGGACAGCGCATCTTCGACGGTCAAATGCATTCGGATTCCTCCTCGCGCTGGCTTGATTCGCTCTTTGTGTTAGGTTATCTATCATTATATGTTGAGATCATCCATCCAACAATCCTTTTTTATTTGCCCTTCCGTATCCCCCCTTTTATATCTGACATCTAATTTACATGTGAGCGGCCAGCTTTCCTTTTGGCTTTTTCCTCTTTGACTTTTTCCTCTTTGACTTTTTTCCTTTATGGCTTTTTTCCTTTCAACTTTCTTTACCTTTCGCTTTTCTTCCCGTTTCCCTTTTGGTTCTCTTTCGGTTCCCTTTCCATTGAACTCCAGGCTTCGCTTCACGAAAATCCGCTATAACCGCAGAGCATGGCCAGCTATAGCTTATAAGCCTTAGTCTATAACCGAGCAATCGTGTTATGTTTCGTTTAAGGCAAGATCACGACCGCCGCACATTTATTTTCGGGAGGATACGGAATGAACGCGATCAGCAGCAGCTTGGGCTATCCCAACATCGGGAACAAGCGTGAATGGAAGCAAGCGCTGGAGGCATTTTGGGCCGGCAAAATCGAAGAGGGTGAATTTCTCTCCCGCATGGAAGAAATCCGGATCGGCCGCTTGCGCCGCCAATCGGAGGCAGGAATCGGTCTCGTGCCGGTAGGCGACTTCACTTTCTACGACCGGGTGCTCGACACGTCAGCCATGTTCGGCCTTATTCCAGCACGCTTCGGCTATCAAGACGGCCCTGTGACGAACGATCTGTATTTTGCCATGGCTCGCGGCAGAAAAGACGCTACCGCTTGCGAGATGACAAAGTGGTTCAATACAAACTATCACTATATCGTTCCCGAGCTTCAGCATGCAGAAGCCAAGCTTGTGCGCAACTACCCGCTGGAGGCTTATCTCGAAGCGAAGGAAAAGCTCGGCCTGCAAGCCAAGCCGGTGCTGATCGGTCCCTTCACTTTCCTCAAGCTGTCCAAAGGCTACACGGCCGGCGAGTTCGACAGCTGGATCGCCAAGCTGGTCCCTCTCTACGGCCGCGTGCTCGCGGAGCTTCGCGATGCCGGCGCCGAATGGGTGCAGATCGACGAGCCGTCCGTCACGGGCGAGCTGGATGCGGCGGATTGGAAGCGGCTGGAGAGCATCTACGCCGAGCTCGCCGCCGCCGCTCCGGAGCTGAAGCTGATGCTTCAGACCTATTTCGATGCGCCTGCCGACTATGCCGCGCTTACCGCGCTTCCGGTCGCCGGCATCGGCCTTGACTTCGTCCATGACCGCGGCGTCAACCTGCAAGCTCTCCTCTCCGGCGGATATCCTTCCGGACGCGTACTCGGAGCGGGCATCATCGACGGTCGCGGCATCTGGAGAACCGATCTGACCAAGGCTCTGGCGCTCGTGGAGAAGATCGCTTCCGTCGTCCCTTCCGATCGTCTCCATATCCAGCCGTCGTGCAGCCTGCTGCATGTGCCCGTCAGCCTCAGCGGTGAAACCGGCCTTCCGGCAGGTCTGCGGGGAGCTCTCGCCGGCGCGGATGAAAAGCTGGAGGAGCTGACGCTTCTGACTGCTGCAGCTGCCGTCGGCTCCGCCGGGCTTGGCAACCCGCAGCTTGCCGGCGCAGAGCGCATCCGGGACGGCCTGGCGGCCAACCGCGCGGCGCTTGAAGCTCTCGAAACCCTGCCTGAGCGCCATAACGCCGCTGTGCGCGAAGAAGCGAAGCGGCTTGCAGCGGCACGCACATTCCGTTCCAGCAGCTTCTCCAACCGCCGGCCGGTCCAGCAGAAGAAATGGCAGCTGCCCTTCCTGCCGACGACGACGATCGGCAGCTTCCCGCAGACGGCCGAAGTCCGTTCCGCCCGGGCGCGCTGGCGCAAAGGCGAGCTGCCTGATGCCGCCTATGAGGCCTTCATCCGCGAAGAAATCGCCAAGTGGATCTCTGTGCAGGAGAATATCGGCATCGACGTGCTCGTTCACGGCGAATTCGAACGTACGGACATGGTCGAATTTTTCGGCGAGAAGCTGGAAGGCTTCGCTTTCACCCGCAATGGGTGGGTCCAATCCTACGGCTCCCGCTGCGTGAAGCCGCCCGTCATTTACGGCGATGTCCGACTGACGAAGCCGATGACGGTCAAGGAAACCGTCTATGCCCAATCTCTGACGAGCCATCCGGTCAAAGGCATGCTTACGGGTCCGGTCACGATCCTCAATTGGTCGTTTGTCCGCCACGACTTGCCGCGCACGGAGGTTGCCTTCCAGATCGCCCTGGCGCTGCGCAAGGAAGTCGAAGCTCTGGAAGCGGCAGGCATCGGCATGATCCAGGTGGATGAGCCCGCCCTGCGCGAAGGCCTCCCTCTGAAGAAAAGCCTTTGGCCCGAAGAGCTCGAAGCGGCCGTGGACGCTTTCCGTCTCGTCACGACGGGAGTCCAGGACGAAACTCAGATCCATACGCATATGTGCTACTGCGAATTCTCGGATATCATCGACACGATCCGCGATCTGGACGCCGACGTCATCTCGATCGAAACGTCGCGCTCGCATGGCGAGCTCATCCACAGCTTCGAGGAGAACACGTACGGCAAGGGAATCGGACTCGGCGTCTACGACATCCATAGCCCGCGGGTTCCTTCCACGGAAGAGATGATCGCCATGATCGAGCGCTCGCTCCGCAACCTTGATCCGGAGCTGTTCTGGATCAATCCGGATTGCGGCCTCAAAACACGGGGACGCGAGGAAACGGAAGCATCGCTCGCCCATATGGTGGCCGCCGCGCGGGAAGTTCGCGCTCGCCGCTCCGCAGCGCAACAGTAATAATCTCCCATTTTTGGTTGGGCGTACATGCTTCCGCTCCAAATAAAGAGGCTCTTTTCCATTCTCCGGCAGGAGAGAAGGAATAGAGCCTCTTTTTTGTTCTCAAATCGAATAAGTTAAAATCGCTAATTCAAAAATAAATTTTACGAATGTTGATATAAATAGTGCAAATTTCCCGATTTCTTTCCGATATAAGAGTTAATTAGGTCAATGGACTCTTACATATACAGGAGAGGGAGTTTGCTATGAGCATTACCAGCACGTATGACAAAGCCACGCATCGAATCCAAAGCAATCTGGAAACGCTGATCCGCCAGTATTTCATTGATGAATCGACCAACACGCTTCTCCCCATCCGGTCCTACACCGAGCTGAGCAGCGAAACCAAACGCCTGTACAAACCACTCACCAAAGGCGCTCTCGCCCGCCTGGCCGGGGTTCGTCCCAATGTCATCACCGAGATCTGCCATCTGCAGCGCGGAACGCTCAACATCTACCATCTCAGTTCCATCGCGGAAGCGCTTAAGATCAAGGATATCAATGAAATCATCGAACTGAAATGACTGTCCCCGCCCCCCAAAAAAAGCTCCAAGCCATTGCTCGCAATCGGCTTGGAGCTTTTTTTGGTTCGTCCAGCCATGTACAGCCGCAGCCTCTGGAGCTTCTGCAGCTTGCTTCTTCCGACAGTTGTACTTGTCCTTTGACGACTACCTGCCCCGCTTGAAGCATCTCCCGCTTCGCTGCCACTAGAGCATCAAGCAATGAAGACGGTTCCGGCGAGCTGGCCGCATTCTTGCACAAAAAAAAGCTGCCCCCAAGCTCATGCGCTTGGAGGCAGCTGCAAGACCGGCTCGGTCCGTTTAGAAATTAAAGGTAAAGTCCTCATCGCGAAGCGGCTCCACGTTGAGGGTCCGCACATAGCCGTTGCCCTTCTTGGAGAAGAAGTCATGCTGCTTCGTGCGGGTGCTGATGCCGTTGAACACGATCGGATTGACATCCTCTTCCTCGAAGAGCGGCTCGAGGCCGAGGTTCATCATCGCTTTGTTGGCGTTGTAGCGGACAAACGTCTTGACCTCATCCTGAAGTCCGATGCCGCTGTACAGCTCATCCGTGTACCGGTCCTCGTTCTCATGCAGCGTCGTCAGGAGAGTCCGCAGCTCCTGCAGCGTCTCTGCCTGCTCCTGCTCGCTGAGGGAGGCATGGACCTCCTGAGCCAGCACGCCGACGTAGAGGCCGTGGATGCTCTCGTCGCGCAGAATCAGATCGATGATCTCGCCGCTGCTCGTCATCTTGCCTTGACCGGCCAGATAGAGAGGATAGAAGAAGCCGCTGTAGAACAGATAGCTCTCCAGCAGGACCGATGCCGACATAGCCATGTACAGCGAGCGAGGCGAGTCGATGTTGCGGTAATATGCCGAGATGATCGAGGCTTTCTTCTGAAGCAAAGGATGCTTCTCCACCCATTTGAATACCGCATCGATCTCTTCCGTGGAAGCCAGCGTCGTGAAGATGCTGCTGTAGGACTTCGCATGGATCTGCTCCATCATGCCCATGAATCCGAGCACCGCCTTGCGCTGCAGGCCGTCGACATGCTCCACGAGGCTCGGCATGCCGACTCCTCCCTGAACGGTATCGAGCAGGGTGAGGCCTCCGAGCACCTTCATGTAGGTGTCTCTCTCCTGGTCGTTCAGGTACATCCAGCTCATCTTGTCATCGGAGAGCGGGATCTCCTCGTCGGTCCAGAACTGCATGAGGTTCTGGCTCCAGAAGGTAGCGGTGTAGTCGTCGTCCGGACGGTTCCAGTTGACGGCGCGCAGCGGAGCGGAAGCGGCGGCTTCCGTGTTCAGGCTAGAGGCAGAAGGCGTATCCTGCGTAGCGAGATCGATCGGTTTCATGGGGTTTCCTCCTTGTATATCGCGGCTCGGCGGCCTTAAGTAACGAGAGCCGCATCAATGCGGCTCTCGGAGATGGTCATGGAAAGATCAAACGGCGCAGCTGACGCACTCTTCCACCCCAAGACGGTTCGTGCGGGTATAGTAGAGCGACTTGAGCCCTTTGTGCGCCGCGTACAGGTAGTAGCGGGCGAGCTCGCGCGTCGTCACGCTGCTGTTGACGTGAAGCACGGCGGAGATGCCTTGGTCGATATGCTCCTGAATCTCCGCAATCAGATCGATGACCTTGAACTGATCCATCGCATAAGCGGATTTGTAATAGAAGAAATTATCCAGCGACAGGAACGGCATCGGGTAGTAGGTCGTCGAGTTCGCATAGGTGCGGGTCTCGATCGGCTCTACGATCGGCATGACGCTGGAAGTCGCATTCTGCACGTACGAGATGCTCTGCGTCGGCGCGATCGCCAGACGGTAAGCATGGTATAGGCCTTGGCGGGCTACCTTCTCCTTGAGCTCCGCCCAGTCTTCCGGTGACGGGATAGCCATTCCCTCGAACAGTTCCTTGACGCGGGCAGTTGTCGGACGGTAATCGGTAGCCAGGTACCGATCGAAGTAAGTGCCCTTCGCATATTCGGAACGATCGTAGTCGCGGAAGCGCTCGTTCTTCTCCGCGGCGATGTCGGAGCTCTTCTCGATGGAATAGAAATTCATCATCATGAAGAACGTGCGGACGAAATCTTTGGCTTCCGGGCTTTCGTAGGCGATCTTGTTCTTTGCCAGATAGCCGTGGAGGTTCATCGCGCCGAGGCCGACGGAGTGCATCTCTTCATTGGCCTTCACGACGCCCGGCGCATTGGATACGCGGGTCATGTCGCTGACGGAAGTCAGGCCGGCGATTCCCTCGTGGACCGTTTCGCGGATTTTGCGGTGCTGCATCACGTTGGCGATGTTCATCGAAGCCAGGTTGCAGCTGATGTCGCGGCGAATCGTGTCCGCTTCGCCGAAGTCGCCGATCTCGGACGTCTCCTGCAGCTGGTAGATCTCCGTGCACAGGTTGGACATCTTGATGGAGCCGATATCCTTCAGGGCATGGTTACGGTTCGCGTTGCTCTTGTTCATAATGTACGGATAGCCGGATTCCAGCTGGATCGTGGCGATCTTCACGAGCATGTCGCGGGCGCTCATGACCAGCTTCTTTTTGACGGCCGGGTTGGCCATCAGCTCGTCATACATCTCATCCATGTCCAGATCGTCCAGATGGGATCCGTAAGCCTTGAAGACTGAATACGGGGCGAAAGCATGCAGCGGCTTGTTCTCTTCGGCCAGCTTATAGAACTTGTTCGGCACGATCAGGCCGATCGACAGCGTCTTCAAGCGGGTTTTCTCGTCCGCGTTGATCTTCTTGCTGTCGAGGAATTCCATGATGTCCCATCCGAAGATGTTGTAGTAGGCCGCTCCCGAGCCTTTGCGCTGGCCCATCTGATCGGCATAGGAGAAGGCATCCTCCATCAGCTTGAGCACCGGCATGATGCCCTTCGCTGCGCCTTCCACGCCTTTGATCGGCTCGCCGCGCCCACGCAGCTTGGACAGGTTGACGGCGACGCCGCCGCCGATCTTCGACAGCTGCATGCAGGTCGAGAGGTTGTAGTTGATGGAGTTCAAGGAATCGTCCATCTCCAGCAGGAAGCAGCTGACCATCTCGCCGCGGCGGCTCTTGCCGGCGTTGAGGAAGGTCGGAGTCGCCGGCTGCAGACGCTGCTCCATCATGGAAACCGCCAGCGACTTGGCCAGCTCCG
This sequence comes from Paenibacillus sp. D51F, assembly GCF_053345695.1. Lineage (NCBI taxonomy): Bacteria > Bacillati > Bacillota > Bacilli > Caryophanales > Paenibacillaceae > Paenibacillus > Paenibacillus sp. D51F. The sequence goes on along the minus strand of NZ_JBKFAO010000021.1, from coordinate 27,365 downwards.
CGTCGCCTCGGCCCAGATGCAGAGCCGTGACCGCTACCCGGTCCGGATAATGCTCCAGGAACTGCGAGCGGTCGTTGCTGCGCATCGCGTAGTCCGTGTAGAACTTGGAGGCCGCCATATAGGAAGGGAATTCGAACTCCAGGCTGTGAGCCAGCTCGAATACGGCAACCGCCTCTTCTTCCGTATAATGGTTGTACAGATTTTCGTAATAGTCGTTCGCGATCAGATAATCGATCTTGTCCTTATGGCTTGCGAAGGCTGGGCTCTTCGCTCGCGCTTCCTCCATGAATGCCGCCACGGCCTCGCGATCCTTCTCCAACTTGAAGAATCCGTCCGCTCCGCGCTTCATAATCTCGTTGTTCAGCTCAATATGCCTCAAGGGGCTGCACCTCCCGCATGAATTGTTCGACGTCCCGCGTCGTGCCCGAAAGCTCGAATTTGCAAATGACCGGCACCTCGTATTGCTCGGACAGCATATCCGCGCTGCCCGCGAAGTTGGGTCCCCAGTTGCGGTTGCCGCTGGCCGACACGCCTCGAAGGTAGGAACCGCTGCGCTGCAGGAACGCATCCACGGCAGGCGGCACCTGGCCGAAGCCGGTCGTATAGGTCACGAGGACGAACGGCTCCTCCAAGGTTGTGGAATCGTCGATTTTCACGGCCGGGAATCCCAGCTTGCTGACGAATCTCTTCACATTGCCGGTACGCGAGGCGTAAGCGATCAGCATGGCGGTTCACTCCTTCGAAAAAATGTATGGCAACTAGATGTTGTGTCCGGAACCGGAACGGGTACAGAGAGCCCGCTCTGCCGATTACTGTCGAAAAGACAATAAAAAGGACCTGCTTGGAGTTCGTTGCTCTTGTTGCCGCTCCATCAGGCTGTGTCCGGTTGGTATGGTCATGTTGTCTGATCCTGTCTGTGTCTGGCTGCGGGTGTTGCCTCCCGCAAGCAAATCGCTCGGCCCGGACTCCCGATCGGGGCGGCGGCAGAAACGCTGCCGATGGCCCTCTCCGCAGCATCGCCCGGGGTGGCCGGGCCGTCTCCGGAGTCTCCGGAAGAAGCATATATTGGGTCTTGACAGCTTGTCCGCTTCATGCTTCAAACTGCTATATGTAGGTCTAGGTGTTAAATTTAACACCATATATTGTGGCTGTCAAGCCGTTGACACGTATATACCCTTATGCCTGCAAGTTGAAAACACCATCCCGGAAATGGACTTATTCACAGCTGTTGATAAGAACCGAAAGAGCCCGGGGAGAGTCTCCCGGGCTCTTGTTCAGGTAATTATCCACAAGATTCTGCACGCTTAGACAGGAAGATCGGGCTTGTCGGACGCAGAATTTTTTTTGCTTTCTCCCCGCCATTTTCGAACTCGCGAGCTCTTGGCCACCCGGCTTGCCAGAAAGACGATGCCGAGAATGCCGAGAAAGATAAAATACGACAAAATCAGCACTCGAAGATCCGCATCGGGAAAAATCAGCGAAGAGCTGATGATGCCGAACATCCATATATGGGATAGGTTTCCGACGAGGGACGACCACAGATAGGGTCCGAATTTGACCGGGGCGACGGCAGACATGAACGAGATCAGGTTGTTCGGCATGACGGGAATCGTACGAAGCAGGATGACGAGCCAGGCGCCGTATTGGTCCAGGCTGCCCTGCCACCGCTCGTAGCGGTCCATCCGCGCCTGAAAGCGCCGCTGGACCTTGCCGTAGAAGAAATAGCGGAACAGCAAGTACACGACGAGCGCGGAAACCGTGCCGGCGGCCCAGCTGGCCGCGAGTCCTCCTGCAATGCCCAGGATAGAGATATGCAGCATGATGATCGTGGCAAAGGGAAAGACGCCGAACAGCCCTTGAATAATAGCTAAAGGGATCGTCAGAAGCAGTATATATGGCCCATCCAGGCCGCTGGCCGTGACCAGGGCGTCTATCCACCCGTTCAATCGATCGAACATGCTCTCACCGCTTCTTTATCGAATTAAGGGGTCCTTTAATATAGTACTTAACATTTTACGTTATGACACGTGCAAAAACAAAGACATCCTTTGGAAACATGGCCGTCTGAAGGCCGTTTTCCATGGCATTCCATGATTGCGTTTCCATCCCTGGAGCGATGCCGACATCGGAAAGGGACGCGGAACAGCCGGGCCCGACATCTCCATTATAAGCGCAAATGGCTCCACCCCGCTCTGCAGCATTTCGTCAAGCCGCTTGAGGACTCGCCCTCCGGGATCAGGAGCTCTGGAAGACGAAGCGGTTCTTCGTTGACGCTGCCCGTCGAGGCCGAGGAGATTTCCGGGTCGGAGAAGAAAAAAAGACAAGAATCGGGAAAGCTTCCGCATCCTTGTCTTTTTTCGATCTGTGCCCCGCCGCCAATTGGTGCGCGCCGGCGGTCGAATTCACCTCAAGTCCTTCAGGTTCCTCTCCATCGGAATTCCGGTTAACCGAGCGCCAGCTCCGCTTCGATATCCGTCTCCATATCCATCGGCTCGACCGTAGACTCGAACCGCTTCACGACCTGGCCGCCGCGGCCGATCAGAAACTTCGTGAAGTTCCACTTGATGGAGTCCCCGTCCATGAAATGCGGGAATTTCTCCTCGATGAGGGCGTTCAAAAGCTTGGCTGGCGGATGGGTCTCATCGAAGCCGTCGAACGGCTTGGCCGAAGTCAGGTACTGGAACAGCGGATGCACGTCCGCATCGCGGACATTCACCTTGTTGAACATCGGGAAAGATACCCCGTAGCGCAGCGTGCAGAAGGCTTGGACCTGCTCATTCGAGCCCGGCTCCTGGTCGGCGAACTGGTTGCACGGAAAGCCCAGGATGACCAGCCCCTGATCCTTGTAGCGGTCGTACAGCCTCTGAAGATCCTGGTATTGGTATGTGAATCCGCATTCGCTGGCGGTATTCACGATCAGCAGCACCTTGCCCCGGTATTCTTCCAGCGAAACTTCCTTCCCCATCATGGATACGGCCGAATAATCGTACACACTCATCTTCTGTTTCCCCCAAGCTGCTGTATTCCCCCACGATCCCTTCCTGTTTTTCGACATGAACAGGGAAATCGCTGAGGCAGCGAGGTTATTCTTTTCGCGAATAGAGAAAAAGGCAACAAGCCGTCCAGCCATCCGGACTCCGGAAGGCTGGGCGGCGCTGCATGTTTATCAAGGATGGCTCAAAGCCGCTTAGGCGGCTGTCAGCGTGGCCAGATTCGAAACTTGGCCCTTTTGCTCGTCGGTCAAATGATCATAGGCAGCTCGTGCGATTTCAACAAAGTAAGTACCCGGGCTGAAGAGAGATATTTGCTTGATCAGATTGATGACTATTCCTCCATTTAATCCGCATAAAACGCGATTTCAAGGTAGGTTATACCATTTAAAGAACATCCTTACAATCGATTTCTTTCGCTTGCAGAATCCGTTTTTCAAGTCTGCTTCCAGTCCTGTTTGATGCATGCACATCCCTCCTCCAACCGAATGCGCTAAAAAAACAAAAAGAGACCGCCCAAGTCATGTTCATGACTGTTAGGGCAGTCCCTGAGTTCATAAGAGATAGGATCAGACCGGCACGGCCGGCTCCTGCAACGCGTCGATGCTGGATTTCTTGCGGCCGGATATAGCGAAGTAAAGAGCGGTCAGAGCAAGCGCGATCGCCGCGTAGATGCCCAGATAACCTATTTGCGAGTAGATGGCCGATGAGTCGCCGCTGCCGATCGCCGCTCTGAGCCCGGTGATGCTGTGGGACATCGGCAGCCATGGATTCACGGCCTGCATCCATTCAGGCAGCAGTTCCTTGGGGAAGGTGCCCGCGCTCGAGGTGAGCTGCAGAATCATCAGCATGACGACCAGATAGCGGCCGACCTGATCGCCCCAGGTGACGAGAGCCTGAACGATGAGCGTAAAGGCAAGGCTGGCGGCAAAGACGAGGGCGACGAACAAAGGCTTATCCGCGATCGTCAGCTTGAGTCCGTACATCAGGATCAGCGTCGCCACGACCGACTGGCTGATGCTCATGAGCACATACACCGATGTGCGGCTCATGAAGCGTCCGAGCCTGCCCGCGCTCTCCTGGAACGAATGGCGCGATGAAATGACGGTCGTGAAGAACAGCGCTCCGACGAACAGCGCCATCGAGATGAAGTACGGGGCGATGCCGACGCCATACAGCTCGATCTTGCGCGAGCCGTCTTCCTTGATTTGGACCGGATCGGCGAACATATCCACCGTCTGCTGCCCGTCCTTGATGTCGGAAGTTTTGTCGGCGCCTTCCTTCAGCTTGGTCTGCAGCTCTCCCGAGCCGTCGATCAGCTTGGTCGTGCCGTCCTTCAGCTCGCCTGCGCCATTCTCCAGCTTGACGGTTCCGTCCGCGACGGAACCGACGCCGCCGGCGAGCTGGCCGAGGCCGCCAGCGAGCTGCGAGGCGCCGCTGCTGAGATCCTTCGCTCCGCTCGCCAGCTTGGTTCCGCCGGATACGGCGTCGCCGAGCTTCGCATTGAACTGCTGCAGGCCCGTCTGCAGCTGGCCGGTGCCGGCTTGCAGCTGCTGCGCTCCGGCCAGCAGCTGCTTCTGCGCGGCGCTGAGCGAAGTGCTTCCTTCCAGCAGCTGCTGCTGGGCTCCATTCAGCGACTTGCCGCCGTCAAGCAGCTGCTGCTGGCTGGCAGCCAGCTGCTTGCCGCCGTCAAGCAGCTGCTGCTGGGCTGCGCTCAGCTGATTGCTTCCCTGCGCGAGCTGCTGTGTCGCGGCGAGCAGCTGCTTCACCTGCTCGTTGTCCGCAAGCTCGGGATTCGCCTTGACGAGCTGCTCCCAGCCTGCCGCGACCTGCTCGGCTCCGCCGGCCACCTTCGCGCCCGCTTCCTCAGCCGAGGCCAGCGAATCCGCCAGCTTGGCGCTTCCGTCCGCCGACTGCTGCAAGCCCTGCTGCAGCTTGGCGCTTCCGTCCGCCGACTGCTGCAGCCCTTGCTGCAGCTTGGCGCTTCCGTCCGCCGACTGCTGCAGCCCTGCGGCCAGCTTGTCGGTTCCCTGCTTGGCCGCGGAAGCTCCCTGCTCCAGCTGGCCTCCGGCCGCATGCAGCTGGCTGAGGCCGCTTGCGAGGCTTCCGCTGCCGCTGACGAGCGACTGCGTGCCGTCCTTCAGCTTGCCGGCTCCCTGGCTGAGCGGATCCATGCCGCTTTGCAGCTTCTGCGTGCCTTCCGCCAGCTTGGCGAGATTGCTCTTGAGCTTCGCCACTCCGTCATCCACCTTGCCGGCTCCGTCCTTCAGCTCCCCGGCGCCGTTGCTGGCCTCCGAGAAGCCGTCCGATATTTCCTTGACCTGGTCGAACATGCTCTCGGTATAAGCCTTCGTAATGCCGGAGCTCAGATCGGCGCGAATGTCCTTCATCGCGCTGTTGCCGATCTGGCCGGCAATGAAGTTGTAATCGCCGTTCGGCTCGAATATAATCTCGGCCCGCTCCGGATTGTCGTTCATCAAGGTCGTCGCTTTCGCGGAAAAGTCCTTGGGAACCCGGATCGTCATATAATATTCGTTGTCTTTCATTCCTTGTTCCGCTTCTGCAGGACTTACGAACTGCCAGTTGAATTTCTCGTTTTTTTTCAGCTCGTCGATGAAATCATGTCCTGCGTCAAGCGTATTCCCCTTGTACACCGCTCCGGCGTCCTCGTTGACGACAGCAACGGGCAGCTTCTCCAGATGGCCGTAGGGATCCCATGACGCCTTGATCAGAAATCCGCTGTACAAAATAGGAACAAACGCAACGGCAATGAACGAAATCGCAAGCATCGGCTTCTTGAACATGACCTTCAGGTCTTTGCCGACGACGTTCAAGGCTTTCATTGTATTTCTCACCCTATCTTTCGTTTATCATTTCAGTCAGCTTGCGCATGCTAACCAGCGAGGATCCGCTGGATCACTGTAGCTCTCTCCTTCAAGTTCTGACCAAAAATCAATTTCGGTCAGTTGGTCAAAAACTACTTTAACATGCTCTCGGGCATCTTGCAAGAGCTCCTCCGAAGTGCAAGCCCTGTCTCTTCAAGTAAAAAATGAAACGGCCGTTGCGATTCTCCGTATAGAAAAGTTATGATTGGTATCAAATGACCAAAATACATTTTTCGTTCCACGGTCAATGAAGAGATGGCTGAGGAACCCCGATATAAAGGAGCGATCCCTTTCATGTCCATCGATCGGAGGACGGAAGTCGTCAACGCTGCAGCCAAATCCTTTGCCATGTTCGGCTATAAAGCCACTACAATGGATCAGGTCGCCAAAATCGCGCGAGTGGGTAAAGGAACGATTTATACTTTTTTCGATAATAAAGAGCAGCTGTTCGAGGAAATTATGAACAACTTCATCAAAGAGATCCTCGCCGTGGCGGAGGCTGCCATCGATCCGGACAAGCCGTTCGCCGAAAATCTTCACCGCTGCCTGCTCGACGTGCTTACCTACCGCCGCGAGCATGAGCTCAGCGTCCGCCTCTCCTTGGAGATGAAGGAATTCGGAAGCGCGGCGGCCGGCTTCGGCATCCGCATGACCGAAGAAGCGCTGAACGGCTTTGTCAGCGGCGCCGTCCAGGACGCCATCGTCAAAGGCGAGATCAAGCCCTGCGATCCCAAGCTTACCGCCTATGTGCTGATCAAGCTGTTCATCACGCTCGTCAGCGACTGGCCGGCCGCAACGGGACAGCCGATGAAGGAAGAGGAAATCATGAAATTGTTCGAGCTCTACTTCCTGAACGGAGTTTCCGTGCAGGAATAGCCCTGGTCCTGCACCATAATCAACGCAAACAGCCGCCCGGCATCATCTCGCGATGACGCCGGGCGGCTGTTTTGGGCATGCCGGTTAAACCTTACTGGAAGAGGGAAGCATACTCGCCGTAGCCTTCCTGCTCCAGCTCCGACTTCGGAATGAAGCGCAGCGCAGCAGAATTGATGCAATAACGGAGACCGCCCTGATCCTTCGGACCGTCGTCGAAAACATGGCCCAGATGGGAGTCGGCGCGGAGGCTGCGGACTTCGGTGCGGACCATGAAATGGCTCGTGTCCGTTTTCTCGTTGACGCCCTGCTTGCTCAGCGGGCGGGTGAAGCTCGGCCAGCCGCAGTCGGAATCGAATTTATCGAGGGAGCTGAACAAAGGCTCTCCCGAAACGATGTCGACGTAGATCCCTTCCTCCTTGTGATCCCAGAACTCGTTGCGGAACGGAGGCTCCGTACCGTTGTTCTGGGTCACCTCGTACTGCATCGGATTGAGCCGGGAGCGCAGATCGTCCTCGTTTTTCTTCATCGTCCAGTTTTCTTTGATGAAGGCGTCCCGGCCGGAGCCTTTGCGGTACATCTTGTAGCGGAACGGATGCGTCTTGTGGTAGTCCTGATGATAGTCTTCCGCATCGTAGAACGTTGCAGCGGGCTCGATCGTGACGACGATCGGACGGTCGAAGCGCCCGCTCTCCTCGAGGCTGCGCTTGGATTCCTCCGCAAGCTTGTGCTGCTCTTCGCTATGATAGAAGATGACCGGACGGTACGAGTCGCCGCGGTCCGCGAACTGGCCCATCGCATCCGTCGGATCGACCTGCTGCCAGTAGATGTCCAGAAGCTTGGCGTACGGGAACACATCGGCATCGAAAGTGATTTGAACGGCTTCCGTATGGCCGGTATCGCCCGCGCATACTTCATCGTAAGTCGGGTTTTCCTTATGTCCGCCTGTGTAGCCGGAGACTACCTTGATAATGCCCGGCTGCTCCTCGAACGGAGATACCATGCACCAGAAACAGCCTCCGGCGAATGTAGCTAGTTGCTCGTTTGCCATAACTAAATCCCTCCTGGGGTATCGTAATCGTCGCATTCAATCATGCTGCAAGGACTCTATCACGGGCCCTTTCTACTATTATAACGAAAGCATGCCCTTCAAGTCCAAGCCTCTACTCCCGCAGCGCATCCTGCAGCTTGGTCGACATGGACGAGCCGCCGCCGCCCATTCTTCTGCGCAGCCGCTGCATCTCCGCCCTGAGCCTGGCGACCTCAGCTTCGAGAGAAGCCTTCTCCTGCTCCAGCCCGGACAGGCGGTCCCTCAGCTGCCCGTTCTCTTCCGCCAGCCTGTTCATGCGTACTTCATCGCTCATCTAGCTCCATCCTTCCTCCCGGACCATCAGCTCCGGACTCCGCTCCCTTAAGATCGAGTCCATGAGCTCCGAGCTCTCTTCGCCGCCTGGGGAAAACCCCGAATCCGCTTCGAATGGCATCCTGCTGCCTGCAGCGGCCAGCTCCCGCCGAACATAGGCGGCCGCCAGCCGCAGCGAATGTCCCGCAGCCGGAATCCAGCCCGGCATCATCGCAGTAAAATCGTGAATCATTCCCGCGTAGCAGCGGTATTCAACCGCGACTCCATCCCGCCGCAGACGCTCAGCATACTGATGCCCCTGGTCGCGCAGCGGGTCCAGCTCCGCCGTGACGACGAGCGCCGGCGGCAAACCCTCCAGCGTATCCGCCAAGAGCGGAGATACGGCTGGCCGGCTTCGATTGTCCTTCGGGGCATAAGCGGACGCGAACTGCTGCAGCAGCCGCAGCGTCAGCAAATACTGCCTGCCGTTTTCCCGCAGCGAAGGCTGTGCCGCGCTGCCGGCGCCGCCTGTCAGATCGACCGCCGGGTACAGCAACGCCTGGCAGGCGATGTCCGGCCCTCCGCGCTCTTTGGCCAGCAAAGCCGTCACAGCCGCGATATTGCCGCCAGCGCTCTCGCCGGCCACGGCTATCCGGCTGCCGTCTCCCCCGAAGCCGGACGCATGGATCGAGGCCCAATCCAAAACATCGTAAGCATCCTCCACTCCGGCCGGATACGGATGCTCCGGCGCCAGCCTGTACCCGACCGACAGCAGCACGCAGCCGCTCAGCACGCACCAGGCCCGATTGTATCGGTGCCGGGCGGTGTGGTCGCCAAGAGCGAAGCCTCCGCCATGGAAATACAAGACAATCGGGAGCTTGTCCGACTCGCCTGCGCTCTCGGGCCGATACAGGCGAACAGGAATCAGGCGGCCGTCATGGGCAGTTACGGCCATGTCCTTCCAGACTGCCTTGCCTTCCACCCGAAGGGCTGCGGCCGCATCCAATCCCTTCATGAACAGCCGCATGCGAGGGCGCATCCGCCGCAATGGCAGGCCCGTCATCCAAGATCCGGCATGGACAATGCCAAGCAGCAGCCTGAGCGGCAGCGAGCGGGGTCCAATCGGACGCTTCGCGGAATCAGCGCCCTCCCGTTCTCGGCTTGACACGCTGGATCATCTCCGTCTTCAGGCTCCATAGCGACTCGCTGAAAGCAACCGGATACGGCTCCGGATGCAGCTTGCGCAGATGAGGCTGGCGGAACAGCTTCAGCTGCTCGGCGTGATAAGCTCGAATCTCATCCAATGCGGGCAGTGCTCCCGTCAGCTGTCCGTCCCGGAAGACTGCTTTCAGCAGCGGAACGGCTGCATAATCCTCCGCCTCTGCCGTCACATATGGGTGGGCCGGATCGACCAGCTTGAGCATCGCTCCTTCCGTCGGCGCCGAATCCCCGCGCAAAGTCATGAAGTCGGCTACAGCCATGCCGCTTCGGCGATCGATCAGGCGGTAAACGTCCTTCACGCCCGGATTGGACACTTTATCCAGGTTGCCGGAGATTTTGATCACCGGCTCGTAGCGGCCGTCCTTCTCTCTGGCGACGAGCTTGTATACGCCTCCTAGGGAGGGCTGATCCGCTGCCGTGATCAGCTGCGTGCCGACGCCCCATGTGTCGATCCGCGAGCCTTGAGCCTTGAGATTCATGATGATGTGCTCGTCCAGGTCGTTGGAAGCGACGATCTTCACATCGGGAAATCCGGCTTCGTCCAGCATCCGCCTGGCTTCCCTCGACAGCACCGCCAGATCGCCGCTGTCGAGCCGGATGCCCTGAAGCTCCTTGCCTTCCTTCCTCAGCTCTTCTCCCGTCCGGATGGCATTGGGGACGCCGCTCTTGAGCGTGTCGTACGTATCGACAAGCAGCGTGACTCCATCCGGGAGCGCCTTGGCGTAATTCATGAAGGCTTCCAGCTCGCTGTCGAATGCCTGTACCCAGGCATGGGCATGGGTTCCCTTTGCCGGAATGCCGAACATCATACCGGCTCTCATGTTGCTTGTGGCATGGAAGCCGGCGATGTAAGCCGCCCTTGCTCCCCATACGGCCGCATCCATTTCCTGGGCGCGCCGGGTTCCGAATTCGAGCAGCGTATCGTCTCCCGCCGCCTGCTTGACCCGCGATGCCTTGGTCGCGATCAGCGTCTGGAAATTGGCCGCGTTCAGAAGAGCCGTCTCCACGAGCTGGGCTTCCATGATTCTCGCTTCGACCCGGATCAGCGGCTCTCCCGGAAATACGAGCGTTCCTTCCGGCACCGCTTCAAGCGTGCCCGTAAAACGGAAGGAGCGCAGCTCGTCCAGGAAAGCCTCTTCGTATCCTTCCTCCTGGGTGCGGAGATAGTCCAGATCCTCTTCGCTGAAGGTCAGCTTGGAGATGTATTCGACAATGCGCTGCAATCCGGCAAAAACAGCAAATCCGTTGCCGAAGGGCAGCTTGCGGAAATACATCTCAAAGACGGCTTTGCGGTTATGCGTGCCTATCTTCCAGTGGGCATACATCATATTGACCTGGTATTTGTCGGTATGAAGCGTTAGATCCTCGCAGTTCATCGTTGACCTCCTAGATGGACAAGCTTCGCCAATGGCAAAGGCTGCGCCGCTTGAACGGCGCAGCCTTTGGCTCGGAATTTATTCAGCCGGTTTCAACAATCCGTTGTCATGCTCCGCAAGCAGGTCCCGATCCTGGATGACGGGCCGGTCGGAGCTGTGCAGCGCCCGGGATTCATCCAGCTCTCTCTTCAATCCTTTGATTTCCCTTTGGAGCCGGTATTGGCGGATGATTCCGAAAAGCCCCGTGCTCAGGCCGCCCAGCAAAGCCGAGATCAGGATGACCAGGATAAGCGGCGCGCTCGTCGTCGCGAACATGAAGTTGACCCGCACCGGATCGACGTTGATGACGGCGAATATGGCAATGAGCAAGGCAAAAACCAAGCCGGATATTAACAGACCTTGCGTTTTCATCGGAAATCACCTCAAGCCTTCTCTTCATTGGATATTGTTCCCTTTTACCCGGACGCCATGCCCGTTCAAACCCTTTTTTTCTTCGGCATCCACACTTCGATCAGGGAATACAGCTGTTCGATCGCAATCGGCTTGCTGATGTAATCCGAAGCCCCTGCGGCCAGGCATAGATCCCGGTCCTGCATCATCGCCTTCGCGGTAAGAGCGATGACGGGAATATCGCGGTACAGGGGATGCTCTCGTATCTGTCTCGTCGCTTCATAGCCATCCATGACCGGCATCATCATATCCATCAGGACGACGTCTATATCCTCTCGCTCGTCGAGAAGCTGAAGCGCCTCCTCGCCGTTGTTCGCTGTCAGCACCTCGGCCCCTTCGATCTCCAGGGCATTCGACAGGCTGTAGACATTGCGGATGTCGTCATCGACGAGCAGGATAAGCCGGCCTGCCAGAGCCGGATGGCTGCCGCTCCGGTCGGATGACGCGGCTGCCTGCTGCTTGGCGGCTGCGCTCCTTACCCAAGACGGCTCCGAATCTCTCCGCTCCGGCGTCGTATGGAATTGATGCGATTCAGCCTCAGCCGCATCCTTGCTTGCACCGCCGGCATTCGTCAAGGAGGACAACGACGGAACATATAAGGTGAACGTACTGCCCGCTCCCGGGCTGCTGTCGAGCGTGATGAGCCCGCGCAGCAATCCGGCAAGCTCGCGGGAAATCGATAGTCCGAGGCCAGTGCCTCCAAATTGGCGGCTCGTCGTGCCGTCGGCCTGCTGGAAGGCATCGAAGATGACTTCCTGCTTGGAAGGATCGATCCCGATTCCGGTGTCGCTGACCCGGAAGGAGATGATCTCCTCTCCGCCGGCTTGCGGAAGCAGCTTCCTGGCTTCTTCGGCGGGGACGAGCGCAATTTCCAGAGACACTCCTCCCTGAGGGGTGAACTTGAAGGCGTTGGAAAGAAGGTTTTTGAGAATTTGCCTTAGCTTCCTCTCATCCGTGTACAGCAGGGAAGGGACATCCTTGCCGCAGTTCATCTTGAAGTCAAGCTGATGTTTGTGGGCAATGCCGGAAAATCCGGAGAACATGCTCTCCGGCAGCTCCGACATGTTGACGGCATCCACTTGCAGATCCATTCGTCCGGCCTCGATCTTCGTCAGATCAAGAATGTCGTTGATCAGATCCAGCAGATCCACCCCGGCAGAATGGATGATGCGGGCGAATTCCTCTTCTTTCTCGGACAGATTCCCGGCTGGATTCTCGGCCAGCATTTCCGACAGGATCAGCATGCTGTTGAGCGGCGTCCGCAGCTCATGGGACATGTTGCCCAGAAATTCGCTTTTGTAGCGCGAAGTCAGCTCCAGCCGCTCGGAATACTGCTTCAGCTCCGACTGGATTTGGCTCAGCTCGTCGTTCTTGTCCTCCGACAGCACGAACTGCCGTCCAAGCTGCTCGTTGGAGACGGTCAGCTCCTCCTGCTGGGTCTGAAGCTCTTCCGTCTGAACCTGCAGCTCCTCCGTCATCGCCTGAGACTCGCGAAGCAGGCTCTGGATTTGACTTTGCGTGAACAGCCTGTTGAGGGCGCTGCCCAGCATATTGGCGGCTTTCTCTGCGAATGTTTCCAGATGATGCTCGAATGGCTTGAAGGATGCCAGCTCGAGCACGCCCAGCGTCTTTCCTTCGAACAGGACCGGAATCAGCAGCAGATGAGTAGGCGGAGCGCTGCCCAGTCCGGAGGAGATCCGAATATACGTCTCCGGCACGGCGTAGCTTCGCTTGAGCTTTTCGGCAGCCGTGCGTCCGACAAGCCCTTCTCCGAAGCCGAAGGAAGCGGGCGACTTCTCCAGAGCCGATCCGCCGCCCGATACGGACGCGGCAAGCGTCAACTTGGCTCCAGCGTGCTGCGGATCGGAAATATACAGCGCCCCGTAAGGCGCCTTCAGAGCCTCCGCGATGTAGCGGACCACCATGTCGGCCGTCTCGTCCAGATGCTCCGCGCCTTGCAGGCGGGAGCCCAGTTCTACGCTGTAGCGCTGGATCCAGCTCTCTCCTTCGAGCTTCTTCAGCAGCTTGTTCGTCTCGGCGGCAAGATCGGCCACCTCATCCGAAGTCGAGATCGGCACCCGGATCGAGAGATCGGCTGCGCTCTGCTCGCTTTCTCCGGACATGCTCTCCAGGCAATCCGTCACATTTTGGATCGTGCGCACGATGGAGCGCGACAGCAGCCAGCCGATCAGAGCCGACAGAAGGATGGACAGTCCGAGCAGCGACAGCAGCGTCATTCGAAGCATGCTGTTTCCTTCCTCCAGATTGGCAAGCCGTTTGGCGGTAAGGGTTTTCTCCGTGCCGCGGAACCCCTCGAACATTCCCCTGAGCTTGTCCATGTCCTGCTGGCCTCGGTCAATGACATAAAACTCGCGGATCGCAGCCTCGTCACCGTTTTGCTTGGAATCGATGACAGGCATCGTTATGGCCAGCCACTCTTCAATGACCTTCCGGATCGATTCCAATGTTTTCATCTGAAGAGGGTCGTCCGATATAAGCTCCATAAGACTGTCATAATTGATTTGCCAGTCCGAAAACCCGTTTCGGTATGGCACCAGATAATTATCCTCGCCGGTAACAATGAAGCCTCGCTGTCCGGTCTCCATGTCCAGCATGTTTTTTTCAATCTTGTTCGTTAGATTATGCACTTCGATATCATGGCTCGTAATGTAATTCGTTTCCTGCTGTACTTTTCCGAACTGGGTGAAGACGACAAGAATCGAAACCGCCAGGCATACCAATATGACGGCATAACCGGCGATAATCTTGGATCTGATCGTAATTCTCCGCTTCGATTGGCTCGACAACTTTCTATCCCCTGTTCTGGCCGGCGAAGGGCGCATAAGCTGGCCCTGCGCCGGATTATCCCTCAATGTTCGAGACGGATGTCGGAATCGACCTCCGGAATCAGGTCACGGGCGATTTGCCTCCGTCGATATTCAACGTCGTCCCCGTTATATAAGAAGCCGTATCGGAAGCGAGGAAGACGATCGCATCCGCAGCCTCCCGTGTCTCTCCGATCCGTCCGAGCGGGACGGCATGGCGCGGATCCCGGGCATACTCCTCCCAGCTGAGCGCGGGAGCGTCGCTTCTCCACTTCCGTTCAATCTGATCGCTGCGGATCATGCCGATGCAGACCGCGTTGACGCGGATGCCCTCCGCTGCGAGATCCCGGCTCATTGCTTTGGTGAGCGCGATTCCTGCCGCTCTGGTCACCGAGGAAGGAAGCGTAGCCGCCGCAGGCGACTTTCCTCCGATCGCCGTCACGTTGACGATGGCGCCGCTTCCGGCCCGCTTCATGAACGGCAGCGCTTCGCGGGTCATATGGACGGCTCCCATCAGCTTCAAGCCGATATCGGCCTCCCAGCTCTCGATGCCGACCTCCTCGAACGGGGCTGCCGCAGACGTTCCCGCATTATTTATAAGAATGTCGATTTTCCCGCCCCACTTCTCCGCAATGGCCGAGACGGCTTGCTTGACTCCATCGGCATCGGCAACATCGCAGGCCGCCGTCAGGACGCCGGCCCCGGTCTCCTGCCGAATCCGTTCCGCCGCCGCTTCGAGATCCTCTATCGTACGGGCGATCAGGGCAACATGAGCGCCTTCCCGGGCCAGCGTGAGCGCAGTGGCGTATCCGATGCCTTTGCTGCCTCCTGTGATGACGGCATGTTTTCCGCTCAGCTTGAGATCCATGGTCAACCTCCTTCGATGGTATCGAATCCATCCGGATCGCCTCTTGCATTTCCCGGGAAATCGAAGTCTGTGTCGCGTCCTGTCGTCCGGATCGGTCGTGCGGCTTAGCGGCCTACCTTGACATAGAAGCGGGCGCGCTCTTCCCAGATCTCGCCCGGTTCGAGTTCGAACAGCCCCATCTCCTCGGCTGGAAGGCTCATGTTGGGAGCATTGACGAGATTCACTTGCGGCTCCGGACAGAAGAACTCTCCCCGGCCCTGATTGTTGTACAGCATCCACTGCTTGTAGGAGGTTCCGACATCGTAGACGAGAGTGACTCCGCGCTTCGTGTCGGTCAATTCCATCCGGTTGCGGCCATTTTGGGGAACGGCTGTGTAATGGTGGTCCAACGCCGTCCAGAATGGATCGACTCCGTCTTCCTTCATGTTCTCTTCTTCGGTGCTCAGAGGCATGAAAGAACCGGTTGGCAGCATCCTCGGACTCATCTCCCAGCGCTCGCCGATCGTCAGCTTGAGCTTGCAGTCCTGCGCTTTGCTCCCTGGAGAGAACGGGGCGTTGAGCGTCGTATGGAACGCCAGCAGGCAAGGCATCGACTCGCTTCCGTCGTTGCGGAGCGTGACCCGTTGGGACAGGCCGTCCGGTCCGAGGGAATAGTGCAGGCGCACCGTATAGTTGAATGGCAGCCGGCGATAGGCGGGATGGTCCTCGTTGACCTTTACCGATACCGTCACGAAGCTCTCGTCGCCCTTATGGCCGAAGCTTTCTACTTCCCAAGGGGTTTGATAGAGAAAACCGTGCAGATGGTTGTCCGTTGCCGGCTCGTTGATGGGAAGCTGATAGATTCTGCCGTTCCAAGGGAACTTGCCGTCTTCGTACCGGTTGGGCGGGAAAAGCACCGGAATTCCCCAGACGATGGAATTTTCCCGAAACTTCTGCATGTCCTCATGTGCCGGCTCGCGCAGAAACCGGTATCCGTTGACCAGATCACGGAAGGCAACCAGATTGCCTCCGATTTCGGGAAGCATGACCGCTTCGTAAGCTCCCGCCCGCAGATAGATCGCCTTTTGTCCCTGATAGATGCCCTCAAACGCACTGCTCGCGCTGCTCATATGGATATCCGCTCCTCTCTAAATTCCGCTTCTACTAGATTACCATATTTTTTTCGACCTGTTCTATACGAATTGACAAGCTTATTGCCCTGCAAGCAAAAGCCTGGCGCCGTCTATGCCGGCGCTTGACGCCGCGGTTCCGGCACCCCGCATTCAACAGGGAGAAATCTGCATGCAGAGGAAAAGAAAGCAGCCAGCGAAGCAAGGCTTCACTGGCTGCTCTTTCAGCCTTGCAGATTGTTACCGATCCGCCATGAACGGCTCCCCTTGCATCTCGGGGCCATGATCCGCGCTTTTCTCGCGCTGCATGAACGGCCACCAATTCGCCGCTCCGAACGTCTTGACCATGACCGGAACGAACAGCGGAAGCATGAGGAATGCGTACAGGACCAATCCGCACAAGACGATCGTGGCGATCTGCATGAGCGACATCACGCCGGAAGGCAGCATCGCCGCGAACGTTCCGCCGAGAATGACGGCGGCGGACAGAATGACCGATCCCATGTTGCGCATGGCGCGCAGAATGCCTTCCTTGGGAGCCAGATGCTTGTATTCGCGGAAGCGGTCGAGCAGGAAGATGCTGTAGTCGACGCCGAGCGCGATGAGCAGGACGAAGCTGAAGAACGGCACGGCCCAGCTGATCCCGTCATAACCGAGAATCCGGTTGAAGATGACCTCGGCGATAGCCATCGACGTATAGTACGTAATGAGCAGCGAGGCCATGATGTAAGCCGGAATGACGATCGAACGGAACAGGAGGATCAGAATGATGGAAATGCCCACCAGCATCAGGATAACGGTACGGGAATAATCCTCGTCCGAGATCGTATTGAGATCATGCTGCGTGCTCGTGATGCCTCCGATCGCATACTGGGAGCCTTCGTAGTCGGTTCCCTTCAGACCGCGCTCCACGGCCGCGTTCACATCCGGAATTTTATTGAGCGTGGTTTCTTCATAAGGATTTGTCGAGAACACGACATCGAGAGTCGTCATGTTCCCTTCAGGAGACAAGTAGGCTTCAAGAGCTTTCTTGAAGTCCGCATCGGCAAGAGCCTGCTCCGGCAAGTTCCAGCCGCTGAGTCCCGAATCCGGCTGTGCCGACAGCTCATCCAGATAAGTCCGGGCTTCGCCAAGTCCGTTCGATACTTGGCTGATGCCGTCGACACTCTGGTCAAGCCCGCCGGTAAGCTGCCCCAGCTGCGCATCGAGATCGGCAAAGCCGGTCTGCAGCTGCTTCTGTCCTTCCTGCAGGGAGCTGAAGCCGCTCGTCACCTGCGGCAAGCGGCCGATGATCTCGCCTTGGCCGGCTGCTGCTTGGGAAATCCCCTGCTGCAGCGATTCGAGTCCCGCAGCCAGCTTCTTCAGGCTGTCGCCAAGCGCCGCTTGATCAGCTGCCGCCTGCGAAAAGCCGGCATTGGCATCCGAGATGCCTTTGGCTGCCGAGCTCAGCTGGACATTGAGCTTCTCCAGTCCACCGGCAAGCCGGGAAGCTCCGCCTAACAGCTGGCCGAGCGATTGCATCGCTCCCTGGAACTGAGCGTCTGCCGCCAGCTCCGGATATTTGTCGCCGAGCGCCTGGAAGGCCTGCTCCAATCCGGCAAGTCCTTGGGCCAGCTCCTTCTGGCTGGCGGCGGCGTCTCCATATGCGGAAGACAGCTGCCCCAATCCTCCTCCTACCTGCTTGTAGCCCGCAAGCAGCTTGTCGCTTGCTGCCGCCAGCTGCTCGGCGCTCTGCTGCGCTTGCGCAAGTCCAGCGCTCAGTTCTTTGGCGCCGGCCGATCCGTCCACAAGCCCTTTGCGGATCCGCTCGAGGCCTTGCCCGAGCTGCTCGACTCCGTCCTGCAGACTGGCGGTGCCGGTGACGAGCTCGCCGGCTCCGTCGGCAGCCTGCTTCAGCTTCGGCGCATTGTCCGCGAGGCTGGTGCTGGCTTCCTTCAGCCCCTTGCCGATTTTATCGAGTCCATCCGTGCTCTGGCCGATGCCGCCGCCAAGCGTATCGGCTTGCTTGGATACCTCGAGGTCTTCCAGCGGAGATCCGGCAGGCCGGGTGGCGCTGCGTACGAGCTTGACGCCGTCCACTTTCGACAGCTCGCGGCTGATCTGCTCGACAGCAGCCAGGCCTTCCTTGCTGTCGAAGCTTTTATCGGCTTTCAGAATGACGGTCGAAGGCATCGAATCTCCGGGACCGAAACTGTCGGAGATCAGATTGAACGCCTTGACGGAACGGTATTCATCCCCGATTTCCTGCAGCGAGTTGAAGGAAATCGTATTTTTGTATGCAGCCATGAATGGCACGATGAAGATGGCGAGTATAACGAGAGCCCATACCGGCTTGCGCAGAGAGAAACGGCCCATGCGGTCCCACATGCGGCTTTCCTTATGCTCGAGGGAACCTCTTGCCGGCCAGAACAGCGCATTGCCGAGCACCGCCATGAAAAACGGGACCAGCGTGACAAGCGCGATCAAAAGCACGGCGACGCCGACGGCGACAGCAACCGCCGAGCGGTACAGCACGAAGGTGGAGAAGCCGATCGAGGCAAAGCCGACCAGAACCGCCGCCCCCGAGATCAGCACCGTGCGCCCGGCTGTGCGGTAAGTGGCCAATATCGCTTCCGTGCGGTCCAGTCCATGGGACAGCTCTTCCTTGTACCGGCTGATCAGCAGGATGCAGTAATCCGTTCCGATGCCGAACATGATCGCCACCATGAAGATCTGGGTGAAGTTCGAGAGCGGGAAGTCCGCATACTTGACGAGGAACGACACGACCGACTGCGACAGCAGATAGCTCAGGCCTACGGCGAGCAAAGGCACGAACGGCGCTACGACCGAGCGGAAAACGATGAACAGAATGACAAGGATGAAAATGACGGTGATGTATTCGGTCTTCGCCAAGCCCTCCATCGAGCTTTTGACCTGATCCTCGTTGATCATCCATTCGGAAGTGTAGTAATGCTCCGTCTTGATGCCGGAAGCCGCCTTGTACAGCGCGTCCTGCAGGTCGGCGGCTTCACGGCCGTTTTTCTGGATGCTCACGAGGGCAAGCATCGTTTTGCCGTCCTTGGAGATCAGCTGGTCCTCAAGCTCCTTCTGTTCGAAGGGGCCTGTGACCGACACGATCCCCTCCTTGCCGCCCGATTGCTTCATGGCGTCAAGCCCTGAACGGATGGCGGATTTATCGTCCCCGCTCAGCCCTTCTGCACGGTGGAACACCAGGACGGCCGACAACTCATCCTTTTTGGACGCGTCGGAGGACTGGGCGTTCTTCTCCTTGATCAGCCTGGACGCCATCGACGAGGAATAACCGTCCGGGACGGTGATCTGGCCTTTGTCCCTGACGAGCTGCTGCATATCCGGAGCGGACAGCATCAATCCGGCTGCAGCCGCTATCCAAACAATCAAGATGGCCCAGCGCCATTTCAATATCGTTCTCACAGTATGATTCTCCTCCGGTTATCAATTCTTTAGTTTGTCGGCTAGAAACTCGAACATTTCAATGAACTGCAAAGCTTCTTCATCCTCGAATGCCTGGATGTAGCGTCCTAGAGTTTCTTTGATGATCCGGTCGGTTTCCTTCGCTGTCCGAATTCCTTTGTCTGTGAGCGACAAAAACGTGACTCTGCGGTCCTTGCCGTCTGGATTGCGCTGGATCAATTCCTTGTCGACCAGCCGCGTAATCAAGGAAGTAATCGTGCTTTTGCCCACGCAAAAAGCATCCGCAAGCTCCGTTGAAGTGCAGCCCCCGCCCGACTCGCCTCGCGAGTTCAAATAACGGACAATGCCGAATTGTTCCCTTGTCAGATCCTCCGGAAGCTTCTCCTGGATCAAGGCATTGAAACGCCTCGTCACGACAAAGCTCGCGGCCTCGTACCGCTTGATGATGTCCGGCAGCAGCTCTTCCTTCATCGCCAGTCCTCCTTTCTTGTACAAGTTCGATATTGAAATAGTTTGATAATCGAACTTTATCACGTCAAAAACCGCCCTGTCAACAGACAAGGCGGCTCGCTTCATTCCTACATTGCGGCTCGTGTCATTCATACATGCGGCTCGCGCCATTCCTACATTGCGGCTCGTGTCATTCATACATGCGGCTCGCTTCATTCTACATTGCAGCTCGTGTCATTCATACATGCGGTTCGCTTCATTCCTACATTGCGGATCGTGTCATTCCTACATGCGGCCCGCGTCATTCCTGTAGGCGGCTCGCGCCATATCTGCCGTTCCGGGCTGTTCCAGCCACGTTCAGCCCATCAGGCTTCGTACAACGCCTGGATTTCCGTTACCTGATCCACGAGCTTGCGGGCTACATAGGGAGGATCCACGACCTTGACATGGGGGCCATAGCTGAGAAGCCGGGAATAGAGCCAGTAGCCCTGTTCTTCGCGATCCGTGACCTCCAGCCAGCCGTCATCCCGGATGACAATGAAGCTCCGGTCGTAATCATCCAGCACTCTCGTCTTGACCGAGGGGTGAAACAGCAGCTTCAGGTCGATTTTGAGGCTGTCTTGAATCGCCATGCGCTTGTCGAGCTCTCGCAGATCGACATCACGGCGGGTGAACTTCTCCGGCAGGAGATCCAGCTGTTCCATGCGGTTGAGGCGGAAGGTTCGGTAATCGCCGCGCTTCAGGCAATAGGCGTGTAAATACCAAATATAACCCTTCAGGGCAAGTCCGACCGGCTCCACCATCCGCTCGCTGCTCGTTCCCTGCCAGTCGAGATAGACGATGCTCAGCAGCCTGCATCGATCCAGCGCTTCATGGATGGTTCTCAGCATGGCTTGATGCCGCTCCTTCTCCTTCCATGGATGCAGATCGATCAGCACCCGCTCGCCGGAGGAGCTCCCGCTCCCGTTTCCGGATCGTTCCACCAAGGCGATCACCTTGTCGATCAGCGACGAGAGCTGCTCTCCGCTCAAGGCAGACCCTACTCCGCGCAGCGCTGTCACGATGGATTGCAGCTCGTCGCAGCTTAAATATTGCCGCTCCAGACGATACCTCTCCATAATCTCGTAGCCTCCCGAGAGGCCTGGATAGGAAATGACAGGGATACCGGCCATATTCAGCGTCTCCAGGTCGCGGTATATGGTGCGCAGCGACACTTCGAAGCGCTCGGCAAGCTCCTGAGCCCCGACGCGCCTGCGTCCGAGCAGCAGCATCGTGATGCCGAGCAATCTTTCCAGCTTCAATCGGGCTCCCTCCTTGCATTCAATCCTTTGCAGGCCGCCGCCTGCAGGCTGCCATTTTTCGTCATGGCATCGCCCAGGTTCACTTCCGGGCGCGGCCGGGTAAAGAAGTACAACCCATCCAACGAGGTGATCATGATGACCGAACCATCAAAGAAAAAGCTGGACCATAAGCCTGGAGGCTCCACCATCCAGGACCGGGACAATCCGGAGATGCTGCCGACGGAGAAGGAAAGCCTGATGGATTCAGATCCTTCCCAGATGAACGTGGATTCCATTCCGGTGGAAGACCAGACGATCGAACAGCAGGACGAGAAGGACAAGACCAAGACCAAAAACGATTCATCCAGCGCGCGTAAATATCATACCGGCTTCTAAACCTCAGAAAGGGAGAGACATCTGCTCCAATACTTCGATCTCCGTCCCCGGCGTGCATCCCGCGCCGGGGATTTCCCTGAGGCGGGCCAGCTTGCCTGCCAAACCAGGCCCTTCGGAGGCATGCCGTTGCCCGGCATGTCCATCTGCTGCTGCCGGGGAGAGATCAGCCCTTGCATTGATCTTCGATATCCCTTCATTCACAGACTCCGCTGAATCAACGGGCACAGTTCTCCCTTCACGCACAGGCGCGGCAAGCATGGCATCAGCCTTCCCCCTTCCGCTCTCCCGGACGCCTCCCGCACTTTCCCTATAAAAACGGTCCTCTGGAATTCCGTGCAAGACCCTGAGCTCCGAGACGATTCGCTGAATCCGCTCCGCGTAGTCGCGGCTCGCATAGGCACCGGTAAAGATCCGGTCGTAAGCCGGAAGAAGAGAGGCATCGTATCGCTGAAGCATTCCATAGTACCAGCTCTTCACGTCCGGTGTCAGGCGCAGCAAGGAAGTCATCATATAACCCGCGCCGGCCTCCTTGACCGCTCCCATCAGCTCGTCGAGCCGGGGACGGGAGTCGGTCAGCAGCGGAAGTATCGGCGCAGCGAACACGCCGGCCGGCAAGCCCGCATTTCTGAGCTCGGCCAGAGCCTGAAGCCGCTGCCGCGGCAGAGGCGCGCCGGGCTCTAGGAACCGGATGAGCTCATCGTCGAGGGTATTCAGGCTGATGTTGACCGAGAGCAGATTCAGATCGGCCAGGATGTCCATATCCCGCAAAACCAGCGGCGAACGGGTCGTGATCGATACCGGCACTCGGTAGCGGGCCAGCACCTTGAGGCACTCCCGCGTCACCTGCCGGCTGCTCTCGGCAGGCTGATAAGGATCCGTCGCCGTGCCGATCGCGATATGGCCGATGTCCCTCGCCAGCTCCTGAAGGTCGAAGTGCCGGGAAGCCGCCATATTGTGCAGCTGCTTGCGAAGCGCTTCGGCGGCATTGTCCTTGACGAGAATATGATCCTGGAACTCGTCGCTTCCAAGGCCGATGAACGATTGAAACGCTCTCGCATAACAGAAGCTGCAGCCATGGGCGCAGCCGCGGTATGGATTGATCGACCAGCCGAACGGCATCTTCTCTTCCTTGACCCGGGTCATCGCTTGCTTGACGACGACCGTCTCCAACCGCTTCGCGCTCATGAGCGCACCTCCTCCAGACAAGAACATTTGTTCCCATATAGCTATACTATATCATAGGAATGAGCATCTGGCAATGCTAGACGCCCGATTCATCCCGCTCCTGTGCCCAGCCTTTGCCGACGACCTCGTGCACGTCGCTGAACGTGACAAATGCGCCGGGGTCGGCTTCATGCACGAGCCTTTTCAGACGGCCTGTCTCCTTGCGGCTGACGACACAGTAAATCACTTCGGCGCGCCTGTTGCTGAATGCGCCTCTCCCGTCGAGGAACGTCGCTCCCCGCTTGAGCTCGCGCAAAATCTCGCGTGAGATCAGCTCCGGCTTCCGGGAAATGATGATCGCTGCTTTGGCCGAATGGGAGCCTTCCTGGACGAGATCGATCAGTCTCGCTCCGACCAGCATGGCAATCAGAGTATACATGGCTCTTGTCAGGTCCAAATAGATCAAAGAGAGCAGCACAACGGCCGCATCGGTGACGAAAATCGTCCTCCCGAGGCTCCAGCCGAACGATCGCCTGCACAGCATCGCCAGGACGTCCACCCCGTCGGTCATGCCGCCGTGCCGGAACACGATCCCCAATCCCGCTCCGACGATAGCCCCCGCATACAGGGAAGCCAGCAGCAAGTCCTGAAGCGGCAGCCTGAACGGTTCGAACAAGAGGAGGAACAGCGAGAGGCTGAGCGAGCCGACTACTGCATGAATAAAACTGGTTCGCCCCATGTATCTCCAGCCCAATAAAAAGATAGGGACGTTAATGATGAGGCTGGACCAGCCGGGGCTCCAGCCAAGCACGTAGTTGAGAATCAGGGCTACGCCCGTTATCCCGCCTTCCGCCAAGCCGTTGGCCAGATTGATTTCATTGATTCCGAACCCCATGAGGGCGGAGCCGGCCAGGATGGCGGCTATGTTTTTCGCATGCTTTCCCCAGGATGTGCTTTTCATGAGGTGAATTCCTCTCCCGCCTTGAATCTTCCCATCCCCTCATTCTTCCCCGGAAATGCCGGAGCAAGCCCGTTATTGTCCGCCCTCGAACGGTGTGATACATTGGTACGAAAAGTGTCCGGCCTTCCGGATGCCAGTCTCCGGAGGTGCGGCATCTATTATGAATCCTTTGCGCAGGCGAGCCGGCTCGTTTTCATGGAATTCTTTTTTGCTGCTTGCCGTCGTTTTTGCCGGCTATCTTGTCTTCGGCCTGTCGGAGAACATTAAAGGCCCCGCCATTCCGCGCATGCAAGCCGACCTGCGAATCAGCGAATTCCAGATTGGCCTGCTGCTGGCGTTCAACTCCCTCGGGTACTTGATCGCCTGCTCCTTCACCGGCTTCCTTGTGTGCAAGCTCGGCATGCGCGCGACGACGGTCGCCAGCTTCGGGGCGATGGCCGTATCCGGGCTGTTCATCTGGGCCTCCTCAGGCTTTTTTTCGCTGTCCGCCGCCTACTTCTTCCTCTACATCGGCAACGGCGCCCTCGAGATCGTCCTGTCCTTGCTTGGAGCGCGGATCTTCACCCGCAATGCAGGGACGATGATGAATCTAGCGCATTTCTTTTACGGTCTCAGCTCCATGGCCGCGCCTCTGGCCGCCGCGTATTTGATGGCTTTCCGTCCAGGAGACGGCGGTCCCCTCGGCTGGGGAGGGATGTATGCTCTCGTCATGGCCCTCTCTATTCTGCCTGCCATCCCGGCTCTGCTCGCACGTTTCCCCGGCAAGGAAGTCGCCGAAGATCCATCGTCCGCCCGCAAGCAAGAGACGGAGCCTGACGGTCCGGCCGCAGCTGGCGGCCTCTCGGTGCGCCAGTATGCGAGAGATCCCGTGGCCTGGTTTGTCGTTGCCATCCTCTCCGCGGGAGTCGTAGCCGAGATGGCTTTCGGAGGCTGGCTTCCCGCCTTTCTGGAAAAAGCCTACCGCTGGGACGGGACGGCAGCTTCCGCGATGCTCTCGGGGTTCTTCGTCTGCTTCACCGCTGCGCGGCTCGTGCTTGGCCCTCTTACCGACCGAATCGGCCTTATCCGCTCCATTCTCATTTTCTCCCTGTTTTCCGGTCTCTGCACCGTCGCGGCCGTAATCGCCGGGGAACCGGGAGCCTGGCTGTTCGCTCTTGCCGGAGCCGGCATCGCTCCGATCTATCCGACGGTAATGGCGTTTCTGGCTGTCCGCTACGCAGGCCGGAGCGATGCAGCCATCACGTTTACGGTGACGATGCTCGGATTTGCAAGCGTAGCGGGCAATCTCCTGATCGGAGCCATCACCGACGGCTTCGGGCGTCTGTTCGGCAGCTCCGGCAGCGGCGAGATGCGCGGTATGCAGGCCGGCTTCCTGTTCATCGGCTTGTGCGCGCTGCCCTGCGCCTGCGCGGCCGCCCTCCTGCTCCGCCATCTCAAAAACAGAGAAGCCGCTCCGGCAGGGAGCGGCTTCTAGGATACGGCTTCAATCGATGCCAGGCCGACATGGATGTTACAGCGGCCTAGCCGTACAGCAGATCAGTTCCCGGCATGAGCAGCCTTCGCCTCGGCGACAAGCTCTTCCATAAGCTCGGGCAGCCATTGCTCAAGGCTGTAGAACTCGAATCCCGCCGCCGCAGCGAGGGAATTGTCCATATGCCAGGAATTTCCAATTCCGAAAGGGGATCTCTGCTCGTCCGCCGGCTGCTCCGGGATGACGGCCGTTTTGCCGGTCGCCTTCTCCACAAGGCCGATGACTTCCCGGATGGATATATCCCCGTTCGAGCAGCAGTTGACCGGTCCGGTCAGGGAGCTGTCCTTGAGCCAGCACAGGAACGCCGCCGCTTCGGCGGAATGCACGAAGGAGATTCTCGCGTCCGGGGACGGCACTCCGATCGGTTTCCCGCTCAGCACCTTGTCGACGTGGAAGTGCAGCCGCTTCGTATAATCATCCGGCCCCAGAATAATCGGAAACCGGACCATGGCTGCTTCGAATCGGTCTTGTTCCCAAAAGACGGCCTCGGCCTGCCGTTTGCCTTCTCCGTAGCTCAGCGTATGCCGGCTGCCGCCCGTGACAGGATAGCCTGTCGGCATCCATGCCGTTTCCGCGAGCCTTTCCGGTGATTCTTCGTATACGGATAAAGTGGATACCTCGATATATCGCTTCGTTTTGCCTGCGAATACTTCTACCGCAAGAGCGGCATCCTCCGGGGAATAGCAGATCTGATCATAGACGACATCCCACGCACGGCCATCCACCGCAGCAGCAAGCGAAGCCTTGTCCTCGCGGTCCAGCACCAGATGCTCCACCGGACGAATAAAGGAAGCATTCGTTTTCCCCCTCGTGCCGATCGTCACCTCATGGCCTTCCTCAAGCAAAAGATTGACCAGCCTCTTGCCCACAAACCTCGTTCCGCCCAGCACAAGTATGTTCATGGATCGATCCTCCTTGGATATTCTATCCTCTAGACTTCGCCGCCTCAGGCTGAAAACCTGCACCCATACCTCTATGTCCCTCGCGAGGAAGTTCTGTTCCCATCCCTTCGCCGTTTCCCCCTTTCCAGGCATTGGCTCCGGGAGTCGCGGAAGGGGCAGGTGTCGGTGTCTCGATTGGCGTCGGTGTTACCGATGGCTTCGGAGTCGCTGTCGGCGTCGGCGTTGCCGTAGGTGCCGGCGTCGGCGTAGGAGAAGCGGTGTCGCAGGTTCCGACCGATTTCCAAGAGCCGTCCGTGCCGCTCAGATCGGGGCGATCGCCTTGGGACCACCATTTGGCTTCATTGAGAACGCCATTGCTTTATCGAATCGGTGAAGGTAGTTCCTATTCTCCTCCAAGCGGGGAATTTTGGCTGGGAAAAAATTTAGAAAGACCAAACGAAAAAAGCCCTGTTCCTGTTAAGGAACAAGGCTTGAAAGCTTATTAACTGGGTCGTATTCTTACTGCTCAGCCCGTCGGTCGGCTTCCTCGGCCCTCTGCAGAGCTTCGAGATCCTCGCGGTCAGCCAAATCCCGGCTGAATTCCACGTCCTCGCTTTTACCCAACGGAAGATCTTTATTGCCGGTTTGATCGCGGTGTTTGCTGTCTGCCATATCAAGCTCCTCCTTTGCCGCTCTTGAAGAGGGGATGGATCTTTACTATGTGCCAGCAAGCAGCCGAATATGCACAAAATAAAAAAACCGCCAAGGGCGGTTGAACGTTCAAATGGAGCGGAAGACGGGAATCGAACCCGCGACCCTCGCCTTGGCAAGGCGATGCTCTACCGCTGAGCCACTTCCGCATGTTGTAAAATAAAAAAATGGCGGAGCTGACGGGATTCGAACCCGCGGTCTCCTGCGTGACAGGCAGGCATGTTAGGCCTCTACACCACAGCTCCATAATTGTTTCAGTCAGTTCCTTATGTAAAAAAGGAAATTGGTTGCGGGGACAGGATTTGAACCTGTGACCTTCGGGTTATGAGCCCGACGAGCTACCGGACTGCTCCACCCCGCGCCAGTAAGTACCAAGACATGAATGTCCTGTTTTCAAAGCTTGCGCCTTGAAAACTGGATCGAACGAATATGGATGCTGAGTCCATTTGCTCTTCTTACCATAGGATAAGCCCTCGACCGATTAGTATTCGTCAGCTGCACGCATTGCTGCGCTTCCACCTCGAACCTATCAACCTGGTCGTCTACCAGGGGTCTTACATACTGGGAAATCTCATCTTGAGGGGGGCTTCGCGCTTAGATGCTTTCAGCGCTTATCCCGT
>NZ_JBKFAO010000020.1:0-62465 GCF_053345695.1 Paenibacillus sp. D51F | reverse complement strand
GCCGCCGAGCGGCTCCGCGCCGCGGCGGCGCTGCTGGCGCCGCATCCGGCGCTGGCCGGAGCGGCCGACGCGATGCTCGCCCGCGCGGCGCGCCTCGGCGCGAGCCGCTTCACGATCGCGCTGTTCGGCGCATTCAGCGCAGGCAAATCCTCGCTCGCCAACGCCTTGATCGGCGAGCGCGCGCTGCCGGTGTCGCCGAATCCGACGACGGCGGCGATCAACCGCATCCTCGCTCCGACGGCGGAGCAGCCGCATGGAACGGCCCGCGTCTCGATGAAGTCGCGGGATGATCTGCTCGAAGACCTGCGCTACTCGCTGTCGCTGCTCGGCGAAGACGCCTCCGCCTCCGGCGAGGAGGAGCTGCTGCGCCGGATGGGAGCCTTGCAGCCGGACGGCATCCACGCCGCCGGACGGCCGCATTACAGCTTCCTCAAGGCGGCGCTTGCCGGCTGGCCGGAGCTCTCGCCGCTGCTCGGACAGGAGCTGCGCGTCGGAGAGGAAGAGTACAGGCGCTACGTGGCGGAAGAAAGCCGCTCCTGCTTCGTGCGCGAGATCGAGCTTTATTACAGCTCGCCGCTGACCGACCAGGGCATCGTGCTCGTGGACACCCCGGGAGCCGATTCCGTCAACGCCCGCCATACGGGAGTCGCCTTCAACTATATCAAGAATGCCGACGCGATCTTGTTCGTCACCTATTACAATCACGCGTTCTCGCAAGCCGACCGGCAGTTCCTGATGCAGCTTGGAAGGGTGAAGGACCAGTTCGAGCTCGACAAAATGTTCTTCCTCGTCAACGCGGCCGATCTGGCTTCCTCGGAAGGGGAGCTGAAGGACGTGCTCGGCCATGTGGAGAGCAACCTGCTGCAGCATGGCATCAGGTTCCCGAGACTGTATCCGGTCTCGAGCCTGCTCGGCTTGCAGGGCAAGCAGTCCGGTGACAGCGAGAAGCTGGAGCGTTCGGGCATCCCGGCCTTCGAGCGCAGCTTCCTCTCCTTCACGCGCGACGAGCTCGGCTCGCTGGCCGTGCAGGCGGCGGACATGGAGATCAGCCGCTCCGTCTCCGTCATCGACAGCTGGCTCGCCGCTGCCGAAGGCGACGCGGGCAGCCGGGCTGCTGAGCTCCAGCGGCTTCAGGAGCTTGCTTCCGAAGCGCTGCAGCTGCCGAGCGAAGCCCGCGGGAACGTGCCGGCCGCAGAGCTGGACAAGGAGCTGCAGGAGCTGTTCTACTACATCCGGCAGCGGATCCAGTACGGTTTCGGCGAGTTCTACCAATACGCCTTCAATCCCGCCAGCCTGCAGGACGACGGACGGGATTTGCGGCGCGCGGTATGGACCTCGTGGCTGGAGCTGCAGCGGATGCTGCAGATGGAGCTCTCCCAAGAGCTGCTGGCGACGACGCTCCGGCTGGAGAGCGCCGGCAATTCGCTCATCCGCAAACGCTACGAGGAGAGCGCCGCGAAGCTCAAGCACCATCTTCCCGGCTTCATGCCGGAACCGTACGAAAGCATCGCCTTCCCGGCTCCGCCGGAGCCTTCCCCGTGGAAATGCGATACCGTGGAGGCCAAGTGGCTCTATGGAATGTTCCGCAATCCGCGGAGCTTCTTCGAGGGAGAGGGCAAGAAGAAGCTGCGCGACGAGCTGGAGGCGAAGCTTGGCGCGTCCATCCGCGTATGGATGGATGCCGCCGGCCAAGACTGGAAGGCGGCTTATGCCTCCCGGCTTGCATCCGGCCTTGAAGAGGCCATGTCGGCTTTGTCGGAAGCCTTTATCCGATATTCCGACGGAACGAGGCTGTCGCTCCAGGACAACAGCGGCCTCGAATCGCTGCGCGAGATGCGCGGCGGATTGGATCGGCTGCAAGCTTCGATATAACCGCCATCTTCCTTCCCTGCACGGCCTCCATATGAGGCCGTGCTTTTCTTCGTCAGCGCAGCCCCTCCCATGCATTCCATTCCGCTTTTTGCCAAGCAAATCCAGCTTCTGTCCCGCCAAAGCGGGGCCATTCAGGCTGACAAAGCTTTATCGAAAAAGCCGTAAAACCCGGCTGAATCCAGCCTTTTCTCCCCTTCGGAACAATGCCGCTGCATTCATTCCGGTAAAGAACGAATTAATCCGTTTTCAACAAAAAGACTCTTTTTAAGCATATTTTGGCGAAAATGTGTCATGCGAGTGACAATAACGTGATTATTCGGAGAATACCCCCCCTCGGGCTTCCCTCACTATCCCTGAGCGGGGCAGAGGTGGATATTCGGCTTCTGAAGGCGTTTGCCGGAGGAGAGGGATGCTGATAACATTCATCCATATTGCAAAGATTTCCATCACCAAACCTAACAAATGGGGGAGACATCAACTTGGAGGTTTTCAAGAATCTCAAGCCGTTTTACTGGGTCGAGCGAAAGTTCATCTTCGCCTCGATCCTGTGCCTGGCCTGCGCGACGGCGCTCGGCCTGGTGTATCCGAACCTGCTTCGGTATCTGATCGACGACGTCATCCAGACGAAGAATTGGGGAGTCGTGCCTGCGCTGTCCCTGACCGTCGTAGCCGTCGTGTCGCTGAAGGGATGCCTCAACTTCCTGAGCGGCTTTTTCGGCGGCAGGCTCGGCAACCGCGTCGCTTACCGGATGCGGAATGCTTCCTATGCCAAGCTTCAGGAGCTCAGCTATCCCTATTACGACACGGCCAAAACCGGAGACCTCATGTCCCGCCTTACCGCGGACCTGGAGGCTATCCGCCAGTTCGTCGGCTTCGGCTTCGCCCAGATCCTGAACACGGTGCTCATGATCCTGTTCGGCGGCATCATGATGCTCAGCATCGACTGGCAGCTGACGCTGATGACGCTCGTCACGATCCCGCTGCTCGCCTTCGCGGCGATCCGCTTCGAGAAGAACATCCATCCCGCCTTCCGCGAGATGAGGCAGGCGCTCAGCCATCTGACGACGGCGGTCCAGGAGAACATCACCGGCGTCCGTACGGTGAAATCCTTCGCCAGGGAATCGCATGAGGTGGAGAAATTCTCGGTGCGCAGCACCGCCTATCAGAACAATCAGGTCGGGGCCGCGGCCATCTGGGCGCGCTTCTTCCCGCTCATGGAGCTGCTTGCCAATATGGGCGTCGTCATCCTGCTCGTGGCCGGGGGCCTGCGGGTCATCGACGGGCCTCTGACGCTCGGGGAGCTTGTCGCCTTCTTCAGCATGATCTGGTACATCATCGGTCCGATGTGGAACATCGGTTTCCTGATCAACAACTACACGCAGTCCAAGGCTTCCGGGGAGCGCGTGCTCGAACTTCTCCATTCCTACGTCCATGTGAAAAGCGTCGAGGACGCGGTCGTCCTCGAGAAGGATACGATCAAAGGCCATGTCCGGTTTGAAAACGTCACCTTCTCTTATGCGGACAAGGAGCCTGCCCTGCGCGACATCAGCTTCGACGCCCCTGCGGGCAAGGTGATCGGCCTGCTGGGCGGCACAGGCTCCGGCAAGAGCACGATCATCCAGCTGCTGATGCATGCCTACAACGTCAAGCAGGGCCGGATCACGATCGACGGCTTCGACATCCGCAACGTCGACGTGCAGAGCCTGCGCAGCCAGATCGCGACCGTCTTCCAGGAAACCTTCCTGTTCTCGGCCTCGATCCGCGACAATATCGCTTATGCCAACAAAGACGCCACCATGGAGGAGATCGAACGCGCAGCCAAGCTCTCCAAAGCCCATGAATTCATCATGGAGCTGCCGCTCGGCTACGACACGCTCGTCGGCGAGCGCGGCATGGGCCTCTCGGGCGGCCAGAAGCAGCGCATCGCGATCGCCCGCGCCTTGATCCGCAATCCGCATATCCTCGTGCTCGACGACGCTACCAGCGCGGTCGACATGGAGACCGAGCATGAGATCCAGGCCGGCTTCAAGGAGCTGATGCATGGCCGGACGACATTCATCATCGCCCACCGCATCAGCTCGCTCAAGGACGCCGACGAGATTCTCGTCCTCGACGGAGGCCGGATCACACAGCGCGGCACCCACCAGCAGCTGATCCGCCAGCAAGGTCCTTACCGGGACGTCTACAACATCCAGTACGCCGACCGTCCGCAAAGCGGCGAAGACGAACCGGCCGTGAAGGGAGGAACGGCATAATGGCAAGCAAGAAGAAGGACATCCTTCCGGAAACCGGCCAGGCGGGAAGCCTGGACGAACAAATGCAGGCCGCGGCGGAATCCCAGCGCCAGCGCTTCAAGTACCAGGATGACGACATCATCGAGAAGCCGTTCAACTGGAAGCAGATCGGGCGCCTGTTCGGCTACATGAAGCCGTATTACCGCCAGCTCATCCCGATGGTGTTCATGATGCTGCTCGGCACTTTCACGCGCCTGGCCGCTCCGGCCGTCATCATCCTTGCCATCGACGACGCCATCGGCAAAAACAACAAGAACATGCTGCTCGTGTACGGCGGCGTCATGCTGGGTCTCTACATCATCCAATGGATCGCGAACACGATCCGGATCAAGTATACGAACATCATCGGACAGAAGGTCATCTTCGATCTGAGGCAGCAGCTGTTCGAGCATATCCAGAAGCTCAGCTTCCGCTTCTTCGACAAGCGCCCGGCCGGCTCCGTGCTCGTGCGCGTCACCAATGACGTCAACTCGCTGCAGGACCTGTTCACGGGCGGAGTCATCAACCTGCTCATGGACTGCATCCAGCTCGTCGGCATTGTGGCGATCCTGCTACTCTGGAACTTCAAGCTCGGCCTCGCCGTCATGATCACGGTTCCGCTCATGTTCGTCGTCTCGACGGCGCTGCGCAAGCGGATCCGCTTCGCCTGGCAGGACGTCCGGATCAAGCAGTCCCGCCTCAATTCCCATCTCAACGAAGCGATTCAGGGAATGAAGGTGACGCAGGCTTATGTCCAGGAGAAAGAGAACTACAAGTTCTTCGACAATATGAACACGGTCAACCTGAACAGCTGGAACCGCGCGTCGGCGCTCAACCAGACGTTCGGTCCGGTCATCGAGATCACCTCGGCGATCGGCACGCTGATCCTGTTCTGGTACGGCTCCCATCTCATCCAGGTCGGAGCGATCACGATCGGCGTGCTCGTCGGCTTCGCCAACTATGTCGGCAACTTCTGGGATCCCATCAACCGGCTCGGCCAGATGTACTCCCAGCTGCTCGTCGCGATGGCGAGCTCGGAGCGGATCTTCGAGTTCATCGACGAGGACCCGACCGTCAAGGAAAGCGGCCGCGCCCGCATGCTGACCGGCGTCAAGGGCGATGTGAGCTTCGAGAATATTGTCTTTGAATATGAAAAGGGCCGCCCGGCCTTGAAAGGCATCTCGCTGGAGGCGCGCGCGGGCCAGTCGATCGCCCTCGTCGGCCATACGGGCTCAGGCAAAAGCACGATCATCAATCTGCTCTGCCGCTTCTACGATCCGGTGGAAGGTAGGGTGACGATCGACGGCACCGACATCCGCGACGTCACCCTCGAAAGCCTGCGCACTCAGGTCGGCATCGTGCTTCAGGACACGTTCATCTTCTCCGGCACGATCCGCGACAACATCCGCTTCGGGCGGCTGAACGCGACCGACGAGGAAGTGGAGATGGCTGCGCGCGCCGTGCATGCCCATGATTTCATCGCCAGCCTTCCCGACGGCTACGACACCGAGGTCCAGGAGCGCGGCAGCGTGCTGTCGATGGGCGAGCGGCAGCTGCTCAGCTTCGCGCGGGCGCTGCTCGCCGATCCGTCCATCCTCATTCTCGACGAGGCGACGGCCAGCATCGACACGGAGACGGAGCTCAAGATCCAGGAGGCGCTCAAGACGCTGCTCGCCGGCCGCACGAGCTTCATCATCGCCCATCGTCTCTCGACGATCCGCCACTGCGACAATATCATCGTGCTGGATCACGGACGCATCGTCGAGCAGGGCGACCATGCCCGGCTGATGCAGCACGGGGGCGTGTACCGCGGCCTCATCGACGCCCAATACCGATTCCTTTCCGCCTGAGCTTGCGGGAAGCGGAGCGGGAAGCCGGTTCCCTTTCGGGATCCGGCTTTTTTTATCCTGCCGGAAGGACTTCATTCGTGGGAAGGTCATGCGAAGCATAGCAATCGCCGGCATCGACGCTATCGTTCCGGAGGCGCACAAGGCTCGCCAGGATAAGGTTCTCCATAAGGCAAGCTTGATTTTTCGATAGACAGCATCCACAATAAGATGACATTCGTCTCGGTATTCATTGCCATGGAGGCAGATGCCATCAACGCCATTATATAGGGGGTATCATCATGTCCTACGGTTCTCCGCTCTCTTCGCGGGCCCGCAAAATGCTTCTGCTCGGTTCAGGCGAGCTCGGCAAGGAAGTGATTATCGAAGCGCAGCGTCTGGGAGTCGAGACGGTCGCCGTCGACCGGTACGCAGACGCTCCCGCCATGGGCGTCGCCCATCGCTCCCATGTCATCGATATGCTTGATCCGGAGCAGCTCCGGAATCTGATCAAGCTGGAGAAGCCCGATCTCATCGTGCCGGAGATCGAAGCGATCGCCACCTCCACTCTGGTCGAGCTGGAGCAGGAGGGCTTCAAGGTCGTTCCGACGGCGCGCGCCGCCCGGCTGACGATGGACCGGGAGGGCATCCGCAGGCTCGCGGCCGAGACGCTGCGCCTGCCGACCGCGCCCTACCGGTTCGCCGATTCCTACGAGGAGATGCGCGACGCCGTGCTGGAGCTCGGACTGCCTTGCGTCATCAAGCCGATCATGAGCTCGTCGGGCAAAGGCCAGAGCGTCTGCCGCTCCGAAGCGGAGATCGCCAGCTGCTGGAATTACGCCATGGAAGGCGGACGCGCCAAGAAGAAACGCGTCATCGTGGAAGGCTTCGTCCATTTCCAATCCGAAATCACGCTGCTCACGGTCCGTTCCGTATCGGGAACCGTCTTCTGCGAGCCGATCGGGCATGTGCAGAAGGACGGCGATTATATCGAATCGTGGCAGCCGCATGGCATGAGCGCCGCCCAGCTGGAGCAGTCGGAGCATATCGCCAGACAGATTACGGACGCTCTCGGCGGCTGGGGCTTGTACGGAGTCGAGCTGTTCCTGACGGAACAGGGCGTCCTGTTCAGCGAAGTGTCGCCGCGGCCGCATGATACGGGCATGGTCACGATGGCCACGCAGGATCTGTCCGAATTCGCGCTGCATGTGAGGGCGATTCTCGGCTTCCCGGTTCCTTCTGTCCGCCTGCTGTCGCCGGGAGCGAGCCATACGCTCAAGGCGGCCCGGGACCACCGCGATTTCACGATCGAAGGTCTGGAGGAGGCGCTTGCGGTTCCATCGACTCAGGTTCGGGTATTCGGCAAGCCCGACACGAGAAAGGGCCGCCGCATGGCGGTCGCGCTCAGCACCGCCTCGGATGCCGAGGAAGCGAGAGCTCTCGCCAGATCCGCCGCAGAAGCTTTGTCCGTGTCCTACAACGATTGATTTGCCGGCGCCGCTGGTTGTCCGGCGCATATATAGCCGTTCCGGTTCTCCTGCTTCAGGAGAGTCCCGGAGCGGTTTTTTATTGCGGCGCCTGAAGCCGGGCAGTGTGCGAAAAGCCGAAAAACATTGTGCTGGCTTTATTTGCAAATTCTTGTCGAAAGCCTTATTTTTAAGTACAAAGCGTCGAAAATTAAAAAACGGTAAATGAGTCAAGGGGGATAAGAGAATGGATTCCAGCCGGTTATGGCGGATTCTTGGCACGGGCTCGCTTGCAGCCACGCTGCTGCTCGGCGGAGGCTTTGTTTATGCCGTCCAGGATATGCTCGGCAGCGGAAGCGGCCTGTCGGCTCCGGCAAAAAAACCCGTCCTCGCGGAGACGGGCGGCTCCTTCGCGGATGCTTCAACCATTTATGTGACCGCGCTGGGGGATTCCTTGACGAAAGGCATCGGGGACAACACCGGTGAAGGGTATGTGAAGCAGGTGCTCAAAGGTCTCGGCGAGGCGACAGGAAAACCGGTTCAGCAAATCAACAATCTGGCTGTCGCCGGCCTGACGGCCAGCGAGCTGGACGAAATGCTGGAAAAGGACCAAGGGATGGCCTACCCGATTCGGCAAGCGAACCTGATTCTGCTGACGATCGGAGGCAACGACCTGTTCCGGACTGCATTGGCGCAAGCGGAGGACGGCAATGCAGCCGATATTTCGGTGGAAAGCGTCGCGTCGCGCATTCCGGACGCCATTGCATCGTTCAAGAGCGTGATCGGCCGGATCCGTGCCATCAATCCGGACGCGACCATAGCTTATATCGGCCTATATAATCCATTCTACGACATTCCGGAATTGAAAGAAGGAATCGTTCCTGTACAGAAATGGAACGACGAGGCATTCGCCGTACTCGGCAAGGACCCGCACGCAGTTCTGGTTCCGGTGCTGGATCTGTTCCAGCTGCATGGCTCCGGCTACTTGTCATCCGACCATTTTCATCCCAACCATGAAGGCTATGTGAGAATTTCGGACCGCATCATCCAGTCGCTGAGCTGAGTCAAGAGTATCGCTGGATGATTCAGAAATAGGCAATGGATCAAGATATAGGGACAAGGATCAGGGCAGGAGGCGGCCATAGTGACGATAGAGTACAAAATCAGGAAGCTTGATCAGGAAAAGGAGGTCTTGCCGCAGAAGTCGGAGCCGGAACCGGACGGAAGGGACAAGCGCCTGTCCGAAGCGGCGACCGTTCTGTCCGTGCGCGGACTGAAGAAGAAGATCCGGGGAACATGGATCATCCATCAAGTGGATTTCGATGTGAAGGCCGGCGAAATTTTCGGCTTTCTCGGGCCGAACGGCTCCGGCAAGACGACGACGATCCGCATGCTCGTCGATCTCATCAAGCCGACGGAAGGGGAAGTGCTGATCGGAGGGCACAGCGTGCAGCGGAATCCCGAGCGGGCGCTCGCCGAGGTCGGCTCCATCGTCGAAAATCCGGAGATGTATCCGTTCATGAGCGGATGGGAGAATTTGGAGCATTTTGCGCGCATGCAGAGAGGGATCGACAAAAACCGCATCCGCGAGGTGGCGGAGATCGTCCGGCTCGACGACCGCATCCATGACAAGGTGAAAACCTACTCGCTCGGCATGCGCCAAAGGCTCGGCATCGCGCAGGCGCTGCTGGGACGTCCCAAGCTGCTCATTCTCGACGAGCCGACGAACGGCTTGGATCCGAAGGGCATCAAGGAGCTGCGCGAATTCATCCGGATGCTGGCGGACAGCGGCATCAGCCTGTTCATCTCCAGCCATCTGCTGAGCGAGATCCAGCTGATGTGCGACCGGGTCGCGATCATCGCCGGCGGACGCGTCCTGTCGGTCGGACGAGTGGACGAGCTGGTGGCGCAAGCCGGCTCCTATGTGCTGTGGAAGACCGACCGGCCTGCGGAGGCGGAGAAGCTCCTGCTCCAGGAGCCGCAGCTCCGTATTCTGAGGGAGGGCGAATACCGGATGGACGAGAGCGCGCTCGCCCATCTGGAGGGTGCGGTCGTCACGACCGTCCCGGAGGCTGTGCTGCCCGGACTCGTAGCCCGTCTGGCGGGAGCGGGCATCGCCATCCATGCGGTGCAGCGCGTCGCGCCTACGCTCGAAGAGATGTTCCTGACGCTGACGGAGGAGACTGAATCGTGAGAGACCTGCTGCCGCTGATCCAGAATGAAACCTTGAAAATTTGGAAAAAGAAACGGTTCTATGTTATCCTTCTTATTCTACTGGTGCTGATTCCGATCTTTACTTATGCGCAGATGAGGGTGTCGCAGACCAACGCCGTCCACTTCAAGGATTGGCGCAACCAGATCCAGCAGCAGATCACGGATCTGCAGAATACGCTGGCCAGCGACAGAGTGCCCGAGGAGTGGAAGAAATACGACCGCATCGAGATTCTCCGCCTGCAGTATTATCTCGATCATGACGTGAATCCAAGCAGTCCGGACGCCGTCTCGTTCACCAGGCAGTTCATGGCGAGCTCCGTCTCGCTTTTCTTCCCTCTAATGATTTTGGCGATCGCCTCCGATCTAGTATCGGGAGAGCGCTCGAGCGGCACGATCAAGATGCTGCTGACTCGGCCGGTGAAGCGCTGGAAGATCCTCATGAGCAAGCTTGTCGCGCTGACGCTGTACGTATCGCTCGCGATCGTAGCGACAGGAGCGGTCTCCTACCTGATATCGGGCGCCGTATTCGGCTACGGAGGCTGGAGCATGCCGGTGTTCACGGGCTTCGGCGTCCAGGGCGGCACGATCGACGCCAGCGGCGTGCATGCCGTGCCGCAGTGGCTGTACCTGTTCATGCAGAGCGGGCTGATCTGGGTGTCCTGCATGACCGTCGCCGTCTTGTCGCTCATGGTTTCCGTGCTGCTGAGAAGCACCGCCGCCAGCATCGTGACGATGATGGCGGCCGTCATTTCCGGCACGATCCTCTCGGGCATGACTTCCTCCTGGGAGAGCGCGAAATATTTATTTTCGGTGAACATCGACCTGACCGATTACCTCGAAGGCGTGCCGGCGCCGATCGACGGCATGAATCTCGTTTTTTCGCTAGGCGTGCTCGCGGCATGGTCCGCGGCGGCTTTGGCCGTATCTTTCGGCATCTTTACGAAACAGGACATCTTGAATTAAAATAGCTAAGATTCTCGGATGCGCATCGTTTCCCGCCCGGCGGGACGCTCCGGGCACAGGCTTCACAACGAAAAGGGGGACGCGTATGGCCGAACAACTGGACCTCTACGCAACCGAAGCGGCGAATACGGCGACAGGCAGCCCTTCCTATGACGCGGACGACATTCAGATCCTGGAAGGGCTGACCGCGGTGCGCAAGCGCCCCGGCATGTACATCGGCAGCACGACGAATTCAGGTCTGCATCATCTCGTCTGGGAGATCGTGGACAACGCCGTCGACGAGCATTTGGCCAAATACTGCACGGATATCAACGTCACGCTGCACAAGAACGGATCGGTGACGGTTCACGATAACGGCCGGGGAATTCCGACCGGCATGCACAAGACGGGCATTCCTACGCCTCAGGTCGTCTTCACGATCCTCCACGCCGGAGGCAAGTTCGGCGGCGGCGGGTACAAGAAGTCCGGCGGCCTTCACGGCGTCGGAGCCTCGGTTACGAACGCGCTTTCGGAATGGCTCGAAGTGGAGATCTTCCGCGACGGCAAGGTACATAAACAGCGCTTCGAGTACTGGGTGGACAAGGACGGCAAGGAGCATGTCGGCGAACCGGTCACGGGACTCGAGGTGACGGGGACGACGCGCCAGACGGGCACGAAGGTCACGTTCAAGCCGGATTCCCGAGTGTTTCACGGCAACACCTCGCTGAGCTTCGACACGCTTTCCGACCGGCTGCAGGAGATCGCCTTCCTCAACTCCGGCCTCAAGGTCGTGCTCAAGGACGAGCGCACGGGCAGCGAGAACGTCTTCCACTACGAAGGCGGCGCCAAGCAGTTCGTCGAGTTCCTGAACGAGGAGAAGTCGGTGCTTCACGAAACGGTGCATTTCAGCGCGGAGAAGGACGACATCGAGGTCGAAGTCGCGCTGCAGTACAACGACGGCTATACGGAGACGATCGTCAGCTTCGTGAACTCGATCCCTACCCGCGGGGGCGGCACGCACGAGACCGGCTTCAAGACCGCGTATACCCGCGTCCTGAACGATTATGCCCGGCGCACGGCGATGATCAAGGAGAAGGACAAGAACCTCGAGGGCGGCGACCTGCGCGAAGGCATGATGGCCGTCATCAACATCAAGATGTCCGAGGTCGAGTTCGTCGGCCAGACGAAAGACCAGCTCGGCAGCTCCTCCGCGAGAAGCGCCGTCGACGCGGTCGTCGCGGACAAGATGGCCGTATTCCTGGAAGAGAACCCGCAGGTCGGCCAGATGCTCCTGAAAAAGGCGATCCAGGCTTCGAAGGCCCGCGAGGCGGCGCGCAAGGCGAGGGACGAGATCCGCAGCGGCAAGAAGCGCAGCGAGAGCTCCAACCTCGGCGGCAAGCTGACGCCGGCCCAGTCCAAGGACTCCACGCGCAACGAGCTGTTCATCGTCGAGGGCGATTCCGCCGGCGGCTCCGCCAAGCAGGGACGAGATTCCAAGATCCAGGCGATTCTGCCGCTCAAGGGCAAGCCGATGAATCCGGAGAAGGCCCGCTTGGCCGACATCCTCAAGAACGACGAGTACAAGGCGATCATCGCTGCGATCGGCGCAGGGGTCGGACCTGAGTTCGATGCATCCGAGTGCAATTACAGCAAGATCATCATCATGACGGATGCCGATACCGACGGCGCCCACATCCAGGTGCTGCTGCTGACGTTCTTCTACCGCTACATGAAGCCGCTCATCGACGCCGGCAAGATCTACATCGCGCAGCCCCCGCTCTACAAGATGAGCCGCAAATCCGGCAAGCTGGAGACGGTCCGGTACGCTTGGACCGACGAGCAGCTGCAGAATTACAGCAAGGAAATGGGCAAGAACTACGAGCTGCAGCGGTACAAGGGACTCGGCGAGATGAACCCCGACCAGCTGTGGGAAACGACGATGAACCCGGACTCGCGCACGCTGCTGCAGGTCCGGATCGAGGACGCGGCCAAGGCCGAAAGGCGCGTATCGACGCTTATGGGCGACAAGGTCGACCCGCGCAAGCGCTGGATCATCGACAATGTAGACTTCAGGGAATACGAGGAATAGGGGGATATACCCATGAGCACGAGCGAGCAGTTTTTGCCGGCTTTCCTCGAGGAAGTCGTCGGCGACCGATTCGGTCGCTATTCCAAATATATTATCCAGGACCGCGCCATTCCGGATGTCAGGGACGGCCTGAAGCCGGTGCAGAGGCGCATCCTGTACGCCATGTACGATTCCGGCAATACGCCGGACAAGCCTTACCGCAAATCCGCCAAAACCGTCGGCGACGTGATGGGCAACTATCATCCGCACGGCGACTCCTCGATCTACGAGGGCATGGTGCGGATGGCGCAGCCGTGGAAGATGGGGCATACGCTCGTCGACGGCCACGGCAACTGGGGCT
Organism: Paenibacillus sp. D51F; assembly: GCF_053345695.1. NCBI lineage: Bacteria > Bacillati > Bacillota > Bacilli > Caryophanales > Paenibacillaceae > Paenibacillus > Paenibacillus sp. D51F. Next base: position 49,443 of record NZ_JBKFAO010000020.1, on the reverse strand, counting down.
CGATCGACGATGATCCCGCGGCGGCGATGCGTTATACGGAAGCTCGCCTGTCAAACATCGCGATGGAGCTGCTGCGCGATATCGAGAAGCGCACCGTCCTCTTCAAGGACAACTTCGACAACACCGCCAAGGAGCCGGTCGTGCTTCCGGCCCGCTACCCGAATCTTCTTGTCAACGGAGTCAGCGGGATCAGCTCGGGCTTCGCGACGGAAATTCCGCCCCATAACCTCCGCGAGGTGATCGATGCCTGCATCGCGCTCATGCTGGACGGCAGCCTCGAGGTCGCCGACCTCATGGGCATCATGAAAGGCCCGGATTTCCCGACAGGCGGCATCATCATGGGCGAGGACGGCATCCGCGAGGCGTATACGAACGGCAAGGGCCGCATCCATTTGCGCTCCCGGACCGAAGTGGAGGAGCTGCGGGGCGGCAAGAAGCAGATCGTCGTCACGGAAATCCCCTACCAGGTCGTCAAGTCGCGTCTTGTGACCGCGATGGAGAACATCCGCCTGGAGAAGAAGGTCGACGGCATCGCCGAGGTGCGGGACGAGAGCGGCCGCGAAGGCATGCGCATCGTCATCGAGCTGAAGAAAGACGCCGACGCCGAAGGCATTCTGGCTTATCTGCTCAAAAAGACCGACCTGCAGGTGACCTACAACTTCAACATGGTCGCGATCGTCAACAAGGCTCCGCGCCAAATGGGGATCAAGGAGATTCTGTCCGCCTATATCGGACATCAGAAGGAAGTCGTCACCTTCCGGACGCGCTTCGAGCTGGAGAAGGCGGAAGACCGCGCCCATGTGCTGGAAGGGCTCGTCAAGGCGCTCAACATCCTCGACGAAGTCATCGCCAGCATCAAAGCTTCCAAAAACCGTTCGGACGCCCAGAACAACCTGATGCAGCAGTTCGGCTTCAGCGAGCGCCAGGCGGACGCGATCCTGACTCTCCAGCTCTACAGGCTGACGAATCTGGAGATTACCTCGCTGGAGAAGGAGCTGCGCGAGCTGGCCAAGAAGATCCAGTATCTTCGCTCCATTCTGGAGAGCGAGCGCAAGCTGATCAAGGTCATCCAGGATGAGCTGACGGAAATCCGGGAGAAATACGGCATCGATCGCCGCTCGGAGCTCCGCGGCGAGGTGGAGGAGCTCAAGGTCGGACTGGAAGTGCTCGTGAGCGCGGAGGACGTGCTCGTGGCGATCAGCCGCGAGGGTTATGTGAAGCGCACCGGCATGGTCGGCTTCACCCGCTCCGGAGGCGAGATCGATGCCTCCGGCGTCAAGGACGGAGATTCCATCCGCTACCTGCTGGAGGCGAGCACGATCGACAGCCTGCTCGTCTTCACCCGCAAGGGAAGCTATTACATGCTTCCTGTCCATGCGATACCTGAATTCAAATGGAAGGATGCGGGCACCGCGATCGTCAACGTCATTCCGATTCCGAAGGATGACGGCATCGTGGCGGTCATTCCGGTCAAAGACATCCAGAAGCCGGGCGAATCGCTGTTCTTCTTCACCCGGAGAGGACAGGTGAAGCGGACGGAGCTCAAAGAATACGCAACCAACCGTTCCACGGCCATAGCCGCGTGCAAGGTCGCGGACGGGGACGAGATCGTAGCAGTCGTTCCATCCCGTGGCGAGAGTCATCTGCTGCTCGTCAGCAAGCTGGGCTCGGCCATCCGCTTCCCGGCGGAAGAAGTCAGTCCGATGGGACGCGTCTCCGGAGGCGTGCGCGGCATGCAGTTCAAGGAAGGCGACGAGCTGGCCGCGGCGCTTGAGGTGAGCCGGGAAGACGAGGGCGAGATTCTCGTCATCAGCGACCTCGGCTACGGCAAGCGCAGCTTGCTCGCCGACTATCCGGTGCAAGGGCGAGGCGGCAAGGGCGTGCAGTCCTTCGAATTCAAGGAAGGCAAGCGGGTCAAGCCGAACGGCAGCCGTATTGCCGGCGCTTGGTACTGCCGTCAGCCTCGCGAGCTGAACGTGCAGCTCGCGAGCGGCGCCGTGCAGCGCTTCCTGACGGAGAAGACGCCGATCGAAGACCGCAGATCGATCGGGCGGCAGCTCGCTCAGGTCGAGAAGAGCGACTCCGTGCAGCAGCTGTATGCCCGTCCAGAGCTTGGACAAGGCTGATTCAACGGCATGACGGGATGAGAATAGCGAAGCCCGACCGGCTGATCCAAGCCGGTCGGGCTTTTTTGCTTGTCGGCCAGGCCATTTCTCTGCCTGCGCTCAGTCGAACGGCCGGTCCTCGGAAGGCTCAAGTCGGTCGATAACCTGTAAAAGCGCATCCAGCAGAACCCACATCGGAACGGGCTCATCCGGCTTCTCCAGCCAGACCGAGTCTTTGATGATTCCGTATGCGCGTATTTTGCGGATCACGGATTCCTTATGCTCTTCCACGGTTACCACCCTTTCGCCTTCGCTCGAATTTCTTCTCTGCAGTCTATGTCAGAGTGTGTCTAATGGTTCGGAATGGTATCGATTAAGGTCTGCAATTATTAATCCGATTAACCTTTCTTTCGACATTTTCAGATGGTATAATTTAGGATAGGAATCAGGAGCAGGATCTTGCCCGGGCTTCCTGCGGACGAGCCTGGCCAACTGAACAGATTGGGGTTGAAGTCGTTGTCGGTTATGATTACGGAGGATTTCGCCAAATTGTGGATGAAGCTTTCAAGGGAATGGAAAACCCATCTGGAAGACAGCCTGCTGCCGAACTTGACGGAAGGCCAGCTCAACGCGCTTGAGCTGCTGATCAAGCATCAGCCGATGAAGCCGTCCGAGCTGCTGCAGCATCTTCATACGACGCCGGCTGCCATCACGACGCTGCTCGACCGGATGGAGCGCGGCGGCTTGATCGAGCGGGGCCGGGATCTGGCCGATCGCCGGATCGTCTGGGTGACCGTTACGGAGCATGGGGAGAAGGAAGCCGCGCGCGGCACGGAAGTCAGGGAAGCCTTCATCCGCGGAGCTCTGGACAGGATCTCATCCCATAACCAGCAGCTTCTCGTTTATTTGCTCGGAAAAGTGGCGAACGCCGGCTGATTGCCGGCGTTCGTTTTCTTTTGGCCCACATGGGGGGCTTCTGCTGTCTAGCTTCAGGATGATGATTTCGACGGTAGCAGCTCGGTATTGCAGCGTAAAGGTTTTGCAATAAAGTTGCATGGCTGCCCGTGCCCAGCTGCTGCGTTATGCCCAGCTGCGAAAAGGGCGGAGGCGTTCCGGAAACGAACAACAGCGGCAGCCTTGGAGAAGCTTGCTCTCCTTGGGCTGCCGCTGTTTTCCTGTCGTCTCTGCCATTATCGGGGTTCTGTGTTCCCTGCTTCCGCTCCGAATTCCGTCTCCAGATGCAAGGCCGCTCCGTCGAGAAGGCTGTCCTTCCAGAGGTTCCACGGAAAGGAGCTTGGCGGTCGGGAGGAGAAGATCATCCACTCCTTACTGACCGGATGCGGAATGCCTGCTGCCGCCGACCAGAGCGCGATGTCCGCATGGCCGCTCTTGGACTTGTCTCCGCGCGGGACGGGGGCTCCGTATTTCAGGTCGGCATAGAGCGGACAGCCGATGGCAGCCATTTGGACGCGGATCTGGTGAGGCCGGCCGGTATGAAGGCGGACGGCCGCCAACGTCAAGCCTTCCGCCTCGCCGAGCACGGCATAGGAAAGCCTTGCTTCCTTGGCTTCTCCCCGAGGCTTGTCGTAAGCCGCGACGACGTTGCGCTTCGAGTCCTTGTCCAAGTAATGCTTCAGCTGTCCCTTGGACTGGGGCGGCTTGCCGTTCAGAACGGCCACATACGTCTTGCTGAAGGTCCTCGTCCGTACGGAATCGGACAGCCGCCCGGCGGCCTTGGACGTCTTGGCGAACAGCATGACGCCTCCTACCGGCCGGTCCAAGCGGTGGACGAGCCCGAGAAACACGTTGCCGGGCTTGTCATGCCGCAATTTCAGGTCCTGCTTGAGAAGCGTCAGCATATCCGCGTCGCCGCTCTCGTCCGCCTGAGACGGAATGCCTGGCGGCTTCACGACCGCGAGCAGATGGTTGTCCTCGTAAAGCACGGGAATGCCCGGAGAGGCCGCCATGCTCTCAGGCCTCCCAGCGGCCCAGGATGCCGCAGGGCAGCACGAGACCGGAGGCGCTGATCGGCAGGCCGATCTCGCCGCAGTTGATGCTGCCGCCGAAGCGCTTGCCTGCGGTCATATGGAGCAGGTTGTGGAGCACCTGCGGCGACAAGCCCGTCGTATAGGAGTTGATCAGCAGGAAGAGCGGGTTGTCGGTCAGTATTTCCATGCAGGATTCCAGGAAGGGGAACAGGCTCGACTCCAGCTTCCACATTTCTCCGCCCGGACCTCGTCCATAGGACGGAGGATCCATGATGATGGCATCGTATTTGCTGCCGCGGCGCTGCTCGCGCTGCACGAATTTGAACACATCATCCGTAATATAGCGGATCGGCCGGTCGGCGAGGCCGGACAGCTGGGCATTCTCCTTGGCCCATTGGACCATGCCCTTGGCTGCGTCGACATGGCAGACGTCGGCTCCGGCCGCTCCGGCTGCAACGGTGGCTCCGCCGGTATACGCGAACAGATTGAGAACGCGTACAGGTCGCCCTGCGCCGCGGATCTTGTCCATCATCCAGCTCCAGTTGACCGCCTGCTCGGGAAACAGTCCCGTATGCTTGAAGTTGGTCGGCTTGATGTTGAACTTCAATTCTCCGTAGGATACGGTCCATTTGTCCGGAAGCTGCTTGCGGAAATCCCATTGTCCGCCGCCCGCCGAGCTGCGGTGGTAATGGCCGTCTGCGTTCGACCAGCTGCGGCGGTCGCCCCGGTAAGGCCATATGATCTGCGGATCCGGCCGGCGCAGGGTGACATCCCCCCAGCGCTCCAGCTTGTCTCCGTCGCCTGTATCGATAAGTTCGTAGTCTTTCCATAGGTCTGCAATGTACATAGTGGTCTGCTTGGCCCCTTTGCTTCAACAATCGTCCACTTATTATATCGGGTGGCCGTTGGGGAAGCAATGAAAGCGGCAAGGAGGGAGGACAATCCGAGAAAGTTGAAAAGAATAAGGAGAGTCGCGGAAAACGAAGGAAAAAAAATAGACCCGGTATCGAAGCCGATCAGGGAAGCGCCGAAGCGCCTGCCCCTTCCGCGGCATGAAGGCAGGCGCTTATTCGGCTTGCTTGAGCACATCCATCATCCGGTCTATGGAACGCTGACGCTTCTCGGCATCCATTCCGCTCAGAATTCTCAGAATTTCGAACGTTTCCGGAGCGACCTGGGCTTCGCTTTGATTTTGCTCTCCGCCGATCATATAATCCAGGGAGACTTCAAAAAACGTGGCAAGCTTGATCAGGGTTTCATAGACGGGCTGGCGGTTATTGATTTCATAATGACTGTAGGCGGAGCGGGTAATGCCGATCTTTTTCGAGACTTCCTCCTGGGACATGTTCTTGTTAAGCCGGAGTTCACGCAATCGATCTCCCATCGTCAGGGTCATGTCGGGCTGCTCCTTACTTCATTCTAAGCGGCAGTGCCGGTTGAAGATTGCGGGCATGCAGTGGCACGGCCTCAATCAAACTTTATGATACAATATGTATCATTGTCAAGCGTACGCACGGAGATCCTGTATGATAACGCGAATCGCAAACATTAATTTAAAGCCCGGAACCATGCGGGTCACTTCGAAAGGAGAGGGAATGATTGATTCAAACAACGAAGCTGTGGATAGGCGGTAAATGGGTGGAAGGAAGCCGCACCGAGCCGCTTCATGCGCCGTATGGGGGAGAGCGCCTGGCGGAAATCGGCTATGCTTCGAAGGAGCAGGCCGCGCAAGCCGTCATCGCCGCAAGAGACGCTTTCCGCGATTTCCGTGCCGAGCCAGCCCATCGCAGAAGCTCGATCCTGTATCAGGCTGCCGATCTGCTGGAGCGCCGCAGCGCCGAGGCGGCCGAGATCGTCGCCTTGGAAGCGGGCAAGCCGATCAAGGCTGCCCGGGCCGAGATCGCGCGTACGGTGCAGACCTATCTGTTTGCCGCGGAGGCGGCGAGAAACCTGAGAGGAGAGACGATTCCGATGGACGCGGCTCCCCGCGGCGAAGGACGAAGGGCGATGCTGGGGCGGGAGCCTGTCGGCGTCGTAAGCGCGATTACTCCGTTCAACTTCCCGTTCAACCTCGTCGCCCACAAGGTCGGTCCGGCCATCGCGGCGGGCAACGCGATCGTGCTCAAGCCCGCCGAGCAGACGCCTCTGTCGGCGCTGTTCCTGGCTGAGCTGTTCGAGGAAGCCGGCCTGCCGGATGGCGTGCTGAACATCATCCCGGGCAGCGGCAAGGAGCTCGGGGAGACGCTATCCTCGCATCCCGATATCGCCTTCGTCACCTTCACCGGAAGTCCGGAGGTGGGCAAGCAGATCCGGGCGCAGGCGGGTCTGCGCAAGGTCACGCTGGAGCTTGGCAGCAATTCCCCGCTGCTGGTCGACCGCGGCTTTTCCCCGGAGGAACTTGCGCGCATCGCCGATGAAGCGGCTGCAGGAGCTTTCGCCTACAATGGACAGGTGTGCATATCGGTGCAGAGGGTGCTCGTGCATGAAGAGCATTTCGAAGTCTTCACGGAGCTGCTCGCGGAGCGCGCGCGGAAGCTGACCGCAGGAGATCCGCTCGACGAGCGGACGGATATCACCCCGCTCATCAATGAGCGAGCCGCGGACCGACTCAAGTCTTGGCTCCAGCGGGCCAAGGAAGGAGGAGCCCGCGTGCGCTGCGGCGGGAGCTTCGACGGCTCGCTGATGATGCCCGCCGTGCTCACCGATGTGCCGGAGAACGCGGAGCTCAGCTGCGAGGAGGCATTCGGTCCCGTTGCGGTGGTGGCGCCTTTCGTCAGCTGGGAGGAAGCCATCGCGGCGGCCAACCGGTCCAAGTTCGGACTGCAGGCAGGCGTATTCACGAAAAACATGGAGCATGCCCTGCAAGCCGCCGACCGTCTGCATTGCGGCGGCGTCATGATCAACGACGTCCCGACCTTCCGCCTGGACCATATGCCTTACGGAGGGGTCAAGGACAGCGGCAGCGGCCGGGAAGGCGTCCGGTACGCCATGGAGGAGATGACGGAGCCGAAGCTCGTCAGCTTCCGCAGCGGATTCTTCGAGGGCTGACATGCCGTGCATGGAAGCCTTTGCAGCTGCGTTCGTCGCATTTTACGAAAGGTTGTCGACAAACATTGAATAAGCGCCGCGTTTTCTTTATAATAGAAGCACAAACGAAGCCGATCCTGTTCAATGACTCCAAGGAGCCGGGATCTTTCCCGGGCCTCCTTGACTTTCAACCTGCCATTGTCAGGCCGCCGGTTACCAAGCCGGCGGCTTTTTGCCGGGCTGATGCTTGCGAGGCGGCTTCATTGTTATCATCCGTACCAACCTTTTTTACTTAACGGAGGTAGTTGGCAAATGACCGACGAATCAAACACTAAACGGCAATGGAATGATTACTTCGGACCCAACCTGGGCTACGTCCAGGAACAGTACGAGCGCTACAGCAGCGATCCCGAATCCGTCGATCCCTCTTTCCGCGACCTGTTCGCGGAGCTGGGCGAACCGCCGGCTGACTTTGCTCCTGCAGCGGTTCAAAGTGCTGCTCCGTCCGGCCAGGTTTCCGTCGACGTCTCGCTTCTGAAAAAGCTTGCGGCCGCGGAAAAACTGGTAGGCAACATCCGTACCTACGGCCATCTGGCCGCAAACACCGATCCGCTCGGACTCCGCGCTTCCTCGGATACGCGTCTTGTCGAGCCCGCGACTTTCGATCTCACCGAGTCGGACCTCAGCCGGTTCCCGGCTTCCATCCTCTGGGATCATGCTCCAGCCAGCGTCACGAACGGCTGGCAAGCGATCCAGCAGCTTCGCAAGTCTTACACCCAATCCATCGGATTCGAATTCAGCCACGTCCATACCGAGACGGAACGGGACTGGCTCAGCGCCAAGGCTGAATCCGGCATTGCCAACTCCTCCCTGAACCCGGAAGAGCGGAAAGCTCTCCTTGACCTGCTTATTCATGTGGAACAATTCGAAGCGTACTTGCACCGCACGTTCGTCGGCCAAAAAAGGTTCTCCGTCGAAGGCGTCGACATGCTCATTCCGGTCATCGACGAGATCGTCCGCCAATCCGTTCAGAACGGAGCCGAGCATGTCCTGATGGGCATGGCGCACCGCGGCCGCCTGAACGTGCTTGCCCATGTCCTGCGCAAGCCGTACGCGAAGATCTTCTCGGAATTCCATCATGCGCCGAACAAGGAGCTCGTTCCTTCCGAAGGCTCCATGGGAATCAATTCCGGCTGGGCCGGCGACGTGAAGTACCATCTGGGCGCGGACCGCTCCATCGAGACCGGCGCCCGCATCCTGCTGGCCAACAATCCGAGCCATCTGGAGTACGTCAACTCCGTCGTCGAGGGCTTCTCCCGCGCCGCTCAGGAAGACCGCAGCAAAGCGGGCTACCCGGTGCAGGAGCTCGACAAGTCCATCGCGATCCAAGTCCATGGCGACGCCGCGTTCCCGGGAGAAGGCATCGTTGCGGAAACGCTTAACTTCACCGGTCTCGACGGCTACCGCAATGGCGGATCCATCCATATCATCGCGAACAACCGCATCGGCTTCACGACCGACAGCAAGGATTCCCGCTCCACGCATTATGCGAGCGACCTCGCCAAAGGCTACGAAATTCCGATCGTGCATGTCAACGCGGACGATCCGGAGGCTTGCATCGCGGCCGTGCGCCTTGCTTGCGAGTACCGCAACAAGTTCAAGAAGGACTTCCTGATCGATCTTGTCGGCTACCGCCGCTACGGCCACAACGAAATGGACGATCCGGAAGGCACCCAGCCGCTCGTGTACGAGAAGGTGCGCAAGCACTTGACGGTTGCGAACCTGTACGCCGAGCGTCTCAAGGCGGAGGGAGCCCTCTCCGGGGACGAGATCGACAAGCTGATCCAGAATACGCTGCAGGAGCTTCAAGACGCCTACGACGTCATGAAGGAAAATGCGGCCAACGGCAAGCATGCCGATACGGGTCCGATTCCGGTTGCTCCGGAAAATACCGAGACGGCTGTTCCGCTCGACAAGCTGCGCGAGATCAACGCCGAGCTGCTTAAATATCCGGAAGGCTTCACCGTCTATCCGAAGCTGCAGCGCATCTTGCAGCGCCGCGGCTCCATGCTCGACCAAGGCGAAAAGGTCGACTGGGCGCTCGCCGAGACGCTGGCGTTCGCGACGATCCTTGCCGACGGCAAGCCGATCCGCATGAGCGGCCAGGATGTCGAGCGCGCGACGTTCTCGCATCGCCATATCGTGCTCAACGACCATAAGACGGGCGAGAAGTTCTCTCCGATGCACCGCTTCCCGCAGGCAAAGGCATCGTTCGCGATCCACAACAGTCCGCTGACCGAAGGCGCGGTGCTCGGCTTCGAGTACGGCTACAACGTATTCTCGCCAGAGACGTTCACGATCTGGGAAGCCCAATATGGCGACTTCGCGAACTCCGCGCAAGTCATCTTCGACCAGTTCATCTCGGCGGGCCGCACGAAATGGAAGCAGCGCTCCAGCCTCGTCATGCTGCTGCCTCACGGCTACGAAGGCCAAGGTCCGGAGCATTCCAGCGCCCGCCTCGAACGTTATCTGCAGCTGTGCGCAGAGAACAACTGGACGGTGGCGAACCTGTCCACGGCGGCCCAGTACTTCCATCTGCTCCGCCGCCAGGCTGCCTGGACCGAGCATGAGGGAGCGCGTCCGCTCGTCATGATGTCGCCGAAAAGCCTGATCCGCAACCCGCGCGTCCTGTCGCCGGGCGAGGATCTTGCGAATGGCAGCTTCAAGCTCGTTCTGGAGCAGAATGGCCTTGGCGCGAAGCCGGCTGCGGTCCGCCGCCTGATCCTGTGCTCGGGCAAGGTCGCCGTCGATCTCGAGGAAGCTCTGGAATCCGCCGGCGATCAGGATATGAGCTGGCTGCATATCGTGCGCGTGGAGCAGCTGTATCCGTTCCCTCAAAAGGAAATCGCCGAGATCATCGCCCGTTACGGCAAGCTGGAAGAAATCGTATGGGTACAGGAAGAGCCGAAAAACATGGGCGCCTGGACCTTCATGGAATCCCGCATCCGCGAAGTGGCGGGCGACAAAGCTGTCCACTATATCGGACGCCCGGACCGTTCGAGCCCGGCAAGCGGCCACCAAGACGTTCACGCCGCCGAACAACAATCCATCATCTCGCTCTCGCTGCAGCAAAAAGCGTTGAACACGATTTTACTTGGGAGGTAGAAGCAAGTGTCTGATATCAAAGTGCCTGACTTAGGCGAATCCATCTCGGAAGCAACGATCACCAAATGGCTCAAGAAAGAAGGGGAAGCCGTAGCCCAGGGCGACCTTCTTCTGGAGCTTGAAACCGATAAAGTCAACCTGGAAATCAGCGCCGATTCCAGCGGCGTGCTGAACAGCATCGTCAAAGGCGAGGGCGACACCGTCCTCGTCGGCGAGACGATCGGCGTCATCGGAGAGGGCGGCGCGGCCGCATCCGCTCCGGCCGCCGCTCCTGCGCAGCCGGTCCAAACGGAAGCTCCGGTCGCGCCAGCTTCCGCTCCGGCAGCCGCTGCCGCACCGGCGCCGGTGCCTGCGAACGCGAGCAGCGAAGGCTCCGCCATCGCATCGCCGTCCGCACGCAAGCTTGCCCGCGAGCGCGGCATCGATCTGAACCAAGTCAAAGGTACCGATCCCAACGGCCGCATCTACAATCAGGACGTGGCGAACCATGGTACCGCTCCTGCTGCTCCTGCCGCCGCGCCAGCCAAAGCTCCAGCCGCTCCGGCGAAGCCTAGCTTCACGGAACAGCCGGGCAAGCCGGTCGAGCGTACGAAAATGTCCCGCCGCCGCCAGACGATCGCAAAGCGCCTGGTGGAAGCCCAGCACACGGCTGCCATGCTGACGACGTTCAACGAAGTCGACATGACGGCGATCCTCGACGTGCGCAAGCGCCGCAAGGACGCTTTCAAGGAGAAGAACGAAGTCGGCCTCGGCTTCATGTCCTTCTTCACGAAGGCTGTCGTCGGCGCGCTGAAGAAATACCCGCTGCTCAACGCGGAAATCGACGGCGACGATCTGATCCTCAAGAAATACTATGATATCGGCATCGCCGTCGCCGCTCCGGACGGCCTCGTCGTTCCGGTCGTGCGCGACGCCGACCGCCTCGGCTTCGCCGGCATCGAGAAATCGATCTCCGAGCTTGCAGGCAAAGCCCGCAAAAATACGCTGGCGCTCTCCGATCTTCAAGGAGGCACGTTCACGATCACGAACGGCGGCGTCTTCGGCTCCCTGCTGTCGACCCCGATCCTGAACGCTCCGCAGGTCGGCATCCTGGGCATGCACAAGATCCAGATCCGTCCTGTAGCCATCGACGACGTGCGCATGGAGAACCGTCCGATGATGTACATCGCCCTGTCTTACGACCACCGCATCGTGGACGGCGCCGAAGCGGTCCGCTTCCTCGTGACCGTCAAGGAACTGCTGGAAGATCCGGAATCCCTTCTTCTCGAAGGCTGATATCGTCCCGGAAATAGACAAGCCCGGAGATGCCATGGCATCTCCGGGCTTTTTATATTCTTCCTTGATTATCCCTTACATCTTGCGGTTGCAGTACAGCAGCAGAATGACATAACCGGCCCCGATGCAGACGAGAAGGTAGGACAATTCGGGAAGGTTGATGACGCCGACAAAAAAGACGACGACGCTGGCGATGAGATTGTACATGGCGATCGTCCGGTACAGCTTGTCGCGGTCCCGGATGCGGCCGGGCGCGAATGCGGCGAGCAGCCATGGGCTGCGTCTGACACCGGTGAAATAGGCGACGGCATAAATGATGAGAGCGAGCAGCAGCAGATACACATTCATGGTGGCTGTATCCCCTTGTTGATGAGCTGGATCAGGCGGCCGGAAAGCGCGCTGTATTCTTTATTATACGTCGGCATTCCAGGATGTGGGAATGGTTTTTATTGCGGGAAATCGGAATATCGCCGGCCGCTGCCGCATAGGAATGTATGGGGAGCCAAGCTTGATCCGCTAGTTCATGGGAGAGGATGCCGGCCGACGGAAGCATATCATCGGGAGGCGGCACTTATGGGCACGGACACTTTGATTGCGCTGCTGGCGCTGGTTGTATCGATCATCCAGTTGGCCGGGCGCAACGGCAAGCTGTAACGGCTGCACCGCAGGCGGGCAGGGAACATTTCAGGTTCCCTGCCCGTTTTTTTGGCGCGGACGAGGGGCGCCTCTGTCAGGCGAGGCCTGGATTGGACACATTTCGAGGAAAGGCATTTCTATGGTATACTTGGGATATCCTATGATTGTTACGCGGAAAGGAAGACTGGCGATGGCGGGAACGATGACGAACGGAACAGCCAAAGTGATGCTTGATGCGATGTCCAGGAGCGGATGGAGAATTACCGATCAGCGCCGCAAGCTGGCGGATATTTTCTCTGCGACCGAAGGCTATTTGTCTCCCAAGGATGTGTACGAGGCGATGGCGGTCTCTTACCCCGGCGTAAGCTTCGATACAGTCTACCGCAATTTGCGGCTCATGAGCGAGATGGGCGTGCTCGAACAGTTCTATTCCATGGATGCCGGCCTTAAGTTCAAAGCCGCCTGCTTCCATCACCATCATCATCATCTGATCTGCACGAACTGCGAAAAGACGCTTACCCTCGACTACTGTCCGATGGAGCAGGAAATGCGGCTGCCGGGCAACTTCAAGATCATGAACCACCGATTCGAGGTCTACGGCATTTGCGAGCATTGCCAAAAGGAGCAAGCGGGGAGCTGAATGCCGGCTTGTTCTTTTTTGCGGCGATGAAGCTGCTGTATGACGGCCGCCTTGCAGGTGGCTGCCGGGCATTTTACCGGATCCGGCTCCAGATCGCTTCCGTGCGATGCCTTCGGATGGGAGCCCGTTTCGGTCATTGACTTTGAGAACCGACCCTGATAGAATTGTCGAGGTGTAATGATTACTATTAAGCTCGTATTCCTTCCGCTAGGCGGGAATGGCGACTATCAATCTACCAAATATGTAATATTTACGATAGAAGGAGGGATGGCCATGCTTCTGGCATCCTTGAAAGACGTTGACTTCGGATACAGCGATGTGCCGACGCTAAATAACGCCTCCCTCGAGGTGCACAGCGCCGAGTTCGTCGCCGTGACGGGACCGAACGGAGCGTCCAAGACGACGCTGCTCAAGCTCATGCTCGGCTTGCTGAAGCCGTGGAAAGGAAAGGTGCAGCTGGCGCGGAGACGGGATGACGGCCGCAGGCTTACCGTCAGCTACGTGCCGCAGCAGATCGCCGCCTTCAACGGAGGCTTTCCGAGCAACGTGCAGGAGTTCGTCCTCTCCGGCGTCCACAGCCGCGGCTCCTGGTTCCGCAAGGTGACGGAGAAGGATCGGGCAGCGGCGGAAAAATCGCTTCGCCAGGTCGGAATGTGGCAGCTGCGCAGCCGCCGCATCGGCGAGCTGTCCGGCGGGCAGAAGCAGCGCATCATTATTGCGAGGGCGCTGACCCAGCGGCCGGATCTGCTCATCATGGACGAGCCGACGACGGGCATGGATCAGGAAAGCCGGGCCGGATTTTACGAGCTGATGCGCCATATGGTCGAAGTCCACGGCATGACCGTCGTCATGGTGACGCATGGTCTGGATGAATGCCGCCCTTACCTGGACCGGATCATCGAGCTGGAGAGAAAGGGGGAGGGCGGATGGAAATGCTGCAGTACGACTTTATGCAACGGGCATTTTGTGCCGGCGGGCTGATCGCGATCATCGCTTCCGTGCTTGGCGTGTACCTCATGCTCAGACGGCAGGCGCTCATGGCGGACATGCTTTCCCATGTATCTCTGGCCGGGGTCGCCGCCGGGGCATACCTCAATTGGAACCCGACCTTGTCGGGCTTCCTGACTGCCATCGTCGGGGCGGTAGCCGTCGAATATGTTCGCCGTTCCTACAAGACGTACAGCGAGATATCGGTCGCGATCATCATGGTCGGAGGGCTCTCGACGGCGGTCGTCCTCATGAGCCTGAACAAGAGCATCAGCAAAAGCTTCACGTCGTATCTGTTCGGATCCGTCGTCGCGGTCGATCAGACCCAGCTCATCCTGATGGCGGCCGTGACGGTCATCGGCGGCTTGTTCTTCTTCCTGCTGCGGCGTCCGCTGTACCAGATGACGTTCGACGAGGAGACGGCCCGCGTCAGCGGCCTTCCCGTCGGGCTCATCTCGATGACGTTCAGCGTGCTGACCGGCATGATCGTCGCCGCCGCGATGCCGGTCGTCGGCGTGCTGCTCGTCTCCTCGCTGATCGTCCTGCCGGCATCGCTGGCGATCCGGATCGCCAGCCGCTTCAGCGCCGCGCTTCTGCTCGCTGTCGGCATCGGCCTGACGGGCGTGTTCACCGGCCTCACGGCCTCTTACCAGCTGAGCCTGCCTCCGGGCGGCACAATCGCGTTGGTTCTCCTCGCTCTGCTGCTGATCGGCGTCGGACTCAAAAATGGGATTCGGTTCGTACGCTCCAAGAGCAGCCATGTGGCGGCTGCCGATACAGAGATGCATACCTACGGCCCCATTCCAAGGCTGAGCGAGGATTCACATAGCCATTAATCAAGCGGAAAGAAGGAATGTACCCTCATGAACAACAGCAGATGGATTCGAAGCACGGCTGCCGCCGCCGCGCTGACGCTGGTCCTTGCGGGCTGCGGCGCCAAGACGGACGGGAACGCCGCTTCCCCCGAAAGCGCAGAAGGCAAGCTCAAGGTCGTCGCCACCTTTTATCCGATGGCGGAATTCAGCCGTCAAGTCGGCGGGGATCTCGTCGATGTCACCGCTCTCGTCCCGGTCGGCACGGAGCCCCATGACTGGGAGCCGAGCGCAAAGGACATGTCCAAGATCAGCGAAGCGGATGTATTCGTCTACAATGGCATCGTGGAGGAATGGGCCGAGCGCACGCTGGAGAGCGCCGGAAGCAACAAGCGGGTAGCCGTCGAAGCGAGCAGCGGCATCGAGCTGCTGGAAGGCGTCGAGGAAGGGCATGGAGAAGATCATGAAGGCGACAGCGCCGAAGAGAGCCATGGCCATCCCGTCGATCCCCATGTGTGGCTGAGCCCGGCTCTGGCGGTGAAGGAAGTGCGCAGCATTGAAGCGGCATTCAGCCAGGCCGATCCCGAACATGCGGAGCAGTACAAGCAGAACGCGGATGCTTACGCCTCCAAGCTCCAGGACTTGGATGGAGAATTCAAATCCCAGCTATCCGATGTCAAGCGCAAGGACTTCATCACCTCTCATGCGGCCTTCGCTTATCTGGCCAAGGAATACGGCTTGAAGCAGGTTCCGATATCGGGATTGTCGCCGGAGCAGGAGCCTTCGCCGGAGCAGATGGCTCAGGTCGTCAAGTTCGTCAAGGACAACAACGTCCGCACCATTTTCTTCGAAGAGCTGGCCGACTCCAAAATCGCCGATACGATCGCGGCCGAGACGGGCGCGGGCACGGATGTCCTCAATCCGCTCGAAGGCTTGACTCAGGAAGAGACGGCTGCGCAGGAAGACTATGTCTCCATCATGAAGAAGAACTTGGCTGCATTGAAGAAAGCCTTGAACGAGTGACTCTTGCTTTCTTTCTGCTGAATAATCGTAAATATAACCATTTGCCGGATTCGTCCGGCTCTATTCTTCCCATTAAATCGTAAAAATTACAAAAAGGTGAGTGGAATGTTTTGACTATGGAACCCCGTGAGACGAAAGACGTCAGCAGCTATGCGAATATTGAAGGTAAAGCGGAGAGTAATTCCGGAAGGATCTTGCCTGTCACCGTGCTGAGCGGCTACCTGGGCTCGGGCAAGACGACGCTGCTGAACCATATTCTGGCCAACCGGGATGGAATGCGGGTAGCGGTCATCGTCAACGACCTCAGTGAAGTCAATATCGACGCCACCCTGATTAGAGATGGAGGAGGGCTTTCCCGTGTGGATGAAAAGCTCGTGGAAATGTCGAATGGCTGCATCTGCTGTACGCTCCGCGAGGATCTGTTGCGGGAAGTCGAGCGGCTCGCTCAGGAGAACCGCTTTGATTATATCCTGATCGAATCGACCGGGGTAGGCGAGCCGGTGCCGGTTGCCCAGACGTTCTCGTATGCCGACGGGGAATCGGGCATCGATCTGTCCCGCTTCTGCCGGCTGGATACGATGGCGACGGTCGTGGATGCGAGCCGGTTCTGGCATGATCTCGGTTCCGGAGATTCGCTGCTGGCGAGGAAACAGGCTGTCGACGACGGCGACAGCCGGGATGTGGCAGACTTGCTGATCGACCAGATCGAGTTTTGCGATGTGCTGATTCTGAACAAATGCGATCTGGTTCCAGAGCAGGAGCTGGCGAAGCTGGAAGCGGCGCTGCGCCGTCTCCAGCCCCGGGCGAAGCTGATCCGCGCCGAGCATGGCAAGGTCGCGCCTGCGGAGCTGTTGAACACCGGACGTTTCGATTTCGAGGAGGCGAGCTCGTCGGCGGGGTGGCTGAGAGAGCTGGAGCAGCCGGTCCATGTCCCGGAAACAGACGAGTACGGCATTTCCAGCTTCGTCTACGAACGCGCGCGCCCCTTCCATCCGCACAGGCTGGAGGAATGGATGGCGGATTGGCCGGAGCAGATCGTCCGCGCAAAAGGCTTCATGTGGCTGGCGAGCCGGATGGAAACGGCGCAGTCCATCAGCCAGGCGGGACCGTCCATCACCTTCGGGCCAATGGGATACTGGGCAGCGGCGCTTCCGGACGAGGAGCTTGACATGCTCATGAGCGAGCAGCCGGATCTGAAGCAGGACTGGCATCCGCTCTACGGAGACAGGATCAACCGGGTCGTCTTCATCGGAATCGGACTCGAAGCGGATAAGGTTGCGTCTTCGCTGGACGGCTGCCTGCTTACGGATGAGGAAATGGCGGAGGATTGGAGCCGGCTGGAAGACAGTTTGCCGGGAGCATCCTGATCAAGGCTGCAAGGAAGAAGCTTCCACCGTTTGAACCAAGGAATCTATAAGTGCGGATAAAGAAAAGGGCTGCCCCAAAGCCATTGGCTTTTGGGACAGCCCCTTTCCTTCGTATCAAGACGGCTTCAGCAGCTTCCATTCCTCGGCCAGCCTCAGTTCGGGAAGATCGGTGCCGATCAGCACCAGATAAGGCTTGCCGGGATAATTGGACGGGCTCCACTCCGCTCTCCCGCTGCTGAATTGCAGCAGCAGCATCCGGCCGCCGACAACGAGATGCCCTTTGGCGCGGAGAAGACAGGCTTCATGGCGGGCTAGGAAGGTTTCGACAGCTTCAGCGTCCAGCTGCATGCTCTCGGGCATTGGAAGGGTCAACGAACGAATCGCTGCGGCTGGATTCCCTTCGGGATGCCCTTGATGGGCAGCGGCGGGGGACGCCATTCGAAAAGGAGTGAGCGTCGCTGCGCGGGAAGGATGCAGCCCACCCGCCGGCCGCACCCCCGCCCCGGCAGCCGCCTGCCGGGGATCCGGCGCCTGAGGACGAGGATGAACGGAGTGGAGCAGCGAAGCGACGTCCATGGAACAGCGGACGGACGGCAAAAGAGCCGCTTTCCCGTTCAGCTTGCGCAGGGATTTCTGTACTTTGTCGAGCTCTCCGGCCGGAGCCAGATCGGATTTGTTCATCAGCACGATATCGGCCTCGCTTACCTGGCTTCGGAGCAGGCGCACCAGCTGCCTCTCCGCGGAGAAGCGGCTGTTGTGCTCCTGGAACCGGGATGCGTCTACGACAGTCAGGACGCGTTCGAGCTCGAGTCCGGGAGGCAGCTCATCATTACACGGGGAGAACATGGCGACAAGCTCGGCAGGGTCCGCGACTCCGGTCAATTCCATGAATATCAGATCCGGTTCTCCGGCTGCAAGCTGCTTCAGGCTTGCCTCCACCTCGCTTCTTTTAGTGCAGCAGATGCAGCCGTCCAGCAGCTTTTGGACCGGCAGGCTGATCTTCTCCTGCACGATCGCGCCGTCCACATCCTCGCGTCCCAGCTCGTTCATCAGAATTCCCGGCTTCAAGCCTCGCCGATCCGTCTCAACGAGCAGGTTCAGCAGCAGAGTCGTCTTGCCGCTGCCCAGAAATCCAGTCAATATAAATACGGGTATAGTCATAAAAGCTCACCTCGCATCGAAGGGTATTACAAGAAGTACTCTTGTCCGGCTTGTCTTAGAACGAGGCGTTTTGATCTTTTTTGGCGATTGAGGTACAATCAAATAAGAATGATTCTAAACAATAGCGCAGGACAAAGGGGGATCAGATTCATGTCCCAGCATGCGATTGCACTCATGGATGCTGTCAACAGCATGGTCGTCGGAAAAGGGTACAGGCTGACCCCGCAAAGGCGGGCGACGCTGGAAGTGCTGATCGGGAACGAGAGCGACCATCTCAGCGCAGAGGACATCTATTTGAAAGTCAAAAAGCTTCATCCGGAAATCGGCCTCGCGACGGTTTATCGGACGCTGGAGCTGCTGAGCGAGCTCGCCGTCGTGGAGAAGATGCATTTCGGCGATGGGGTTGTCCGCTATGATCTTCGGGCGTCGGGCCAGGCACATATGCATCATCATCTCATCTGCAGCCGATGCGGCCTCGTCAAGGAGATCCAGGACGACTGGCTGGCTGAGCTTGAAGCCAGAGTGGCGAGGGAATACGGCTTTGCCGTGACCGACCACAGGCTGGATTTCACCGGCACCTATCTGCACTGCGGCAGGAAGAGCTGCCGGCGCAAAGCGGTTTCGTGAGAGGGCGATAGGATGGAAAAAGTCCGGTTTCAGGACAGCAGCGCCTTCAGGGAGGCTGCTGAATCATTGTTCCTGGCGGAGAAAGCCAAGCTGCTCGCCGTTCTTCCGGAGGCGGATATCCAGCATGTAGGCAGCACTTCCCTTCCCCGGGGACTGACCAAAGGCGACCTGGACATTCAAGTACGCGTGCAGGCTGACCGCTTCGCGGAAGCAGTCCGGTCGCTCTCATCCCTTTACGAGCGTAACGAAGGCAGCTCAAGCACGGATCAATTCAGGGCGTTCAAGGACGACGGCGTCGTGCCGCCGCTTGGCATCCAGCTCACCGCCGCAGGCTCGGAGACCGATTTTTTCTGGAAGCTCAGGGAGGTTCTGGCCAGGAACGAGTCTTATCTCGAGGAATATGATTCCTTGAAGCGGAGATATGAAGGCTGCGGCATGGACGAGTATCGGGCTGGGAAGAATGCATTTTTCGAGCGGCTGATGACGACGGAGGCGTTCAAAGAGCTGGAATAGTGCTGGCTTACGGCAATTGCGGAAAGAGCTTGATGAGAATGTCGAGGAATTAGACGAGAGCCCCTTTCATAGGGGCTTTTTGCGTTGCACGGCATCATGGTGCGGGAATCGTCCCCGGAAGGACAAAAATAGAAAAATGTAGATTATTGTCGAATTATATTAAAAGAAATAAGATAAGTCTCATAGTGAACCGGGTAACAATACATAACGTGTTACAGATAGACGCATTTCGGCAAGTTCATCATGACCGTAATGAAATGGCTCCATGAACAGAGCGAGGGTGGGCAGGCAGGCATGAGAAAATTTCCAAAACCGGGAGCCGCAGCGGCCGCGGCCGCTGCGGTCGGGATGCTGTTGATCGTCCTTCTCTTCACCAAGCCTTACGCGGGCATTGCGGACAACGGAGATTACTTCCGGGAGATCCATAATCCGGGTCTGTATTATTTGACGGACAGCTTCGACGACCGGCATTTCGGCTACTTCAACCGCGAATTCGGCATTCGGGAGTACCCGTATGACCAGAATTCCCGCTTCATTTCCTCGCTGTCGCTGATGATCCGGGCGGCGCTCGGAATCGATCTCGCGATTACGGGAGACAACCGATTCGACCTTCGCTTTCTTGGTGCTTTGTATTCCGTCCTGTTTATGGCCGCCGTGTACTTGATCGTAAAGGAGGCGGCCAGCAGGCTGAAGCCGGGCATGGCGGCATTTGCCGCGGCTGCGGCGGTTTTCATTCTATCCGATACCGGCTATACGGTCTATTTCAACTCCTTCTACGGCGAGCCGGCCTCCTATATTTTTCTTCTTCTGTCGCTGGTGCTGATGATGAGGCTGCCGGAGCGCAAGGCGGGATGGACGGCGTGGTTCATCGCTTGGACGGCATGCGCGGTGCTGTTCGCCGCGGCGAAGCAGCAGAACGCTCCGGCTGGAATCCTGCTCGCCTTGATGGGGCTTAGACTCTCCTTCCGGATGGACAAGGGCAAATGGCGGCGCGCCGCGCTGTCCGGAACGGCCGCGATCGCGGCCGCGTCCGTCGGCGTCTATCTGTTCATGACGGACGATATCAAGCATATCAACCAGTATCATGCCGTCACCCGCGGAATACTGGAGGGCTCCCTGAATCCGGAACGCGACCTGAAGGAGCTCGGCCTCGACCCCAAGTTCGCGGTTCTTGCAGGGACGACCTACTATGACAAGTATCAGCTGGAGCCGGTCGAGTCTCCGCTGATGGAAAAAGAGTTCTACTCCAAGTTTGGATACGGAACGATCATCGGTTATTATCTCCGCCATGCGGACCGGGCTTTCGAGAAGCTGGACATGGCCGCATCCCAGGCTTACTCCATCCGTCCGGATGCGATGGGCAACTACGAGAAGAGCGCCGGCAAGCCTTATGGAGCCAAGACCTATTTCTTTTCCGGCTGGAGCTCGCTGAAAAAGTTCCCGGACGGATTCCGCTTCATTCTGCTTTATTACGGCGTTTATTATGGCGGGCTTGCCTTCTATTACGCCCGCGCATGGCGGCGGCGCCATCATGAGGACATGTTCCGCCTGGAAGTCATGGCGCTCCCCGGCGTCATCGGCTTGTCGCAGCTGGCGATCGCCTTTCTCGGGGCGGGAGACGCGGACCTCGCCAAACATCTCTTTTTGTTCAACGTCTGTTTCGATCTCATGTTCGGCGTCATGCTCGTTCATGTCGTCCGCCTCTTGGCCGCTTGGCTGACTATTCGATGGAAGGCAGGAATGCATCGGTGGAAATCAAGAAACTCGATATCTGGATGATGGCGCTCATCATCCTTGCGTACGGAATCGTCAACTGGTTCGCGCTGCTGCCAAAGGAAACCTATCTGGAGAACGCCATTCTGATGAGCGTGCTGTTCGCCATCGTTCTTGTCTCTTATGTAAGCAGCCTGGTCGTCGCTCTCTGCGTATCGGCGATCGCCATTTTCTTCTACGGCAGCTATGTCATGTACGGCGCCGTCGTCCTCGGAAGCGGCATCGAATCCCATGTCTACTACTGGCTGGTGCTGCTGCCGGCTGCCGCGATCATGACGGCGTCCGCGGGACAGTCCATCCGTTCCATCCAGCGGGAGAACGGGCGCCTGCGGGAACGCTATTCGGAATACGTGACGATCGACGAGAAAACGGGATTGGACAACGCCAAAGTGTTCCACGCCGTCCTGAATCAGTATATGGGCCTCTCCAGACGCTACAAGCTTCCCTTGTCGGTCATGCTCGTCCGGCTTGATTATTATGACGATATCCGCAGCATTGTCGGGAACGAAGCGATGAGCGATGTCGTCCGCTGGATCGGCAAGCAGCTGGTCGGCAGCACCCGAACGGAGGATTCCGCCTATATGCTGGAAGACGGCAGGACGTTCGCTCTGCTGCTGCTGGGCAATGCCGACGGCGCCCACATCGTGAAGCGGAGAATCAAGGAAACGATCTACTCCTACGAGCTGGAGCGCTCGGCCAAAACCGTCTCTGTCCGGCTCGAGCTGAGAATAGGGGTGGCGGAATACGACTCCGCTCAAAACCAGGATGCCATCATGCTGCGGCGCTTGGCGGAGAAGGAAATGGAATATGACGTGTAGGATGCGGCTGCTTGCTTTGACGGCAGCGGGGCTTATAGCCGCCGGATGGATCGCCGCTCCGGCCTCCGCGCTGGCGATCGCGGGCAACGGCAGCAGCCATGCAGTTCCTTCAGTCGCGGAGCGTTCGGATAAGGCCATGCTGCTCTACGGGAACGATGTTCCTAGAGACAGGCTTATGGCCCAGTACCGGATGCTGAGGTCGACCCATGACTCCGTCGCGCTTCAGCTGGCCGGCCAGGAGATGCCTGGAGAACGAGCCGGCTTGGCGCAAGCTTACGTGACCGGCGATCAGGCAGAAGCGGCCGCCTCTGCCTGGCGCAAGCGTTTCGCGGAAGAAGGAATCGGACTGGAAACGCTGGATGAGCCGGGAGAGCCGAAACCGGCTGTGCAGGAGACGAAGACAGGCCTTTCTTATTTCATGCTGAAGGATGTCAATCCCTTTCTGGATCTGGGCGAGCTGGAGCGCAAAGGGGAATGGCTGCAGGAGAGGAACATCTCCTTTTTCGTGGAGCTTCGTCCCGTATTCGTGAACACGGAATCGGAAGGAATAAAAGCTTATTTCGCAGAGGTCAGAAGCCTGCTGGAACGAGGCGGCATACCGCTGCTCGCCCCGCTCAAGGGCTGGTCGCCTCCGGATGAGTGGCAGTCCTACGTGGAAGGCTCCATGCTCGCGGGAGTGACCGATTCATTGGAGCCCGAACGGCTTATGAAGCAGGCATGGGATGCCTACGCGCAGCAAGGAATTCTCATCGCCGGGATGTCCGGGCCGCTCGATCTGCTGTTCGATCCGTCCTGGCAGCCGATTCTGCAACGCTCCAGCCTGTTCGTCGAGGATGGGGCTTGGCAAGGGTTTTCCCGCGATATCGGCGGAGAGGATGCCTGGAACGGAATCTATCTTCCTTATCGGGAAGGATTGGAGCCGGCTGCTTCCGAAGGGGAGCTCCCCTCGGCGGCTTCCCGCGTCATCGGGCTCGAAGCCGGCGCCGATGCTGCAGCAATGTCGTCGATGCTGGAAGAAGCGGCCAGCGGCGGCACCGTGTTCGCCGAGGCTTCCCTTGTAGACGGCCGGATCCAATGGGACCGCGACGTCCGGCGGACCGGAGGGAAGCTGCTGGTCGACGGCAATCCGCCCGCCGAGTATATTCCTCCCGCCGGCGATCCTGCTGTCCCTGCCCAGCCGGAAGCCGAGACCTCGCTCACGCTGGTCAACAAAGGCATCAAATCGGCCATGGTCGTGCTGCTTGTCGTTTCCATCCTCGTCGCCGCGGCGTTCGCCACCTTTTTCGTCGTCGGCAGGCAGATCAACCGCAGAAAGTTTTTGAGGTGAGGCCATGAACTGGCAGCTTGGGGTTGTCGACTATCTTTTCCTATATTGCATGATATGCATCTGGGTCATGCTGCTCATCAATATCGTGCTCACGATCGGCGGCTATATTTATTATCTCAAAACGCTGAGGATGCGGGTGGACGAGCCGCTGCAGAGCTATCCCTCCGTATCCGTGCTGATTCCCGCCCATAACGAAGAGCGGGTGATCGGCCAGACCGTATCGGCTCTCATCCAACTGGATTATCCCCGGGACAAGCTGGAAATCATCGTTGTCAACGACAACTCCTCGGACCGTACCGGGGAGATTCTGGCGCAAATGCAGGCCGACCATCCCGAGGTGAATCTGCGCGTGCTGACGACCGATGCCGTCACCGGAGGGAGGGGGAAATCCGGAGCGCTCAACAACGGCTATCTCGCCAGCACCGGGGAGGTTCTGGCCGTATATGACGCGGACAATACGCCGGAGCGCTCTGCGCTCAAAATTCTGGTCCACGCTCTGGAGCGGGATAAGCGGCTCGGAGCCGTCATCGGCAAATTCCGCACCCGCAACGTATCCAAAAACTGGCTCACCCGATTCATCAACATCGAGACGCTCGGATTCCAATGGATGGTGCAGGCGGGGAGATGGCAGCTGTTCGGACTGAGCACGATTCCGGGAACGAACTTCGTCGTGAGGCGCTCCATCATCGAAGAGATGGGCGGATGGGACACGAGAGCGATCGCCGAAGACACCGAGATCAGCTTCCGGATCTACCGGCTCGGCTACCGGATCCAGTACATGCCGCTGTCGGTGACCTGGGAGCAGGAGCCGGAGACGATCCCGGTGTGGATCAAGCAGCGGAGCCGGTGGGTGAAGGGCAATATCTACGTGCTGCTCAAAAACCTGGGCCTTCTCTTCTCCCGCGATTCGCGCAGGATCCGGTTCGATCTGCTTTATTTCTGCACGGTCTATTTCCTGTTCCTGAGCTCGGCTCTGTTGTCCGACATCATTTTCGTGCTCGGGATGATGGGGCTGATCGAATACAATGTAGCTGGAAATACGGCGCTTCTCTGGTTCATGGCTTATCTGGTCTTCATCCTGGAGATGGCGATCGCGCTCAGCATGGAGAAGGGACAGAGCCGGCCGCGCAACATCGGACTCATCGCCGTCATGTACTTCACTTACTGCCAGCTGTGGCTCGTCGTGGCGGTGATCGGATTCTGCCAGTATGTCCGCGACGCTGTGCTGCGCAAGGAAGCCGGATGGTACAAAACGGAACGATTCTAGGAGGATAATGAAATGCAAATAAAAGCGATCGCCGCCTTGCTGCTGGCATCCATCCTGCTTGCGTCATTTCCCGGCGCGCGCAGCGTCGGAGCGGAGCCGGCGGCCAACGCGGCAGAGACGCCGGCTGCGACGGAGCCGGCGGCCAACGCGGCCGGGACGCCGTCCGTGATGGAGCCGGCGGCTAACGCGGCAGGGACGCCGGCTGCCGGCCAGCCGCGTCATTATGCGGACGGGACGCTCTCTGCCAAGCTTCCATACCTGCAGGAGCTGCGGCTTCAGGGCATTTACGCATCCCAGGCATCCTATTTCAATCTCGGCACCCGATGGTCGGTGCAGCAGTCCGTGCTGCATCTCGATATCCGGGCAAGCCGCAAAGCCTCGCTCAGCTCCTTGACCGTCGAGATCAACGGCAAGCCGGTGCATTCGGCCGCTCTGAGCGGTTACGGCGAGACCGGCAAGAGGCTAGATGTAGCCGTGCCGGCCGATGCCTGGCGTTCAGGCAGCAATGAGATCCGCTTATGGCTCGGCAATAAGGAATACGGAGAAATCGGATTCTGTGTCGACGAGCGGGACAAGGACAACTGGCTGACCGTCCAGAAGAGCTCCTGGCTGGAAATCGGCTACCGCACCGAGCTGCCTTCCCTGGAGCTGTCGCAATTTCCTTATCCCTTTCTGAAGGATGCAGGCGATACGTCCGGCAGCGGCACCTCCATCGTGCTACCGGATCAGCCGGACGACGCGGAGACGGCCGCCGCCCTCCAGGCCGCCGCTTCCTTGGGCTCCTATGCGCCGGACGGCCTCGTCGGACTCCATATGGACAAGCACGCGGCAATCGTTGCCGGAGATCATCGGAACGACCATCTCATCTATGTCGGCCGGTTGTCCGGAATGCCCGCGGCTATCCGTTCCGCGGCACCGCAGGAGGCGGTGTCCCGCATTGGAGAAGGTCCGGTGCTATTCAGGACCGTATCACCCTATAACCCGAACCGCATCCTGATGGTCATCGCAAGCGGAGACGATTCCTCCGTTCTCGATACGGCGGCCCGGCTGCTGCAGAACAAGGACATGACTTCGCAGCTGCGCGATTCGTCCGCGCTCATTCCGGCCGGCACGGACATCAATCCGGCTTCCGGCCGATTGACCGGCGACACATGGACGCTGGAGCAGCTCGGCTACGACAACGGGCTGGAAGTAAAAGGGCCGCTGCGCCAGCAGACGACGTTCGACATCAAGCTTCCTTCCAACAAGCTCGTCGTTCCGGGAGCGAAAGCCAAGTTCCAGCTCCGGTATGCCCGGAACCTGAATTTCGGCCAGTCCCTCGTTACGCTGTATGTGAACGGGATTCCGGCCGGCAGCAAAAAGCTGGATGCCTCCAAGGCGGACGGCGATGAGTGGGAAGTCAACATTCCGAGCCGCGCGGCCAAGCTGTCCTATCTGGAGTTCTCGGTCGCGTTCGACTTGCAGGTGAACGATTTGAGCTGCGAGCCGATGGGAGAGCAGACTCCGTGGGCGTATATCGATCCGTCCTCCTCCGTCAGCCTCCCGGCCAAGGATGAGCGCTCGATGCTTCTGGATTATTATCCTTGGCCCTTCATCAAGAACGGCAAGTGGAACGACGCGGCTTTCGCGCTTCCATCCGATCCGGATGGGGACGCCTACTCGCTTCTGGCTGGAGCGGCTTCTTATCTGGGCCGTTCCCTGACCGACAACAGCGCTTCCCTGAAGGTGCTGTCCGAAGGAAAGTGGAATCCTTCCCGCGACAAGGGCGTCAATGTCATCGCGGCCGGCACGCCTGCCAGCCTCCCGGCGCTCAAAGCGATGAACGGCAACTTATGGTTCCGCTACGATTCTTCCTTCAGCTATTTCATGTCCAATGAAAAACGCAGGCTGTTGCCCGATTTCGCGAAGCAGCTCGTTTCCTTGCAGCTTGTGCCGTCTCCGGCGGACCCGGCAACGGCCGTGCTGGCCGTCACGGCTCCGGACGAGCGGAACTTGGCGCTGGCAGGCAAATTTCTCGCACAGGATAAAAATGCCACCGGCCTGATCGGCAACGCCGTCCTGATCGACCGCTGGGGAGAAGCGACCAACCATGCCTTCAGCGGCGACGACAGCTACAGCCTGAGCGAGAAAGTGAACCTGAGCACCGGGCAAGCCCGGCTGTTCACGATTCTATTCGGCACGGTGCTGCTTCTCCTGATCATGGGAATCGTCTTCTATCTGCGCAAATACCGGAGGAGGTAGCGCCTGTGTTCCCGATCGGACGCCTAGTGAAGATGCTGCTTGCAGCGGGTCTGGCTGCAGCGGCTTTTGCCGCCGCTGTATGGATGTGGACGTCATCCCATCCGATGGATAAGACGGATTTCCTGAGCCTGAAGGTCAAATCCGCCAACCTGTCGGTCGATTACGATCCGGGACAAGTGCTGGAGGATGTCGGCAGGCTTGGCCTGAACACGGTCAATGTTCCGATCGTCGTCGAAGTAAGCGATGTGCGCTCGAGCGACATGAAGCTTGACGAAGCCAGCCTGGACAAGGCCATTGAGCTCATTCCCCGGCTCCAGAGCCGAGGCCTGCGGATCATCGTCGAGCCTTATCCATGGATCGATCGAGGCAGCGAAGTCGAGACCGACTGGAATCCGGATCAGCCGGATGCCTTTTTCGACCATTGGCTGAGCAGAGTGCTTGTTCCGCTCGCACGCCGGGTTGCCGAGCCTTATCACGCCGATGCGATGATCGCCGGCTCCAATCTCGTGCATCTGGAGCGGTTCGGCGGCGAATGGAGCGCCATGCTCCAGCAGCTGAGAGGCGAATACAGCGGACTTCTGACGTATAAAACCAATTGGTGGTATACGGCTGCCTGGGACGTGGCCAGCACGGCCGCTTACGAAGCCAAGCGCGACAATCCGCTCTGGGCGGATACCGACTTCATCACGGTTGCAGCCTATTTCGAGCTGGCGGAGCGCCCGGCCAATACGGCCGGGCAGCTGATGTCGGCATTGAGCTCCACCGAAGTGAACGGCCGCGGCCAGGATGTCGTGAGCGAAGTGATGGCGTTGTCCGGCAAATGGGGCAAGCCGGTTTACTTCGGCGAGCTCGGGTTCCCTGCCCGCGAATATGCGGCGAAAGAGCCTTGGAATCCATCGCCTTCGGACGTTGAGGACGGAGCCGAGCAGGCCAGGCTGTTCGAGGCTTACCGGGAAGCCTTCTCCGGCAAACCGGGATTCATGGGCTTCTCGGTATTCGCGGTCGGCGAGAAAAGCGAGGACAAGCACTATTATCCTTCGGACGATAGCGTTGAAGTGATCCGTGCCTGGTAAGGCTCGCCATCGTCCGGGCTTGGCCAATGCATACAATGATCCTTTTGACAAGTTATATTTGTTACTATTTTTGAGGGGAACGGTTTCGGTATAATGAAAGCAACGAAAGGAGCGCTTACACCATGCCTATTCAAATCATCACAGACAGCGGTTCTGATCTCCCGACCGACTTGATTGCAGCTCATTCCATAAAAATCGTTCATCTTCCCGTCTCGTTCCAGGACGAGCTTATGCCGGATGAGACGGATGCCGCAAGCTTTTATGCCCGCATGAGGGAATGCCCGGAGCTTCCGCGGACCGCGAGCCCAAGTCCGAACACGTTTTTGGAAGCGTATAAGGACGTAGAAGCCGGCCGCGACATTCTTGTTGTCAGCATGTCCTCGAACATCAGCAGCACCTATCAGTCCGCCTTGATCGCCAAGGGGCTGTATGAGGACGAGGGCCTGCCGAACCGGATCGAAATCATCGACTCCAAAACCTTTTCCGGCGGCTTGTCCCTGGTGGTGTCCCAGGCGGCCGAATGGGCGCGCGCTGGCTCCAGCCTCGACGAGCTCAAGGACAAGGTCAGCAGGCTGGCGCTTGAGACAAGCGCCTTCTTCACGCTCGACAGCCTCGAGAACGTCATCAAGGGCGGAAGGCTGAGCAGGCTTGCCGGCGGCGTGGCGTCGGTGCTCAACATCAAGCTGCTGCTCAAAATCAATGAAGACGGCGTCGTCGAGGTCGAAGAGAAGACGCGCGGCTTCCGCAAAGCGCTGAACTCTCTGCTTGCAAGGCTCGATGACAAGCAGCATGACTACGAGAACGGTTTTGTCGCGATCGTCCACAGCAACTGCGAGAAGCTCGCTCTCGAGTTCAAGGATCGAGTGCTGGAGAAGCATCCGTTCAAAAAGGTGCTGTTCTCCAGCATGGGACCTGTCATGGGAACTTATGCCGGCGAAGGCGGAATCGGCGTCGCGTTCTGATGTCAAGATAAAGAGGGAAATGAAGGGTGCGGCCGCCGCTCCCTTTTTTGGCTTGGACAGGCTTGGATGGCGGCTGCAAGAAGCCGCAGCGGTTATGAGAAAGGAGGCTTGCAGGAAATGCTGGCCAAACAGCGCTACGTCAGAATGGAGCGGGTCTTGAATGGCTCCAGGATGGACACCGTCGTCCTCGAGCTGCATTTGCGGCTGGACCAGGAAGCGATAACGGCGGAAGGCAGAAGCTTCCCCTTGAAGGATGTATACGACATTTCGTACCGGATCGTCGGCGGACAGCTCGGCATCCTGTACCTGCATACGAGCTCCGGAGTCTACCCGTTCAACGTGGAAGACGATCCGGCTGCCTTCATCCTCGCTTTTAAAAGCTCGTTGAATATGTCCGGCAGCAGCGGTTCGAATTCGCTCTGAATCCGATGCAGACTTGGCGAGCTCATGCCGCTCAGGCGCAAGGATAACCGATAGGGGGAATGCATCGTGAACAGCCGCAAAGAGGCTGTAAGCCGCCTCAAAGCAGAAGCATCGACGGGAAGAGCTCTGCTCGGAGCCGGAGCGGGAACGGGGATTTCGGCCAAAAGCGCCGAAGCCGGAGGCGCGGATCTCATCATCATCTACAATTCCGGCTGATACCGGATGGCAGGCCGTGGCTCGCTGGCCGGCCTGATGCCTTACGGAGACGCCAACCGCATCGTCGTGGAGATGGGGGATGAAGTGCTGCCCGTCCTGACCCGGGGCACGCCGGTGCTCGCCGGGGTATGCGGGACGGACCCGTTCCGCATGATGGACCGCTTCCTGAAGCAGCTCAAGGAGCAAGGGTTCGCAGGCGTGCAGAACTTCCCGACCGTCGGCCTGATCGACGGCGTGTTCCGCGCGAATCAAGATCCCGCTCAATCCCGGCCAAGGGATGGGGAGCAGGATCTTTTTTTATTTCTCCAGTTCGATATATTCCCTCGCCAGCTTCCACTGTCCGTCCTCCAGCCTCCATACGAACATGAACCGCGCCGGATGCGGAGCGCCCTCCACCAGATTGATCTCCCTGCCGAGGACGATAACTTCCTGGCCGTTCCTGCGCTCCTGGATATCCGAGATTTGATAGCTCTTCGAAGCTTCTCCGTATTGGCTGAGAACGCCTTCGAGATCATAGCCGAACCCGTACTGATCCGGCCGCTCCAGTCCCGAATGCGCCCAATAACCGGCAAAGCCCGGCGACATCATGGCACGGATCGCATCGGCGTTTTTGCTGACGAAGCCGTCGTTCCAGGCCTGGAAATACTTGTCCATCACGGAATAGATCCCATGCAAGCTTATCCCTTCTTTCATTCCATTATATTCCATGAGTATAACATGGATTTATCGCCGACGACTCGGTTGACATGTATTGAATTTCAAAATTTCGTCGATACCGGCATCGGCCTCTTCATTTCCGCTGCGGATGGATGGTTTTGGCAATGAAGCGCATACTACGCCTGACGACAAGATCAAGGAGGAGCAGACTGTGAAACGTCAGCTGAGAAAGGAATGGCTGGATGAAGAGGAGGCTCTGTCGCAGGAGGAGCTGGAGGCAAGCTTGCTGGAAGTATGGGCGGTCAATCGCTGGCTCGGGGGCAATCCGCCTCTCTTCCGGCATCTGGGCAGGCTGCTGACGGGCTCGAGAGGAAGCGCCGCTCCCGTCCGCGTGCTCGATGTGGCGACCGGCATGGCCGATCAGCCGCTCGCTCTGTGCCGATGGGCGGAGAAACGGGGCATTCCGCTCGAAGTGACCGGAGTCGAGATCAGTCCGTCCATCGCGAAGCTGGCCCGCAAGCGGGTCGGAGGCCACGCCTCCATTACCATTCATGAAGGGGATGGCCGCAAGCTTCCTTTTGGCGACGGAGCTTTTGATATTGCCTTCAGCAACCTCGCCCTGCACCATATGAGCGACGAGGATGCCGTCTCGATGCTGCGGGAGATGGACCGCGTGACGAGGACGGGCTGGATCGTCACGGATCTGGAACGGAGCCGTATGGCATACGGCATCGCGAGGCTGCTCGCCAAGCTGGTATGGCGGAGCCCGGTGACGCGGCATGACGGCCCGTTGTCCGTCCAGCGTTCGTTCACGGCGGCGGAGGCGCGGAGGCTGCTTGCAGCTGCAGGGCTTGAAGCGACGGTCAAGCGCCACTTTCCCTACCGGCTGGCGCTGCTCAGCCGTGTATGACGTGCTCGTGGCGGGAGCCGGTCCGGCCGGAAGCGCGCTTGCATGGACACTCGCGAGAGCCGGGCTGAAAACGGCTCTGCTGGAGGCGCGGCGGCATCCCAGAGGCAAGCCATGCGGAGAGTCGCTGAACCCCGGCGCGGCAGCCGCCTTGGAAAGGCTGGCCGGAAAGAAGCGCTGCCTCGAAGGCGGGTCGGCAGGCCCGGCCCAGAAGTTCGGACATCCGCTGCGCGGCTGGCTGCTGCACTGCGGGTCCGCGAGCATGGAAGCGGAGTTCCCAGGCGGCGCGGCCGGATTTTCCTGCCGCCGCGATCAGCTGGACGGCTGGCTGCTGGAGCAGGCGGAGCTTGCCGGCGCCGAAGTGCTGCAGGAGCATCGCGTACGGAGGGCGATGCGCGACGATGACGGCGGCTGCCTCGTGGAGGGGGAGGCGGGCAGCGGCGCCTTCCGCATTCGAGCCCGTTATGTGGCCGGCGCGGACGGCATCCGCTCCGCCGTCGCCCGTTCATCCGGACTTGGAGCTCCATGGGGAGCGCTGCGCAAAATCGCCATGACGGCGCGCATGAGCGGCATCGAACAGCTTAGCGACAGGGTGGAGCTGCATCTGAATGATGGATCGACGCTTGGAATCGCCCCGCTCAAAGGAGATGCCGCCAATGTGACGCTTGTCCTGCCGGCAGGCTCGGCATGGGCGGAGGAAGGCAGGAACAAGAGCGCCGCCATGCTGCGGGAGCTGTCGAGGCACCCCCAGCTGGAAGGGCGCTGCCGTCAAGCCGTCCTGGAGGACGAGCCTATCGCATGCGGCCCTTTCCATCAGCCCATTCCGCAGCCAGCCTCCGGACGCATCGTGCTTGTCGGGGATGCGGCCGGTTATTACGATCCGCTTACCGGCCAGGGCATCTATCGGGCGCTCAGGAGCGCCGAGCTGGCCGCGCCGCTGCTGCTGCGGGCGCTCGAAACCGGAGACGAGCGTCAGCTCAGCGTGTACGGACGGCTCTATCGGAAGGAATTCGCTGCTGCCGCGGCGCTGCAGCGGGTGATCGAATTCGGGGCTGCGCGGCCCCGATTGTTCGAAGCGTCCATCCGGATATTGGGCCGGACGCCCGGAGCCGGGAGCCGGCTCGCTGCATGGATCGGCGATTGCGGCGGCGTTACTTGACCGGATCAGACAGCCCATCCCGAAGGAGGAGTGCAGCTATGCATACGTATAATGAGATTTACATCGACAGAGCGCCCGACGAGGTGTTTCCTTACGCTAGGGACGTCGATCAGTGGCCGGTTCATCTGCGCCACTACCGCTCCGTGTCGTTTCGAACCGGAGCTCCTGAGTACGGCATCGTGGAGATGGCCGCATGGAGGCATTTCGGCAGGCTGCGCTGGCCGGTATGGTGGGTGAGCAGGATGGAATCGAGGGAAGCCGAGCGCCGGGTATTGTACCGGCATATCGAAGGGGTGACGAAGGGAATGGACGTGGAATGGAAGCTGGAACCGAGCGGGGAAGGCACGAGGGCGTCCATCGTGCATGAATGGGATCGTCCGCCGGTAGGCGGCCTGGCTGCGAGAGGAATCATAGGGCCGGCCTTCGTGCAAGTCATCGCGGACCGGACTTTGGCAGGAATCAAATTCGCGGCGGAAGCCGCCGGAATGGGGCATCGTTCATGAGTGATCGCAGGGCAGTCATAACGGGAATCGGATGCGTGACGCCGATCGGCACTGGAGCCGAAGCTCTTTGGGAAGGGGTGCGTCGGGGAGAAAGCGCCGTCGGGCCGATCGACCGCTTCGTTCCGGAAGGCTTGAAAAGCCGGATCGCAGCCCAGATCAAGGACTTTCGGCCCGAAGACTATATGGATCGCAAACGGGCGCATCGCACGGACCGGTACTCGCAGCTGTCGATCGCATCCGGCCGGATGGCGCTGCGGCATGCGGGCATCGATGCCGGAGCGCTGGATCCGGAGCGGACGGGCATCTTCATGGGAAGCGCGCTGGGAGGCATCTCCTACGCCGAGGAGCAGTGCAGCCAGTACATGGCCGGGGGCTACCGGAGCGTATCGCCGACGCTCGGCTTCTCCGTCTTCGGAGGGGCTTCCTCCTGCAACATGGCGATGGAATTCGGCTTCAACGGCCCGAACGAGACCAACGCGATGAGCTGCGCCTCGGGCGCTGTGGCGATAGGCAGGGCGCTCCAGGCGATCCGCCGCGGCGAAGCCGACGTCATGCTCGCGGGGGGCGCGGAGTCCCCGCTCTCTCCGCTGTCGTTCGGAGCCTTCGACCTGCTGCGCGCGATGTCGACGCGCAACGACGAGCCGGGAAGGGCCAGCCGTCCGTTCGACCGCACGCGGGACGGATTCGTCATGGGGGAAGGGGCGGCCGTGCTCGTCATCGAGGAGGAAGGCCATGCCCGCGCCCGGGGAGCCCGCATCCTGGCGGAGATCAGCGGCTTCGGCGTGACGAACGACGCCCACCACATGAGCGTTCCGCTCCCTTGCGGCACGCAAGCCCAGCGGGCGATGAGGCTGGCGCTGAGCGATGCGGACATGCTGCAGGAAGAGGTGGGCTACATCAACGCCCACGGTTCTTCAACGCTGCTCAACGATGTGACCGAATCGAAAGTCATCCGCAGCGTATTCGGCAGCCGTCCGGTGGCGGTCAGCGGCACGAAAGGGCTGTACGGCCATCCGCTCGGAGCGTCGGGAGCGATCGAAGCCGCCATTACATGCCTGTCGCTGCATCATGGATGGCTGCCGCCGACGGCCAACCTGACGGAACCCGACGAGGAAACCGATCTCGATCTCGTCTACCGGCATGGACGGGACAAAAGGCTGGATGCGGCGCTTTCCAATTCCTACGGCTTCGGCGGCATCAACGCGACGCTCGCTTTCCGCAGCAGATAGTTCCGTCGGAACACGAAAAAAAGCTTCCCCTGACCATCTCATTCGAGATGAAGGGGAAGCTTTTCGGCTTGGAGCTCTATTCGGCGATATCCGCCCAGAACTCTTCGTCGGCGTCCAGCGTAATCTGGGAACGATAGACGCGCATGCCGTACTCCTTGAACATGTACTGCTCGATCGCTTCCTTGAGGTTGGCCTCGACGAGGTAATGCGATCGGTCGCCGATAAATACTTCGGCGGAGAAGCCGTATTCCTCGTCCCAGCCGAGCTGCACCTCGACCTGCGAGGGCTGGAGCCCGCGCCGGCTGGATTCGCTGAGGCATACGGCGTTGATGATCTCGTCCGTCAGGATCCGCATCGGCGATCAGTAAGGCCCGCGGCGATCGTCGGTCGCGGCCTTGCGCTTGTTGCGGAAGTGGACGACGATGGACCGGATGACCATGAACAGGATGTAGATCGCGAGCAGGTTGATGATCAGGCCGAAGAAGTCGCCCATGAAGCCCATGCCGGAGAACATGCTGCCGAACATCAGTCCTGCCAGGCCGCCGATCATGAGGCCTTTCATCATGCTGCCGCCGCTGAAGAAGCCGCGGTTCGCCGTCGTGCCGGCTGCCGCGCCTGCAGCCGGGGTTTTATTGTTGTCCGCCCGCTGTACGTTCTCGGTCGATTTTTTTGGAGTCTGCGTAAAGCTCTGGCGCGGAGATTTCATGCCGCCGCGCTTGGCGTCAACCGTTCCCGCCGCCGTGAAGGCGAACAGAACCGTAAAGGCCAGCATCAGAATAAATCCTTTTTTCATGTCGTGAAAGTCCCCCTCCGAGTGGTAAGTGATGGTATGAACGCCGGGTTCTCGGCATGAACCTCCATTGCGTTTGATTGTGTATACGTCTATGATGATAGTCAGGTTTCATTTTTATGTAGATGCAGTTGAGTTTTATTTCACAATCTGCCGCCGGGCAGGTCTGAACTTATAGTAGGAAGGCTGGCAAGCATGATGTTGATCTCCCACAAATACCCCGAGGCCTATATCCGATATCTCGCAGAGTTCCACGGGACAAGGGATTACTTCGAATGCCACGAAATTCTGGAGGAATACTGGAAGGAGCATCCCGAGGATGAGCAAGCCCAGCTCTGGCACGGGCTGATTCAGATTGCCGTCGGCCAATACCATCTGCGGCGGGGCAACCGGGAAGGAGCCCGCAAAATGCTGCGCTCCGCCTGGGAAAGGCTGTCGCTGCCGCTGCTGGAGCAGGCGGGCCTTGACGGCGGCTTGCTCCGCAGACAGTTGGACGAAGCCGCCTCGCTGCTGGAGCGGGGCGAGGGAATTCCTTACTCCGGCTGGATGCTGCCGATCCGGGACCTCGAGCTCGCGGCTGCCTGCAAGGAGCGCTGCGCTGCGGAAGGACTGGATTGGTGCGGCGACATCGTGGCGGGCGATGAGCTGATCCACCGCCATCTGACGCGCGACCGCAGCGAAGTCGTACAAGCGCGGGAGCAGTCGCTCCGACTCAAGAGAGAAGCGGCGCGAGGCGGAGGCTGACCGCCTCGCTGTGAAACTAAAAGGCTTATCCGAATCGGGCTGCGGCCCGATTCGGATAAGCCTTTGTTGGTCTGCGGGTTATTCTGCGGCAGGATCCGCATGGTTCAAAAATTCGTACCCTTCCGTCACAAGATCAAGCTTGCCTGTCTGAGGATGGATGATCATGCCGTGCACGGGCGTGCCCGGAGGGAGCAGAGGGTGGTTGCGGACGATGCTCACGCTTTTCTCGACGCTCGAGCGCACATTGTCGAAGCCGGTCAGCCAGCGGGTGAAATCGACGCCGGAGTGCTTCAGCGTGCGGATCGTCTGGGAAGGCACTCCCCGATCCACCATTTTGCCGATCATGCTGTCCGGGTTGATGCCCGTCATGCCGCAGTTGTAATGGCCGATGATGAACACTTCATCCGCGTTCAGCTCATAGAGCGCGACCAGGATGCTGCGCATGATGTTGCCGAATGGCTGCGTGATGATGGCGCCGGCGTTCTTGAGGATCTTGGCGTCGCCGTTGCGGAGATTGAGCGCCCTTGGCAGCAGCTCCGACAGCCGCGCATCCATGCATGTCAGGATGACCATGCGCTTGTCGGGGAATTTGTCGGTCAAA
Source organism: Paenibacillus sp. D51F (assembly GCF_053345695.1). Taxonomy (NCBI): domain Bacteria; kingdom Bacillati; phylum Bacillota; class Bacilli; order Caryophanales; family Paenibacillaceae; genus Paenibacillus; species Paenibacillus sp. D51F. Next base: position 13,427 of record NZ_JBKFAO010000020.1, on the reverse strand, counting down.
TATTCCTCGTACTTCTTGTCCTCGACGAATTTTTCGTTATAGGCAAGCATTTCCTGGAGATTGTTCATGATGCTCCCGACCTCTCTTTCGCGCAGTTGGTTTTAGAAGGTGGCCGTTCCTTGCGGGAAGAACCGCAGGTCATGGCTGTAGATCTGGCTGTCGCTCGCCAGGATGAAGGCTTGTCGAGCCGGGTTGTAGTCCAGCTTCAGCTCGGGCTCGAAAAACACCTCGTATCTTTCCTCGTAGAGGAAAGGAAACGGGTCGCCTTCGCCGATGACGTCGCCGGGACTCGCTTGGCCGACGATATGAAGGGCGGACACGCCGTTGACGACGCAGCCGCAGCCCTCCGTATCGTAGACAAGCTTAAGGATGCCCTTTCCGTCTTCGAGATAAGGCTTCAGCGCCTCGACGGCGGCTGTCTTGAATGTGATGCGCATCTTCCGCCACTCCTTTGTCCGAGGCTTCCGTGCAGCCGGCGGCCCCGTTTGATCACCGTTGATTATAAGGTCTGTCCCCGCTATGATCAAGTATAGGACGTATAGACGAAAGGGTGACGACCTGTGACGACATCTACATACGAAAAGACTTTGGCCGATTTCCGCGCGCTGGACCGGAAAATCCGGAATTACCATGAAGCCCAGGCTATTCTCGCCTGGGATCTGCGCACCGGCGCCCCCCGCAAAGGAATGGACGCCCGCTCCGAGGTGCTCGGCCAGCTGGCCGGCGAAGCGTTCAAGCTCTCCACCTCTTCCGAGATGGGAGAGCTGCTGCAGGCTCTCGAACAGAAGGGAGCGCAGGACAGCCTGGGCGAGATCGACCTCAAGCTGGTCCATGAAGTCCGGCGCCAGTACGACCGCAGCGTCAAGATTCCGGCCAAGCTGTACGAGGAAGCCGTCGTTCTGATCTCGCAGTCGGAATCCGCCTGGGAAGTCGCCCGCGGCAACAACGACTTCGCTTCGTTCGAGCCGTTCCTGGACAAGGTCATCGGCTATACGAACCAGTTCATCGATCTATGGGGGCCGAAGGCTACGCGGTATGATACGCTGATCGACGATTACGAGCCGGACATGACTGTCGCCGAGCTGGACTCGATCTTCAGCTCGCTGCGCGACGAGCTCGTCCCGCTGTCTTCGGCCATCGCGGAATCGGCGAACAAGCCTTCCCGCGAGTTTCTGAACCAGCTGTTCGACAAAGGCGCGCAGAAGGACTTCAGCCTGTTCATGCTCGGCCAGATGGGCTACGACTTCGAAGCCGGACGTCTGGACGAGACCGCGCATCCGTTCGCTACGGGAATCAATCTCGGCGATGTGCGGATCACGACGCGTTTTTTGGCCGATGACGTGACGAGCGCTTTGTTCGGCACGATCCATGAGGGCGGCCATGCGCTGTATGAGCAGAACGTCTCTCCGGAGCTTGCCGGAACTTCCCTGTTCGGCGGAACGTCGATGGGCATCCACGAGTCGCAGTCGCGCTTCTGGGAGAACACGATCGGCCGCAGCCGCCCGTTCTGGCACCGGTATTTCGGCGACCTCCAGAGCCGCTTCCCCGGCCAGCTGAACATCAGTCCGGAGGAATTCTACCGTTCGCAGAACACCGTCCAGCCTTCCCTCATCCGCATCGAGGCTGACGAGCTGACCTACAACCTGCATATCATCATCCGTTACGAGATCGAGAAGATGATCTTCAACGAAGGAGCGAAAGCATCCGACCTCCCGGCGATCTGGAACGACAAATACCGGGAATACCTCGGCATCACGCCGCCGAACGACGCGCAGGGCGTCATGCAGGACGTGCATTGGAGCGCCGGGCTGTTCGGCTACTTCCCGTCCTATTCCCTCGGCAACATGTACGCGGCGCAGATGGCCGACACGATGGAAGCCCAGCTTCCGGAGCTGTGGGAGCTGGTCGCGCGCGGCGAGCTGGCGCCGATCAAATCCTGGCTGACAGACCGCGTCCACAAATACGGCAAGCTCAAGACGCCGAAGGAAATCATTCTCGGAGCGACGGGCAAGCCGCTGGACCCGAGCTACCTCGTGAAGTATCTGCGGGCCAAATACACGGATATCTACAAGCTGTAAAGGTCGAGCGGCGCCGAGCTGCAGCGGCCTTGAGGCAACGATGCCATGCAGATTCCAAGCTCCGATACGATGGGCCGCCCGAGCTGGAACCAAGCCGGAACCAAGCCGGAACCAAGCCGGAACCAGCCGGAACCAGCCGGAACCAAGCCTCTCCACCTGCCATTCACATGGCGGAGGAGGGGCTTTTTTTGTCATGCCCCTTGATGGCTCGGATCCGGACAGCGCTCTTGGGAGATGCCGCTCCGCTTGCCGGCGAACGCCTGCCATCATCTCCCGCCATTCACCACCTGGCTGCCGCAAGCATAGGCTGTAGCACACAAAAGTCCACGTGGGAGGAAACATCCATATGAAAAAACAATCTATCGCAGGCCTGCTGCTGGCTGCTTCGCTGCTTCTGACGGCATCGCTGTCCGGCTGCGGCAGCAAGAGCGACGGTCCGGTGAAGATCCGTATCGGCGAAGTGACGCGCTCGCTCTTCTACGCTCCGGAGTATGTCGCCTTGTCCAAAGGGTTTTTCAAGGACGAAGGGCTTGATGTCGAGCTGCAGACGACCGCGGGCGGGGACAAGACGATGACCGCATTGCTGTCCGGCGCCATCGACGTCGCTCTCGTCGGCTCCGAAACGTCCATCTATGTCTATCAGCAGGGCTCCGACGATCCCGTCATCAACTTTGCCCAGGTGACGCAGACCGACGGAACGTTCCTCATGTCCCGCACAGGTGCCGCCTTCGACTGGAACAACCTCAAGGGATCGACCTTCCTCGGCCAGCGCAAAGGCGGCATGCCGCAGATGGCGGGTGAATTCACACTCAAGAAAAAAGGCATCGATCCGCAGAAAGACCTCAAGCTGATCCAGAACATCGACTTTGCCAACATCACCGCGGCATATGCGTCCGGAACCGGCGATTATGTGCAGCTGTTCGAGCCTCAGGCTTCGATGATGGAGAAGGAAGGCAAGGGCAAAGTCGTCGCTTCGTTCGGCGTAGAGGGAGGCCATCTGCCTTATACCGTCTTCATGAGCAAGCAAAGCTACATCAAGAAAAACGAGGATGCGGTGCAGAAGTTCACGAACGCGATCCAGAAGGCGCAAGCCTGGGTAAAGGAACACAGCGCCCAGGAAATCGCCGATGCCGTCGGCACTTATTTCCCGAGCACGGACAAAGCCATCATCGTAAGCTCCATCGACCGCTACAAGCAGCAAGGATCCTATGCGGATAATCCTGTCATCGACAAAGAGGAATGGAACAACCTGCTCGACGTCATGACAACCGCCGGCGAGCTCAAGGATCGTCCCGATCACGACAAGCTGGTAGACAATTCGTTTGCGGAAAAGGCCGGCAAGTAGCTGTCCGGCGATTGAACGGCAGGCCGGCGGACACGTCCGGCCTGCATGCTACGTTTCGGGGCGACGCTTGGAAAGGAGGACAAGGACATGGACGACAAATCACCGATGCTGGAGCTGAGGGGAGTCTCGCATGTCTATGTAGGCAGGAAAGGAGCTTCCCTGGCTGTCGACCGGATGGAGCTGGCTGTCGGACACGGAGAATTCATCAGCCTGGTCGGTCCGAGCGGCTGCGGCAAGACGACCGTTCTCAGCCTGCTTGCGGGCTTGTTTCCGCCGGCAGCGGGCCAGGTGCTGCTCGGCGGCAGACCGGTAACGGAGCCGTCCGCCAAGGTCGGCTACATGCTTCAGCAGGACTGCCTCCTGCCATGGCGCACGATCCGGGACAATGCCGGGCTCGGCCTGGACATCGCAGGCAGGCGCGCGGCTGCGGAACGGAATCGGGTCGAAATGCTGCTCGAGGAAGTCGGCCTTGCCGGAACGGGGGGCAAGTATCCGGGAGAGCTGTCCGGCGGCATGAGGCAGCGGGTGGCGCTGGCGAGGACGCTGGCGCCGGAGCCCGATGTGCTGCTGCTCGACGAGCCGTTTTCGGCTCTGGATATGCATATCAAGATGCAGCTTGAGGATCTCGTGCAGGCGACGCTGCGCAAGCTGGGCAAGACAGCGGTGCTCGTCACCCATGATTTGGCCGAAGCGGCGGCGATGAGCGACCGGGTGATCGTGCTCGGCCGCAATCCGGGCCGGATCCGCAAGGAAATCGCCGTGCCGGAGGCCATCAGGAGGCTGGCGCCGACGGAGGCGCGCAAGCATCCTTCCTTTCAGGCGCTGTTCGATGCGCTGTGGGAAGAACTGAACGCCGGAGAAAGAGAAGGTGGGTCGCGTGAGTGATGATAAAGCCTGTCATCCGGCAGGCGGAGAGTACGAGGCGGTTTCTTCAGGAGACAATGGCGGATCGCATGCCGGAGCGGACCGGGAAGGATGGCTGAATGCGCTCCATGCCGCCTACCGCCGCCGCGAGCGGGGCATCGGAGCTGCCGTGTTGTCGGTGCAGCTGCTTCTGCTGGCTGCATTCGTCCTTCTATGGGAAGCGGCGGGACGCTTGAAATGGATCGACCCGCTCCTGTTCAGCTACCCGTCCAAGATCGCCGCCCAGCTGGCCTCCTCGAGCGCGGACGGCACGCTGTGGCCGCATGTCGGCGTCACTGTGGCGGAGACGGCGGCGGGATTCGTCCTCGGGACGCTGATCGGGACAGCGCTTGCCGCGCTGTTATGGTGGTTCCCGTTCGCATCGAAAGTATTCGATCCCTATCTGGTCGTATTCAACAGCCTTCCGAAAGTCGCCCTCGGGCCGATCTTCATCGTGGCCATGGGCCAGGGCTTCCTGTCGATTCTGTCCGTGACGCTGTCGATGACGGTCATCGTGACGACGATCGGCATCTACAACCGGTTCCGTGATATCGAGCCCGGCCTCGTCAAGGTCGTGCGGCTGCTCGGAGGGACGCGGCTGCAGCTGTTCCGGCTCGTCATCCTGCCTGCATCGTTCCCGATCATCATCTCGACGCTGAAGGTCAATGTCGGCTTGGCATGGGTCGGCGTCATCGTCGGCGAGTTCCTGGTCGCCAAGGAAGGGCTGGGCTACCTGATCATCTACGGCTTCCAGGTGTTCAATTTCACGCTCGTCCTATCGACGCTCGTCGTGATCGCGGCTGCGGCGACCATGATGTACCAAGGAGTCGCGCTGCTGGAGAAGAAGCTCATATCCGGCGGGAGAGAGCCTTCGTAAGTCTGGACCCGAAGCAGCCTTGGAATACGGAGCGGGGAGCACGATGCAACCCTCTCGCGGGCAGAAGGCGCAGAGGGGAATCCGTCCCGGCAGCTGCATCGAGGGCTGGCATCCGGACCGGAGCCAAAGTGGCGGGTCCGGATGCGCTCCCGCAATTGACGTGCCGGGCAGGAAGGTCTAGGATGATACGACAGGCGTGGCGCTTCGGCGGCATCCGGGCGGAGGCCCGGCTGGCCGAAGCGTTTTTTTTTCATGGGCTGCAGGAGGACAGGCGGACTTGCCGCTCGCCGAAGCGAGGAATGCGGCTGGCCATCCTCTTGCCCGCATCTCGCGGGAATCAGCGCGGGTGCGGATGCCCAGAATCGCCGCGCGCAAGCCGCAGAAGCCGGCTTGCGCGTCAAACGGAATCGGAAAGGCAGGGAGAAATGGTCGTGAAAGGAATCGGGCTTAGAGTGGCGAAAACGGCTGCTGCCGTCGCGGCTGCCATCTGGACCGCCCAGCTGCTGGACTTGACGGAACCGCTGTTCGCAGGGGTGCTCGCCATACTCGGAGTCGAGACGACCCGGCGCAAAGGCTTCCGCAGCCTGTTCGAAAGGCTGGCCGCAGGCATGATCGCGCTGCTGGTTTCTTCGGCTCTGTTCGAGCTGATCGGATACCGGATCTGGACGGCGGCCATCTATGTCCTGCTCGTCTTCCCCTTGCTGTCGAGGCTCCGCCTTCGGGACGGCATCGTGCCGGGCAGCGTGCTTGTCTTCCACGTATACGGCGCCGGAGAGGTTACGGCCGGCCTGCTGCTGAACGAATTGCTGCTGCTGCTCGTCGGTCTCGGATGGTCGGCGCTGTTCAACCATGTCTACATGCCCGGGGAGACGAAGCGGCTGCAGAAGCTCCGGACCTCCGCAGAGAGGAAGTTCGGGGAAATATTCGCCGAAATGGCGGCGGTCCTTCGCGATCCCGGCCGTGTCTGGAGCGGCTCGCAGCTGCTGGAGCTGGAGGCGGACGTCGCCGAGGGAGAGCAAAGGGCGCAGCGGGAACAGCATAACCGGCCATGGGAGCCGGACTTTTACTGGACCGTTTATTTTGCCATGAGGAGGCTGCAGCTGGAAAGCCTCGCCTCCATGCTGCAGCTTCTATCGTATGTATACGGGCGACTGCCCCAAGGCGAACTGCTGGCCGATCTGCTCGAGAAGATCGAAGGCGACATCTCGTCGGATTATTATGAAGACCGGACCCGGCTCGCGCTGGCCGAGCTGCGGCGACACTACCGGACGATGGAGCTTCCCCGCACGCGGGACGAATTCGAAGCCCGCTCGGCATTGCTTCAGCTGTGCCTGGAGCTTGAACGCTTCCTGGATACCGCAAGCCGGCACAAAAAGCGCCGCAATGCCGGCGACAGCCCCATCAGCGGGACGTCCCGGGAATAATTTGCCGCGCAGTGTCATCTTCTCCATGCCTGCCCCATACAATGAATCAGGGAAAATTCGTTGCGGCGCCCGGAAAAGAAGGAGTCACCCTAGACGAATGTCCTGCATACACTTGTAAGGAATGATTGTATGGAGGAGGTTAAGAAATGACGATTGCAGATAAACAGCTTCAGACTAGAGAAATCATCACGAAAGCTGTCTGCGGTAAAGGTCGCAAGTTCTCGACGGTATCGCATACCGTCACGCCCCCTCACCGCCCCACCAGCATATTGGGCGCTTGGGTCATCAACCACCAGTATGAAGCGGTTCGGTCGGGGGACGGCATTGAGGTCGTCGGATCTTACGACATCAACATCTGGTATTCGTACAACAAAAACTCTCAAACCGACGTAGCGAAGGAAACGGTCTCTTATGTCGAAAACATCCCGCTCTCCTACGTGGACCCGAAGCACCGGGCAGTCACGGAGGAAGTTTCGGCTGAATCGACGCAAGAGCCAAATTGCATCGAAGCGAACATCTCTTCGAACGGCTCTTCCGTAGTCGTGCGGGTCGAGCGCGAATTCGCGGTCGAGATGATTGCCGAGACCAAAGTATGCGTGGCAGTCGTTCCGGGCGGCTGCGACGACTTTGACGGCAAAGACGGCAAATATGGTTTTGACGACGGGGACAGCGGCTTCGACGACTTGGATCCCGATCTTCTCGACGACGAGCTGTAAAAGCCGGGCCTCAAGGTTCTTACTTCAGGGTATGCAGGCATACGAAGGAATTCGAGGGCGAAAGCCCTCTTTTTTTGTAGGGAAAGAGCATAATTTCTTCTTGCTTCGTTCCTGCAAGGCGAATTGCAGCGTCAAGACTGATGAGGCTGCGGCAAATCACTCGGGGAGGCGATGCCATGGCTGGCAAGGTGTGGCTATGGTGCGACGGCCAGGAAGACGATGCCGCCGCGTTGTCCACGCGTCTAGGCATTCCTTTATGCCATAACGGCGAAGCCGGACCGGGCCGGCAGGATGCCGTTTTTGTCTGGGGAAGCTCGCGGCTTCCGGAGCGTTGGATCGCGCTCTTGCGCGGCGACGGGCCGGGAGCGGGCGAAGCGGCCTGCCTGCCATGGCTGCTCAATGCCAATGCCGCCCGCGTAGCGGCCATGGGGCCGGAGCGGCTGCAAAGGGAATTGGAGGCGTCGGGCCTGCATGCGGGAGGAGCTGCGGAGACCGGCAGGCTGTACCGGGTTGCGGTCGGAGAGGGAGAGCCTTTGCTTGCGCATCGGGTCCGTTCCGAATTCTGGCGCAAGGGGATGCTCGCCGGGAGCCTGGCTGGCGGCATAGAGGATGGCGGCGCCAGCTTGCAACCGTCAGGGCCGACGGGCAGCGGCGGTTTGCCGGGCTCTATTCCCGGCACCGATGCAGCCGCCAATGCCGGTCCCGCAGGCATATGGCGTTATGCCGAGGATCCGGCCATGCGGCGTTCCGTGCGCGCGGCGCTGAGAGCGGCATACGAGCTCGGACTTGATGCTGCCGAGGTGCTTGTCCGCGCGGCAGACGGCGGCCGGGCGTCCATCGCCGGCATTCGTCTGCCCGGCTGCCGGCGCTTTCTGCTTGCCGGCGAAGGAAAGCTTGCGGAGGCGGATGCCGTGCCGGAAGCGGCAGCGGGCTTGTGGAGCCCCATGTGCTGCCGAATCCAGGGTTTGCTGGACGCTTCAGCGCAGCAGGATGGACCGGGCATCCGGATCGGCGCCGATCCGGAGTTCGTCATCATGAGGCCGGACGGAAGGATCCACTCCGCCTCCCATCTCGGCGGCCTGAGCAGCGCCGTCGGAAGCGACGTGCTGCTGACCGGGCGCCAGATCAGGCAGCCGGTCGGAGAGCTGCGGCCGGAGCCGTCGGCAACGGCGCAAGGTCTGGCCGAGAACATTCGCCTCTTGCTGCTGCGGGCTTCGAGGCGGGGGGCATCGAAGCCCGGCATGCGCTTGCTTGCTGGAGCGATGCCGCTGCCCGGCCTTCCGCTGGGAGGCCATGTCCATCTCAGCGGGCTGCCGCTGACATCGCGCCTCCTCCGCGTGCTGGACAGCTATGCCGCCTTTCCGATGGCTCTGGCGGAAGATCCGCGCGGGCGAGCCCGGCGGCCGCGGTACGGCACGCTTGGAGACAGCCGGGCGCAGCCGCATGGAGGATTTGAATACCGCACGCTGCCGAGCTGGCTCGTCTCGCCGGCCGCCGCGCGCTACGCTCTGGCCGTCAGCATGCTGGCGGCCGAGGACGGCTGCCGCCTGGATTTTTTGCCTTCCATGGATGGGCGGTACGTGAAGGCGTATTACGAAGGAGACAAGGAGACGCTCCGGGAATGCCTTCCGGGACTTCGGACGGCGCTGGAGAAGGTTTCCTCGTATTCCAAGCATCAGGCCTGGCTGGAGCCGTTCCTGGATGCCGCCGGCAACGGAGCGAGCTGGGATGAAAGCAGGGATATTCGAATCCGCTGGGGAATCCCAGTCCCCGAACCATCCTCGCCGACATGAGAGGACGCTGCTTGAATCCAGCCAGCCTGTCGGCATTGTCCAAGAGCAAAGGTGCTTTCCTTATCGGGCCGAGCTTGTGTCCGCGTCGCTTGAAGCGGGGAGGAACATATTTACCCCTTATTATGGAAGTTTTTCGGATTCAAAACGGGGCAAGGAGGACGAACAGGCATCCTCTTTGTCTCAATTGTCGGCCTAAGCGCGCCAGCGCCCGGCCTTTTCCGGCGTTCTCCTTTTGTACGGCAATTCTTGAACTGCTATAATGAGATGATTGTGTTCATAAGGCCGCTGCGGCGGGAAGAGAAAATACTGGAGTTTGACCGGGAGGGCCCAATGGCTGCACTTACGCCGATGATGGAGCAGTACATGTCCATCAAGCAGGAAGCGAAAGACGCTTTCCTATTTTTCCGTCTTGGAGATTTCTACGAGCTGTTCTTCGACGATGCCGTTCTGGCCTCGAGGGAACTGGAAATAACGCTGACCGGCCGCGCAGGCGGCGGCGAGGAGCGGATACCGATGTGCGGGGTTCCGTATCATTCGGCAGAGGGGTACATAGCTCGCCTGATCGAGAAGGGCTACAAGGTCGCCATCTGCGAGCAGGTGGAGGATCCGGCCGCGGCAAAGGGCGTCGTGCGCAGGGAGATCGTCCGCGTCGTGACGCCGGGAACGGTCATGGAGACAAAATCGCTGGCCGACAAAGCCAACAACTATATTGTGTCCGTCGCTCAGGAGAGCGGCCAGTTCGCGCTGGCAGCCTGCGACTTGACGACGGGAGAGCTGTACGCCACCTCGTTCACGGGTGGGCTCGAGCTGCTCCAGGACGAGATCAACGTCTACGTGCCGGCCGAAATCGTCGGGGACGCTTCCGTGCTGGACAGCCTGAAGCAAAAGCTGACTGCAGGCGCGAGGCCGGTTCTGTACACCGCTCGCGAGCCTATGGCTGCACCGGAGCTGGCGGCGCTGTTTCCGGACGGAGCGCTTGACGGGCTTGCTTCTTCGAGGCTGCGCGCCGTCGCCGCTCTCGCCGGCTATCTGGTGGAAACCCAGAAGAGGTCGCTCGGCCACGTCCGCAGCATCCGCAGCTACGAGCCGAACCAGTATCTGATTCTGGATCCGTTCACCCGCCGCAACCTGGAGCTGATCGAGACGGTGCAGGGACGCAGCCGCAAAGGATCGCTGCTCTGGCTGCTCGACCGGACGAAAACCTCGATGGGCGGCAGGCTGCTGCGCCGGTGGATCGACAAGCCGCTGCTGTCGGCTGCTGCGGTCGAGGAACGGCTGGAGGCGGTGGAGGCGCTGCATGGAAATCTCATCCTGCGCGAGGATCTGCGCGGCGAGCTGGATGGAATCTATGATCTGGAAAGGCTTGTCGGACGGGTCGCCTACGGCACGGCGGGCGGCCGCGATCTGGCGGCTCTGAGAGCTTCCCTGGAGCGCGTGCCGGCTGTGCTGGAGCTGCTTGCCGCTTCCCCGTCGGACACGCTCCGGCAGCTCGCGGGCGGCGTGGACGAATGCGCCGACCTGAGAGAGATGATCGACACCGTGCTCGTGGACGAGCCTCCGGTGTCCGTGCGCGAAGGCGGACTGATCCGCGCCGGATACGACGCCTATCTCGACCAGCTGCGCGAAGCCAGCACGGGGGGCAAGAAGTGGCTGGCCGAGCTGGAGCGCAGGGAGCGCGAGGCGACGGGCATCAAGACGCTGAAAATCGGCTATAACAAAGTGTTCGGCTATTTCCTTGAAGTGTCCAAGGCCAATATTTCCGCGCTGCCGGAAGGGCGCTACGAGAGAAAGCAGACGCTGGCGAATGCCGAGCGCTACGTCACGCCGGAGCTCAAGGAGAAGGAGAGGCTCATTCTCGAGGCCGAGGAGAAAATGACGGATCTCGAGTACAGCCTCTTTCTGCAGCTCCGCGACGCCGTATCGGCTCAGCTGCACCGGCTGCAGCGGCTCGCGGAAACGATCGCCTGCGCCGATGTGCTGCAGTCGCTCGCCGCGGTCAGCGCCGAGCGCCGCTATGTCCGGCCCGCAGTATCGGATGGGTACGACCTGGTTATTGAAGGCGGCCGCCATCCCGTCGTGGAGGCGGTCATGGAGGACGTCAGCTTCATGGCCAACGGAGCCGACCTGTCGCAGGACGGCGCCCGCGTCCTGCTTATAACGGGACCGAACATGGCCGGCAAAAGCACCTACATGCGCCAGACGGCTCTGATCTGCGTCATGGCCCAGATCGGCTGCTTCGTGCCGGCGCGCTCGGCCAGGCTGCCCCTGGTCGACCGGATCTTCACCCGCATCGGAGCGGCCGACGACCTCGTCGGCGGCCAGAGCACATTCATGGTGGAGATGCGCGACATCCAGCAGATGACCGACAAGGCCACGGAGCGCAGCCTCGTCATCATCGACGAGCTGGGACGGGGAACCTCGACCGCGGAAGGAATGTCGATCGCGCAGGCCGTCATCGAGTACCTGCACGACAGGACGGGCTGCAAGGCGCTCGTATCGACGCATTTCCACGAGCTGTCCCATCTGGAAGAGTCTCTGGAGCATCTGAGCAACGCCTCCATGGCGGTCAAGGAAAGCGGCGGCGACGTCACCTTCCTGCGCCGCCTCGTGCCCGGAGCGGCCAGCACCAGCTACGGCATCTACTGCGCCCGTCTCGCCGGACTGCCCGAGAGCATCATCGGACGCGCCTATGAGCTTCTCGAGTCAGCGGAGAGCCACCATTCGCCGGGTACGCCGAAGAAGGGCGATCAGGGCGAGGGCAATAGGGCGGCACCAGACCGGCAAGCCGATTCTGTGACGGCTCCGTCGGGCTCGGCTGGAGCGGCGAAGAGTCATCCAGGAGGAACAGACAAGGCGGAGCAAGCGATGGAGGGCGCCGAAGCCTACCGGGCCGAAGCGGCAGCCGGCATCGCCGACGCAGATCCGGTCCAGCTGTCCATCTTCGGCGAGGAGGCCGCGCATCCGGATTCGCTGCCCAAGCGCAAGGCGGGCAAGCACGAGGAGGCGGCCGATGCTTTTGCAGACAGCCTTCGCAGGCTGGATCTGCTGAACATGACTCCGCTTCAGGCGATCCAGTGGCTGAGCGACATGAAAGCCAAGCTGGGCTAGAACAGCGGCACAGGAAAGGAGACCGGCCATGGCCAGAATTCAAGTGATGGACGAGCATTTGGCGAACCAGATCGCCGCGGGCGAAGTCGTCGAGCGGCCCGCGTCGGTCGTGAAGGAGCTGGTGGAGAACGCGGTCGATGCCGGAGCAACCTCCATCGACATCACGATCGAAGAGGGAGGACTCAGCCTGATCCGTGTCCAGGACGATGGCGGCGGCATCGAAGCGGAGGACATGGAGACGGCGTTCCAGCGGCATGCCACGAGCAAGCTGCTGGACAGCCGGGATTTGTTCCGCATCGCGAGCCTCGGCTTCCGCGGCGAGGCGCTGCCGAGCATCGCGGCTGTCGCCAAGGTCGACTGTACGTCGGCCGGAAGCGACAGCGGACTCGGCCGGCGCATCGTGATGGAAGGCGGCCGGATGACCGCCGACGAGCATGCCGGAGCCGCCCAAGGCACCGATATGCTCGTGCGCGATCTGTTCTTCAACACGCCCGCCAGGCTCAAGTACATGAAGAGCATCCAGACGGAGCTTGGACATATATCGGACTATATTTACCGCATCGCGCTCGCGCATCCCGGGATCGCCTTCTCGCTGACCCACAACGGCGGCAATCTGCTGCGGACGCTCGGCAACGGGGATCGGCTGCAGGTAATCGCGGCGGTATACGGCACCGCTACGGCCAAGGCGATGCTGCCGCTGCGGGGAACTCATCCCGACTACGAGCTGAACGGCTACATCTCCAAGCCGGAGATGACGAGGGCGAGCCGGAGCGCGATCACGACCGTCGTCAACGGACGTTATATCCGCAGCTTCACCGTGCAGCAGGCTCTCCTGATCGCCTACCATACGCTGCTGCCGATCAACCGGTTCCCGATCGCAGTCCTTGAGATCGGGATGCATCCCGGTCTCGTCGACGTCAACGTGCATCCATCCAAGATGGAGGTGCGCTTCAGCAAGGAGCCGGAGCTCAAGGCGTTCCTGGAGGAGACGGTCAAGGAAGCGCTCGGCGGCAGACGGCATATTCCAGGCCCGGAGTCCGGCCGCTCCGAGCGTTCCGGCCCGTTGTACCGCCAGGAGCAGCTGCGCTTCCATCAGCCGGAGCCGGATGCAGGCCGCTCCGCCGCCGGCGGCGCTGCGGCGGAGCCGCCGCCTGGCCTGGCTTCCGCGGCGCGCGAGGCGGGC
>NZ_JBKFAO010000002.1:0-671408 GCF_053345695.1 Paenibacillus sp. D51F | reverse complement strand
CTGCCGCTTTTAACGGTTGAAATCCGGGGACAAAGGCGACCACATCCGTTTCTCCAGAACGATTTCGCGCCTTACGCTACTTTTTCAGTGGCCTCACGCTGGCCGGCTGCTTCCCTATGCCGATCTCAAGCGAATCCTAGTCTCTGCCGCGTGACCGTCTCTGCCGCGTGACCGTCTCTGCCGCGTGACCGTCTCTGCCGCGTGACCGTCTCTGCCGCGTGACCGTCTCTGCCGCGTGACCATCTCTGCTGTGTGACCGTCTCTGCCGTCTGCCAGTCTCCGCCGGAGCTTGAGCCCGGTTCCAGCGCGCATCTGTCAGCGAGTGTTGGACAACGTTCACACTTCCGCTTTGTCTGTCCGGCCTCCTTCTTGTAAACTAAGGCTGACATACGGAAAGGACGTGTTCAGGCATCATGCAAGTAAATTCTGATCTTCGGCTGTCGCGGCGGCGCCCGCAGCCGATCTATATGAGCTTCCGCTGCCTGATGGCGCTGGCGGCAGCCGCGGCGATCTGGCTCAGCCTGCTGCCCGGCATCGCCTCGGCGCACGCCTCGCTGCAGGAGGCGTCACCGGCAGCCGGCACCCGCGTGGAAGCGGCTCCGTCCGAAGTGAGGCTCGTCTTCAACGAGAGGATCGAGGAAGCGGTAGGAGCGCTCCAGGTACTGGACGGCAAGTCGGCCAGCGTCACATCCGGGAAAGCCGTCCTCAGCAGCGACCATCGGGCGCTGACGCTCGCGCTGCCCAAGCTGGACGAAGGCGTCTACACCGTTTCTTACCGGATCATATCCGAGGACGGCCATCCGGTGGGAGGCTCTTACGTGTTCGTAGTGGGCAATCCTCCCGCGGCCAAGGACGCCTCCGCCTTCGATCTGCACGCGCAGCTCGGCCATGCCGGGCATGAAGCGGAAGGGGCGCTAACGACCGCTGCCTTGCTGCTCTATGCGGTGAGGTTCATCTATTACGCCGCCTTGATGTTCGCGGCGGGAGCGGCGATCTGGTTCTTCCTGTACCGGCCTCTTGCGGGGCTGGCCGAGCCGCTGCGCTCCCGGCTGGAGAGACTGCCGGGCCAAGGGCTGATGCTGGCTGCCCTGCTCTATGTGTTCATGGAATCGACGCAGCTGATGGAAGGGCAGGCCGGATCCGAATGGATCAAGCTGTTCACCCGGACATCGGTCGGCATCACATGGCTGTCGCTGCTCGTCCTGGCGGCTGCAGGACTGATGGTGCCCGCCCGCCTGGCGAAGACGCGGGCTCTATGGGCGCTGCTGCTGCTCGCCCAGGAGGCGTGGAGCGGGCATGCGGCCGCGCTGGAGCCGATGGCGGTCAATCTGGCGCTCGACTATATCCATCTGATTGGAGCCGCATTGTGGGCAGGCGGCCTCATGCTGCTGCTGTCGCTGTGGGCGGGAGACCGCAAGGAAGCCGGACGCTTTGCCGCCAGCTTCACCCGGGCGGCATGGATCAGCATCGCGGTGCTGACTCTTTCCGGCATCGCCATGACGCTGTTGTGGCTGACGGATCTCTCTTATCTGTTCATTACTCCATGGGGAGTCATGCTGCTCGTCAAGACCGGCCTCGTCGTGCTCGTCGCCGTCACGGGAGCCTTCATCCGGCGCCGGATGAAGCGTTCCGGCTTTCCGTCCGGAGCCATGCTCAAAGCCGACGGCATCCTCATGAGCCTGATCCTGATCGTCGTCGGCGCCTTCACCTATTTGAGCCCGCTGCCGGCCAACGAGCCGGTGGCATGGCATCAGATGGGCAGCGCCCTCCATGTGTCGATCCGCATCGCCCCGAACGTGCCGGGAGACAATGAATTCACGACGAGGGTGTGGATGTTCAACAAGCTCGGAGCGCCCAAGTCGGTGAAGCTGCGGCTGATCTCCGAGGACAAGCCCGACATGGGCCCGATCGAGGTGCCGGTGGAGCCGTTCAAGGATGACGAGATCAGCACGTTTGACGGATATACGAAGTTCGCTTACAAGGTAAAAGGCCCTTATCTTCCGTTTGCCGGGAAATGGACGGTCGAGGTCAGGGTGCTGGATTCCAACGACGACGAGCATGTCGAGCGGACCAGCTTCCGCAATTATTGACGGAGGGCGGGAAGACGGATGAAGGCTGTTGCGATCAAGCGCCTGATCCTATGGACGCCGACTGTGGTCACGGCCGCATGGGAATACTCCAGGCATACGTTCCTGCTTCCCTATTTGTCCATGGATACCGGCAATCTGATCAGTCCGGTGCTTGTTTTTCTCGTCACGGTCACTCTGCTGTACCGGCTCTTCGAGATGCTGGAAAATGTCCAGGAGCAGCTGAGGCGGGAGCAGGCGGTCAAAGCCGCCTTTCAGGAGCGGGATCAGCTGGCGCGCGAGCTTCATGACGGCATCTCCCAGTCGCTGTTCCTGCTGTCGGTCAAGCTGGACCGGCTTGAACGGTCGGCTGGCGCAGGGGATGTGAAGGAGGCGACCGACGAGATCCGCCGCACGGTGCGGCATGTCTATGACGATGTGAGGGAATCGATCGCCAATCTGCGCAGCGCGCCCGAGCCCGAGGAGATTCCGTGGCTGAAGTCGCTGAAGGAAGCGGCTTCGGAGCTGGAAGCATCCGGCACCCGCGTCGCGATCGACTGGCGCATCCCCGAAGCCCAGCTGACGAGCCGGGAAAAGGTGGAGCTGCTGGCGATCATCCGCGAGGCGCTGATGAACGTGCGCAAGCACGCCTCGGCTTCGCTTGTGGAAGTGAGCGGGCGCACCGAAGGAGCAGGCGGCTTCCGCTGCCGCATCGTGGACGACGGGGGCGGAGCCGCTCCGGGCGCCGTCGAGGCCAAGGACCGGTACGGAGTTCGCATGATGAAGGACCGCGCTGCCGGAGCGGGCTGGACCTTCCGCTTCTCCAGTCCGGCGGATTCGCAGGGCGGCGGGGGAACGGCCGTAGAGGTGGCGCGGATGCCGGCTGCGGTGAAGAAGGCTGATGACTGAGCGGATTCCAGGCTAGATGGCCGGAATCGGAAAGGAAGTGCGCATATGGAAGAGCCTCAAAGCGCGGAAGAGATTCAAGGCGCAGCAGCGGATCGCTGCAGGGTGCTGCTTGTCGACGACCATCCGCATGGCCGCGAAGGCATGCGGATCATCCTATCGGAGGATGGCTACTTTCAGATCGCAGGAGAAGCATCCGGGGGCGAAGAAGCGGTGCGGCTCGCCGGGGAGCTTGAACCCGATCTGATCCTGATGGATATCCGGATGCCGGATCTCGGAGGACTGGAAGCCACCTCGCGGATCAAGGCGGCGCAGCCCGGAATCAAGATCGTCATGGTGACCGTATCGGATGATATTGCCGATCTGTTCGAGGCGATCAAGCGAGGGGCTCAAGGCTACTTGCTCAAAAACCTCTCTCCATCGGCTTGGCTGGATTATTTGCGGGCGGTGTCGCTGGATCAGGCGCCCATGAGCAGAGAGCTTGCGACCCGCATTCTGCATGAATTCCTGCCTGCCGGCGGCGGAGCGGCGGCTCCGTCCGCCTATCGGGCCAAGCCGGCCAAGCGGGCGGCTTCCTCGTCCCTCACTCCGCTCACCGAGCGGGAAAAAGGAATTCTGGAGCGGGTAGCGCATGGCGAGTCCAACAAAGAAATCGGGGCTGTGCTCGGCATTTCGGAGCATACGGTGAAGAACCATCTCAAAAATATTTTGCAGAAGCTGCATCTGGACAACCGGGTCCAGCTTACCCGATACGCCTTCGAGCAGGGAATGATGGACCGGGGCTGAACGTTCGACGGATGTTCACATCCTTTTGCTTCTGGTAGCTCTTTGGAGTCATGTCCTTTATTGGGAGCAGGACTATACTTTGAAGCAGAGTTATTCAGACCATAAGGAATGGACGGGTGCATGATGAAAGCAAAAGGCATGAAAAAGATGTTCCCTGCGGCGGGAGCCGCGATTCTGATGATGCTCCTGATGAGCAGCATCGCGAGCGCGCATGTGACCGTATGGCCGAAGGCGACGACACAGGGCTCCTACGAGGTGTTCACGGTCCGAGTACCGAGCGAGAAGGCGGATGTCACGACGTCGGCGGTCAAGGTCCGCGTTCCGGACGGGGTGGAAGTATCCCGCACGCAGCCGCTTCCGGGCTGGAAGACGACGCTCGAGACGACGGCGGACGGCAGGATCGAGTCCATCACCTGGACGGCGGATGAAGGAAAAGGCCTCACGCAGCAGGAATTCAACGAATTCAAGGTTTCTGGAAAAGTTGCCGCCGACGCCAAGGAGCTGAGCTGGAAAGCCTACCAGACGTACAGCGACAGCAGCGTCGTGGAGTGGGTCGGAGCGGCCGACGCCGAATATCCCGCTTCCGTCACGACGGTAGCTGCGGGAACCGGCGAAGGCGACGGCCATGGACATGGCGCCGCTGCCGGCACAGAGCCTGCCGCTTCTCCGGCACCTGCTGACGCCGATCATGCGGCAGCTCCGGCGGAGAAGGAGAGCAGCTTGCCGCTCTACTTGTCGATCGCCGCTCTCGTTCTCGGCGCGGTAGCGGTCATTGCCGCATTTGCCCGCCGGGGCGCGAAAGGGTAAGAGCCGGAATCGGGCATCGCCGCTTGCGGCTGTGCATGAGGACTAGACTTAGAAAAAAAGCGAGCCGGATTCCATGAGGCCACTGAAAAAGTAGCGTAAGGCGCGAAATCGTTCTGGAGAAACGGATGTGGTCGCCTTTGTCCTCGGATTTCAACCGCTAAAAGCGGCAGAAATCAGAGAAATCTGGGGACAACAGCGATCGGAAGAATGATTTCCGTCTGCGGCGACACATTTTCAGTGGCCTCGGATTCCATCCGGCTCGCTTTTTTTGATTAATCCAGAGGCAGCTACAGGACGAATTTCCACAGCAGCCAGCTGACCAGAGCCGACAGCCAGGAGATGAGGCCGAAAACGATGACGATCCGGTTCTCGCTCCAGCCGTATTTCAGGCTGAAGTGGTAGTGGATCGGGGTCATGCGGAACAGGCGGAGCTTGGTGCGCTTGTAATGCCATACTTGCAGGATGACGGAGAGCTGCTCGGCCAGGTAGACCGAGAACAGGATCGGAATCAGGATCTCGACTTTTTCGAGGACCGCCAGAAACGACAGGGAGCCGCCGATCGCGAGCGATCCCGTATCTCCCATGAACGCTCTGGCCGGGTGGATGTTATAGAGAAGCAGCCCGAGCAGGCAGGCGATCATGATGAGGGAGAAAGCCTGGACTTCCAGCCGTTCTGAAATGGCAAAGAAGAAAAAAAACGTCGGGATCGCAGCATTGATCAGCAGGCCGTCCAGTCCGTCCGTGAAGTTGATCGCATTGGCCGATCCAACGATGAAGAGCAGCATGACGGCGACATATGCGGCAACGGGCAAATGCAGAGCGAAGCCTTGGAACAGCGCGATCTCGCTTGTCAGAGAAAAATAACGGAACAGGACATAGAGCAGCATTCCGGCGAAAGCGAATTGCAGCACGAGCTTGGCGCGGCCGGAAATGCCTCCAGGATCCTGGCAAGCCGCCTTGCGGTAATCGTCCATGAAGCCGATGGAGCCGAACAGCAGGAAGGCCGAGCAGAGGAAGAGCATCAGCGGCGTCGCATTGAATTGCATGGACATGACGATGCCGACGAGGAGGACGAGACCTGCCATCAGCGGAGTCCCGCGCTTGGCCTGATGATCCGGGGGCAGCTCCGCCCGGATCGGCTGCGTCAGCTTCAGGCTCTGCAGCATCCGGATCAGCAGCGGAGAGCCTGCCGCGACCAGCAGGAAGGTCAATCCCGAAACTACCAGCATTCCATTCATTCTCCGCACGCTCTTTCTTCCGGCGGCGATCCGCCTTTTTAAATTCCAGCAAGCTGGACAACTAGTTCCTATGTATGCCGCCATGGCGATGGATATGCTCGTAGTTCATGTCTTTGACGCGCTCCCGCCGCCGCTTGTTTCACCGGCTGTGCCCAATTTTTCCATCTTTATAGAAGGAACATCACGAAAACGGCTGTAAGCCAAAAACGATGCCTGCCTCGACGGGCTGCCGGCGCCGCTCGCGGCCAGCACGCTCGCGCACGGCAGCCTCAAGCCGCGCTCCTGAGCGGAGGAGGCGTGAGCCCGGGTTGCAACCGCGGCTGAACCCGGATATAATGGGACATAATTGTCTTATTCAATCACATTGCGATGAGGGAGACCAGTAAGCCAGGCCTGATCCACAGGGAGGGAACGCCGCAGATTGAGAGCGTCCCCGGGTTATCAGCATGGCCGAATTCACTCCGGAGCGGAGCTCTGAACGCACGGCCCCGGCCGCGCCTGTAGGAGGCTACGGTCAGCCGGCCGTTATCCGGCAAGAGCAGCCGGGCGCATGATGCGCCAGGGCGGCATGGCTCCTATCCTCGGGTAGGGCGGCCATTTCGTCAAGCAGGCTGGAATCAGGGTGGTACCACGGTCCTTTCGTCCCTTTGCGGAGAGAGGGCCTTTTTGTATTTTTTTATTGAGGTTTCTACGAGGAGTTTAATCAGGGAGGCATGTGAGCCATGAAGGAACGGTTGGAGGCGCTGCGCGCCGAAGCGCTGCAGGAGCTGGAGAAGGTAGCCGGCCCGCAGGAGCTGGGAGATCTCAGAATCAAGTATTTGGGCAAAAAAGGCGCGCTGACGGAAATTCTGCGCGGGATGGGCGCGCTGAGCGCCGAGGAGCGTCCGGTCATCGGCGAGCTCGCGAACAATGTGCGCGGCGCGATCGAGGCCGTGCTGGAAGAGAAAGGCGCCGCTTACCGCCGCGCCGAGACGGATGCGCGGCTGCGCACGGAGACGATCGATGTGTCGCTGCCGGGCAACGTGCTGCCGACGGGCGCGATCCATCCGCTCGTGAAGGTGCAGCAGGAAATCGAGGATATTTTCATCGGCCTCGGTTATTCCATCGCGGAAGGACCTGAAGTCGAAACCGACTATTACAACTTCGAGGCGCTCAACCTGCCGAAAAACCATCCGGCGCGCGATATGCAGGACTCTTTCTATGTGACCGAAGACATACTCATGCGCACGCAGACATCCCCGGTGCAGATCCGCGCGATGAAGGCCAGCGGCGGCAAAACTCCGCTCAAGGTCATCTGCCCCGGCAAAGTATACCGCCGCGACGACGACGACGCGACGCACAGCTTCCAGTTCAACCAGGTGGAAGGCCTTGTCGTCGCCAAAGGCATCCGCATGAGCGATCTGAAGGGAACGCTGCTCCAGTTCGTGCAGGAGATGTTCGGCCGCCAGGCCCGCATCCGTCTGCGCCCGAGCTTCTTCCCGTTCACCGAGCCGAGCGCCGAGGTCGACGTCACCTGCTCGCAGTGCGGCGGCAGCGGCTGCCGGATGTGCAAGCAGACGGGCTGGCTCGAGATTCTCGGCTGCGGCATGGTGCATCCGAAGGTGCTTGAAGCGGGCGGCTACGATCCGGAGGAAGTCAGCGGCTTCGCCTTCGGCATGGGCATCGAGCGCATCGCGCTTCTGAAGTACGGCATTGACGACATTCGTCATTTCTATACCAATGATCTGCGCTTCCTGAGCCAGTTCGCGAGAATGTAAGGGGGAACGAGCGATGAAAGTATCTACGAGCTGGCTGAAGGATTACGTCGACCTGAGCGGCATCACGCCGCAGGAGCTTGCCGAGAAAATGACGGACGGCGGCATCGAGATCGATGCGGTCGAACCGATGGACAAGGGCGTGACCGGAGTTGTCGTCGGTTATGTCAAAGAAAAGACGAAGCATCCCGATGCCGACAAGCTGAATGTATGCAAGGTCGATGTCGGCACCGGAGAGGATCTGCAGATCGTCTGCGGCGCGCCGAACGTCGACGCCGGCCAGCATGTGCCGGTCGCCACGGTCGGAGCCAGGCTGCCGGGCGGACTGAACATCAAGCGCGCGAAGCTGCGCGGCGTGGAATCGCAGGGCATGATCTGCTCCGCCCGCGAGCTCGGCCTGAACGACAAGCTGCTGCCCAAGGAGCTGCAGGAAGGCATTCTCGTTCTGCCCAAGCTGGAGCTGGGCCGTCCGATCGGCGAGGTTCTCGACCTCGACACGCATGTGCTTGAGCTTGACCTGACGCCCAACCGCTCCGATGCGCTGAGCATGCTCGGCGTCGCATACGAGGTCGGCGCGCTGACCGGCCGTCCGGTCAAGCTGCCTGAGCAGGACGTCTTCGCAACGGCAGAGAAGGCGGCCGACCATCTGTCCGTCAGCGTCGAGGCTGCGGAGCTATGCTCCCATTACAGCGCCCGCTACATCAAAGGCGTCAAGATCGCTCCGTCCCCGCTCTGGCTGCAGAACCGCCTCATGGCGGCCGGCGTGCGGCCGATCAACAACATCGTCGACGTGACGAATTACGTCATGCTGGAATACGGCCAGCCGCTGCATGCCTTCGACGCGGATCAAGTGGCGGGCGGCAGCATTGTCGTGCGCCTCGCCCGCGAAGGCGAGACGCTGGAAACGCTCGACGGCCAGCAGCGGACGCTGCAGCCCCATATGCTCGTCATCGCGGACCGCGACAAGCCGGTCGCGCTTGCGGGCGTCATGGGCGGCGCGAACTCCGAAGTGACGGAGGATACGGTCAATATCGTGCTGGAATCGGCGAAGTTCGACGGCTCGACCGTGCGCCGCACTTCCCGCCAGCTCGGCCTGCGCTCCGAATCGAGCCTGCGCTTCGAGAAGGAAGTGGATCCGGCCCGAGTCATCCCGGCGCTTGACCGGGCGGCGTCGCTGATCGCCCGCCTCGGCCAGGGACTCGTAGCGGACGGCGTCGTGCAGGAAGTTTCCAAGTCTGTGGAACCGGCTGTCATTACGGTCGGCCTGGAGCGGATCAACACCTATCTTGGAACGGAGCTTGCGAAGCTGGAAATCCAGACGATCTTCGGCCGCCTCGGCTTCGGCTCCGAAATTTCGGCGGACGGCTCCGCCGTCAAGGTGGAAGTGCCGACCCGCCGCGGCGATATTTCCCGCGATGTGGACTTGATCGAGGAAGTCGCGCGCCTGTACGGCTACGACAACATTCCGACGACGCCGATCCACGGGGACACGACGCCGGGCGGTTTGACGGCTTCCCAGGCGATCCGCCGCGAGCTGCGGCGCCGGCTCTCCGACGCAGGACTGAGCGAAGTGATCAACTATTCGTTCACATCCCCGTCCCGCACGGAGCTGTTCCCTGCGCTTGGAGGGGGCTCTCGTCCGATCCGGCTGGCGATGCCGATGAGCGAGGAGCGGAGCGTCCTGCGCACCTCGCTGCTGCCTCAGCTGCTGGAGACGGCGACATACAACCGGAACCGCAAAAATCCGGATCTCGCCGTATTCGAGATCGGGACGGTATTCCATACCGACGAAGAGGCGCTGACGACTCTTCCTCACGAGAAGCATCGTCTGGCCGTGCTGCTTACAGGCGCCCTGCGCGGCGCTTCCTGGAACCGCAAAGCGGAAAAGGCCGACTTCTACGATGCCAAAGGCGTGCTGGAATCGGTATTCGCCGCGCTCGGCCTGAGCGGTTCCGTCACCTACGAAGCGGACGCGCCGGAGCATCTGCATCCGGGCCGGACAGCTGCCGTCAAGCTGCATACGGAACTCGGCGAGCAGACGATCGGGTACGTCGGCCAGCTTCATCCGGAAGCCCAGCAGGCGGAGGATCTGGACGATACCTTCGTCGCCGAGATCGATCTCGGCGTTCTGTACGACGCTGCGGACCGCTCCATCGTCTACCGCACGCTGCCGAGATATCCGGCCGCGGAGCGCGACATCGCCGTCACGGTAGATGCCGGCGTCGCGGCGGCTGCTCTCACGGCAGCGGTGAAGGAAGCGGCCGGCGAGCTGCTTGAGTCCGTACGTGTCTTCGACGTCTATACGGGCGAGAAGCTCGGTGCCGGACGCAAGAGCGTCGCGCTGTCGCTCGTCTACCGCCATCCGGAGCGCACGATGACGGACGAAGAGGTCGCTGGCCTGCATGCCAAGGCCGTCGCCGAATTGGAACAATCTTTCTCCGCTGAATTGCGAAAATAGGCAGGAAACCCGTAAAGCCGCATCGAAGTAGTCCCCAAAGAGGACTGCGGATGCGGTTTTTCCTTTTGAGTACCGGACTCGGAAGCCTTTTGGGGCTTTTGCTCGTCGTAAGGAAATAGGGTTTTCGCGATAGGAGCATATGGATCGGGCAATCGCTACATAACGAGCAAAACGGAACGGATCGACCCCTAGGGAACCTAGGGACTATATAGATCCAAAGGAACACGTGAACGACATGAACAACATGAACCATATGAACCATATGAACAACATGAACCATATAAACCACATGAACCATATGAACCACATGAACTTCTGAACCATCGCCCGTCACCGGGCCTTAATATAGAGGCTTGCACCGATGCCCGGCACCGCCGAAGACAGGGAGCGCTTGTTCCCCGGGAGCGGTTTCATCGCCGCTGGCAGCCATCGGGAGCACAGCCGTACAACAACGGGAGGATACCGCCTTGAAGGAAGCCGATCGCTTGAAAGTAACGGTTGATATATACGGACATCAATATAAACTCACAGGCCACTCCAGCGTCGACTATATCCGCCGGGTGGCGGCTCTCGTCGACGAGAACATGCATAAGCTGGCGAAAGGCTATCCGAGACTGGACATGCCGAGGCTGGCTGTACTGGCGGCGGTGCATATGGCGGAGGATGTGTTCCGGCTGCGCAGCGACAGCGACCTGCTGAAGGAAGAGCAGAGCCTGCGCAAGACGCTTGTCGGAGAGCTTGAGAAAGCTCAGGCTTCGGTCGAGGGCATGCAAAGGGAAATGAAGCGGCGCGAGGAAGAGTCCAGGGCACGGCTCGATCAGCTGCTGAACGAACGGGAAGAAGCCGAGCGGGCCATGCGCAGCGAAGCGGAAGAAAGGCTTGGAGCCGTGCAGGCCGCCGTAAAGGAAGAGACGCTGCGTCTGGAGCGCGAAGGCTCCGAAGCCGCCGCGCGGCTTGAGGAGCGTTGGCTGGCTGAGCGCGAGGAGCTCGTAAGGGCGCATCGCAGCGAGATCGAGGAGCGCGAGCGGCAGCATGAGAGCGAACGCGGCGAAGCGGCCCGCTTGCTGGAGTCGGAGCGCAAGGAATGGGAGCGGATGTACGAGGAGGAGTCCCGGGAGCGCGAAGAAGCTCACGCTGCGGCGCTGGAGCAGTCGGCGAGCCGGTATGCGGCGGAAAGCTCGGCGCTGAAGGATGGCTTGGAGCGCGAGCGCGAGCTTCTTCAGACACAGCTTGAGGAATCCAGGCGGGAGCTCGAGGAACTGCTGGAAAGCGAGCGGGCAGCGGCTGCGGCACGCTTCGAGGAGCAGCGCCGCGAGCTCGACGAGGCTCATGCCGTACAGATCGAGGAGCGGGAAGCCAGGTTCGCCTCCGAGATGAAGAGCCTCGAAAGCTCCTTGCAGCAAAGAGTCGCAGAGCTGCAGGAGCTGTACGACCGGGAGGCGGATGCCCGCGCCGTGGAGCGCGCCGAGCTTGAACAGCTCTATGAAGCGGAGTGCCGCGAGCGCGAGCAGGAGAGGGAAGCTCTGCTTCAGCAGCATCAGGAGGAGCTGGCTGCGCGCGAGAAGCTGTATCGCGAGCAGGTGAGCGCTCTGGAAGAGAAGCTGCTCGCCGAGCGCAAGGGCAAGGAAAGCGAGCTGGAGCAGCTGCGCGTGCGATTGAGAGCGGAAATGGAAGGCGGGCTTGCCGGCCGGGAGGCCGATTGGCGGAGCGAGGCTGCGAAGCTGGAGGAGCGCCATGAGACGCTTCTCGCAGAAGCGGCCGCCGCTGCGGAAGCGGTTATGCAGCAACGCGAGGCGCAGCTGCGGCTGGAGCTTGAGAGCCGGCATAGCGATGCGGCCGCCGCTGCGGAAGCGTCCTGGCAGGCGCGTGAAGCTGAGCTGCGCAAGCGGCATGAGAGTGAGCGCAGCCAGGCGGCGGCCGCTGCACAAGCGGCCTTGCAGGCGCGTGAAGCTGAGCTGCGCAAGCAGCATGAGAGCGAGCGCAGCCAGGTGTCAGCAGCGGCGGAAGCGGCTTTGCAGGCGCGTGAGGCAGAGCTGCGCAAGCAGCATGAGAGCGAGCTTGGCGAGGCGTTGGCCGCTGCCGAAGCTTTGCTGCAGGAGGCGGAGCAGGCCCGTATCGACGCTGAAGCGCGGCTGCGCGAGCGGACGGCCTCTCTCGAGGCCGAGCTGGAACGACTGCGTCTGGCGTCTTCGGCCGAGCGGGAAGCTGCGGCAAGCGAGCTTAGGGAGTCGCTGGAGCGCGCAGCGCGGGAGATCGAGCATGTGAAGGAAGCCGCAGAGCGCAGGGAGCTGGAGCGCTCG
The DNA here is from genome assembly GCF_053345695.1 of Paenibacillus sp. D51F. NCBI lineage: Bacteria > Bacillati > Bacillota > Bacilli > Caryophanales > Paenibacillaceae > Paenibacillus > Paenibacillus sp. D51F. Next base: position 659,093 of record NZ_JBKFAO010000002.1, on the reverse strand, counting down.
AAGGACGCCGAGGCGGAGCTGGAGCGTGTGAGAGAAGAAGCGGCAGCCGAGGCGGAGCGGATCCGCGAGGAAATGAGGCTGTCGGCCGCAGCTGCGGCCGAGAAGCTTGCCTCGGCGGAAGCGGCAGCCGCGAGTTCGGAAGAAATCGCAGCCAAGGCGGAAGCCAAGGCCGCCAAGCTGGAGGAGAGCCATTCCCGGAACCGCGACCAATGGCAGTCGGAGCTTAAGAAGCTGGAAGATGCCCATCAAGGGGAGCTTCTTCGCAGCGCAGACGGCTGGGCGGAGGAACGAAGCGGGCTGGAACAGCGGCTTAGAGAGGTTGCGGCCACCAATGCCGCGCTGCAGGAGGAATGGAGCAAGCGGATAAGCGACGCCGAGGAGCATCTCTACTCCGTGCTTGAGCAGGAGGAGGCGCGCGGCCGGCTGCTTGAGGCATCGCAAGCCCAGCTCCGCGGCACCCAGCAGGATCTGGATCTTGCCCGCGGTCGGCTGGAGGAGCTGCAAGCCAAGCTGGCGGCAGCCGAAGATCGCCTTGCGCAAGTCGAGCAAGGCCATCAGGGCCGCGTAAGCGGATTGCTTGAGGAGCTCCGGAGCGCCCAAGCGCGCGCCGAATCGTTGGAGCGGCAGGCCGCGGAGCGGTCGGCCCAGGCGGAAGCGGAGCGGGAAGCTTCCGAGCGTGCAGCCGGGGAGCGGATGCTCCAGCTGGAGGACAAGCTTCGGGAGCTGCAGCAGCTGGCGGCTCAGCGTGAAGATCAGCTTAGACAGCTGGCTGAAGAGCAGGAGGAGCAATCCGGCACGGAAGCCGAGCTGCGGCGGGAGATGGAGCGTGCCCGCCAGGAGGCTGCGGCATCGGGAACAGCTCTTGAGCGGCTGGAGAGCGTCCTGCAGGAGCTGGAAGCGGAGCGTTCGGACAATCGCGACGGCATCAGCCATCTCCATACGGAAAACGAGCGGCTGGCCGAATCCCATGAACGGCTTAAGATCGAGCATGAAAAGCTCCGCAGCGAATATTCCAAGCTGCAGACGGAGTACAACGAATGGATCGAGCTGATCGAACAGAGCTGACAGGCTTTGCGACGCCTGCACGCTCTTCACTGAAGCTCAAAAAAACCGTCTCTTTGCCGCTTGCGGCAACCGAGACGGTTTTTTATCATGCCGGCACACTTCATGCCCGCTGCATAATTTGGGAGCGAAGCTCCCTGGAAGAACTCAACCTTACTGGACTTTGAGAACCGCGCGCATTTTTTCGTGGCCGGGTCCGCATGGTATGCTGCAGACAATTTCATATTCGCCGGCATCATTGATGGTGTATACCTTCGATTGTCCGGCTTTCAAGGCAATATCCGTATTGGCGACCTTGATGCCGTGGATGCCGTCGGTTTCGACCTTGATCCGCACCGGCTCGCCTTTTTTCACTTCGTATGTCTGCTGGTCGAACTTGTAATTGGTGGCTTTCACGACGACCTCCTGGGAGGCTGGAGTCGAATCCTCCATCGTGGAGGCGGAATTGCTCGCGCCGGAGCCGCATGCGGCAAGAGCCACGAGAAGTACGGCCATGGCGGCCGCGAGCGGCAGCTTTCTTCCCCATTTATGCAACATGACAGTGTTTGTCCCCTTTCGGATTATCTTCTATCTATCATAACGAATTTGGATGAGGGATGAAACGAGTATGCCGGACAGGGTTTGAACAAAAAATGACATATGTAGAGGCACGAAAGGAGCGGTTTACTGCTCCGTTTCGTGCCTTCGTTCAATGCTCTTTCTTGCTGCGGCCGGCATCGAAAGGCGTCGGAATGAAGAGATCGATGATCCCGATGACAAGCGCGGCCAGAATGGCGCCGAGCCAGGTCGCGTGTACTCCTCCGACGATGAATTGGGCCAGCCAGATGACGACGACGCTCGCGATGAAGCCGACGATGCCGCGTCCAAAGGGGGACACTCTTTTGCCGAAAATGCCTTCGATGACCCATCCAAGCAGAGCAATGACCAGAGCCAGCATCAAAGCGCTCCAGAATCCTCCTACGGCAAACTGGGGAACGATATAACCCACCAGCATCAGAACGATGGCCGCGACGATAAAACGAACGACATGTCCTAAAAAGCTCATGCGGGTACCTCCTTAGTGAATTGAAGTTTGAACTCAGCCTTCGCTTCCTAGTGTGGATGTTTTCGGGCTATTTCATGTATAGCCGATTTGACCTGCGTGCGCGGATTCCCCGCTTCCGGTATAATGACGTTGAAAGGAGCTGCATGACGCTCGTGGACAGCAAAATCCTGCATACACTCGAATATGCCAAAATCATCGATCAGCTGCTTCAACATACATCGACCCCGATGGGGCGCCGTCTGGCCGAAGAGCTCGCTCCCTCTTCGGATCTTCACGATGTCGACCGTTCTCTTCAAGCTACCGAGGAAGCGGCGGCGGCATACCGTCTGAAAGGTATCGGCCCGTTCCGCGGCATTGCCGACATCCGCGCCCATCTCAAGCGGGCGGTCATCGGAGGAACGCTGAGCTCGGCGGAGCTGCTGGAAACGGCGCTTACCGCCAGAGGAGCCCGCAGGGTCCGAAGCCATATCCTGCATTTGCATGAAGATCATCCGATTCCTCTGCTGGAGCATATCGCCGAAGGCATTTATCCGCGGAAGGAGCTCGAGGACGCGATCTTCGCCTGCATCGACGAGGACGGCCATGTCCTCGACAGCGCCAGCAGCGAGCTGGCCCAGATCCGCCGGGAACTCCGACAGGGCGAGGGCAAGGTAAGGGAGAAGCTCGAATCGATGCTGCGCTCTTCCTCCGTCCAGAAGATGCTTCAGGACAGCCTGATCACGCTGCGGGGAGACCGTTATGTCATCCCGGTGAAGCAGGAGTACCGCTCTCACTTCGGCGGCATCGTCCATGACCAGTCCAATTCCGGCGCGACGCTGTTCATCGAGCCGGAGGCAGTCGTCGCGATGAACAACAAGCTGCGGGAGGTCAAGGCTGCGGAAGCGCGGGAGATCGAGCGCATCCTTCAGAAGCTGACCGCCGAGGCGGCCGAAGCGGCCGAGGATCTGGCCATCAACCACGATCTGCTTGCACAGCTGGATTTCGCCTTCGCCAAAGCCGTGCTTGCGCATAGCATGCGAGCCGAGCGCCCGGCCATGAACGGCAACGGGTACTTGCGCATCCGGCGAGGACGCCATCCTTTGATCGAGCGGGACAAGGCTGTGCCTCTCGATCTGGAGATGGGAGGAAGCCATACCGGCATCATCGTAACGGGTCCTAATACCGGAGGCAAGACGGTCGCGCTCAAGACGGTCGGCCTGCTCAGCCTGATGGCGATGTCGGGATTGTTCGTTCCGGCTGACGACAGTACGGAGCTTTGCGTCTTCGATGCCATCTATGCCGATATCGGCGACGAGCAGAGCATCGAGCAAAGCCTCAGCACGTTCTCCAGCCACATGACCAACATCATTCGCATTCTCGGACGCATGACATCGAGCAGCCTGGTGCTGCTCGACGAGCTTGGCGCCGGAACGGATCCGGCGGAAGGCTCCGCGCTCGCCATCGCCATTCTCGACCATATCCACCGGTCCGGCGCCCGCATGCTGGCCACGACCCATTACAGCGAGCTGAAGGCCTATGCGTACAACCGCGAAGGACTCATCAATGCGAGCATGGAATTCGATATCGCGACCTTGAGTCCGACCTATCGCCTTCTGGTCGGCGTGCCGGGCCGAAGCAATGCGTTCGCCATTGCCGAGAGGCTTGGTCTCGACAAAGGCATTATCCAGCAGGCCCGGGGTGAAGTCAGCGAGGACGATCTCCGCGTAGAAAGCATGATCGCTTCGCTCGAGCGGGACCGCCAAAGCGCTGAAGCGGAGCGCGGACTGGCCGAAGCGCTTCGCAGAGAGCTGGAAGAGGAGCGCACCCTGTACGATCAGGAGCTTAGGCGCTTCGAGGAGCAGCGGGAACGGATGCTGGCCAAAGCGCAGGAAGAAGCCCGACTTGCCGTGGCCAAGGCGAGGCGCGAAGCGGAAGAGATCATCTCGGAGCTGCGCCAGCTTGCCAAGGAAGAAGGAGCGGCGGTCAAAGACCATAAGCTGACCGAAGCCCGCAAGCGGCTCGAGGAGGCTTCTCCGGAGCTTGTCCGGAAGCAGTCCGCCCGCAAGAAAGCGGAAGCCGGCCGCAGCATCGGTCCTGGGGACGAGGTTATCGTGCACAGCCTGAATCAGAAGGGCTACGTCGTAGACATGTCCGGGGGCGAGGCTACCGTGCAGCTAGGCATCCTCAAGATGAAGGTCAAGGAAGACGATCTGGAGCTCGTGAAGCAGGCTCCGGCTCCGAAGACGCAGCCGCCCAAAGCTTCGGCGACGCTCAAGCGCACCCGTGACGACAGCGTGAAGATGGAGCTCGACCTCAGAGGCAGCAATCTGGATGAATCCATCATCGAGGTCGACCGGTTCCTGGACGAGTCGTTCTTGTCGGGGATGGGGCAGGTGTACATTATCCATGGCAAGGGAACGGGAGTGCTCCGGACGGGCATTCAGGACTTCCTGCGCCGCCACAAGCTTGTGAAGAGCTATCGTCTGGGCAACTATGGCGAAGGCGGATCGGGAGTGACCGTCGCGGAGCTGAAGTAAGCCTCGCGGCTGCGGCGGGCTATGGAGAAGCGCCTTATTGAAGCAAAGGCAAGCAGGGAGGAGGTGCAGGAATGGACAAAATTGTCGATGGTCTGCTTCGCAACGAGTACTTTTCCTCCCTGATTTATGTATCCATAGCCATCATGGCTTTGATCCTGTTCTTATCCTTGTTCGAATGGGTCGCGAAGTATAAATGCTGGGATGAAATCAGCAAAGGCAACATGGCGGTCGCGTTCGCGACCGGCGGCAAAATATTCGGCATCTGCAACATTTTCCGTTTTTCCGCCAATGCCGGGGATTCCATCTATGCGGGCTTGCTTTGGGGCGCATACGGGTTTATCATATTGCTTCTCGCCTACTTTCTGTTCGAGTTTCTGACTCCGGTATTCCGGATCGACGAGGAAATCAGGAAGGATAACCGTGCGGTTGGATTCATCGCAATGGTCATATCCGTCTCCATTTCCTTCGTGATCGGAGGAACGATATAGAAGCCGGACTTGCGAGGCATAAGCAGCGGAGGGCTTGGGATGAAATACTTATGGGGTACGCTGGCCGTGCTTGCGGTATTGTTTTTTGTTTTGGGAATCATCTATTTGAATTGACGGAAGGAGACGGAGCCGATGAGCAAGGAAATGCAGGAAACAGGCTTGATCTGCCCCTGGTGCTCGACCGAGATCGTATGGGATGAGGAGATCGGTCCGGAAGAGTACTGCCCTCATTGCGAGAACGAGCTGACCGGATACCGGACGTTGAAGCTTGGCGAGAACGATGCGGACGCACCTGAAGCGGCAGAGGCAGAGGAAGGCGAAGCTGCGGACTGGGATGAAGACGATCAGGCCGGCGACGACACGGGCTGGGCCGGAGGAGGCAGGCCTCGTTCCTGGCTGCAGGCCGACGAGAAAATCCAGCGGATCATGGACGATCAGGAGGAAATGCCGGAATGTCCATCCTGCAGAGAGTACATGCTGTTCGGCGGCACCCAGCAGCTGGCTCCATTCGAGCCGGCCGCGCCTCCGGCGCTGAAGAAGCCGCTCCTCCCGCCGTCGCCGAGCCTGCAGGTATACGTCTGCCCGGCTTGCCATGAAGTGTCGCTCAAGCTTGACCGCGATGCGAGGGGGTTCTTGACTTCCGCGCTCGGCGCGGAAAGCTGATTCTGCTGTTTTTGCGAATCGACGGCTGAACAAAAGCCGGGGCTGTCCTGCAAGTCATGAAAATGACCAGGGGCAGCCCTTTTCGTTTTTTTAGCTTTATGTTCCAAAGGAAAAGAAACGAATGTCTTCCCGCTGAACCAAATAAAGGCATGCAGACGAACTGGGCGGCCGGGGAATGCTGTCATGATGGAGGTGGCTGCAGACATGAGCAAACGCAAATATCGCAGGCGGCGGCTGTCTGCTCCGGCAGACTTGCCTGTTCCCGGACAGGGCACGGAACCGGGAAGAGGAGACGTGGAGGCAGCTGCAATGGCGGGAGAAATGCCGATCGGAAGGGGCGGCAGGCAGGAGGCTGCAAGCCGGGGCTCGGCGGCCATCGACGGCCAAGCCGCGATGCTGCTCGTCGTGCTGACCTTGTTCAATGCGGCGAATGCCTTTTCGGGGACGTTCGTACCGGTCTACCTGTTCAAGGCAGGCCATAACTACAGCCTGGTCGGCGTGTATTCCCTGCTCCAATACTTATGCGGAGGAATATGCGTATGGCTCGCCGGGGCATGGGTGAAGCAGAAGGGACTGGTGCTTTCGCTGAGAACCGGCGTCGCTTTATCCGGCATCTTTTATTTGAGCGTGCTGCTGCTGGGGGGAGCGGCCCGAAGTTATGCCGCGCCGCTCGGCATGCTGCATGGCATCGCTGGCGGATTTTTTTGGCTCGCTTACAATGTCCTCTATTTTGAAATTACCGAAAGGGACAACCGGGACCGGTTCAACGGCTGGGCCGGCTTGCTCGGTTCGGGGGTCGGCATGTTCGCGCCATGGCTGTCCGGAATCATCATCGCTGCCCGTGGAGGCGATGCCGGATATGCGGTTATTTTCGGCTTGTCGCTTGCTCTGTTCGTATTGGCCGCTGTCTTCAGCGCCAAGCTGAAAAAAAGACCGCCTCAAGGACGATACGAATGGTTCATGGCCATACGGGAGCTGAGGAATCCGTCAAGCCCGTGGCGCCGCTTCGTGCCGGCCATTCTTTTTCAAGGGCTGAGGGACGGCGTCTTCATGTTCCTGATCGGCTTGACGGTATACGCGGCGACCCAGCAGGAAAAGCAGCTCGGCACCTTTTATCTCGTCACCTCGCTTGTCGCCCTGGTGAGCTTCTGGATCTGCGGCAAGCTGCTGACGCCGTCCAGACGGAACGCGGCTATGCTGGCGGGTACGCTGGCCATGACGGCGGTCATCGCTCCTCTTCTGGCCGGAGTGGAATATTCCACGCTGCTTCTGCTTGGGATCGGGACGTCTTTGTTCGCTCCGCTCTATATGATTCCCATGACTTCCGCCGTGTTTGATCTGATCGGAAGAAGCGAGGATTCGGCAAGGAGAAGGGTGGAATATACGGCGCTTAGAGAAGCCTCGCTCACAGTCGGACGCGTGGCGGGAGTGTCGGCGTTCCTCGTCGTGGCTGCCGGAGGAACCCCGAGTCCGGAGCGGCTGGCTTGGCTTCTGCTTATTCTGGGATCTGCTCCGATCGCCGGCTGGTGGTTCATCAGGCGTTCCCTGAGGCCGCAGGAGCAGCAGGCGTCGGCCGCAGCGGGGAGACAGCCATGAATTTGCCGGCCCAGTCTGCGGGTGCCCCGCCAACTGTCGGCTCCAGTCTGCGGAACCGCCCGCCAACTGCCGGCCCAGTCAAAGGAACCGTCAACAGCAGGCTCAGTCTTATGAACCGCCAGCTGCCGGATCAGTCTGCGGAACCGCCCGCCAACTGCCGGCGAGGCAAGCTTGCGCCATCACCAAGCCAGCGTCTCAGCTCAGCCCTGACAAATCGGCGGCGTTTGCCGATGTAGGCGAGGATGAAGGCTTTCTCTCCGCTGAACGCCTTCAGCGTCGCTGCACGCGCTGGATCGAGCTTGACGGCCGCAGCGATCCTCTCCAGCATGCCGCCCGCGGCGGGACCGATCCTCTCTTCCGTGAATTCCGTCTCCATGACGCGCTCCAGCTCTTCGGCATATCGCCTTCTCCATTCCGGGAACTGGAAGATCCGGCGCGTCAAGCCGTTGTAGCCCTGGATTCGTACGAGATCAGCCGAGCAGGGCTTGCCGTAGCAATTGCGGCCCCATGTGCCTTCATAGTCCCAAGGAAGGATCCCGTAGCGGCCGGAAGCGTCATCCTCGTACAAGGCGTAGTTCTGCTCGAAGCCGTCGTAGTTGCCGGTGAGCACGGCTCCGGCCAGCCATTTGAAATACAGGTCCAAATCAAGCCGCTCCTCGATCGCCTCCTGCAGGCTCGAGTCTTTAAGCCGATGGAGCCGGCCGATGAAGTCGGATAACCGGACAAGCGTGCCCCCGTCTCCCTCGACGAACTCGTATCCGTCAGAGAGAGAGCGCTTGCGGCGCCGGGACTCGGGATCCTTGAGCTCGAAGTTGGCGCTGTCGTTGGCCGCATACAGAAGAGACCGGTAGCGGATTCCGCGCATGGAAAAGAAGCGGGAGTTGACGGCTTCGATTTCCAGATAGATGCCGTCCGGCTTGCCGCTGACCGACAGCCATACCGGGCGCGTGCGCGGGGAAGGGACCCCGATCCGCTCCATGAAATGAAAGCTGAGCGCGTTGCGGATCATGGAAGGGTCATCCGATTCCGCATTCCAATGAAGGACCAGCCCGCTGTCCAATTGGATCTCATAGGATTTCTTCGCGTATTCCCGCGTATGTCCGCCTCTGTAGCGGATTCTTGCGCCTGATATCCGTCCGCCGATGCCGAGCTTCGCAGGCACATATCTGCGGCTCCATATATCCCGGTCAAGCTCCGACCTCTGATCCGGTCCCATCAACACCGCCCGCTCCGGAATTCCTGTCCGCATATGCCCATCCTCCTCTTTCCGCCTTCGGCATGCGGCGTATCCGCCCATGCGTTACCCTATTCGGAATACGGCAGGATGGTTCGGCAGCCGGCAGCTTTCCCGCTCCGCCAACCTCCCTGTCGCCGTGAAGACAGGCTGCATATACTGGGGACAGGAAGAGCGGTTATGCGTCCGAGAGCTTCTTCCTTCAAGAGGAGGCGATCCAACAGCATCCATGAAATCCAAACATCCCTGGCAGAGCCGCTTCGTAACCGTCATTCTGGAAGGAGGCGGCAGGCTGGAGGGAATTTTATGCGAGATGGGCGAAGACGTGCTCTCCATGTTCATCCTCCCGTCGCAGCGCCACGGCTACATTCCTCTGGTGCAAGTCAAGGAGCTGTCCGTCTCCACCGTTCCCGTCCCCGAAGGCTCCCCGATCGTCGATGACCATCCTTACCGCACCCCGTCCGAGCGCATGAGCTACCGCAAGATCCTGCTGGCGTCCAAAGGCTCGTTCTCCGAAATCAAGCTTTCCTCCCATCGGCAGCTTCACGGCTACCTGGCGGGAGTCATGAACGATTTCCTGATCTTCTGCGTGCCGATGAACGGGGTCGTGCTTGTCCCGCTCGGCAGACTGCGCTGCCTCTCGCCCTACCCACCAGGCCTGGCGCCGTACCATCTGACGTTGGAACAGTTTCCGCTGCGCCCGCTGTCGCTTGGCCTGGCGCGCAGCTTCTCCCAGCAGCTGGCCAAGCTGCAGGGGGAATTCATTCTTGCCGGAAGAGGCGAATTGCCGGATCTGTCCGGCGTTCTTGCCGCGATCGACGGTCAGCTCGTCACGCTGACGGACGCGTCCGGCAGCAGCGTCTGCCTGCATTTCTCCGCAATCGAAGCGCTGCATCTCTAACCTCGGAATCCCGCCCGCCGCACTTATGCCGCAGTTGGCGCCGAGGGTACATATTGACAGTCCGACGGGGCATCCTACAGCTTGGAAGCAATTCAAAACCAAGGGAGTGGGCACCATGCTGCAACCGATGACCAGCAAGGAAATTCAATACATCTCCGATTCCATGACCAATGAGGACCTGCTGATGAAGCAATGCGCCTGCATGGCTACAAGCGTGGGCAATCCCGGCGTCAGCCAGCTCGCCTCGAGAATGGTCATGAACCACCAGCAAAATTACGCAGCGCTCTTGAACAGCTTGTACCAGCATCAGACGATGGCTCCGTCCTCGCCGCAAAGCTGACAACCATTCCAGCAAGGAGGCCAATATATGTATCAGCAGCAAAATCAAAACGCCATGCAGACTCCGTTCCCGGAAGACGCGTGGGCCAATACGGTCCTGTGCGACCTGAAGCGGGTCGTGCGCGAATACGCGACGGCCGCGACGGAGAGCTCCTGTCCCGAAGTGCGCAAGATGTTCACGTCTCTGACGAACAGCACCCTGCAGCTGCAAGGAGAGCTGTTCAACGCCATGCAGCAGGCGAATATGTACACGGTGCCTTCGCCTGCGCTGCGCCAGGACATCCAGAAGAATATCGCTTCGTTCCAGCAGCAGCAGCAGCAGACCCAGCAATTTCTCCACCAGCGGATGAGCGGCCAGGCGGCGCAGCCTTACATGCAGTCTCAGGCGAAATCGCAGCAGCCTTACATGCAGCCGCAGATGCACTCTCCGCAGCAGTATGTGCAGCCGCAGATTCCGCAGCCCGTGCAGGATCATCAGCACCAGCATTTCTATAGTTGAGCAGCCGGAAGAAGGCGGGCGGGGACATGTTCCCTGCCTGTCTTTTTTTGTGCCGGAACTTGCTTCGCGATCAGCCTCCGGCGTACGGCTCTGTCTTCGTCAGGAAGTTTGTCGCGATGGCGGAGTCCGCGGAATCGGGAGTGGGGACGAGGCTGGAGCGCCGGACGAGCGGCATGGGGATGATCTGCATCTGGCGGACAAGCTTGCGATTTCACTTTCCAAATAGCTTGTTAACGGTGTAAAATGTTCTTTATAACGCTTCAGGAAGGGAGTCAAAGACGATGAACGAAATGAAATTCAAGGTGCTCGAGCTGCTCAAGGAAGACGCTCGCAGGAGCCCCGAACTGATCGCCACGATGCTTGGAAAGCCTCAGGAAGAGGTGGAGCAGGCGATCGCGGAAATGGAGCAGGATCACGTCATCGTCAAATATGCGCCCGTAATCAACTGGAGCAAGGTGGACGACCAGAAAGTGACGGCTCTGATCGAGGTTCAGATTACGCCCGAGCGCGGCCGCGGCTTCGAAGGAATCGCGGAGCGGATCTACCTGTACCCGGAAGTGAAGACGGTCTACCTGATGTCTGGAGCGTACGATCTGCTCGTCGAGGTGGAGGGCCGCACGCTGAACGAAGTGGCCTCGTTCGTCTCCAGCAAGCTGTCGACGATCGACTCGGTGCTTTCGACCAAGACTTTCTTCATCTTGAAGAAATACAAGCAGGACGGCATCATTTTCGAAGAAAAAGAAGGGGATCAGCGGCTGCTGGTCACTCCGTGAGGTTGACGGATCATGACCATCTCCAGCAAGACTCCAACTCCGTCCGAACCTTCTGTCCGCCGTTCCATGTCCGACTACCTGTCCCCGAGCGCAAGGGCGATCAAGCCATCCGGAATCCGCCGGTTCTTCGATCTGGCGAACAGCCGCAAGGATGTGATCACGCTTGGCGTAGGCGAACCGGACTTCGTCACCCCGTGGCATGTCCGCGACGCCTGCGTGGCCTCGCTGGAAGCGGGCAAGACGCAGTATACGTCCAACGCCGGCACGCCTGAGCTCAGAGGAGCGATCGGCCAATACCTGAACGACTCGTTCAGTGTCGCGTACGACCCGGCCAAGGAAATTCTCGTAACGGTCGGAGGCAGCGAAGCGATCGACCTCGCTCTGCGGGCTCTGATCAGTCCCGGGGACGAGATTCTCGTGCCGGAGCCGAGCTACATCTCGTATTCGCCGATTACGACGCTGTCCGGCGGGGTGGCCGTCGGCGTGGAGACATTCGCGGAGCATGCCTTCAAGCTGCAGGCCGACACGCTGCGGGCTGCCATCACGCCCCGCTCCAAGATTCTGATCCTCAGCTATCCGAGCAATCCGACCGGCGGCATCATGACCTACGAGGACTGGCTCCCCATCGCCAAGGTCGTGGAGGAGCATGATCTGGTCGTCATATCCGACGAGATCTATGCCGAGCTGACCTATGGAAGCAAGCATGTCAGCTTCGCCGCCATGCCGGGAATGAAGGACCGCACGATTCTGGTCAGCGGCTTCTCCAAGGCGTTCGCCATGACGGGCTGGAGGATCGGCTACGCTTGCGGCCATCCCGAGCTGATCGGCACGATGCTCAAGATCCACCAGTACACGGTCATGTGCGCCTCCAATATGGCGCAGGTCGCCGCGCTGGAGGCGCTGACGAACGGCATGGAAGAGATGTACCGCATGATGGAGTCGTACAACCAGCGCCGCCGCCTCGTCGTCAAAGGGCTGCGCGACATCGGCCTGCACTGCCACGAGCCGCAGGGAGCCTTCTATGCCTTCCCGTCGATCGCATCGACAGGGCTGAGCTCGGAGGAATTCGCGGAACGGCTCGTTCAGGAGCATGGCGTAGCGGCTGTTCCGGGCAGCGTGTTCGGACTTGGCGGAGAGGGACATCTGAGATGCTCCTACGCGACTTCCGTATCCCAGCTGAATGAAGCGTTGGATCGAATGGGAGCGTTCGTCCACAAAATCAGGTAGGAATCAGGAAGATGTTTTGCTATAATCAGGACTAATAAAAATTCAATTTTTTTACATCCTGTCGAGCGAACGGCATTCCGGATTGAAAAAGATTGCAATTGCAAGCGGGGAGGGATGTCAGAATGGCGGCAGGCATGGATTGTCTATCAGCGGTAGAAGCGAAGCCAAGATTACGAAATGTTCCCGACTGGTCCCCGCTTTTGAGAAGTCTCTCGGAAGAAATCGACGCGCTTCGCAAAGAGATGGAAACCATCTATGAGGATAGATCGGGCTTTCAGTCCGAGGAGCTTTTGGCGGCAAGCCAGAGGCTGGATTTGAAGATCAACGAGTTTCTCCATTTCCAGCTGAGCTGATCCCATCGACCCACCCGCTCCGGCGCTGCCGGAGCGGGTTTTTTGCATGCATCCGTCTCTTCTTTTGTCGATGAGAGCTTTAAGAGAGACTCGGATTGAAGATTCAAGGCCGCCGTTCGACCTTAAGCTGGAAGCAGCCGGAGAATGAGAGGAAGCCGCCCGGTATGGTATAATGGAACCTAACCTATTGAGTGCAGGAGGCTGGCGATGAAGCTCTATACAAGAACCGGCGATTCCGGTCAGACCTCGTTGATCGGGGGCAGGGCCGACAAGCATGACGCCCGGGTAGAAGCGTACGGGACGATTGACGAGCTTAATGCCTTCACGGGGGCAGCCCGGGCGGAAACGGCTCGCGATCCGCGGCTGGACGATCTGACGGAGCAGCTCGAGGAGATCCAGCACGAGCTGTTCGACTGCGGCTCCGATCTCAGCTATGCCGCCCCCAAGCCGGAGCAGCTCAAGGTGTCGGAGACGATGTCGCTGAAGCTGGAGGGCTGGATCGACGCGCTTAGCTCCGAGACGCCTCCGCTGAGAAGGTTCATCCTGCCGGGCGGGACAGCAGCGGCATCTGCGCTTCATGTATGCCGGACTGTAAGCCGCAGGGCGGAGAGGCGGACGGCGGCGCTGGCTGCGGCAAAGGAAATCAATCCGGGCGTCCTGCAGTACTTGAACAGGCTTTCGGATTACTTCTTCGCGGCTTCGCGGGCGGCGAACTTCCGGACGGGAACGGCCGATGCCGAATATGTGCGGGGAGCGGATGTATTTCGTGGTGACCGCTAGAACTTCGGAACGGTATTCGCAAGGAATCGCCCCCCCATTCGGTTATTATGAGCCGATCCGGATCGAGGCCGGAGAGCAGGAGGACGGCTGGAGGCTGAGCAAGCTGCTTGAGCGGCGGCTCGGCGTCTCCCGCAAGCTGCTCTCCCGGCTCAAGCTGACCGAGCAGGGGCTTATGATCAACGGCGTCCGCGCCTATTCCGGCGACCCGGTGCGATCCGGGGACATCGCGGAAATCCGCATGGAGCAGGAGCGTTCGGAGGATATCCTCCCGCAGGATCTGCCCCTGAAGATCGTGTTCGAGGACAAATGGGTGCTGCTCGTCAGCAAGCCGGCAGGCATGGTCGTGCATCCGACCCACGGCCATTATACGAATACGCTGGCCAACGCGGCCGTGCACCACTGGCAGCAAGCGGGCGAGAACGTAAGGTTCAGGCCGGTGCATCGCCTCGACGAGGATACGTCGGGTCTCGTGCTGCTCGCCAAAAACCCTTATGTGCATCAGCAGCTGTCCGAGCAGCACGGGGACGGGCGCATCCGCAAGCAGTATGCGGCCTATACGTATGGAGTGCCGGAGATTCCGGCCGCCCGCATCGACGCGCCGATCGACCGGGATCCGGACTCTCCTCACCATCGGATCGTGACCCCGTCCGGTTATGCTTCCGCTACCCGTTACGAGACGCTGGCCGGCTACGGCGGACGAGCGGCCAAAGTCCGGCTGCGGCTGGAGACGGGAAGGACGCATCAGATCCGGGTCCATATGGGCTGGATCGGCTGTCCGCTGATCGGAGACCTCATGTACGGCCCGGCCGCGGCAGGAGCGGGCATCGGCAGCTGGGAGGAAGCAGCCGGACGGCAGGCGCTGCATGCGGAGATGCTCTCCTTCGAGCATCCCATGACAGGGGAAGAGATGACATTCACGGCGCCGCTGCCGCCTGATCTGGAGCGGCTGGAGCGGCTGCTGCGGCAGGACGGCGGGCAAAGAAATGATGAAGGAGAAGGACGGACAAGATGAGCGACAAAAAGGAAATGATCCTGTACGAATACAGCAAATGCGGCACCTGCCGCTCTGCCTTCAAGGACTTGGAGGCTGCCGGCCGCAGCGTGAGGCGGATTCCCGTCTTCGAGACGCCGCCCTCGAAGGAGGAGCTCCGCTCCCTGGTCAAGAAGAGCGGGCTTGAGCTGAAGAAGTTTTTCAACACCTCCGGCGAAGTCTACAAGGAGCTTGGGCTCAAGGACAAGCTTGGGGCCATGAGCGAGGAGGAGCAGCTGGAGCTGCTGTCCTCGAACGGAAGGCTGATCAAGCGGCCGATCGCCACGGACGGAGAGAAGGTCACCGTAGGCTACAAGCCGGAGTCGTACAAGGCTGCCTGGCATGAGTAGCGGCTGGCGCTCGGACAAGCTGGACCGGCTCGGCTCGTCGATCTTCAGCGAAGTGGCCCGGTGGAGGCAGGAAGCCTCCGAAGCCGGACTGGACGTGATCGACCTCAGCATCGGCAGCCCGGATCTGCCTCCGAGCGCTGCGGTCCGCCAAGCTCTCAGCGAAGCGGCGCTGCGGCCGGGGGCGTACCGGTATCCGTCGTCCGAGGGGAGCATCGAATTCCGCCGGACGGCGGCTGAGTGGCTGCGCCATCGGTTCGGGACGGAGGTGGATCCGGAGACGGAGGTCGTGACGCTGATGGGTTCCCAGGACGGGCTGGCGCATCTGGCGACGGCGATCTGCAATCCCGGCGACACGGCGATCGTGCCGGATCCCGGCTATCCTATCTACGCCGCTTCGCTTGCGGTGGCGGGAGTGGAGGCTGCCTTCCTGCCGCTGAGAGCGGAGGGAGGGTTCTTGCCTGATCCCGATCTGCTCTCTGACGAGATTTGGAACCAGGCGCGCTTCGTGCTTGTCGGCCTGCCGGGCAACCCGATCGGGACCGCGGCGGAGCTGGACGTGCTGGAGCGGCTCGTGGACAAGGCGCGCAGGCATCGGACGCTGCTCGTCCTCGATCTGGCCTATTCGGAAATGGGATACGGCGATTACCGTCCCTTCAGCGTTCTGACGATTCCGGGCGCGAAGGAAATCGCCGTCGAATTCCACTCGATGTCCAAGAGCTTCCATATGGCAGGCTGCCGCATCGGCTTCATGGCGGGCAACGCCGCTGCCGTGGGAGCTCTCAAGGAGCTCAAGGCGAACATCGACTACGGCGTATTTCCCGCCGTTCAGGAGGCGGCTTCGGCAGCTCTGCGCGAGGCAATGGACGACCCCGGTTATGCCGGATTCCGCGACGTCTACGAGGAGCGCCGCGACCGGTTCGCCGAGGCGCTGTCAAGGGCGGGCTGGAGCGTCCCGAAGCCGGATGCGACGATGTTCCTGTGGGCGGCCGTGCCTCAGCCAGCAGGCGGTGCGGCTTGGAGCAGCCGCCGGTTTGCCCGGCAGCTGCTGCAGGATGCGGGCGTAGCCGTCGTGCCCGGCGACGCGTTCGGCCGCGAGGGAGAGGGTTATGTCCGGATCGCGCTCGTCGAGAGCGCAGACCGTCTGGGAGAGGCGGCGGAGAGAATCGGAGCCTGGCTGAAAAAGCAGGGCTTGGGAGAGGGGAGATAAGGAATGGATTTATTCACATGGAATGAGGAACCGCCCGTTATGCAGGAGGAGGCGGGTTCGCGGCTGCTGCTCGTCGACGGCATGGCGATTTTATTCCGGGCTTACTTTGCCACCGCTTACGGCGGCAGCGTCCGGCGCACGAGCTCCGGCCTGCCGGTCAACGCGGTGCATGGCTTCGTCCGATATTTCATGGATGCCGTGCGCAAGTTCCAGCCCACCCATGTCGCTTGCTGCTGGGATCTTGGGAGCACCACGTTCCGCACGGGTGAGTTCGCGCTGTACAAGGCCAACCGGCCGGATGCGCCGGATGACCTGATTCCGCAGTTCGATCTCGTCAAGGAGGTCGTGGCGAGCTTCGGCGTGCCGAACATCGGCGCTCCCGGCTTCGAGGCGGATGATTGCATCGGCACGCTGGCCAAGCTGCACGGCCGGGAGCACGAGGTGTTCGTGCTGACCGGGGACCACGACATGCTGCAGCTGGTGGACGAGAAGGTGTCGGTCGTCATCATGAAGAAGGGCCACGGCAATTATATGGTCTATACGCCTCAGACGCTGCTGGAGGAGCGCGGGCTGACGCCGGCGCAAATCATCGACGTGAAGGGCCTCATGGGCGATGCAAGCGACAATTATCCCGGGGTGAAGGGCATCGGCGAGAAGACCGCCCACAAGCTCGTTCAGGAGCATGGTTCGGTAGACGGCATTCTGGCAAGCCTGGAGCTGCTGTCCAAGACTGTCCGGGCCAAGATCGAGGCCGACCTGGACATGCTTCATCTATCCCGGCGGCTCGCGACGATCCACTGCGAGGCTCCCGTCGCCCTGGCGATGGACGACTGCTGCTGGTCCGTCAATCGCGCGCTCGTGGAGAAGAAGTTCGAAGAGCTGGAATTCAGAAGCCTGATCAGCCTGATCAGTTGATCGATCGCCAGCGGACGCCTGAGGGCGTCCTTTTTTTATTTTTACGCAAAGAAGATAACGGAATAATATTGACATATTATTCCAACCTTTATAATCTTATACGATAGAATCGACCTCATCAGATGAAAGGATGGTCAAATGAAGACGGCAGCCTCACCCTTCGCAGAACTCGAAACCCCAAGGCTTGCACTTCGCCGGCTGCGTTCGTCGGATGCAGAGGATATGTACGCTTATTTCTCGCTGGATGAAGTGACGAAGTATTACAATCTGGAATCGTTCTCGGAGCTGAGCCAGGCGGAGGCGCTGATCAGCCGCTTCAATGAGCGGATCGACAGCGGCGCCGCCCTCCGCTGGGCTGTCACCCTCAAAGGCGAGGACCGGCTCATGGGAACATGCGGATACCATAACTGGAGGCGGGATCACTGCCGCGCCGAGATCGGCTATGAGCTGCATCCCCGCTGCTGGCAGCAGGGTTATATGACAGAGGCTGTGTCCGCCATTCTGGAGTTCGGCTTCGGCGCGATGGGCTTGAACCGCGCGGAGGCGTTCATTGATCCGGATAATGCCGGCTCCCGCAGGCTGCTGGAGAAATGCGGCCTCAAGGAGGAAGGCTTGCTCAGGGATTATTTCTTCGAAAAAGGAATGTTCGTCGACGCGGCCGTCTTCTCCATTCTGAAGCGGGAACGCGCTTGAACGGCGCCTGGCGGCATGCATGAGCCGGCAAGGAGAAGTCTGAGCAGGACAGGAACTAACCGGCAGATCGGACAACATCGGATAGGAATATGGAGGGATGTGTCTGCAAGCGGGAGGACAGTTCGGTTCCAATCCGACTTTCACTTTTATGGACTCGTTCGGGCCTGTATTAATCGTCATCGTTTTTGTCATCTTAATCGGAAGCCTTCGAATTCGTAGACGGCGGCCGTGTGGAGCTGAGAATGCCTGCGGACGAGTTCGGATTGGCCGTCGTCGGAGACGTCGGAGAGCTGACTTACCAAGGAACGACGTACAAAGGCTGTGAACGGCATGTCCAGGCTCCCGGCACGGGGAGCTGATTTGCGGACCCAGGCTGGAAGGAGCATCCGGTCGACACGCACGCAGCCTGAATAGAGCCGCCGGAAGTCCGGCGGCTCTCTTTTCTATGGCCTGGGCTGCGCTTGTTCTCTTAACGACGGCCTTCCCATTCCCCGTAGAACTGCTCCAGGTAATCCAGCATGAAGGCATGGCGCTCCGCGGCCAAACGGCGGCCTGCCGCCGTGTTCATGCCGTCCTTCAGCTTCAGCAGCTTCTCATAAAAATGCGCGATCGCCGTTCCGTCGCGGCCGCGGTATTCCTCGGGCGTCAAGGCAGCCCGCGGAGAGAAGCCGGGATCATGGACGGGCCTGCCTACGGCGCCGGAATAGGCGAACACGCGGGCGATGCCGATGGCTCCGATCGCGTCCAGCCTGTCCGCATCCTGGACAACCTGCCCCTCGAGGGTCGCCATGGGCGGCCTTCCGCCCCCCTTGTAGGAAATCGTCGAAATGATTTCCAGCGTGGCGGCGATCGTGCCATCGTCGGCTTGAAGGCGTTCAAGCCATTCTCTGACCTCCCGAAGTCCGGCTTCCTCTCCATCCCGCAGCTTGTCGTCCGCCAGGTCATGCAGCAGCGCTGCCAGCCTGCAGACGAAGCGGTTGGCGTTCTCCTCCTCTCCGATGACATCGGCCGTCCTGGCGACCCGGCTGATATGGAACCAGTCGTGGCCGCTGAAGTCGTGCTTCAGCTGTTCCCGCACATACTCCTCGGTCTTCTCCACCATTTTCTGCTTCTCAAGGCTTCCTTCAAGACCCCAATCCATCCCTGCCTCGACAATCGCCTGCAGCTCCTCGTCGCCTGCATCCGCCAGCTCCAGCAGCCGGGCATAAGGATCGCCGCTGAGACGGAAGCGGCAAGCAAATGCCGGCTCTGTTTTCATGCCCTGCTCCTTCAGCCTCCGGATGGCCGAGCGGGCTTCGGCTCCGGACAGCTCCAGAAGCCTGCCTTCCGCAACCATATGGCGGAAAGCGTTTTGCCTGACAGCCTCGCGAGGCTGCGCGAACAGCTCGACCGCCCAATCCTTCCAGCGGAAGGAAACGGCGACGGACGGCAGCCCTTGGGAGAGATGCCTTTGTGAAGAGTATCCATCCAAATGAGCGAAATTCGCTTCCGTCTCTCGCAGAAACCGTTCCAGGTCGCCTGCTTCGCAGATGACATCGAGATCGCTCGAGGGTATGTCCACGTCGATAGGAACCGTGCCGGCAAGCACGGGAGTATATTCCTCCAGAATGGCGAAGAGATCCAGCTCGCGCAGCGCGGCAGCCGCCGAGCGCTGTCTCGGCGTTCCTGACGCCAGCCTGTCCAGACTGTAATCGCTGATGTTCATTGTCGCTCCCCTCTCCTGGCCTGCTTTAGAAGATTGTTCGAATGACGATACCATCTCATATAGCGGCAACATTCCATTCTATCACGGACACAGCGCTTCGGACAGGCTTGCAAGGCCGGCAGCCGGCATCTTATGCTATAATGCACAGTACAATCCCATTACCGGAGGTTTCACATGTTATCGTTCCAAGAAAAGCTAGACATCCTATCCTCGTTCCCCGAGCTGACGCGCAATGACGTGTCGATGGGACGGGTGAACTTCCATTTTGAAGGAAGCCAGCATGAGAAGAAAACCGTCGGATACCGGCTGCATCCGAACGGAAGCGGATATATCTACGCCGGTCTGCTGAAGGGATACGAAACCGATGACAAAGGGTATGCAAGCATCCGCGACCTGAACGAAGAGCAGTTGCGGGAGCTTGCGGCCGCGTCGATCGAATCCTTGTCCGCGCCGCCGTCCGGACCTGCGCGCGAGCCCGGCCAAAGCAGGGCCGCCCGCAAGCGCCGCATGGCGAGGACGGCCTGGGTAAGCCCTGACGGCGATGAGCTGGAGCTGAGGAGCGAGGACGATCTCTGGTATTTGTATGCCGGCATGAGCCTGGAGATGGCATTCGAGACGTTCGAGGAAGCGGAGGAATATTTGCAGGAAGAGGGCTTCCAGCCGAAGGCGTAAGGCAATCAAAGTCCAAATTCTTGTCGCCTTCCTCCATGGGCTGTGCGTGCTCAGTCGCCTTATAGTAGGGAAAAGGCTTCTGGAGGCGGAACCAAGATGAATAGGAAAATGTATTCCATTATTGTCAGCCGATGCGATGCAGCCGAGGCCGACGCCATCGCTCCGTTGTTCGACCAGTACCGGATCTTTTACGGCCAGTCTTCCGATGAGGAAGGCGCGCGCCTGTTCCTGCAGGAAAGGCTCGTCCGGGGAGAATCGGTCCTGTTCGCCGCAGCGGCAGAAGGCGCTCCGATCGGGTTCGCTCAGCTGTATCCGGTGTTTTCTTCGGTATCCATGAGGAGAGCATGGATTCTGAACGACTTGTACGTGCGTGCCGAATGGCGCGGGCGAGGGGCGGCCAAGCTGCTGCTGCAGGCGGCCAGAGACTACGCAGCCGCGGGAGAGGCCAAGTCGGTCCAGCTCTCGACCGCTGCAAGCAATGCGGCGGCAAGGTCTCTTTACGAACAGGCAGGGTATGAGCTCGACACGGTTTTTTTGACGTACGAGCTGTCGCTGGACAAGGCTTAGCTTGATTCCAGATGCGAAATGAACACTCCGAGCGGCGGCTGGATTGCGGCAGCGCGGAGTCCAAAAAGGAATTCGGGAAACCCCGGATTCCTTTTTTTGTCCTTTATTGCAGGGCTAACCGCGATAAGCTGGCTCCGCCGGTTGGATCAGATGGGAAATGGACTCGATTCCCCTGCAGCCATCCGCATAAAGGCATGCTGATCCTCCTTTTCATGAGGAGCCGCAATGCTCGGGGAAGAGCCGGATAATTGCCGCAGCCTGCCTTTTTTTTGCGAACAGCTGTCCCATATGGAGTCAAAAGCCCAAGCATTCTGCATATAGTAGCGATAATGAAGCCGGGCAACAAGGAGTGGACAGAGGTTATGGCGAACAGCAGAAAAGGGAAAAGGCCGAAGGCCAGAAAAGTGTTCTTCGTTGAAGATTCCTCGATATCGGAAATCAACTGGCTCAATGAGGGGGAGGAAGGCAAGGGCGGGAAAACGGCGCAGGCCAGCGGGCATAGCGCGCTCATTCAGGAAGAAAAGGATCTGAATACAGAGCCTCTTCACTCGAATGGGCTGGAGAAGTCGGAGACGGATCTGCCGGAGAAGAGCGAGCTGTCGGGGAAGGCAGCCATGCCGGTGATCCCGGAGAAGGCCGAACAATCGGAGAGCGTGCGCAAGCCCGGTGACTCGGAGGAGACGGAACAGCCGGAGGCTCGGGCACAGTCGAAGGAAGCAGCTCCTGCTCCTGCCACCAGCGAGGAAACGGCCGCCCCTGCGGACCAGCGGCTGGCCGAGCGGCGGAGAAGCGGAAGCTCAGCCCCGATCGTCTATGCCTCCGATTTGGCCGACGGTTCCGTGAACGAAGCCAAGCTGGCGCCGGCGTCGGTGTCCCGCAGCAAGCTGCAGCGGGGATCGGTAAGCTCGGAGGCTATCGCGGATGCCGCCGTAGACAACGCCAAGCTCCGGGACGGAGCCGTCACATCGGACAAAATCGCCAATAAAACGGTGCTGCGCGAGCATCTGGCTGATGGAGCCGTCTCCGGAGCGATCATAGCGGACGGAGGCATCTCGGGAGCCAAGCTCCGCTCCGGCAGCATCGGTTCCGACAAGCTGGCGAACCGCTCCATCGTCGGCGACAAGATCGCCGAAGGAAGCCTGGAGGCGCGGCATTTAAAGGCGGGAGCCTTCTCCGGAGAGCTGCTGGCGGAATCATCGATCCAATCGATCCATTTTGCCGTGGAGTCCGTCGATACGCCTGCGCTGGCGAATGAAGCCGTGGACAACGCCAAGCTTGCGGCCGAATCCGTCACGGAATCGAAGCTTCGAGACGGCGCGGTTACTTCATCCAAGCTGGCAGAGGAAGCGGTAAACGCCTCCCATGTAGCCCCTTCTTCCATCGGGGGCAGCCATCTGGCTCCACAGAGCGTGGAGGGTACTCATGTCGCCGATGCATCCCTGGAAGGAAGGCATCTGGCTGCGGGAGCCGTCGGTTCCAGGGAATTGGCGGATCAAGCGGTCGGCTCCGACGCGCTGGAGCCGAATGCGGTCGGTCCCGAGCATATCCAGCCCTTCGCCGTTGCCGGAGACCATATCTCGCCGGGAGCGGTGTCGTCCGTCCATTTGGCGGATGCTGGCGTCGGCTCCGTGAACTTGCAGCCGGACTCGGTCACGACGATCAAGCTTGCCGATCATGCCGTCACGTCGTCCAAACTGGCTGACCAAAGCGTAAGCAAGTCCAAGATCGCGGATCAGGCGGTATCCAGGAAGCATCTGGCATCCGATGCGGTGGACGGCTCCAAGCTGGCTTCCGGAAGCGTGTCGGAACGCCATCTGACCGCTGAATCAATCGCTTCTTTCCATGTGAAAGACGGCTCGATCCTCGGAGAGCATCTGGCTGACGATGCGGTGACGGAAGAGAAGATCGCCGGAAACAGCGTCGGAACCGGGCATCTGAAGGACGACTCCGTGACGGCGAAGCAGCTCGGGAATGCTTCCGTCATCCGGTCCAAGCTGGCCGAGGATTCCGTCGGACCGGAGCATCTGACAGCCGAAAGCGTGCGAAGCCGCCATGTCGCCGACGACAGCATCGGATTCAGCCATCTTGCGCCCGGTTCCGTCCGCGCCCGCCAGATCGGGCCGTCCGCGGTGACGTCGGAGGCGGTTGGCGAAGCCCAGATCGCGGGAAGACATCTGGCGGACCGAAGCATCGACGCCAGGCACATTGCCGAAGGCTCGATCCGGACAGCGTCCCTTGCGGACGGCTCCGTGAGCCAGGAGAAGCTGGCCGACAGCTCGGTGAGCGGCCGGGCGCTGGCCGAAGGAGCCGTGACCGCAAGGCATTTGGCCGATTATATGGTGAACTCGCTCAAGCTGTCTCCGGAGTCGGTAACATCCGACAAGCTGACGGAGTTTTCCGTAACCGAATCCAAACTCGCGCCGGGAAGCGTGACCGAGTCGAAGCTGGCCGACAGCTCCGTTGGAAGCAGCCATTTGAAGACATCCTCCGTCGGAGCCGATCATATCCAGGATGCATCCGTCGGCAGCTCGCAGCTTCGTGCCGGGGCGGTAACATCCATTCATCTCGCAGGCGGCCTTATCGATTCGGATGCCCTGGCCGACCAGGCCGTGAAGGAAAGGCATTTGGAAGCGAACAGCATCAACGCCGCAGCGATCGCCCCGGAAGCGGTGCAGAGCGTCCACATCGCTCAGGAAAGCATCCTTGGGCTGCACTTGACGCCGCAGCTCATCCGTTCTATCCATCTGGCGCCGGAATCCATCCGTCAGGAGCATCTGGCTGCAGGAACGGTAGGGCAGGAGCAGCTTCAGGCAGGAGCTGTCAGCTCCAGGGAACTCAGGGAGCTGGCGGTCGAGTCGGCCCATATCTCCCCTGGCGCTGTCGCCTCCGAGCATTTGGAGCCGAGCAGCGTCAGACAGGAGCATCTTGCCCGACATTCGGTAGGAGAGGAGCAGATCGCTCCGGCAAGCATCGATGCTTCTCATGTGAAGGAGGGCGCAATTCAGTCCGAACATATCGAAGGCGGCGCCGTGAGCGGCTTCCATGTCGGGCTGGAGACGCTGGCGGGCAAACATTTCAAGCCGGCTTCGATGCTCGGCTACCATATTTCGGCGGGAGCGATCGGAGCGGAGCAGCTGCATGAAGGCAGCGTGGAAGCCCGGCATGTTCGAGCCCGTTCCATCGGCTCCGCGCATTTGGCGGCAAGCAGCGTCGGCGGCGAGCATATCGCGCCTTCGAGCATCGGCAGCGGCCATCTGGCCATCGGCAGCGTGGGAAGCGGGCATATCGCGCCTTCGAGCATCGGCAGCGGCCAGCTGGCCGCAGACAGCGTGGGAAGCGAGCATATCGCGCCTTCAAGCGTAGGCAGCGGGCAGTTGGCAGCAGGCAGCGTGAATGGCGGGCATATCGCGGCTTCGGCCGTCGGGAGCAGGCATTTGGTCGCGGGCAGCGTGGAGAGCAGGCATATCGCCCGAGCCAGCGTAGACGGCGAGCATGTGGTCCAGGAGAGCATTACGGGGAACCTGATTGCGCGGCAAAGCATCACCGGCATCAACTTGGCGCCGGGCAGCGTTGATTCGCTGCAGCTGGCGGAAGACAGCGTGACCGGCTTGCATTTGGCTTCCGGGAGCGTAAGCAGCGAGCATATCGCGCTGTCAAGCGTCGGAAGCGGGCAGCTTGCTGCCGGCAGCGTGGCAGGAGAGCATATCGCGCCGTCAAGCATTGGAAGCGAGCATATCGCGCCACTCAGCATTACAGGCAGCCAGCTTGCACATCAAAGCGTCGCCGGCCGCCATTTGCTGCCGGGCAGCGTGAGCTCGGTTCAGCTGGCGCAGGAAAGCGTGAAGAGCCCGCACTTGGCAGCCGGCAGTGTCGGCAGCGAGCAGCTGGCCGCAGAGAGCGTGAAAGGCGAGCATATCGCGGCGGCGAGCGTGGGGAGCGGGCAACTGGCCACTGGAAGCGTGACGTCGGAGCATATCGCGGCGGCGAGCGTGGGGAGCGGGCAGCTGGCCACTGGAAGCGTGACGTCGGAGCATATCGCGGCGGCGAGCGTGGGAAGCGGCCAACTGGCCACTGGTAGCGTGACGTCGGAGCATATCGCGCCGGCGAGCGTGGGAAGCGGCCAACTGGCCACTGGTAGCGTGACGTCGGAGCATATCGCGCCGACCAGTGTGGGAAGTCAGCAGCTGGCCGCAGGCAGCGTGACGTCGGAGCATATCGCGCCTGCGAGCGTGGGGAGCGGGCAGCTGGCCACTGGAAGCGTGACGTCCGAGCATATCGCGGCGTCGAGCGTGGGAAGCGGGCAACTGGCAGCAGGCAGCGTGACGTCGGAGCATATCGCAGCGTCGAGCGTGGGGAGCGTGCAGCTGGCCACTGGAAGCGTGACGTCGGAGCATATCGCGGCGTCGAGCGTGGGAAGCGGGCAGCTGGCAGCAGGCAGCGTGACGTCGGACCATATCGCGGCGTCGAGCGTGGGGAGCGGGCAGCTGGCCACTGGAAGCGTGACGTCGGAGCATATCGCGGCGGCGAGCGTGGGAAGCGGGCAGCTGGCCACTGGAAGCGTGACGTCCGAGCATATCGCGCCTGCGAGCGTGGGGAGCGGGCAGCTGGCCACTGGAAGCGTGACGTCGGAGCATATCGCGCCGGCGAGCGTGGGGAGCGGGCAGCTGGCCACTGGAAGCGTGAAGTCGGAGCATATCGCGGCGTCGAGCATAACGGGCAGCATGCTCTTGGAACAAAGCGTTACCGGCCGCCACTTGGCTCCGAGCAGCGTGAACTCGGTCCAGCTTGCGGAAGAGAGCGTGACCAGCGCGCATTTGGCTGCCGGCAGCGTGAGTGGAGATCATATTTTGCCGTCGAGCGTAGGAAGCGAGCATTTGGCGTCAGGAAGTGTGGGCGGCGAGCACTTGGCGGCAGGGAGTGTGACCAGCAAGCATTTTGCCTTCTCGAGCATAAATGGAAGTTTAGTCCAGGAGCAAAGCATAACCGGCCGTCAATTGGCGCCTGGCAGCGTGAATTCCGTCCAATTGGCTGAGGAGAGCGTGACCAGCTTGCATTTGGCCGCCTGCAGCGTAAGCGGCGAGCATATCGCGCCGTCGAGCGTAGGCGGCGAGCAATTGGCCGCAAGCAGCGTGACGTCAGAGCATATCGCGCCGTCGAGCATAGGCGGCGAGCAATTGGCCGCAAGCAGCGTGACAAGCAATCATATCGCGCCGTCGAGCATAGGAAGCGGGCAGCTGGCTGAAGGCAGCGTGACGCTCGCGCATCTTGCCGCGGAAGTCCTCCATCAGCTGACGCATCCGGCTGTACCGATTCCGGAGCCGGTTCAATCACGTAAAAGCAGCAATCTCAACCAGCAGTTCGGGCTGACGGCATTCGCTTTCGACGACCGGGACGATCAGCTTGAACTGGAAGTGGCCTTCAGCGAGCCGTTCGAGGATGCCTCCTATGCCCTTACCGCGAATACGGACCATCCGTATTGCTATGCGGCAATCAAGGCCAAGGAGAGGGAACGCGCCGTCCTTACGATCGTCCGTACCCGCATAGGTCCGGTGCCGGCCGGCAGCATCAACTGGATCGCGATCGGAAAAGGCCGAGAAAGCAACGAGTAACCTGAAATGAAGAGGCTGCCGCCAGGCGGCCTTTTCTTTTGCCCTGAAATAGGCAAGATTTTGATTACAGCCCGAATTGTTTATAATCAAGGAGAACGTTTATTGTCGATCGGAGGAACAGGCATGAAAACGAAGTATGCCGCCGGCACGTCCCTCGCCGTCATGGCGGGTGGCTTTATATTGACGACGATCTTCACCAGCGAGCAGCACAACGCGCTGTCGCTGCTTCAAGGCGGCTTTGAAGCGGGGCTTGTCGGGGGAATAGCGGACTGGTTCGCAGTGACGGCGCTGTTCCGACATCCTCTCGGGCTGCGGATTCCGCATACGAACCTCATCATCCGCAACAAGGACAAAATGGTCAACGCTCTCGTGTCGGCGCTGGAAAACGAGCTGCTCAACAAGGAAAGCATCAGCGCGCGGCTTCGCCGGCTCAATCTCATCGGGGGAGCGGGCCGGTTCATCGTGAAGCAGCTGGCCAAGCGGTCCAACCGGGAAGCGGTGATCGGCGCCGCGATGGCGGTTGTGGAGCGGCTGCCGCTTGAACGGCTGTCAGCGTCTGTGCGCAGCGGGCTCGCCGGTTATGCGAGAGGCGTGGACCTTCGCCCGGCGGTGGAAGGAGCGGCATCGGCGATCATCCGCGACGGTCTCGACGAGAAGGCGCTGGACTATGCGCTCGATCAGGCCGTCGACTGGGTAGCCAAGCCGTCTACCGGCAAAATGCTGGGGGAGATCGCTCAGAAGAAGCTGCAGGAGCTGCAGGTGGGCGGTTTCATGGGCTTTGCCGTCCAAGCGTTCGCCGGCTTCATGAACGAGGAGAAAATGGGTGCGATGCTTCAGCACATGCTGCTGTCCGGCATTAAGGATCTCGGCACCCCGGGAAGCAGGCAGCGCGACAACCTGCTGCTGGAATTCCGCTCGCGAGTGATCGGAATTGCCGAGGATGAAGAGAAGCTCGCCGCAGTCAAGGGCTGGCTCGAGGGCAAGGTCGATTCGGAAGAAGCGGAGGCGTTTTTTGTCGCCCGCCTGTCCGAGCTGAAGGCTTTCGTGCTGCAATGGCTGCAAAGGGACAAGGAAGAAGGCGGACGAAGCCTCGTCCGCATCGCCCATGCAGCCAACGAGCGGCTGAAACGCGAGGAGGAACTGGTCCGCAACTGGGAGGAGCGCTTGTCGGCCGTCCTGGTGAGCACGATCGAGGCCAACCATTACCGGCTCGGATTGCTTGTCCGCGAAAACCTGAACAGCTTGGACAACAAGGCTCTGGTCGAGCTTCTGGAATCCAAGGTGGGAAGCGACTTGCAGTGGATTCGGGTAAACGGGGCGGTCTGCGGTTTCCTGGTGGGCATTCTGCTGACTTTGCTCGGCTGGGTAGTCTAGGCGCGCGAACAAGCGGAAGCTTGCGGGCACTGCTGTTGCATGGAGTACGCTTGATCTGATCAAGGAAAGCAAGAAGTCACGAAAAAAAGAAGCCGCCTTCCTTGAACAGGGAGGGCGGCTTCTTGCGCGCTCTATCACCGAAGCCGCGCTGCGATTCGGAGGATGCTTCCAAGCTTCCACAGTCTTCCGGCAGCCGCCTGCAAGGCTTCGCCTAGCGGAGAAAGATCGAGCGGATATGGAACATGCAGACAGGCGAGGATCACCGACCTTCATCAATAAGTTCGGCTAACGGCTACTTGTCCTCTTGGACAGCCCGGCTGTCGGCTCCGCTGCGGTCGTCGCCGGGATATTCACGTTCCTTGCTGCCGTGCAAGGCGTGATTCTCATAGCCGAAACGGTTCGGCTGCCTCTGCTCCGGCCGCCAAGGGGTGCTTTTAACCGGCTCCTCTTCATGGAGGACAGCTCCGTAAGGGCCTTCCGGAAATTCCTCGAACGTAAGATCGTTGCGCTGCGACTCGACCGTGGACAGATCGGTGTATTTCTCCTGACGCGATTCTTCTGTCGCGAAGTCGGTGTCGCCGCGCCGAATGTCGTTGTCCATCCTTCGTACAGCCCCTCTCTGCTGCCGGGGGGTCATGCTCCCCTGCGTGAAGGCAGCTGTACTAGCTTTTCCCAATCAGTCGGTGAAATTCACTTCGCCGACGACAAGCGACAGGAAGCCGCCAAGTTCGGACGCTTCTTCCTCGTCCAGCTTGAACGTATGCTCCAGGTAGCCTTCCTCCTCCAGGTCATCCTGGCCGATGATGGCTGTCTTGCCGCTCTGCAGATCGGTGACGAGCTTTTTGCCGTAGAAGCGGTTGGTCGTCGTGACGGCCAGATCGAAGCGCTTGAGGCCCGGCGTGATGAAGGTGACGAAACGAGTCGAGGTCTGCTCGGTCGAATCGGACATGAAATCATAATCTTTCAGCAGCAAGTGGATCCGTACCTCCTTCTCATCCGATGTAAGACGGGTCCGATCCAGTATAGCATGGATGTTATGCGGCTGCCGCTTGCAAGGAGGATAAATAAGGCATTGCATATGTGCCGAGCCGTATGATAGGATGAATTTACCAGAACAAGAACCGAACGACCGGGAGGAAGCACCTCTCTTGCCTGCATTTGCAGGCGGGAGAGGTGCTTTTTGCGTTTCCAGCCTGATAATCGTCTTGATCTGGACCACAATCGGAGGTGCGCGAAAAATGCAGATCGTCTTTTTGAATTCATTCGAGAAACCGCTTGGTGACGGGAGAATCGACAACGCCCAGCTGTCCATCTGCGAGCAGCAGGGAACATGGTCCGTCGTATGGAACGGAGCCCGGCACGGCAATGCGGAGCCCTCTTCCATATGGTATGAGGGAAGCTCCTGGGAGGAGATGATCACCGCTTTCCGGCATGGGGTCGCGGTACGGATGGGCGAAGGATTCACGCCGCTCATCGACGGCATGCTGGACGAGCGGCCGGCCGGCAAGGGAGGGATCATTTCCATGCAGCAATGCTACGGAGAGCTTCATGCGGATCACGAGCTGTTCGAGGCGCTTCGAGACTGGAGGCGGATCAAGGCTTCCTCCGAGAAGAAATCGGCCTATCTGGTGGCGACGAACCGCACCTTGCTCATGATCAGCTCCTATGTCCCGCATACCCTCGAAGAGCTTGCCCAGATTCCGGGGTGGGGACCGGGCAAAAGCCGCGAATATGGAAAGGAGGTGCTGGAGCTTACGGGAGCGCGCACTCAAGCAAGGGCGTTCCCTCTAAGCTGGGTGAGCGAGGCTCTTGAGCCCAAAGCCTATATCCAGTGGCTCTACAAGCAGAAGGAGACCAAATTCAAGAACAAGATGGACAGGCAGCAGTGCAGCCGCCTCATTCTGGAAGGGATCAATCAGGAACGGACATTGGAGCAGCTGCTGGCGGATACCGGCCTGCAGAGAAGGGAGCTCATGGAAAGGATCGAGCAGCTGGAGCAGGAAGGCTATGATTTGGAGCCCTTGATCGCCAAGGAGCTGGAAGGAATATCGCAGGAGGAGCAGCAGCGCATTTGGGAGGCGTTGAAGGAGGAAGGGGACAAGTATCTGAAGCCGATCCTTCAAAGGGTTTACGGCACGGAGCCTGCACCCTCTGCCAAGGTCGACCTGATCTATGACCGGCTTCGCCTGGTACGGATGCGGTTTCGCCGCAGCGCCGCCGGCGGAAGCAGCAGCCTCGAAGCGATGTAGCACGAGCACATGAAACCGGGCGGATTCTTGCAAGGCAAGAAAAGGAGGCCAGTAGCCGACAAGGGCCGATTCATCGAGGGCCAGGCGGGTCCCGGAACCATTCCTCCATGCGGCGCACGAGCGCGGCGCGCAGCTCTGCCTCGTGCCGGCCGAAATCCTCCGCGGCGGCGGCCGATTGTTTGGCCGCAAGGGACAGTGCCGCCTCGTTGCGGATGACGGAAGCTTTCAGCCAGCGGACGATGATTGCAAGCAGGCTTGCGGCTGGATCCACAAGGTCATGATAAGCTTCCCATGCATGTTCCGGCTCTACGACGGAATGCAGAGTCGATGAACCGACTGAATGCAAGGAGTCCAGCCCTTCTCTCCGGACTCGCGAATAGGCTTCCGGGGCGATGAAGCGCGAGGCGATCATGCTTTTGAGACCCCGGGGATCCTGCACATGCCTCAAGACAGCCAGCATGCCGCGCATGCTCTTGTTCCAGTCTTCCTTTTTGACGTAAGGAGCAAGATCCGCATAATGGACGGCGATCATGCATTCATAATTTTCGATCACGGTTTCCGGCAGAGGATCGGCGGCGGCCTGAAGCATCCATGCGTCGGGCCTGATATCGGCCTCTAGGCGTGCATGCATAGCCAGTGCCTGGTCAAGGTTCATGCTGCGGCTGATGGCAATATCCCCGTCAGGAGAGACGCTGCCGTCCAGCTCCATGCCGGCATCAAGCAGCAGATGGATGATGAAACCGAGCGTGTAGACGACAGCTTCGTCAGACTCCGAATCATCGAGATGACGTCCGGAGACTCCGTCGAGCAGATCCAGCAGCACGGGCAGGGGATCCTGCCGATGAAGCCGGTCGGCCAGCACGTTCATGAGAGATCGTTTCGGCCATGGCACCAGCCGATGGCAATAAAGAAAATCCGGGCCCAGGCACCCCAGGAGGAAGCATCTTTCCAGCTCCGGCGAAGACAGCAGGCGCCGCTCCCCGGAGTGCTCGAGCACCAGCCGGCCGAATCGGATATGGGTCCATATACCAGGCATGAGCGATCCTCCCCCTCTCCAAAATTAGAACCATGCTCACCTTGACCTTATAGGTCTTTAGTAGCGTTAATGGTTATATTGGTATACTTGCACTAGTTATTTTAGTATAATTGCTACCAATATAAGGTTGACGTGAAACTTGGTCTAAAAGGAGCATAAGTGCCGATGAGAGCTGAATTTATCAATCCGTTCCTGGAGTCCGCAGTCATGGTATTGGAACAGGTCGTCCAGATCAAACCCATGCCTGGACCAATTGGCCTGAAGGTGCTGAGCGGCGCCAACGATTTTATATGGATTAGAATTCAATTGATCGGTCAAGTGAGCGGAGATATCATGTTCGGCATGAGCGAGGTGGATGCCTTGAATATCGTTTCGGCGATGATGGGCGGATTCCAGGTCGACGCGCTGGACGAGATCGGCCGCAGCGCCATATCGGAACTGAGCAATATGATCAGCGGCAATGCCAGCACGAGGCTGTCCAGCCAGGGAGTGCATGTAGATATTACGCCTCCGGCGCTGCTGCAGGGAGCGGAGCTTGATTTCCTGGAAACGCGCCAGGCGCTGTCCGTGCCTCTGATGCTGGAAGGAATCGGCCAAATGGACATCCAGGTATTACTTGCATCGTAACATAAGCCTGCCGGTTATGGCGTCTTTTTTTGGATGCCGGCACGGACAGAGGAATTAAGGCCGGCAGTGCAGCAACAGCATTTTTCCATGACGAAATGAAGCTAAGCTCCCCAGGGAGCTTTTTTTTATGGCTTCGGCGGGGAGGGATGAGGCTGGCTTTCCCGAGCGGCCTGATGCCTTCTTCGAGATGGGGAGCATGCCGGCCAGCTTTGCTATCATATCGCTTATAAAGTACACTTGTAGCAGGTGATAACAATGATTCGCGACAAAGTAATCGTGGTTACAGGAGCGACCAGCGGCATCGGGGAGCTGATCGCCCGCAGGCTTGCCGACAAAGGCGCCATTCCGGTGCTTTGCGGTCGCAACGAACAAAGGCTTGCTGTGGCGGCTGCATCCATTGCGGGCCGATGCGGGAGCAGGCGGCTTGACGTGACGGACAACGAGGCGGTCCAGGCCGCGATGGAGAGCGTGCTCAGAGAGTTCGGACGAATCGACGTGCTGATCAACAATGCCGGCTTCGGTCTTTTCAAGACTTTTGCCGACAGTTCCGTTCAGGAATTTGAATCCATGATGGATACGAATTATATGGGCATCGTGAGATGCACCAAGGCCGTTCTGCCCTCCATGCTGGACAATCGAAGCGGACATATCATCAATATCGCTTCGCTGGCCGGCAAGCTCGCTACGCCGAAATCAAGCGGTTATTCGGCCAGCAAGCACGCGGTCGTCGGCTTGACGGATGCTTTGCGGCAGGAGGTAAGAGGTCAAGGCATTGCCGTATCCGCCGTCAATCCGGGTCCCATCGATACGCCTTTCTTCGATCAGGCCGATCCTGACGGTTCCTACGTCAAGAACGTAGGCTGGCTCATGCTGAAGCCGGAGAAGGTTGCGGATCGCATCGTGCATCTGGTCGAAAAGCCTCGTGCAGAGCTTGATCTGCCTTGGATTGCTGCCGCCGGAGCGAGGCTGTACCGGTTGTTCCCAAGACTGGCTGACCGTATCGCCGGACCGATGCTGAACAAGAAATAAAGAATCCGCCTTCGCCCGAGCAAGGGGAGGCGGAGCGAACAAGGAGAACTAGACAAGATGTCATTAGATACTTGGAAGCAGCTTGGAATTGAAGAAGCCGCAGCATGCAAGCTGGCGGAGAACGGCATCGGGGAGCCTACCCCTATACAGGCGCAGGCCATTCCTCTCCTGCTGGAAGGCAGGGATGTGTCAGCTGGATCGCAGACGGGAACGGGCAAAACTCTCGCCTACATGCTGCCGCTGCTGCAGCGGATCGATTCGACGAGCAAGTCGGTGCAGGCCGTCATCCTTTCCCCTACCCAGGAGCTTGCGATGCAGATCGTGCGTGTGGCGGAGCTGTACGGCGAGGCCTATGGAGTCCGTGTGCAGCAGCTGATCGGGGGAGCCGCGGTCAAAAGGCAGATCGAGAAGCTGAAGCTGAATCCGCAGCTTGTCATCGGAACGCCTGGGCGCATCCACGAGCTGCTGAAGCTGAGAAAGCTCAAGATGTCCGAAACCCGGACGATCATCGTCGACGAGGCGGACCAGGTTTTCGGGCTCGGTTCGACGAGCGAAGTGGAGACCATTTTGTGGGCGGCACCCAAAGACAAGCAAGTCGCTTTCTTCTCCGCCACCTATCCGCAAGTTCTGAAGACGCTGGAGAAACGTTGGATGAAAAATCCGGAGCGCGTCGACATCGAGCCTGCCCAGCGCGTATCCGGCACGATCGAGCATGCGTTCATCGGCTGCGAATGGCGCGACCGCCTGGATACGGCACGCAAGCTCATCCGCCTGCTCAACCCCGCCTCGGCGCTGTTGTTCATCAACGATACGGACCAGATCGCCAACTATGAGGCCAAGCTGTCCTATGAAGGCTTCAATGTCGAGACGCTGTACGGGGATGCCAACAAGCAGCGCCGTGCCGCTACGCTGGCGAGATTCCGCGAAGGGCGCTGCCAGCTGCTGCTTGCCACGGATGTGGCGGCGAGGGGGCTTGATATTCCCGGACTTCCGCTCGTCATCAACCTCGAGCCTCCGGCAGACGCGGACCAGTATGTCCATCGCTCCGGCCGTACGGGCCGGATGGGCCGGGAAGGGCAGGTGTTCACCATCGCAGCGCCGGGCGAGCGTTATCTGATCGACAAGTACAAGCGCAAGCTGGATGTCGACATTCCGGAGCTGGCCATGTACAAAGGCAAGCTGGTCGATCCGGCGGATGTCCACCGCAGGCCGTCCCCTGCGAGAGGAGCTGCGGCTCCATCGCAGAAGGCCCGCACGACGCCGTCGCGGACGCCGCTGCTGGATCAGCTGTCGGGATCCGGTTCCGGCCAGAAGCCGCGTACTCCGCTGGAGTCCCGTCCCGCTCAGGAGCGGCATTCCCCGCTGGAGTCCCGTCCCGTACAAGAGCCGAGATCACAACGAGGCCTCGCGGCAGGGCAAAAACCAGCCGCCAAGGCTGATGTCTCCGGATTCCGGACATCAGCAGCGGGCAGCCGAAGCAAGGCGGCGGATTCTGCCGGCGGACGGCCGGAAGAAGCGGACCGCAGGCTCGAAGCGCAGCCTGCGGCGGGAATCGCCAAGCCGAAGGCTGCGGCAACGGCATCTTCCGGGCAAGGAGCCAAGGTGCGGAAAGCCAAGGCAGACAAGAACAAAGGGGCCCCGAAATGGCTGAAAGCCAAGCGGGATCAGCCCGATCAATAACCGCTCCGGCGCAGCAAGCCGGGATTTCTTGCCTTCAGGCAGACAGGCTTCCGCAGCGAATGAAGCGGAAGCCTGTTCCTGCACATTCTGCAGGCACGGGAGGGAACGATAGTGGCAGAAGCATTCGCAGAGGAAGATGTGCTGCAGGTCAGTCATCTTGTAGGAGGATACAGTCCGCGCAGGCCGGTATTGCATGATCTGGATTTTACGGTCAGGCGCGGGGAGATGATGGGGCTGATCGGCCTCAACGGAGCCGGCAAAAGCACGGCAGTCAAGCATATTCTGGGCTTGATGACGCCGCAGCGAGGAGAGGTCCGGATCCGCGGCGTCAAGCTGGAGGAGCAGCCGGAACGCTATCGTGGAGCATTCGCCTATGTACCGGAATCGCCGGTGCTGTTCGAAGAGCTCACTGTCGAAGAGCATCTGAGGATGACGGCGATGGCTTACGGCTTGCCGGAGGAGGATTTCCGGGAAAGATCGGAGAAGCTGATCGCGGAATTCCGAATGGGTCCCAAGCGCGGCTCGCGTGCGGCGCATCTGTCGAAAGGGATGAAGCAGAAGGTCATGCTCATGAACGCTCTGCTGGCCCGGCCGGATCTGTACATCATCGACGAGCCGTTTCTCGGCCTCGATCCGCTCGGGATCCGCTCGCTGCTGGACCGGCTTGTGGAAGAGAGGGAACGCGGGGCAGCCATCCTCATGAGCACGCATATCCTCTCGACGGTCGAGGCTTACTGCGACCGCTTCATGATCCTGCACCAAGGGCGGGTCAAGGAGCTCGGGACGCTGGCGCAGGTCAGAAGCTCGCGCGGAGCCGAAGGGCAATCGCTGGAGAGCATCTTCTACGGCATCGTGGAGGAGAGTGACGCCGATGGGCGAGACGCTTGAAGCGATCTGGAAAAAGAGGGCTTCGGCCTTTTACCGCGACTCCATGCCCTATGTCGGCTATATGCTCCGGAGCGGCGTTCCGCTCGTCCTTTTTCTTGTCATCATCGTAAGCGCCGTTTACTATACGGAATTCATCAAGCAGGTGCCGGCCGACTTTCCCGTCATCGCCGCAGGCGCTGTCCTGCTGACGCCGGTTGTTTCCTGGAGCCCTTTGCGGACTTGGCTGCAGCCTGCCGACCTCGTCTTTCTCATGCCGAGGGAAGCGCATATGGGCGCTTACATCCGGAGATCCTTCCGCCATAATCTTCCGGGAGGGCTTGCGCTTGCAGGCATTGTCCTGCTGCTGTTCTGGCCGATACTCGCTGGCGCGGCCGAATCGGCTGACGCCTGGAAGCCCGATCTCTGGATCACGCTTGCTGCCGTTCTGATCATGAAGGCAGCCAACAGCCTGGCTGCTTGGCGGGAAAGGCAGGCGGCCTGGCCGTCTGCCCGCTGGACGCTGCGGCTGCTGCGCTGGTTCCTGACCGCTTGGGCGGCCGCGGCCTGGCTCGCCTTCCTTCCTTGGAAGGCCGCTGCCTTCACCGCTCTCTCCGGAGCTCTCTGGTGGGCGGCTTCAAGGCCGGCAGCCCGCCAGAGCCTCCCATGGGAAACGTTGATCCGCGAGGAAGGCCGGACGCAGATCCGCTATTACCGGTTTTTCGGCTGGTTCACGGATGTGCCCGGGCTCGGCTCGGCAGTCAGCTCCCGTCCTTATCTGAGCTGGCTGTCCAAGCTCGTGCCGCTGCGCAGACAGAGCACCTATACGTACTTGTACAGTCTCAGCATGGCCCGCACGGAGCTTGGGGGCATGCTGCTGCGCCTGACGCTGCTCGGCATGCTGTCCTGCTACTGGCTTGGCGAAGCCGCCTGGCTCGGAGGCTGGGGAACGGCCGCCGCGCAGCTGCTGTTCCTGCTGATCGCCGGCCTCCAGACTTCTTCTCTCGGTTCCTGGCATCAATACACGGTATGGCGACATGTGTATCCTCTGCCGGAGAAGGAGCGGCTGCACTCGCTTATCCAAGTGGACAGGCTCGCGCTGCTGATCATCCTGCTGCTGCTCTGGCTCGCCGGCAGCCTGCCTCTGCTGCTGCAGGGCAAGCCGCTGGCCGCTGCAGCGGCCGCCGCTGCCGGAGCGGGATACATCCTGCTCCTGCGTCCCCGCCGGCTGACGAAGCGGGTGCTCGCGGACGAAGACGAGGATTGAGCTCCAGCCGCATTCGTTGTTCGGAATGCGGCTTTTTCGTTTCGCGGACCGTTTGCCGTCAATTGCTCCCCAGACAAAAAAACAGGCAGGCCGGACCATCCTGCGATGGCCCGGCCTGCCTGTTCCTTATCGGGATCCGTTCGTCTTCAAGTCTCGTACCGCCTGATGCACCAGGTTGAACAGCTCCTCGAGGTTGGACTCCTCGGTGCAGCTGAACGCGACCCGGAGATCACTTTCGCCGAGAGCGATCGTGCCGACTCCGTATTCGTTCAGCAGCCGCTGGCGCACATCCTCCGCGCTGACGCCGATGAGGCGCAGGCACATGAAGTAGCCGGAGTTGAACGGGTAGTACGTCCAATCGCCGTCGTAGCGGCTGCTGTCCAGCAGCTGCTTGACCCGGTTGGCGCGTCCCTTCATGATGGCGTATTTCTCCGCTCTCTGGGCTTCAAAATCAGGCGAGCGCAAAGCGCGGAGCACGAAGGTCTGGGATGGATGCGGACCGCTGGAGATCGTCGCGCGGATGATGCCCATCGTCTTCTGCTCCAGAGCGGCCAGAACCTCGGGTGAATCCGAGGCGTAGGTGATGAAGCCGACCCGGAACCCCCATACATATTCTTCCTTGGTGGCGCCGTCCACCTTGATGGGGAGGATGCGCTCATGGATTCCGGCGAGGCTGCCGAACAGCGATTCATGGACGGAATCCTCGAAGAACAGGCCGAAGTAGGCGTCGTCCGTGACGGCAACGACGAGAATGCCTTCATCGGCGGCCGCCTTGAGGGCGGCGACGATTTCCCGGCATTCATCCGGGCCGGGGGTGTAGCCGGTCGGATTGTTCGGGAAGTTCAGGATGACGATAGCTTTGCCTTTGTCCCGCTGGGCGAGCAGCGCCTCGCGCAGGCCGTCGGCATTGAAGCGGCCTTCGGCGGTGTAGAGAGGGTATTCCACGATTTCGGCCCCGCGGCGGATGCCGAAGGTGAGCTCGTAGTTCTCCCAGTTTTTATCCGGTATGATGACCGCGTCCCCGGCATCGGCGAACAGATCGGCTACGATGCTCAGGCCATGCGTGAGAGCGTTGGTCGCGACGGGATTGCCGAACGACTTGGCGGCAAGGGACGGATTGTCCTTGATCATCTTCTCGCGCCATGCGGCCCGCAGCTCCGGCTTGCCGGCAGGAGGAGCGTATTCGTACAGATCCTTCGGCTCATAGGCCGACAGCGTTTCCTGGATAGCCTTCAAGTGCATCGGGGCTCCGCCTTCAGTGGCGATTCCGATCGTAGCGTTGAACTTCGTGGCTTTGGCCTTGGCCTCGGCGGACTGGCTGAGAATGCCTTCCTTCGGAAAATAAAGCTTGCGTCCCAGGCCTGACAACATGGCGTACACATGGGCATTGCCTTTTTCCAGCGCGGTATTCAACTGCTGGGCAAGTGGGTTCATGATTCCGATTCCGTCCTTCCGGGGGTCGATGTGTCCGGGCCGCTTGAGGGTCCCGGCGGGCTGATGCATCAACTGCTCGCTGCCTGCATGACCGTCCCCGTTGCCGTCCTGAAGGGCCGCGAGTGGAATGCCGGTCATGCGCATGCTTTCTTCGGGTGCTATTATATCATTATTTGCGCATCGGAGGGAGGGTTCGGACATTTTTTATGAAGCTTGCGCGCCCCCTCCATGCTGGGGTATGATGGCGAAAAACAAGGCTGATTAGGTTGATCTTCGCCATGGCGGCTGTCTGTCCTTCAATCTAATCTCGCCCAAGAGGAGCATCGGAGGCCGAATGCTGCAAGTACCGCCCTCATCGTTCAAGCTGTTGCCGTCATTCGCCAAGATCGTCTGCGAGCCGGGCTGGAAGTGGCCGCGCCGGGAGAAGCCGATGGCTAATTTCGACCTTTTTTATGTCTGGAGCGGAGAAGGGGAGCTTACGCTTAACGGAGAGCCTTATCCCGTCGGACCGGGAAGCTGCTTTCTGTTCCGCCCCGGAGACTATACGAGCGCCGTCCACAATCCGCAGCGTCCGCTTGTGCTGTCTTATATCCATTTTGCCATAGAAGGAGAACCGCTCGATATACCGGAACGCTACCGCGTGCTGGAGGAGACGGTGGAATTCGAGAATATGCTCTCCCGCTATGTCCGCCTCTTCCTGGTGAGGACCTTTGCCGCCGAGGAGGAAGCGCAGCTCATCCTGAAGCAGATGATGATCCACCTGCTTCGTGCGGACAGGCAGCCGGTCCTGGAGCGCAAGGCGAGCAACCAGCTGACGGAAGCGATCCAGGAAATCGCCAACTTCATCCGCCAGAATCCGGGCATCTCCCATCGGGTGGAGGATCTGGCCGGCCGAGCCGGCTTGTCTCCGCGGTATTTTTCGATCAAGTTCAAGGAGATCATCGGAACCCCGGTCCAGACGTACATGATCCGGACGCGCATCGAGCGGGCCCAGCATCTGCTCATGCACGGAGGGCTCAATGTGACGGAGGTCGCAGACGCGCTCGGTTACCGGGACATCTTTTTCTTCAGCAGGCAGTTCAAGCAGTATACGGGCAGGAGCCCGTCCGAGATCCGGTAGCCGCCGGATCTTTTTTTATTGGGCTGCAGCGGCTCGGGAAGAAGGCAGCGCAGGGGAATCGGAGGAGAAGGTCATAAAATACGGACCCTTTGGGAATATTTAGTTGAGGTGGATAAGCGCATAGCGGAGCGTGCTCCGGCGCGGACAGACTAAGCTAAGCGACCCAGGGGGACTCATGACGA
The DNA here is from genome assembly GCF_053345695.1 of Paenibacillus sp. D51F. Classification (NCBI taxonomy): domain Bacteria; kingdom Bacillati; phylum Bacillota; class Bacilli; order Caryophanales; family Paenibacillaceae; genus Paenibacillus; species Paenibacillus sp. D51F. The sequence continues at coordinate 620,007 of NZ_JBKFAO010000002.1, read as the reverse complement.
CTATGGAATCCTATATACAGGCAGCTAGACAGCTCGCCCTGACTCACGATACGGCTAGAGGAAGAAAGGCGTCCCGGCAGAGGAGGGCGCTTGCTGCCCAGCTCAGGCAGCTGCAGGAATTCGCCGAGGAGCTGCGCTCGGACGAATGCGGCTGCTCGCAGCCTGCCGCCGAATGGCTGCTGGACCATTCGGAATTCATCGAGGAGCAGGGCTATCATGCTTCGATGGAGCTGAGGCACGGAGGGCTTGGCGGCCTTCCTTATTTGAGGCGCTCGGGCCATGCCCGGGTGGAAGCCGTCTGCGACGGGTATTTGGATGTCTCGGGCGGAAGCTACGACCGCAATACGTTTGTCGCCTTCATCCAGGCTTACCAGGAGGTTGCCGTGCTTACGATCGCGGAGACGTGGTCGCTGCCGCTCGCTCTGAAGACATGCCTTTTCAGGCGTCTTGCGGAAGTGTTCAGGGAGGTGCGCCAGCGGCATGATGCCTGCATGGCCGCGGAGCGCATCCTGAAGCAGGCGCTGGCCGGCGGCAGAGGGCCGCAAGCGTCGCCTCTGGCGGAGGCGCTCGACAGAGCCGGAAGGGACATCATGCTCTCGGGGGCGGTCGTGGCCCATCTGACATCGCGCCTGCGGGAATGGGCGGACGATTCCGAGGATGTGCGGCGCTGGCTGCTGCTGCGCCTGGACAACGGAACGGAAAGCCTGTCCAGGCTGAACGCTTATGAAGCGAGGCTTCAAGCCCGGTATCAAAGCGAGGCAGGCCGTCTGATCGGCAGCCTGAGGGCTGCCGAGCGGACTTCCTGGGAGAAAGAACTGGAAGATCTCAGCATAGCCGATGTGATGCTCAAGAGCGAAGCGGCAGGAACTTATCCTCTTATGGATGCGCAGAGCAGAGCGACGCTGCGGACAAGCACGGCGCGGCTGGCAGCGAGGCTGGGGCTGCCGGAGAGCCTGGTCGCGTCCTGCGCGGTCCGGCTCGCGAACACGGAGGCCGGGAAAGCCGGATGGCTTGCGGCGGATGGCGATGGACTGCCTGGAAAAGGCGGCCTGGAAGGCAGCTTTGCTCCTTTATCGGGGAAGGATGCTCCGGGTCCCCGCAGTCTTGAGAAACTCCACAAGAAAGCTGAGGAGCATGCACATCAGGAGCTTCCATTGCTCCCCCGGAGCGCGTATGCGGCTTACTATCTGCTCGAGCCTCAAGGAAGGCAGCTGCTGCGCCGGGAGGCGCTGCGGACAGCGAAAGCCCGGAGACTGCCTGAAAGCGGCTTGCTCCGGCATCGGACAAGCACATACCTCTCGCTGCTGGCGGTCCTGTTCGCTGCTGCTGCCGCCGTCCTCACGATCTGGGCGGGGGCGGCCGGCGGACTTCGAGCCGGCGGCTGGGTTCTGGCCGCCTTGCTGCTTGCGATTCCGGCATCGGAATGGGCTGTCGCCCTGCTGCATGGGCTGATCGGGAAAGTCATGCCGACCAGGCCGCTGCTCCGATACGATTTCTCGACTGGAATTCCCCCTGGAGCGGACACGATGATTGTCGTTCCGGTCATCTGGTCGAGCATTGCCGAGGTGAAGGAGCTCGTCCATCGGCTGGAGCTTCATTATCTGGCCAACCGGGATGCGCGCTTTCACTTTGCCTTGCTAGGCGACTATCCCGATGCGGGGACTCAGCATACAGAGCGGGACGAGGAGCTTGCGGAAGCCGGAGCGGAAGGAATCCGAAGGCTCAACCGGCAATATGGCGCGGACGGAAGCACGTTCCACATGCTCCAGCGGAAGCGGACCTGGAACGAGCGGGAAGGCGTCTGGATGGGCTGGGAGCGCAAGCGCGGCAAGGTCGTCGAGTTCGCGAGGCTGCTGGAGGGCGAAGAGCAGACCGGTTTCTCGCTGAGCGAATCCGATGCTTCCGTGTTTCCGCGGATCGCTTATGTCATTACGCTGGATGCCGACACGCAGCTTCCCATCGGAAGCGCGCAGCGGATGGTCGGCACGATGCATCTTCCGTACAATCGGCCGCGCCTCAACGAGAAGGGCACGAGGGTGGCGGAAGGCTACGCGGTGCTGCAGCCGCGAATCGCGGTCAGCAGGGAATCCGCCGCCAGCTCCCGCCTGGCCGCGCTCTGGGCAGGCAACCCAGGCATCGATCCGTATGCGTTCGCGGTGTCGGATCCATACCAGGACGGTGTCGGCCAAGGTATTTTTACGGGAAAAGGGATATTCGATGCGCGTCTGTTCCGCCGGCTGCTGGCGGACCGGATTCCGGACAATGCCGTTCTCAGCCATGATCTGCTGGAGGGAGGATTCCTGCGGAGCGGCCTGCTTTCCGACATCGAGCTTGTCGACGGGCATCCGAAGACGTTCCGCTCCTGGCAGCTGCGGCTGCACCGCTGGGTCCGGGGAGACTGGCAGCTGCTGTGCTGGCTGAAGCCCAAGGTGCGCGACTGCTCCGGCACGCCGCGGCCAGTCGATCTCAGCGCGATCACCCGCTGGCAGATCGTCGACAACCTCAGGCGGAGCCTGCTTCCCCCTGTGCTCTACCTGCTGCTCGTCATCGGGCTGCTGCTGCCTCCCGGAGCCAGATGGACGCTGCTGGCAGTAGCTTTTCTAACGGCCTGCCTGCCGCTGCTTCAAGCTCTCGCAGCTCCACGCTACCTGGCGCGCCATCCTGGACAGCTGAAAGCCGCCGTCCTGCAAGCCTGCCTGTCGGTGCTGCTGCTGCCCTATCAGGCCGCCATGATGGCCGATGCCGTCTTGCGGACTCTTTATCGGCTGAACGTATCCCGCAAGAGGCTTCTGGAATGGACCAGCGCGGCAGAGACGGACAGGAACAGCGGCGGGAAGCTGATCGCGTTCCGGGTTGCGGGAACGGTGCTGGCCTTGCTGTTGCCCGTTGCCGGCTGGCTGTCCGGCGTTGCGGCCGGGTGGCAGGCTGCCGCCATTCTAGCCGCAGCGGCCTGGCTGGCTGCTCCGCTGCTCGTCATCTGGCTGAACGGCGCTCCGACGGTACGGGGGGAGAGGCTGTCGAATGCGGACCGAGGCAAGCTGCGCAATCTGGCCGCGAACATCTGGGCTTACTACGCGGATCATGTCAAGGCGGAAGACAACTGGCTGCCGCCCGACAACGTTCAGCTCGATCCGGACAAAGGAGCGGCAAGGCGGACCTCGCCGACGAACATCGGCCTGCTGCTCGCCTGCACCGTCACAGCCCGGGATTTCGGATTCATTTCCTTCGATCAGATGGTGGAGCGAATCTCGCTTACGGTCGACACGCTGGAGAAGATGGACCGGTGGCATGGGCATCTCTTCAACTGGTACGACACCGGCACGCTGCAGCCGCTCTATCCCCGGTATGTATCGACGGTCGATTCCGGCAATCTCGTCGCCTACCTGATCGCTGTCAGGCAAGGAGTGCTGGAATGGGCGCAGAGGGAGAGCGGAGCTTGGCCGGACGAACGGGCTCGGTTCAATGCGAATATTCCGGCTGCGTCCGAGACTGATCCTCCCTCTGACTCGACCACTAAGTCTATGCTGGAGCTGGAGTCTGAGTCGGGGACTGGATCGGAATCGGGAGCCGAGCCCGAATCGGGGTCCGAGTCCGGAACATCCTCCTCGCTCGAGAAGGCTGTCCGGCTGGCTGAACGGCTCGAGAAAATGGCTGCCGAGACCGATTTCCGGCCGCTCTACGACAGCGAGGCCCAACTGCTGTCGCTCGGCTACAACGCCGACCAGGACAGACGGGACGACATCCTCTACGATCTGCTGGCATCGGAAGCGAGACAGGCCAGCTTCCTCGCGATCGCGAGCGGCCAGCTTCCCGTATCGCATTGGTTCAGGCTGGGCCGCGGGCTGACCCGGATCGGACGGAATCCGGCTCTGCTGAGCTGGTCCGGCACGATGTTCGAATATTTGATGCCGGCCTTGCTGATGAAAACCTATCGCGGGTCGATATGGGACAGCACGTTCAGGGCTGTAGTCGCCAGGCAGAAGGAATATGCGCGGGAGCGCGGAGTGCCTTACGGCATTTCGGAATCGGGCTACTACGCCTTCGATTACGACATGAACTATCAATACAAAGCATTCGGAGTGCCGGGGCTCGGATTCCAGAGAGGACTTGAAAAGGAACTCGTTCTTGCGCCGTATGCGGCTGTGATGGCGCTGCCTTGGGACATCAAGGACGGAATGGACAATCTTCGGCATTATGAGGAGATCGGAGCTGTCGGTCCATACGGATTCTGCGAAGCGGTGGACATGACTCCGTCCCGATTGCCGGAAGGCGACAAGTACCGCGTCGTCCGCAGCTTCATGGCCCATCATCAGGGGATGAGCCTGCTCACGCTCGGCAATCTGCTGCTGGAGCGTCCCATGACCGAACGATTCCATGCCGATCCGCGCGTAGAGGCGGCTGAGCTTATCCTGCAGGAACGCATCCCGGAAAAGGCGGCTGTCATCGCGCCTCAGGCGCTCAGGCCGGGATCGGCGCGCAGCGCGCCGGCTGAAGACGGCCGTTACATCCGCGAATTCCGCCATCCGGTCACGGACGTGCCGGAAGTGAACGTGCTGTCCAACGGCTCCTTCACGACGATCGTGACGGCGGCAGGCAGCGGCGTCATCCGCAGCGGCGGCGTGAACATGACCCGATGGCGGGAAGATGCCCTCACGGAATCGTACGGACCGGCCGTGTATATCCGGGATCTTACAGGCGGTCTGTTCTGGTCGCCCAGTTTCTATCCCGTCGGTTCGGAAGGGGAGGGAGCCTCCGCCAGCTTCGGCTTGGAGAAGGCGGAGTTTTCCCGCAAGGAAGGCGGTGTCGCCGCCGTCATGGAGGTGTTCGCCGCTCCCGAGCACCCGGCTGAGATCCGGCTGCTGCGGCTGGTGAATGAAAGCCGGGAGCCGCGCCTGCTTGAAATCACGACCTACCTGGAGCTGGCGCTTGCTCCTCCAGCCGTCGACGACGCTCATCCGGCATTCAGCAAGCTGTTCGTCCAGACATCTTATGACGCGGATACCGGCGCGCTGCTCGCCTGCCGGCGGCCTCGCTCGCCCGAAGAGAAGCAGCTATGGGGAGTCCATGCCTTGATCGCCGATGGAGAACAGTCGGCTCCGCTTGAATATGAAACGGACCGGGCGAAGTTCATCGGCCGCGGCCATTCTCTCGCCGCTCCGCAAAGCGCCGGAGAACGGCTGAGCGGAACGACAGGAGCTGTGCTCGATCCCGCCTTCGTGCTGCGCCGCAAGCTGACGCTCCAGCCTGGAGAGCAGGCTGTGCTTCAGGCTGTGAGCGGCATGTCCGGCTCGCGCGGCGAGGCGCTGCAGATGGTGCGCGAGCTGCGCGGCATCCAGCGCATGGACAAGGCGGCCGATCTGGCCTGGACGCTCGCGGGAATCTCGCTGCGGCAGCACAGGCTGCAGCCTGCGGATGCCGCGGCGATGCAGACTGTGGCGGCCAGGCTGCTCTATGTTCCGCCTCTTGGACGCGAGCGGGCGGAAGCCATCCGACGCAACAAGTCCGGCCAGCCGGGATTATGGAGCATGGGCATATCCGGCGATCTCCCGATCATGCTGCTCCGCATCGGCGATCCATCGCAGCTTGGATTCGCGAATCGCATCATTGACGGTCACGGATACTTGCGGCGTCTGGGCATCGCATGCGATCTGGTGCTGCTGAACGAGAGCAGCGAAGGCTATCAGCAGGAGCTTCACCATGCCCTCTCGGCATCCGTGCAGTCCGCGGTGTCCTATCCTCCTTATTCCGTAGGGGGCGGCTTGTATCCGCTGGATGCGGCCAAGCTCTCGGAGGACAGCCTCGACCTGCTGGTCGCGTCCGCTCGGGTCGCCCTTGATGCGGCGGGACCGAGCATCGGAGCCCAGCTTCGCAGCCGTCCGCTGCGGACCGCCGGCGATGATGCGGAGCAAGCTGCCGAGGCAGGGAATGAGGTGAAGGCGGCTGGAACGGGAGGCTGGGACGAGGCTTCGCTGCAGACGCGTAGAAAGGCCTGCGTTGCGGCGATTCCGCTGGCTCCGGAACCCGGAGAGCTTCAGTTTTTCAACGGATGGGGCGGTTTTTCCGCGGATGGCAGCGAGTACGTGATCCGGCTCAAGCCGGGCGAGCCGCTGGCCGTACCGTGGAGCAACGTCATCGCAGGCCCTTGTTTCGGAACGCTCGTGACCGAACGGGGAACGGGCTATACCTGGTGGAGCAACAGCCGCGAATTCAAGCTTTCCCCCTGGTCGAACGATCCTGTTCTTGATCCTCCGGGCGAGCTTGCCTACGTCCGCGACGAGGAGTCGGGCTGTTTTTGGACGGCATTTCCCTCCCCGTCGGATACGCGGGAATTCCGCGTCGCTCACGGACGCGGATACAGCCGTTTCGAGACGGCGATGGAGGGACTGAAACAGTCCATATCCGTCTCGGTCCATCCTTCCGACTCCGTCAAGCTGACCGCAGTCACCTTGACCAATGAGAGTGATCGGAGCCGCCGGCTGTCCGTGACCGGCATGTGCAGCTGGGTGCTTGGAGTGAGCCGGGATTCTTCGGCCTCCTATATCGTTACGGAATGGGACGAGGAATCCGAATCGCTGCTTGCGCGAAATGCCTATCAGGATACGTTCCGGGAGGCTTCGGCTTTCCTGAGGATCAGCTCCGACCGGACGGGGAACCGCGATGAAGACATCAGCTTCACGGCCAACCGCAAGGAGTTCGTCGGAAGCGGCCATACGGTATACTGCCCGGCAGGAATGGGAACCGCGGCCCTGAGCCGGGAAACCGGCGTTTTCGCCGACAGCTGCGGAGCCGTCCGGCTTGCTTTGACGCTGGCGCCGGGAGAGACGCGGACCGTCTATCTCTCCTTGGGGGCAGGCGCAAGCAGGCAGGAAGCGCTGGAGCTGGCGCAGCGCTTCCGCAGCCCGGACAGCTGCTCGGCCGTGGAGCCGGCTTCAGCCGCCTTCTGGAAGGACAAGCTGGAGCAGACGGTCGTGGAGACGCCGGACAAGGAGATGAACCTGCTGATGAACGGCTGGCTGCTGTACCAGGCTCTCAGCTGCCGCGTCTGGGCGCGGACGGCGTTCTTCCAGGCGGGAGGCGCATACGGCTTCCGCGACCAGCTCCAGGATTCGATGTCGCTGCTCCATGCCATGCCGGAATTGACGCGCCGGCAGCTGCTGCTGAACGCCTCCCACCAGTATGAGGAGGGCGATGTCCAGCATTGGTGGCATGAAGAAACGCACAAGGGAATCCGGACGCGCTATACCGACGACCTGCTCTGGCTCCCATATGCATCGGCGCGTTATGCCGTTCATACGGGGGACTGGGATGTTTTCGACGACAAAGCTCCTTTCATCGCAAGCGCCCCGCTCGGTCCCGAGGAGCATGAGCGGTACGAAGCGACCGTTCTCTCCGGCCAGGAGGGAACGCTGTACGAGCACTGCGTCCGGGCCATCGACAAAGGCCTCACTTCAGGCCCTCACGGCATTCCGCTGATGGGAATCGGCGACTGGAACGACGGCATGAACTCGGTCGGCGACGAGGGCCGCGGCGAAAGCGTATGGCTCGGCTGGTTCCTATGCGTCGTGCTGGAGAAATTCGGCGCCGTCTGCGAGCGCCGCGGGGACGAGCTGCGGGCCGCCCACTACCGCAAGGAACGGATTCGGATCGCCGCTGCCATCAATGAGCATGCCTGGGACGGCGAGTGGTTCCGGAGGGCATGCACCGACGAGGGCGCCTGGCTGGGCTCCAGCCGCAGCGCCGAATGCCGCATCGACGCGATCGCGCAGTCCTGGTCGGTCATTTCCGGCGGAGCTCCGCGCGAGCGGGCCTCCATGGCTATGCGGTCGTTCGACCGCGAGCTTGTCGACCGCCATCTGATGCTTGCGCGCCTGCTCGCTCCCGCGTTCGACAAGACGCATCCAAGCCCCGGCTATATTCAAGGCTATCCGCCGGGGCTCAGGGAGAACGGCGCCCAGTATACGCATGGCGTCATCTGGAGCATCGTGGCATGGGCCGAGCTGGGGGAAGGCGACAAAGCGGCGGACTTGTTCCGGCTCTTGAATCCGGTCAACCATGCCAAGTCGCCGGGCGATGTCAGGAGATATGGAGGAGAGCCCTACGTCATGGCCGCGGATGTCTATACGACGGACATTTACGGAGGCAAGGCGGGATGGACCTGGTACACAGGCGCCTCCGGCTGGATGTATCAGGCTGGCCTGGAATGGATTCTCGGTCTGAAGCGCGAAGGAGATGAGCTGATCATCGAGCCATGCCTTCCGGCGGATTGGCCTTCCGTAAGCCTCATATACCGCCATGGCGGATCGTGGACGGAGATCACCGTGCTGAACCCGCATCGCCTGCCCGCCTCGAAGAGCCGGGCGAGAGTCAACGGAGCGTCTCCCGGACCGGATGACGGTCGCGGAGCGCGTATCCAACTGCTCGAGAATTCGGGGGTGCAATGCGTTACCATTATAATGGAACAAAGCGAGAGCGGAGAGGGGGCCGTTTCGGGTCTGAAATGATCTTCAGCTCGCCATAAGCGCGGCGGCAGTACGTCGCGCGGCTGCAGCTTTTTGTCGTTTCGAGCGGCTCTCTGCCGCATGAAGCTCTCTATGCGCGCCAGCGACTTCGTGGAGATCGCGCGAGATTGCGCCTTCCGACGTCCCGAGGACGCAGCGCCGCATTGAACCTTGCAACGTCCTTTGGACGCTGCAAGGTTTTTTGCGCATAGCCGGCACTTGTTTTTTCGACCAGTGATAACGGAATTGTTCCGTTTGAATTTACAAACTGGTTCATGCATGTTTATGCGCTTTCACCTTTCCAAGTGCCCTCATGATATTTTTCTTTACATAACCTTTAGGAATAATTTATGCTTTTTATGATTTTCGTTTTTCTTCGACTGCTATAATGTCGAAGTACGAAACAATAAGGGAGGACTCATATTTCTATGAATTGGAAGCCGAAATGGAACAAGCCGGCCGCTTCCGTGCTGGCAGCCGCCGTGCTGTCCGCGCAGGTACTCGGTGCAGGCGTCCTGACGACGGGCAAGGCTCATGCCGCAGAGGCAGCTGCAGCTCCAGCCGCAGCCGCACCGGTCGATCTCACACTGCTGAGCACGACGGATGTACACACCAACGTGTACGGCTACGACTACTTCAAAAACGCGCCTTCCCTCACGGTAGGTCTTGACCGTACAGCAACGCTCGTCAAGAATGCCCGTGCCGAATTCCCTAACAATCTGCTGCTCGACAACGGAGACCTGATTCAAGGAACTCCACTGGGCACCTACGTAGCGCAGCATTCCGATTTCAAGCCTGTAAATACGACTGATATTCATCCGATGATGGCCGCCCTGAACGCCATGGGTTATGATGCCGCTACCTTCGGCAACCATGAGTTCAACTATGGCCTTGATTTCCTCGAGCGTACGATCGGCCAGTACAACCCAAGCTACGACACCCTCCCGGGTGCAGACTTCCCATACGTAAACGCCAATATCTATATCGACGATCACGACAGCGACGACAGCAACGACCAGAACGCGTTCAAGCCATATGTCGTGCTGGACAAGCAAGTCAAGGACGCGAACGGTCAGGACCAGACGATACGCGTCGCTCTGATCGGCCTCGTGACTCCACAGATCATGGAGTGGGACAAGGTCAGTCTGGAAGGAAAAGTAAAAACGAAGGATATTTCCCAAACGGCTGCGAAGTTCGCCAAGGAAATCCGGGACAACAACGAGGCTGACGTTGTCGTCGCCATGGCCCATACGGGCTTCGATGCGACTTCGACCGAAGGCCAAATGGAGGAGAATGCGGTCAACGCCCTGACGAAAGTCGCGGGCATCGATGCAGTCACGTTCTCCCACACCCATAAGGTCTTCCCGACGACAGGCGCGCTGGATGCGAGCTTCATCGATCCCGATACGAAGCTGCCTTACAACAACTCCAAAGCCGTCGTCGACAACGTCAACGGGCGCATCAACGGCACTCCGGCCGTGGAAGCCGGCTACGGCGGCGCGTACCTCGGCCTGATCAACCTCAAGGTCCTGCCTGCGGGCGACGGCAAATGGGCGGTCGACAAAGCGGCTTCCAAAGCCCAGACCCGCTCCATCTACAAAACCGAGAAGGATGCCGCCGGCAAAACGGTGAACGTTCCTATGGTCGAGCCGGACAAAGCGGTTCAGGACGCCGTCGGAGCCGCTCACCAAGCGACGATCGAATACACCGGCAAGAAGCTCGGAACGACTTCCGCTCCGATGAACAGCTTCTTCGCCATGGTGCAGGATGATCCGACCATCCAAATCGTGACGAACGCCCAGAAGTGGTTCGTCGAAAATGAGCTGGCCAGCAACGCCGACATTTCGGCGGATGTGAAGAATCTGCCGATTCTGAGCGTTGGAGCGCCGTTCAAAGCCGGCCGCAACGGCCCATCCGAATATACGGATATCAGCCAGGGAGACCTGACGATCCGCAGCGCGAGCGACCTGTACCTGTACGACAACACGCTCAAGGCGATCAAGGTCAAAGGCTCCGTCATCAAGGACTGGCTGGACATGAGCGCAGGCGCGTTCAACACGATCAGCCCTCGCAAATCGGCTGCCCAGCCGATCTTGAACTCCAAATTCGCCGTCTACAACTTCGATGTGATCGATGGCGTCAACTACAAATACGACGTGACGAAGCCGGCGAAATACAACCCGGACGGCTCGATCGCCAACGCGAACTCCAGCCGCGTCGTCGACCTGACGTTCGAAGGCAAGCCGGTTGACCCGAACCAGGAATTCATCGTCGTGACGAACAACTACCGCGCAAGCGGCGGCGGCAACTTCCCAGGCGTCAAGGCAGCCGACATGATTCTCGACACCCAAAAAGAGAACCGCGAAGTTCTGATGGAATACATCGAGAAGCAAGGCACGGTGAATCCTTCCGCCGACGGAAACTGGTCCATCCTGCCGATCAAAGGCAACGTGAAGGTTACGTTCACGTCGGCTCCTAAAGCATCCGATGTGCTTCCGCAAGGCGTTTCTTACACGAACACGATGGACGCTTCCAGCTTCGGCATCTTCACGCTGGATCGTCTGAAAGCGGCAGTACCGGCTCCGACAAAAGATGTTGAAGTCCATCTTCTCGGCATCAACGACCTGCACGGACAGCTGGACACCGTCTCCACCGTGAGCAACAAAGCGGCAGGTACGGCGCCGATCCTGGCCACCTACCTGAAGAATGCCCGCGCTAAGTACGAGAACTCCATCCTCTTCCACAACGGCGACTCCGTGGGCGCATCCGCTCCGGTATCCGCTCTCGAGCGCGACAAGCCGACCCTGGAATGGCTCAACATGATGCAGTTCGACGTCGGTTCCCTCGGCAACCACGAGTTCGACCAAGGCATCGATGCGCTGAAAGCCCAGCTGTACGGCGGCAAAGATCCTAAAAACGACAAAATCGTGCACAGCGGCGTCGACTTCGACTACGTGAACGCGAACGTCATCGACAACACGACCAAAAAACCGCTGATCACTCCTTATGTAATCAAAGAAGTAGGCGGCGTGAAAATCGGCTTCATCGGTACGGTAACGAAGGCAACGCCTAGCAAGGTATCCCCATCGGGTACGGCTGGAGTATCCTTCCTTTCCGCTTCCGAAGAAGTTGAAGCTCTGAACAAATATGCTGATGAGCTCAAGACTCAAGGCGTAGAAACCATCATCGTCCTGGCTCATGACCCGGCCAAAACGACGACGACTGCAGGCACGACGACTACAGTCGGCGAAGCCGTGGATCTGGCGAAGGCGCTTCCTGCGAACTCCCCGATCGACGTCATCGTAGCCGGCGACGATCACGCTTATGCCAACCAAGTCATCAACGGCAAGCTGGTCGTACAAGCCTACTCGTATGGTTCCGCATACGAAGACATCAAGCTCGTTATCGACTACAAAACGGGCGACGTCAAAGAAAAATCCGCTGTCGTAACGACAACCTTCCAAGAAGGCGTTACTCCGGATGCCGAGTCGGCCGCTCTGATCAAGAAGTATGTCGACTTGCATCCTGAACTGACGGAATCCGTAGGCACGACGGACGGTACCATCACGAGAACGGATGCCTACAACAGCGAATCCTCGCTGGGCAACCTGATTGCAGACGCTATGCGTAACGCTAAATTCGAAGGATCCAATGGTCCTGCGGACTTCGCGTTCATGAACCCAGGCGGCATCCGCGCCGACCTTCCGAAAGGCTCGATCACTTACGGCGACCTGGCGAAGGTACAGCCTTTCGGAAACATGCTCGTGAAGCTGTCTCTGACTGGCGCCCAAGTCAAAACCCTGCTTCAACAACAATGGGCTTTGAACGCTGATGGAACACCGAACACGAAGACGCTGCAGATTTCCGGCCTGAAATATATCGCCGACTTCGGCCAGCCTGTCGAAAACCGTGTAACCAGCCTGCTTCTGGCAGATGGAACGCAGCTGGACCCGAACAAAACGTATACTGCTGTAGTCAACGACTTCATGGCTGCCGGCGGGGACAACTACAAAGTCCTGACGCAGGCATCGAACAAAGTTGTAGGCGACAGCGACTTGAAAGGCTTCTACGATTACATTCTCAATAAGTTCAAAAAAGGATCGGTAACGGCTTCCATCGAAGGTCGGATTACGAACATCAAGAGTTCGGGAACAACGACGCCTCCGGTAGTTGTACCAACGCCGGCACCATCCGCAACGCCAGCACCATCCGCAACACCTGCACCATCCGCAACGCCGGCACCATCCGCAACGCCAGCACCGAGCGCCACTCCGATTCCGGTTCCTGCATTCACCGACCTCGGCAACGTCGCTTGGGCTAAATCCGCTATCGAAGAACTCGTAGCTAAAGGCATTCTGAAGGGCGTAGACGCAAATAAATTCGCTCCTCTGAAAAACCTGACCCGCGCTGAGTTCATCACGATGCTCGTTCGCGCTTACGGCCTGAACGATGCGGGAACGGTAACGTTCACCGACGTCAAGAAAGACGCTTGGTATACCGAAGCGATCGCAGCGGCTGTCAAAGCCGGCATCGTGAAGGGAACCGGCAACAACAAGTTCGAGCCAAGCCGCGTCATTACGCGTGAAGAAATGGCGATCATGGCTGCAAATGCTCTGAAGCTTCAGCATGAGCTTGCCAAGGTCGACAAAAACGCCGCTCTGTCCAAATTCAAGGACAAAGGAAAAATCGCTTCCTACGCTCAGGAATCGGTTGCCCAGCTTACCGATGCGGGCATTCTGACCGGCGTTGACGCCAGCCAGTTCGCGCCGAAAGGCATCGCCAACCGTGCGCAAGCGGCTGTCATCATCTCCCGCCTGCTGCAAGCTTCCTAAGCTCCATCATTAAAAAAAGTGCGCCTCTGTCATCTCGCGATGGCAGGGGCGCATTTTTTTGTTCTTGGACAAGAACTCTAGTCCTGAAGCTCGTCATTATTTCCCGGGGCATAATGCCGCATCAGCGACGCCGTTTCATGATCGAACGGACAGCCGCGCCGCTCCAGCTGGCCGGCAATATCCTCCCGCTCCTCATCGGCAAGGTTTTGACCGAATTTGAATTTGGCGGACAGGGAAGAGACGGTCAGCTTGACGACGGCAACGCCTTTGAGGCGAGGGATGTAATCAGGATCTTCGGCTGCGATCGTTTTGTAGCCGCCTTCCGGCTGCAGCTTGGCCATCATCGCTTCAAGCGCCTCGGCTTTCTCCTCCAGATCATCCAGCGGAGCCGCCGTCCCGCGTATGAGGACCGATTTGAAATAAGCGGTAGCCGGACAAGCGAGGAGCGGATCCGAGAAATAGGAAGGGATAAGGGCGTATTCCCTGGCCACGCAGAAGCTGACTTCCCCGGAAGCCGCGATGCTCTTCATTTTTTCCCCTGCCCGGCTACCGTGGAAGTACAGATTTCCTTTGTGGTACACGAAATTAAGCGGCGTTATTCCCGGAGTTCCGTCCGGACGGATGCTGGCCATGAAGCCGAATGTCATCTCTTTCAAGAAAGCCTCCAGTTCGATCACATCGCGGCTTTGATCGAATTCTTTCCTTCTCATTCTCTATTCCCCCTCGTGGGTTTGCTTGCTCTAGCTGAACATTACAACTAAAGTGGATACAAGATAAGATCCAATTAGAGGACATTCTAATAGACCACTTGGCAAGGAGAAGGAAGAGGCATGGAGATTCGATTGGCTTTTGAACGCTATTTCCTCCAGTCCGGAAGCAAAAGAGCGGCTCTCTACGATTCGCTGCGCGATGCCGTCCGGAGCGGGCAGTTGAAGGAAGGGGAGCGCCTTCCGTCTTCCCGCTCTCTTGCCGAACTGTACGGAATTTCGAGAGGGACGGTTACTCAGGTCTATGACATGCTGTACGCGGAAGGCTACATTCAGGGAGAGCGGGGCAGCGGCACGTATGTCGCGCAGCGGATCCCTTATCCTTCGGCAAAGCTTGAGCGCGTGGAGCAGCCCTCCGAGCAGATGTCGGCATGGTTCAACAGGCTGGAAGAATTGAAAGCGGACAAAGAAGGCTATCCTCCTGCTGCCCCTGAATCGCGGCAAGCAGTCCGTTCGTTCGGGCAGCAGCTGTTCCAGTCCGGACAGACGGATTTCCGCTTGTTTCCCGTAAAGGAATGGAAGATCGCGCTTCATGCCGCCGTTCGGGAATGCATGCAGGAGAATCTCCCTGACGGTTATAGGGAAATACCCGGCTCCGGTCTATTCCGGCTCAGGGAAGCGGTGTCCGCCATGCTCTATATGGAGAGGGGAATCGCCGCTTCTCCGGAGGAGATTGTCATGACGAGCGGCTCCAAGCAGGGGCTGGCCTTGCTGTTTCAAATTCTGGCCGAGCCGGGTCGGCGCATCGTGCTGGAATATCCATGTTATGGCGGCATCCGGGAAGCGGCCTCCGTGACCGGGGCGGAGCTGATCCAGGCGGCAGTGGATGAATACGGAGCGATTCCAGGCGATTGGGATGCCGCGATAGCGGCTTTGACGCCGAACCGCCAGTTCCCGACCGGGACGGTTCTGTCCGCCGAGAGAAGGAAGCAATGGCTGGCTTGGGCGGAGCGCCGCGGCGCGATCATCATTGAGGACGATTACGACAGCGAGTTCCGCTATTCGGGAAGGCTGGGCGAGCCTCTCAAGGCGATGGATCGCAATGGACGGGTCATCTATCTGGGAAGCTTCTCCCGCACGATGTACAGCGGGCTGAGGATCGGCTACGCTGTCGTTCCGTCTTGGATGGCTCCTCGGCTCGCCCAGGCCAAAGCGTTTTATGAACCCTACGCTTCCGGGCAGCTGGAGCAGATGGCGCTGGCCAATTTCATCGCGGAAGGCTCCTACGCCAAGCATCTGAGGAGGATGAAACGCCAGTACAAACGCAGGCTGGCAGCTCTCCACCGGGGACTCGACGAGCTTGAAGGGAATCCATTCCGCTTCCGTCCGTCCGATGCAGGCCTGCATCAATATGCGGAATGGACGGGCAGCAGAGACGATTACGACCGGCTGCTGCAGGGCTGCCGAAAAAGGGGAGTCGCTTGGCATGACGGGAGCGGCTATTTTGCGGGCGAGTCCGGAGGAAACAAGGACGAACGCTTCGCTCTTTTCGGGTTTGCGCACCTGGAGGAGGAAGAGATCGGCCGCGGCATGCAGGCCATCGCCGAACAGTGGAGCGAGCTTGGCGGGAATGCGGGAGGCAGCCGTCAAGCCTGACCTCGCTTCCGTTCGAACTTGTGTTGATCGGAAGAAAGAAGAGATTGTAAACGACCTCTATCTTTGGTAAAGTATTGAGTAAACATTTACTAAAAATTTTACTAAAAGCGATGTGCGTTTATGGCCACTCTAAAAGAAATTGCCGACGAAGCAAAGGTATCCGCCGCCACCGTATCCCGAGTGCTGAACTACGACGCTACGCTTTCCGTAAGCGAAGAGACGAAGCAGCGCATCTTTGCCGCCGCTGAGAAGCTGCGCTACAAGCCGCGGCAGATGAAGAAGATCCGGGAGGAGTCGACAGCGTCCAGGAAGCGGCTGGGACTGCTGCTGACATTGTCTGCGGATGACGAGCAGCAGGATTCCTATTTCTCGCTCATCCGCAAAGGAATGGAGCTGCGCACGGAGGAGCTGGGCTTGCCGCAGCCTGTCGTCCAGCGTTATACCGGCGGAGAAGAGCCGGATCTATCCGGAGTCGACGGCTGGATCGCGGCAGGCAGCTTCATGCCGGAGGATCTGGAACGCCTCCTTCCTCCAGGAGTTCCGCTGGTCCTCGTCAACAATCACTTCGACGACGGCAGGCATGACAGCGTCCGGCTGAATTTTGAAGGAGCCGTCAATGGCGTGCTGGAGCATCTTCTGGGGCTTGGCCGCGACAGGATCGGCCTGCTGGCGGGAGAAGAGTACCCGGTCCGCATGAGCGCAAGTCCGGAGCCTCCCGTTCTCCATGACTTCCGGAGAGTCCAGTTCGAACGGACGATGAAGGAAAGGGGGCTGCTGCGCCCGGAGTGGATACGGACGGCGGCATGGAGCCCGGCCGGCGGTTATGCGGCGATGCAAAGCCTGCTGGATTCGGGGGAGCGGCCCACAGCCTGCTTTGCGAGCAGCGATCCGATCGCAGTGGGAGCACTTAAGGCTCTGCAGGAACGCGGAATTCGGGTGCCGGAGGAGATGGCGCTCGTCGGCTTCAACGACATGGACATATCGGGGTATCTCCAGCCCCCTCTGACGACCGTCCAGGCCTTCCCGGAAGAGATCGGCCGCTCCGCTGTCCATCTGCTTCTCGATCGTCTCGGAGGCAGGGAGGCTTCCTTGCAGCTTATGCTCAATACCCGCCTCATCATCCGCGAAAGCTGCGGAGCAGCGGCCAAATCAATTCAATAGGGGATGTTCTCATGCCGGCAATCTACCATGAAAAGGAACAAGTCTTTCATTTATACTCCAGCAAAATGAGCTATGTCATTCAAATAGTGAACGGCTATCCTCTCCATCTGTATTGGGGCCGCCGTCTGCGGGACGAAGCGGGATTCGAGAGCATGCTGAGCAGGGTCGAGAGAGCTTCCTTCTCCCCGACTCCGTTCCCGGAGGACCGGACGATTTCCCTGGACGCGCTGCCTCAGGAATATCCCCAGTACGGAACGGGCGACTTCCGCGCTCCGGCCTACCAGGTGCAGCTAGAAGACGGGACCCGGATCACGGAGCTGCGCTACGATTCGTACACGATCTCCAAGGGCAAGCCTGGTTTGGAGGGGCTGCCTGCCGTCTATGCCGAATCGGACGATGAAGCCGATACGCTGGAGCTGGTCTTGCGCGATGACTATTCCGGGCTCAGCGTCATTCTCTCCTACACCGTATTCAAGGATGCCGGCATTCTGGCCCGCTCATCCCGGCTCCAGCTGGATTCGTCCGCCCGTCCGCTCAAGATTCTCCGGGCGCTCAGCGCGAGCGTCGATTTCCATGAGCAGGACTATGAGCTGGTTTACTTGTCCGGCGCGTGGACAAGGGAGCGGCATGTCGTCCGCAGGCCCGTCGCGGCCGGGGCTACGTCCCTGGAAAGCCGCCGCGGGTCGAGCTCCCATCAGCAGAACCCGTTCGCCGCTCTTGTCCGGGCGGATACGGGGGAAGAGCAGGGAGAAGCCTATGGCTTCAGCCTCGTCTACAGCGGCAGCTTCCTGGCGGGAGCGGAAGTGGATCAATTCGGCATGACCCGGGTAAGCATCGGCATCAATCCGTTTGATTTCTCCTGGCGGCTGGAGCCCGGCGAGAGCTTCCAGACGCCTGAAGCGATTATGGTCTATTCCTCCGAAGGACTCGGCGGGATGTCCCGGGCCTACCACCGCCTGTACCGTACCCGTCTCTGCCGCGGCAAGTTCCGCGATCAGCCGCGCCCGATTCTCGTCAACAATTGGGAGGCGACCTACTTCAACTTCAATGCGGAGAAGATCGAGGCGATCGCGAAAGCGGGGAGCGAGCTTGGCATCGAGCTGTTCGTGCTCGACGACGGCTGGTTCGGCAAGCGGGACAGCGACAACAGCTCGCTGGGCGATTGGGTCGTGGACCGCGCCAAGCTCCCGGACGGCCTGAAGGATCTCGTCCGCCGCGTCAACGGCCACGGCATGCAGTTCGGCCTCTGGTTCGAGCCGGAGATGGTGTCCCCGGCCAGCGAGCTGTATAAGGCTCATCCGGACTGGTGCCTTCATGCCGAGGGCCGCAGACGCACGGAAGGTCGTTCCCAGCTCATTCTCGATCTGTCCCGAAAGGATGTGAGGGACTACCTGTTCGATGCCATCAGCGGCATTCTGGGAAGCTGTCCGATCACCTATGTCAAATGGGACATGAACCGCAACATGACGGAGATCGGCTCCGCGCTCATGGAAGCGGAAGGGCAGATGGAAGTCGCCCACCGCTATATGCTCGGCTTGTATGGGCTGCTGGAGCGGATCGTAGCCGCCTTCCCGGACGTTCTGTTCGAGAGCTGCTCCGGAGGAGGAGGCCGCTTCGACCCCGGCATGCTCTATTACATGCCGCAGACGTGGACGAGCGACGATACGGATGCGGTCGAGCGCCTCAAAATCCAGTACGGCACGAGCATGGTCTATCCGGTCAGCTCGATCGGCGCGCATGTATCGGATGTGCCCAACCATCAGGTCGGGAGGATGGCTTCGCTGGAAATGCGCGGCGACGTGGCGATGTCGGGCAACTTCGGCTATGAGCTCGATCTGACCAAATTCGGCGAGCAGGAAAAAGAGATCGTGAAGAGACAGGTTGCCGCTTACAAGGAGCTGCGGAGCCTGATTCAGTCTGGCGACCTTTACCGGCTGAAGAGTCCGTTCCAAGGCAACGAGACGGCCTGGATGATGGTGTCGGAGGACCGGCGCGAAGCGGCCGTATTCTGGTTCCGGACGCTGGCGGAGCCGAATGCTCCGCTGCGCAGGCTGCGGCTGGCCGGACTCGATCCGGAGGCTTCCTACCGGATGGAGGAGCTGAAGACGGCGGGCGCCGAGCCGCCCGCTGCCAAGCTGCCGGGCACGGAGAAGGCATGGGCCGGAGACCGGCTCATGCATTACGGCATTCCGCTTCCCCAGCTGCATGGCGATTTAAAGAGCATGGTCGTGAAGCTCAAGGCCGAATAGAGTCAAAGCAGAGCAAGCCCTGAGCCGGTTTTCCGGATCAGGGCTTTTTGGCGATCAGGCCGTATGACTCCAGACAAGAGCCGTCTGCTTCGAGATCGGTTCGTCATTTCTCCGGCTAAAAAAGCCGCCCCCACGGATAAATTCCGTCTCGGGGCGGCTTGGTGCCGTTCGTTCAGGTTGAAACCAGCTTGCCGAGCTGTTCGCCCATCTTGACCTTGAGGCCGACGGCCAGGTCTGTACGGGGCTCGAACGTGCCGTCCTCGAACAGCAGGACGACGGTGGAGCCGAACTCGAAGTAGGCCAGCTCGTCGCCGCGCCGGACATCGGCGGTCTGAGGCTCGGTGTACCGGATGCTGCTGACGTTGAGCGCGCCGACCTTGACGATGGCGATCTCGCCGCCATTGTGGGTCATGTACGTCACGAGCCGCTCGTTGCGGCTCAGCACGCGGCGCATCCTCGTGAGGCCGAATTCGTTCACCGGATACACGCGTCCAGGCAGATGCTCCCGCTCCACGATGACGCCGTCGGCCGGCACATGGATGCGGTGATAATCGGTCGGGCTCAAATAAAGAACCGCATAATAGCCGTTGCGATAATTCTGGATGCGGGGCGAGCCGTTGAGCAGCTCCTCGACCGTATAGTCCTGCCCCTTGATGCCCAGCATCGTGCCGTCCTGGATCGGACCGGCTCCCGTCACGAGCGCGTCGACCGGGCTTACCGCCATGTCGGCGGTATCGTCCACAGGGCGCATGCCGGGCTTCAGCCTGCGGGTGAAAAACTCATTCAATGTCGCATAGTCTTGGATTGCTCGCTCCGCTTCTTCGGTACGGATGCCGTACGTGCGGGCAAAACGGGGGATAAATCCCCGGCTGGCTCTGGATTTCGCAAAGCTTCCCGTCAGGCGGGAAATCCATTTGCGGGATCCGAGCTCCGTCATATGGCGGAATAACCAGGTCCACATGCCTCCGCTCTTCACGTCCTTTCGCTGTCAGCCATGCGGCGGTCTCAGTCCGCTGCTCTTGCGGACCTATGCCGGCATAGGCCGTCCCGACTAGTGTGCCACATCCGCATGGACAAAGCAATGAAATCGGGCGTATGAGGGAGTTATTTCAACGAATGGAAGCGATATCGGCGGACGGCTTGAAGGACGGCCCACGCCGCGAGGAGAGCGGCAAGAGCCCAGGCCGCCGACGAGACCGCGGCAGGCTGGACGTCCTTCCCGGCGATGCCGATGAAGGCCCATACGAGCACAAGCTCATAATAGGGATCCCGGAAAATCCAGCCGACGGCCAAGCCGAGCGAGGCGGCTGCCCCAAGTCCGATCCGAGCCCAAGCCGCATCTCCCCAGCCGAAGCCGTTCCAATCCAGGCTGTACAGCCAGGTAGAGACGTTGACGATCGTCGCGACGCTGATCCACCCCATGTAGATGCTGAACGGAAGCTGGACCAGCAGCTGCTCGCCTGCCGTCGCACTCGAAGAAGGGCGCTGTGTTTTGGCATAGAGGACGATCAAGGACGCGAGCAGAATCAGCATGATGAGGACGCTGAGCCCGACATGCTCGTAATGCCAGGCGACGATCCAGGCCGAGTTGGCCAGCCCGTTCAGGACGAACCAGAAGCCGATGGACCGCACGCTGCTGCGCGAGCTGCCCTGCGGAGTCCATTGATAAACGATGAACCCGGCCAAGAGCAGGTAGATCAGGCTCCAGATGGTGAAGACATATCCCGGCGGCGTGAGCAGAAGCGGATAGTGGTCGGACAGCTCTTTGGTCGTTTTCCCTCCCAGAGGGAGCAGGACGGCCAGAGAATTCATGACGATAACAAGGATGAAGGCGAGCGGGTCGAGAGCCTTCAATGCTCTGCCTCTTCGGGGCAAGGATGCAGGGGATGCGCTCATGGACTTTCCTCCTTGGCTCAGTTTGATAAACTATAATCTGAATCTGGATTAGGATGACAATATTATACTCGCGGGTATATATTCACCGCATTGAGAACTGCCCAACCATCCCTTGAAAACGATATCAGTCATCCGGTACAGCAGGAAAGCGTTCGGTCTAGGCATTGTAGAGATTTCGTGATGAAGCCTAAAACGGCACGGCTTCTGCCATTGCAGGACGCGTGACCCTTTCGGGTTCGCCATTCGGAGAATATGCTGGAGCAGCAAGCTTTCATGCAGGAAGGGGAGAAGCAAGTTGCAGAAGCTGAAGGTCGCTTTCGTCACTCCGGGTTCCTTCCCCATTCCTTCAGCCGGCAGCAGCTCCGTGGAACGCGTCATCGAGAAGATGGCGCCTCTAGTGGCGGAGCAAGCTGAAGCCCGGATATACGGCCGCTCGGGGGCTGGGCTCGGTGCTGTCGGACAGATCGACGGGGTCCGCTGCGAACGGTTTCCCGCAGGCGACAAATCCGCTTATCTTCGCAGTGTAAGCGGGGCCATCCATAACTTCCGTCCGGATCTCATCGAAGTGGCGAATCGTCCCGGCTATGCGCTCAAGATGAAGCGGAGCCATCCCGATGCGAGAATATGGATCAACCTGCATTCCTCCTCCTTCATTGCACCGAAAGTCATCAGCAGGGATAGGCTGAAGAGGAGCTTTGCGGCTGCGGAAAAAATTATCGTCAACAGCGAATTCCTGCGGGATACGGTGGCAGGCCAGGTTCCCGAGGCCGCGCACAAGCTGAGAGTCGTTCATCTCGGCGTGGACACGGAGCGTTTTCCTTCCCGCTGGGAGCCGGAGGGAGCCGCGCGCAGGGAAGCGCTAAGGCATGAGAGGGGCTGGCAGGACAGGGACGTGCTTCTATTCGTGGGGAGAATTATTCCGCTCAAGGGCGTCCATCATCTGCTGCGCGTCATGCCGGATATCATCGCTCTCCACCCGAATGTGCTGCTCGCTGTCGTCGGAAGCCCTTACTACGGCTCGCATCGGACGACCCGGTACAGCCGTGCGCTGAAGGCGCTCGGCAAGAGGTATCCTCGCCACATCCGGTTCATTCCTTATGTCCCTTATCCGGAAGTGCCGAACTGGTTCCTGGCGGCGGATGCCGCTGTCGTGCCATCGGGAGCGAGGGAATCGTTCGGACTGGTGAACGTCGAGGCGATGTCCTGCGGCCTGCCGGTCGTGGCGACGAAAGCAGGCGGGATGAAGGAAATCATCGTCGACGGCTGCACCGGATTTCTCGTGGAGCCGGACCGGCTAGAGACGGAGCTGAAGGCCCGGCTTCTTCAGCTGCTGCTTGATCCGGGGCTTCGCGAGGAGATGGGACGCCGGGGGCGCGAGCGGGTCATGGCCGAGTTCACCTGGGAGGCGACGGCTGCCCGGTGGGGAGGGTTGCTGGAGGAATAGATTCACAGCCTTGAACGTTAGTTGGCCAAGGCTGTTTTTTGCTGATTAATTAATCTACCAGATTGGAAAGAAAGTTGATATAATGGTTATTATTGGGAATTCAAATAAGGATGACCGGAGAAAGCAGGAACAGAATGAATTCGTTGTCTTTAAATGGCTTGGACAGACAAGCTACGATATCGTGTCCGCGATGTGGTAAAAATGTGCCCTGCGATCAGCAATTCCAGTCGTGGTGCGAATGCGGCTGGAATATAGAACCGCGCACGCCTGATATGAGAGATCGATTTTCACGGTTATACCACAAGCTGGGCGTGAGGCAAGGCGAACAGATGCTTGAAGAGGTCAAATACTCGATCAGCAACGGAGACTGGCGGGACAAGCTTAAAGCGAATCTGCTGTTATATTTGGTTGCGACAATAATTCATCTGGTCTCGCTCTCCATGTTCATAAGCGGAGTTTGGCTTATCGTTGCATACCATTCCAATCATTGGTTTCCTACGGCAATAGGCATGTTGATGGTAGCCATACAGATCATTACCGTTCCTCGCTTGGGTAGCGTCGATAAGAAAGGCCTGATCTCCCGCGAAGACTATCCGACTCTATATAGAGTCGTTGATGCAGTCTCGGATTCATTAGGCACTTCGCGCGTATATGGCGTGCAGATCAATGAAGAATTCAATGCATCCTTTACACAGCTCGGCTGGAGAGGTCGTAAAGTCATTACGCTGGGTCTCCCGTTATTCGCTATCTGCAGCCCTCAAGAAAAAATAGCACTAATTGCGCATGAAACGGCTCATGGAGCCAATCATGATGTCACGCGCAATCGGTATGTTTGGAGTGCCTATATCGCTGCGGAGCAATGGTACTACTTTTTCACTCCGGCTCGGGGAGCGACTCAAGAAGGCTATATGGCCATTTTATATCTTTTATCGGATATTCTGATGAAAGCATTGTCGTTCATACCATGGACGATTGCACGTCTGGTGCTCGTATTGCTGCATCTCAACAAGCAGCGCAGCGAATATTATGCCGACTATCTTGGCGTGAAAGTCAGCGGCGAGCAAGCCATGATTGGGCTGCTGGAAAAATTGCATTACGACAGTCCGTTCGAGAGCTGCTTGCATCGTTTTATTTTCTCTCGGCAGGCCGAAGACTTCATCACGGAGTGGAAAGCTTATGCGGAACAAATTCCTGTACGCGAGCTTGAACGCATCCGCCATGTCGTAAGGGCTGAAGGTTCAAGACTTGATTTTACGCATCCGCCAACCCCGTACCGAATTGACTTTTTGCAGCATTTGAAAGGTTCGTATCCGCTGCTAACATTCTCGAAGTCGGAGCATGAACAATTAGTTCGAGAATTAGAGCAGATGCATGGCTCGGTCTATCGGAATCTGGAGGAGAATTTCAACTCGAGGCTTTACTATTAATGAAATATTTGAGTTATCGAGATAAATCGGGATCCTACCTTCTTGTTCTCAGAATCGACGAGGTTGACAACTTCCACCACCCCGGCTTATAGTCATACCAAGATATCCACTAGGGGCGCCCGCACGGGCTGAGATAAAGCGCAAGCTTTGGTCCCTTCGAACCTGATCTGGGTCATGCCAGCGTAGGAAAGTGGTCGAACATGCCTTTTATTTGGCTTGTGCCTCTTTTCGCCGCTTCCAGACCGGAGGCGGCTTTTTGCCGTCCTCCGGCGGGAGGCGGCGGAGGAATAGGCGCACCCAATCTGCTTGCCGCAATCTGCCGATGAAGGCGGAAGCGGCCAGTAGAGTGTCCCGGACAGCCTGCGTTTTTTGGCGCAGACCATCGGGAACTAAAGGCATGACCGGCATTTCCAAGCGTGCAGCCCCCTGGCGGATATCAAGATCCGTTAAGGGGGCTTTTGATTTTCCATGGCCATACATACCGAGCCGCTGCCGGGCAGCCGCAAAGTCTACATGCAGGGAAGCCGGGAGGATATCCGGGTTCCGATGAGGGAAATCTCGCTCTCGGACAGCGAGGTGGGCGGAGAGTCCATTCCCAATGCGCCTCTGAGAATCTATGACGCAAGCGGTCCTTACACGGACACCGATTACGAGGCGGATGTCTCGAGAGGCTTGCCGCCCATGCGAAGAGGCTGGATCGCAGAGAGGGCAGACACGGAGGCCTATCAGGGCCGGATCGTCCAGCCCGAGGACAACGGATTCTCCGACGCCGGCAAAGCCGCCGAGAGGGGAGCGGATATTTTCCCGCCATCCGGCAGGCTGCCGCTGAGAGCTCTCGCAGGGGGCAACATCACCCAGCTGCATTACGCAAGGCAGGGCATCGTAACCCCCGAGATGGAGTTCATCGCCCTGAGGGAGGGGATGGAAGCGGAATTCGTACGCTCCGAAGTCGCGGCGGGAAGAGCGGTCATTCCGGCCAACGTCAACCATCCCGAGAGCGAGCCGATGATCATCGGGCGGCATTTCCACGTGAAGATCAACGCCAACATCGGCAACTCCGCCGTGACCTCCTCGATCGAGGAGGAGGTGGAGAAGATGACGTGGGCGACCCGCTGGGGAGCCGATACGATCATGGATCTGTCCACCGGCAAGAACATCCATACGACGAGAGAATGGATCATCCGCAACTCTCCGGTTCCGGTCGGGACCGTGCCGATCTATCAGGCGCTGGAAAAGGTGAACGGCAAAGCGGAGGACCTCAGCTGGGAGGTGTTCCGCGATACGCTGATCGAGCAGGCCGAGCAGGGGGTCGATTATTTCACCATCCATGCCGGCGTGCTGCTCCGATATGTGCCGCTGACAGCGAAGCGCGTTACGGGCATCGTCAGCCGGGGAGGGTCCATCATGGCGGCCTGGTGCCTCGCCCATCATAGGGAGAACTTCCTGTATACGCATTTCGAGGATATATGCGAAATCATGAAAGCCTACGACGTGACCTTCTCGCTCGGCGACGGGCTGAGGCCGGGGTCGATCGCGGACGCCAACGACGAGGCGCAGTTCGCGGAGCTGGACACGCTCGGCGAGCTGACGAAAATCGCCTGGAAGCATGACGTGCAGGTCATGATCGAAGGTCCCGGCCATGTTCCGATGCATCTGATCAAGGAAAATATGGACCGCCAGCTCGCCGTCTGCGACGAGGCTCCCTTTTACACGCTCGGTCCGCTCACGACGGACATCGCGCCGGGCTATGACCATATTACGAGCGCGATCGGCGCGGCTATGATCGGCTGGTTCGGCACGGCGATGCTCTGTTATGTGACACCCAAGGAGCATCTGGGACTGCCGAACCGGGAGGACGTGAAGGAAGGCGTCATCACGTACAAGATCGCCGCGCACGCCGCCGATCTCGCCAAGGGCCATCCGCAGGCCCGAAAGCGCGACGACGCTCTGTCCAAGGCCAGATTCGAATTCCGCTGGCGCGATCAGTTCCATCTGTCGCTGGATCCCGAGCGGGCGATGAGCTACCACGACGAGACGCTCCCCGCGGAAGGCGCCAAGAGCGCGCATTTCTGCTCCATGTGCGGGCCGAAGTTCTGCAGCATGAGGATCACGCAGGACATTCGGGATTACGCGGAGAGGGAAGGGCTGGACACGGCGGAGGCGATCGAGGCGGGCATGAAGGAGCAGGCGGAGGCGTTCAAGGCCGGAGGCGGCAGCATCTATGCTTGATCCGGCGGCAACAAGCCGATTCGAGGCGCAAGACGCCATTCAGGAACGATATTCCCGGCAAATTCGCTTCGCTCCCATCGGTTGGATAGGGCAGCGGCGGATCGGCCAGGCCGTCGTGCTTGTCGCCGGTACCGGCTCGCTCGGAGCTTCGCTGGCGCAGCATATGGCTCGTGCCGGGGTAGGCGAGCTGCGGCTCGCCGACCGCGACTACGTGGAATTCAGCAATCTGCAGCGGCAGATGCTGTTCGACGAAGAGGATGCGCGGCTGGCGCTTCCCAAGGCGGAGGCCGCTGCGCGGAAGCTGAGAGTGATCAACGGCATGGTGGAAGTCAAGGCGTTTGCCGCCGACTTCACGGCTCCCGGCGTGCTGGAGAAGATCGCGGTCGGCTCCGATCTGGTGCTCGACGGTACGGACAATGCCGCGGCCAGGCTCGTGCTGAGCGATTACTGCTTCCGTGTAGGCATTCCTTTCCTGTACGGCGGCGTCGCCGGGGCGGCCGGGATGAGCGCTCCGCTCATTCCCGGCGCGACCTGCTGCCTGCGCTGCCTGATCGGCGGCGAGGAAGAGCAGGAAAGCGGCCATACATGCGAAACGGCGGGCATGATCTCGCCGGCTGTGGAGATGGTCGCCGCGCTGCAGGCGGCTGAAGCGCTCAAATGGCTGGCAGGCGGCCGGGATGAGATGCGCCGCACGCTCGCAAGCGTCTCCTTGTGGCCGTACAGCATGCGTGAAACGAAGCTTCCCGATCCTTCGGCTAGCTGTCGGCATTGCGGCAGCGCGAAGGCTTCGGGGGGAACCGGCACGCGAGCGGAGCTGGATTCCAGCATGGACGTCCTGGCGAAGGAAACAAATCCCTCGATTGCAAACGTCCGGTCGAAGATATCCAGGCGCTCTCCTGCAAGCGGAAGGGCCATCCTTCCGGAAGGATGGCCGGAAAAAGCAGCCTCGGAAGCTGCCGGCAACCTCCGCCGCCAAAATACGGCCGTTCTGTGCGGCCGCGATACATTCCAGCTGCAGCTGGAGCCTGCCGAACCCGGAAGGTACGAGAAGAGGCTGGAGAGGCTGGGCTGCCGGCTGACGCTCAATCCTTATCTGCTGCGGGCAGTGCTCCCGGACAACGGGAAGCTCGTCGTGTTCCCGGACGGCAGAGTGCTTGCGCAAGGCGCAGCGGACGCTGACACGGCTTGGGAATGGTGTCTTCATTATTTGGGTGCGGAAGCGCCGGAGAGAGAGGCCAAGGATGAAGAAGCTTGAGTTCAGCCTGTACGTCATTACGGGCGAGGGCTGCCATCCCGGAAGAAGGCTGGAGGATGTCATGCGGGAGACGCTTGAGGGAGGAGCGGATATCCTGCAGCTGCGGGACAAAAAAGCTTCGCTGCGGGAGCTGGGAGAAAAAGCGGGGATGCTGCGCAGGCTGACGAGGGAGTACGGAGTGCCGTTCATCGTGAACGACCATCCGGTGCTCGCGCTTGAAGCCGAGGCCGACGGCGTCCATCTCGGGCAGGACGATATGTCCATCGCCGATGCGAGGGAGCTGCTCGGTGCGGAACGGATCGTCGGCGTCAGCACCCATAGCCTGGAGCAGGCCATGAAGGCCGAGGCAGCCGGCGCCGACTATATCGGAGTCGGGCCGGTGTACCCGACGGCGACCAAGCCGGGCCGGGCGGCGGTCACGCTGGATTACGTCCGCCAGGCGGCCCGTCATGTGCGCATCCCATGGACAGCCATCGGCGGCATCCATCCCGGCAACGCAGGCGAGGTGCTCGCCGCAGGGGCCAGGAGGCTGTGCGCCGTCTCCGCGGTTGTCGGCAGCTCCGATCCCGCAGCTGTCTGCCACGAGCTGCGGAGCCTGATCGCAGCCGCAAGCATGGCTGCAGCCGGTCTGACCGACTCATATGGAGCTGCTTCCCGACCGGGCAATCCGCTTCGGCTCACATTGAACGGCAAGGAAATCCTTACGCATTCATCAACGCTTCAGGAGCTGGTCGAGTCGCACAGCCTATCCGGCCAGAGGATTGTCGCCGAAGCGGACGGAATCATCCTGGCGCGCGGGGATTGGAGCCGCCATCGGCTGGCGGATGGAATGAAGATCGAGCTGGTCCACTTTGTAGGGGGAGGCTGAATGATGGAAGATCAAATGGGGGCTCGAGCAGGGTCTCGGACAGGGTCTCGGACAGAGTCTCGGACAGATACTCGAACAGAGGCTCAGACAGAGTCCCGTACCGAATATCGAACCGAGTATCGAACCGAAGCTCAAACCGATTATCCAGCCGCTGTCCAAACCGCTGGCCATGCGAAGCTTCAGCCGGGGCGGGAGCTGGGCCGAGATGCCTGGAAAGTAGGCGAGACTTGGCTTTCCTCGCGATTTTTCCTCGGAACGGGCCGCTTCCCGAGCCCGGCCGTCATGCAGCAGGCGCTGCGGGCAAGCGGTGCGGAGGTCATTACGTTCGCCGTCCGCCGCGTCAATCTGGAGCAGCCTGAGGACGATTCGATCCTGCAGCATCTGCCCGAAGAAAAGCTGATCTACCTTCCCAATACGTCGGGCGCAGGCAATGCGGACGAGGCGGTGAGGATCGCGCGCCTGGCCAGAGCGGCCGGGCTTGGCAGCTGGATCAAGGTGGAGATCAGCGCGGATCCGCGCACGCTGCTGCCCGATCCTCTGGAGACGCTGAGAGCGACGGATAGGCTTGCGGCCGAAGGCTTCACGGTGCTGCCTTACATTTCGGACGATCCCGTCCTTTGCCGTCGGCTGGCCGAAGCCGGAGCGGCGGCCGTCATGCCGGGGGGAGCCCCGATCGGGACCGGACTCGGCATCCTGAACCCGTACAACCTCGGGCTGATCGCGGAGGAATCGCCGGTCCCCGTCATCGTGGACGCCGGACTCGGCTCGGCGAAGGACGCCGCTCTGGCGATGGAGCTCGGGGCATCCGCCGTGCTGGCCAATTCGCCGGTGGCGCGGGCGGCAGATCCCGTGGCGATGGCCGAAGCGATGGCGCTCGCGATCCGCGCCGGCCGGTTGGCCAGGCTCGCCGGCCGCATCCCCGCGCTTCCCTATGCCTCCGCGAGCAGCACGGAAGCCGGCGCCCTGTACCCGCGCCAAGCCGATCGCTCGGGAGCGTGGAGGCAGTGAGGGAAAGGGTGCTCATCCTCGGAGGCGGCATCATCGGGCTGAGCTGCGCTTACGAGGCGGCAAGAGACGGAAGCCGCGAGGTGACGATCATCGACAAGGGCGCCTTCGGCGGGCAGGCAACGGGAGCGGCGGCGGGCATGCTGGCACCGTACTCGGAAAATGCCGAGCAGCCGGATGCTTTCTTCCAGCTGTGCGCCGACAGCCTGCTCCGTTATCCGGATTGGGCGGCAGACATCGAGGAAGCCAGCGGCATGAAGGTCGGGCTCAAGCGCACCGGCAGCGTCGGCGTCGCTTATCATGAAGCGGATCTGCTCCCGCTGCGCTCGAGGCTGGACTGGCAGCGGGCGGCCGGCAGCGGAGCCGAGCTGCTGAGCGCCGCCGAGCTGGCCAGTCTGGAGCCGCTGCTCGCGCGGGGAGCGGCGGGCGGCATCTACACGCCGTCCGAAGCCCACGTCGAGGCGCCCCGCCTCGCTGCGGCGCTGTCGGAGGCTTGCAGGCTGGCCGGAATCAGGATGATAAGCGGAGCCGGCAGCCTGCGGGAGCTTGCCTTGAGGACAACCGGTTCCGGGGAGCGGTCCGTCGCTCTCGCGACAGATTATTCCGGAGAACACGAGGCTGACAAGCTGCTGATCTGCACGGGCGCCTGGTCCGGGGAATTCGAGCGGATGTTCGGCTTGCCGGAGTCCATCCATCCGATTCGCGGTCAGATCTGTGCCTTCGACGTGCCTGACGGAGCGGTCAGGCATATGGTGTTTTCGAGTCAGGCCTACTGGGTCGGCAAGTCGGGGAACGCCCTCGTATGCGGCGCTTCTGAGGATGTCGCCGGATTCGACGCTTCGGTCACGGAGAAGGGAATCGGGCGGCTGGAGCGGTGGAGCAGCCGGATCTTCCCTTTCCTTGAAGGCGCCCGTCCCAAGCTGCGCTGGGCCGGGCTGAGGCCGGCCACCCGCGACGGGCGTCCGCTGATCGGCGCCTTGAGCGGCCATCCTCAGGTCATCGTGGCGGCCGGCCATTACCGCAACGGCATTCTGCTTGCTCCTGCGACCGCTGCGGCCGTAACGGAGCTGCTGGATGGAACGAAGCCGGAGCGGATCGCCTCCTTCTCCCCGGAACGTTTCGCCGCTGCGGCCAGGGGCGGTGCGGAGGCGGGCCGAAGCATTTCTGTCAGGGAGGAATTCCTTTGCTAGAGACTGCTATCGGGCAAGGCAGCGGGCTGCGGGGAGGCCGAATCCGGAAAGTACTGACGATAGCAGGCTCGGATTCCGGAGGAGGCGCTGGCATTCAAGCGGATCTGAAGACGTTCCAGGAGCTCGGCACATTCGGCATGAGCGTCATAACCGCGGTGACGGCGCAGAATACGGTCGGCGTGCACGGAGTCTACCCCCTTTCGGTTGAAGCGGTAGAGGCTCAGCTCGACGCCGTCATGGGCGATATCGGAGCCGACGCCGTCAAGACGGGCATGCTGTTCTCGCCGGACATCATCCATGCGGCAGCTTCCAGGCTGGAGAAGGTCGCGGCCCTCAAGCTCGTGGTGGATCCCGTCATGATCTCCAAGCATGGCTCCCGGCTGCTGCGGGAGGATGCGGCTGAGGCGCTTCGTCTGCGGCTGCTGCCTCTGGCGGAGGTCGTTACGCCCAATATTCCGGAAGCCTGCGCCTTGCTCGGTCTGAAGGAGAGGGAGATAGGAAGCCTCGAGGCGATGAAGGACGCTTCCAAGGAAATGCTGAAATTCGGGTGCAGGCATGTCTTTCTGAAAGGAGGCCATCTGGCCGGGGCGGAAGCGGCCGCCGACGTTCTCCTGTCAGCCTCTCTTCCGAATCACCCGGTCGTGCTGACAGCTTCGCGCATTCCGACTATGCATACGCATGGCACCGGCTGCACGATCGCCTCCGCGCTTGCCGCTCTGCTCGCAAGAGGCCTGGACATGGAGGCGGCGGCGAGGGAGGCCAAGGCATTCACGCTTGCGGCGATTGCATCGGGCGGACCGCTCGGAGCGGGCACGGGCGCGCTCTGGCATGCAGCTTGGCGCAGCGGGGACAGCTGAGTTTGCGGACTGCTTGCAACGTCATGGTATCCGTCTGCCGGGCAGCCGCATAGGATAACAGTACTATGCTTTGGTGGAGGAGCTTGACGATGAAGACGAACGGTAGGCCCGCAAAGGGCAGCAAACCTTATGTACCCGGCGGGGCGCCGCTCGCGCCGAAAGCCAGGAGTCAGCAGGGAGGCAAAGGCAAGCAATCTTCGAGGCCTTTATACCACTATGACAATCCGAACATATCGGAAATCGACTGGCTGGACAACATTCCCGCCCCTGTCCGCGTCCCGTTGGAGGCCAAGGAAGGCGGCGTCCCCAAAGTCAAGCTTCACACCGTTGCTCCGGAGAGCGTCTCGAACACTCTACTCTGGGACGGAAAGGAACCGGAAGCTGAATTCAAGCCATCGGCGCCATCAGAGGCAGACGCCGCACTGTCGAGTTGCGGGGATAAGCCGGAGGAGCTTGCCGGATATGACGTGAGCGAGATCCGATACAGCTCGGCGCTGTCCGTCCGCGCTCCAGGCACAGCGCGGCTGCTGCCGCGGCAGTCGTTAGCCGCAGACGTTGGGCCAGCCTCCCGCGATGACGGAGCAGGGGAGTCCATGAAGGGAGCTGGCGTGCAGCATGGAACGATCCCGTTCGCTTTCCGGGACCGCGCCAGGATCGACCTGATCATTCCGCTGCAGACTCCGTTCATGGACAGCGGGTATTCGTTCGTCTGCTCCCTCGACGTTCCCCATTGCCACGCTGTCGTGCGCGCCAAGCTGACGGCAGAGGCGGTAGTCACCCTCATCCGTACCCAGGAAGAGGGCAATGCCCGGGGCCGAATCGATTGGATCGCAGCCGGCAGGCTGCCGGAAGGGATCTGAATGCGGTCGGACGGAGCCGTCCCAGCTGCCCGCTAATCGGATAGAGAGGCAGAGGCAATCGAGATGGGGCCGGGAACCGTAGGAATAGAACGAAGGATTAAACCGAAGGATTAAACCGAAGGATAGAACGAAGGATTAAACCCAAGGAATGGAACGACGGATTAAACCGAAGGATTAGAACGAAGGATAGAACAAAGAAATTGAAACAAGAGGAATGGATCGAATCGATAGATTTCAAAGGGATATATTGCATGAATCAATGAATCAATGAATCAATGAATCAATGAATCCATGAATCATTGGAACGATGGATTTATGGATCTATGAATGGATAAATGGATAGATGGACGAATTGACGGATGGATAAAGGGATGGATCAATTGAACCATAAATCAATAAAAGAATAAGATAGGCTGCTGGCAGAGCTGCGCGGGTGTCATCTCGGGATGACACGGCGCAGCTCTTTTTTTCCATTCTTCCCCGGTTATCCCGCCTGTACAAATGCCGTGCCATCGTTCCTGCTCTCTCATAAGCTGGCAAGTAGTGAGGTGAAAAGATGAGATACGCACGCTCGAGAAGCAAAGGCGGACGTCGGGAGGGGGCAGGAGCCCCGCGAGGGAACGAAGGTGGTGCCGGGAGATCTGGCAGCTTCGCTGCTAAGGTCCGGGCTGCCGGTACGGGCAAGGGCAGAAATGGACGCCGATCGGCAGGCAAGCTTCCAGCCTCCGGCCCGACTTCCGCATTCGAAGCAGAAGCCCGCGATTCAGACGGCGTACCGCCGTTCTTGTCGGTCATTATTCCGGTCATGAATGAACGGCGCACGATTGTCGCCGTGTTGAAGCAGGCTGCGAGAATCCATCCGCACACCGAGTTGATCGTCGTCGCCAACGGTTCCACCGACGGATCCGCGGAAGCGGCCGAACGCTGCGGAGCCAAGGTGATCCGATACCTAAGTCCTCTCGGACATGATGTCGGACGCGCCATAGGCGCCCGTGCCGCCCAAGGGGAGGTCCTCCTTTTCTTGGACGGGGATATGGTATTGTCCGCCGCCAGGCTGCGGCCGTTCGTCGATGTCATTGCCCGCGGCGGAGCGGATGTCGCCTTGAACGATTACTCCGGTCCTGTCGATACATCCCAGGTTCATCCCGTCGTGCTTGCGAAGCATGCCCTCAACGAGATGCTTGGCCGGCCGGATCTTAAAGGAACCTCGCTCACCGCCGTTCCCCACGCGATGTCGAGGCGCGCATTGTCGGTTATCGGATCGAAATCGCTGCTCGTTCCGCCTCTTGCCCACGCCAAGGCGGCAGCGGCGGGACTGAGGATCGTCCTGCCGATCCGGGTCGATGTCGGCCGCCGCAACCGGCGGCGCCGCGAGCGCGAGCGGCTGAGGCCGCTTCACCGTCTTATAGTCGGGGATCATCTCGAAGCGATCGCCTGGCTGTCGAGGCAGGCTGCGGCCGAAGAAGCAGCTCCTGTCCTTCCTGAGCCCGACGGTGCGGAGAATACCGAACATGGAGGAGGGACGGAATGATGCAGGGCGGCAGGACCGTCCGCTCAGGGGCGGGAGAACAGGACGGCAGAGGGACCGGACAAGGAAGGACCGGCAGGGCAAAGGCAGCCGGCAACGGCAGGAGCAGAAGCCAGAAGGGAAAAGGCTATCGCAGCAGCAGCAAAGCCAATCTAACCAGTTATCGCAGCAGCAGCAAAGCCAATCGAACCAGCTATCGCAGCAGCAGCAAAAGCGCGGTCTTTCCCGGCTGGAAGCCGTTCTCCGCCGCTGCGGTCGTGGCCGGGAGCGACGCCGGGCAGCTGGCTGAAGCTGCGGAGATCATGCGGCAGAGAGGGTTCAGCCCGGTCATCGAGATGCTCTACGGAGCAGGCAGCCGAGTTGGCGGATCCATGGCGGCTGAAGCTTCGGACCGATCCGACGATGCCGTACGCCATCTCCATCCCGATGCCCGTCATGTCCACGAAGCGCTGGCGGCAGGTTCCGTCCATGCTGCCGCCTCGGAGACGGATGCCGTCCTGTATGCGGATGCCGGACTCGGAGCCGACACGCTTGCCCGGCTTCCGGTGCACGCTCTGGTTGCGAAAGCCGCTTCCTCCCTCCGGCCTTGCGCTGCGGTTCCGTCAAGCACAAGCGGCGCTATCCCGTTCTCGCGCTGGAGCCGGTCCATGGTTCTGAGCGCCTTCATGCACTGGTCGCTCGGAGGAGAGTCGCGCAGCTTCGCGTCGATGGAGCGGGCCGTATTCGCCCTGAACCGCAAAGCCTTGGCGCTGCTTGAAGGAGATGCTCTTGCCGATCCGGCCGAAGCTTTGGCGACGCTGCTGGCGGCCGGGGGGACGGCTGCCTCGGTAACGGCGCCAGCAGCCGCTGCGGGAGGCGCGCGCGAATGGACGCCGCTTCCGGACGAGGGCGCCCGCTACGCCCAAGCCGTTCTACGGATTCTGGAAGCGAAAGGCGAGCCAAGATCAGCCTTCCCGGATTACGACCGCCGCCGCGATGTCGCGGAGAGAGAATCTGATTAGCTCATTTGCTTGAAAGAAGAGAAGGAGTGAACGTCTGTTGAAAGCCATTCTGCTTGCAGGGGGAAACGGCACCCGGCTGATGCCGCTGACGGGACTGATGAACAAACACTTGCTCCCGGTATACAACTATCCGATGATCCACTACGCGGTGCAGACGCTCGCGGCGGCGGGAGCGGATGAAATTCTCCTCGTTACGGGACGCAGCTCGGCGGGAATGTTCATCGAGTATTTCGGCAGCGGCCGCGGTCACGGGGCATCGATAACCTATCTCATCCAGGAGGAGGCCGGGGGCATTGCCCAGGCTCTTGAACTGGCGAAGCCTTATGTCGGCAAGGAAGAGAAGTTCCTGATGCTGCTTGGCGACAATCTGGCCGACGACTCCCTCGCGCCTTACGTGGAGGCTTACAGGAATGAGCCTGCCGGAAGCGCGATGGTTCTGCTCAAGGAAGTTCCCGATCCGGAAAGGTACGGGGTGCCGGTATTCGATGAAGGCGGAAAGATACTCCGGATCGAGGAGAAGCCGGCTGCTCCCGCTTGCAGCTACGGCGTGACCGGCATTTATCTCTACGACGGGAGCGTCTTTGATGTCGTCTCCGCGATCGCTCCTTCTGGAAGAGGGGAGCTTGAAATCACCGACGTCAACAATGTCTATGCGGCCGCGGGCAAGCTGACGCATGCGATGCTGCAGGGCTGGTGGGCGGATGCCGGAACGTTCGACTCTCTCCTTGAGGCAGCCCTGCACAAGAAGGATGGAGAGGGACAGGAATGAGGGCCATTTCCCGGAGCGTCTTCCCGAACGGGGCCAAGGAGGCCGCAGCTCCATGAGCGTGCGGCGCCGCGCTTCGAGAGCCGCTCCTTCAGCCGCATCGGATGCGATGAAAATGGTCCCGGCAATAGCGGCAAATGCGGCGGATGCGCCAGAGGCGCCAGAGGCGGCGCCGCAGCCGCGCGCTCCCGGATGGCAGGAAGGCTACGAGCGCGGCTTCGAGGCCGGGAAGGCAGCCTTGGGACAGCCATGGCCGGGCACGAGCATCATCATTCCGACCTACAACAAGC
The DNA here is from genome assembly GCF_053345695.1 of Paenibacillus sp. D51F. NCBI lineage: Bacteria > Bacillati > Bacillota > Bacilli > Caryophanales > Paenibacillaceae > Paenibacillus > Paenibacillus sp. D51F. The sequence goes on along the minus strand of NZ_JBKFAO010000002.1, from coordinate 584,288 downwards.
GGGACTACCTGGTCCGCTGCCTGAACAGCATCCTGAGGCATACGCCGGAGTCATACGAAATCATTGTCGTGGACAATGCCTCGGCGGACGGGACGGCTGCCATGCTGGAGAAATATTCGCTGATGCTAGGCGCGGGCAAGCTCCGCTTCCGGGTCATGGACCGCAATCTCGGCTTTGCGGGAGCGGTCAACCGCGGCCTCATGATGGCCAGAGGCGACAGGCTGCTGCTGCTCAACAACGACACGCTTGTGACGGAGCGCTGGCTGGATAACCTGACGGCCTGCCTGGAACGAAGTCCCTCCGCCGGCATCGTCGGTCCCGTCACCAACTTCATCAGCGGCAGCCAGCTCGTGAAGGTTCCCTATCGTTCGATCAGGGGGATGGATGCCTGGGCGCGAGGCCGCAACAAGCCGGATCCGCGGCGCTGGAAAGAGACGGAGAGACTGACCGGATTCTGCATGCTGATGCGCCGCTCATTATTGGAGGCGGTCGGGTACTTCGACGAGGGCTATCAGATCGGGAACTACGAGGACGATGATTTCTGCCTTCGCGCGAGGCTGCTGAACCTGCGGCTGTACATTGCGGGAGACTGCTTCATCCATCATTTCGGCAGTATAACGGTGCGCGAGGAAGCCCGCATGACGGCCCTGACCGACCGCAACCGGCTCTTTTACAAAACCAAATGGGAGGATCCGGCGGGCGTTCTTCCGGCGTCGTCGGCGAAGGACATGGAGCAGGCGAAGCCGGCGGGAGAGGCGTCCTTCTATCCCGGCGGAGTCGCTGCGGAAGGAGCCGACGGAACGGTCTGGTGGCTGGAAAGGGGAGCTCGCTGGAAGATCGAGGGTGGCTGGGAGCTGCCTTCCGTCCGCTTGGGAAGGCCGGTGCTGAGCCGATACCGCCTGGCTGCGGCATCGATCGCTTCCAGCATCGCGGCTTCACGCTGGAGAAACGAGAAGTCTGCTCCGTCTCTGCCGCTGGACGAGGAGGCTGCAAGCAGCGATTTTCCACCCCCCTATGCGGCATTGCTGAATGGCTCGCTTGCTTATGTGGAAGAGGGGCGGTGCAGGACCGTTCTCAACCCGGCGGCCGCGGAGCGCTGGGGGCTTTATCTTAAGCCCCGGCTGCCTGATGCGGACGCCGCTGCGGCGCTGCTTCCTGCCGGGCGGCCTATTATTGCTCCCCCTCTGCTGTACCAGCGTCTATGAAATGAGCCAGCCCGGCAAGGACTCGCAAGGATTCAAAGGAGGATATTCCATGAAGTCAAAAAGCAGCGCCGTGAGAAAACGGCTTCCGTCCGCAACACTCGGGCTGCGAAAAAAAGCAGCCGGAGCGAAAAAAGGAAAGTCCGGACCAAGGAAGAAGGCTCGTCCCGTCAGTCGCTCGGCGGCAAAACGGCCTCGCCGCCGGAAGGCGGCAGCGCGGCGCCGAGCCGTCCATTCGTTCGCGGATCCGACGATTATGGAGGGAAGCCCCGCTTTCAAGGCCGGATTCCAGCAGACGTACACAGAGGGGTATCAGGCTGGCTTCGGCATGGGCTATGAAGAGGGATTGCAATTCGCCTATGAAACCCAGCCCAGCTGACCCGAAAGCTTCAAAGCCGCCGTCCGGCGGCTTTTTTTTTCGGCCATCGACTCGCTTCAAGCGGCTCCCGTCCGACAATTCGGGCATTCATCCGTTGAGGCAGCCGATTGAAGGGGATGCAGCCCGCTTTGACTCCGCCGGCATTCATTCTGCTAATCTTAGTCATCCGCCATTTTTGGCGGCGCGAGGACAAGAGACCAAGTAGACAGCGGCCTCCGGACATATAGTAGGAACAGAGCAAGGTCAAGAAGGGGGCATTCGGCATGCCAAGCCATGTACCGCAGACGGTTGAAGCGGGAAGGCAGGAGGGACATCGGATCGGATTGGAAGAAGGCCGCCGGGACGGCGCCTGCCAGGCTGCAGCATCCGCCGCGCGGGTATGGACGCCCGGGGCGAGGAGAACCATGAGCGTCATGTACGTCCCGCAAGGGTTTCCGGCGATCGACCAAGGGGTGCAGGAAGCGCTGGCGATGCACGCCGGCTCGGTTGCTGTAAGCAGTCCCGGCACCATGTTCGTAGACGCCGAGAGGCTCAGGCCGGATCTGGTGCTCGTCATGAACGGCTTGCACGTTTTTCCGGCCGACCAGCCTTCGCAGATCGCCGCGATCCGGAATCTAGGCATACCGGCCGCCATCTGGTTCGCGGACGATCCCTATTTTACGAGGGAAACGAGCAGCCTGGCGTTCTGCTACGACCACGTCTTCACACACGACCTCGAGGCGGTCGATTTCTATCGCCGTCTGGGACATCCGCAAGTTCATTACGCGCCTCTCGGCGTGAATACGGGAGTGTATCATGCCAAGCCGGTCCCGCGGAATTACCGCAGCGACGTATGCTTCATCGGCCAAGGCTTCTGGAACCGCATCAGGCTGCTGGATCGGGTGCTGCCGCAGCTGCAAGGGCTTAGAGTCGTCATCGCAGGCGGAGAGTGGGAGCGTCTGAGCACAAGAGCGCGCAGAAGCTGCCAGCTGATTCCCGGCTGGATGCCGATCGAGGAGACGGTGAACTACTACAACGGCGCCCGGATCGTCCTGAACATCCACCGGACGACGGAACCGGGGGTCGACAACCACAATGACCACGGTCTGCGCGGCGCCTCCATCAATCCAAGGACGTATGAAATTTCCGCCTGCGGAACGCTGCAGATGACCGATATCCGCGACGACCTCGGCCGTTATTACGTGCCGGGACAGGAGCTGGACACCTTTGGCGACGGAGGCGAGCTGGTCGGCAAAATACGGCATTATCTTCTTCATGAAGACCTGCGCAGAGCCGTCTCCGTGAAAGGGATGCTGCGCACGCTTCAGGAACACACTTTCGCCCGCCGCGTCGGAGATCTTCTGGATCTGCTCCCCCTGGGCTGACGGCCGGAGAGCTGCTATCAAAAGAGGAGGACTAAAGTTGGCAGTTAAATCCCTGCGCAAGGGCAGGCGCGCAGCCAAACATGCGCCTTCCCGCGCAAGCAAGAAGCGCGTCCTGCAACCTATTGCCCCGTTGCTCCCGAATCCGGAGCTGGAAAGGGGCAGGGCAGCAGGCTTCGCGACGGGACAGAAGCATGGCCGCTGGTTCGGCAAATGCGAGGCCGGCCTATCCCTGGTGAGCTACTCACCCCCCATATTCCCGGTTCATATCATGTTCATCGCTACCGCAAAAGGATATCCGTATTCTCCCCTGGACGCCTCCATTGCCAAATCGCTCCGTTCGATGACGTCCAGGCTCAGCATGAGCGATGCGCTTCAAAATTACGTTCAGCAGGCCGAATCGCTGAGGCCCGACGCGGTCATCTTCCTTGACGGCCTGCACGTTCCGGTCGAGAAGGTCGACGCCGTCCGGGCGCTTGGCATCCGGACGGCCGTCTGGTTCACGGATGACCCCTATTACTCCGACATCACCCGCAATCTCGCCCTGCATTACGACTTCGTCTTCACGCTGGAGAAAAACTGCGTCGAGTTCTATCGCAGGCTTGGATGCCCCAACGTCCATTACCTTCCTCTGGGCGTCAATCCCGACGAATTCCGTCCCCGCAATCCCGATCTGTCCCTGCGCAGGGAAATCAGCTTCGTCGGTTCCGCTTATCACAATCGCGTCGATTTCTTCGATCAGATCACTCCTTACCTCGCCACTCGCGATACCACCATCTCTGGTCTCTGGTGGGAGCGGCTGCGCGATTATCCGCTTCTCTCCTCCCGCATTTGGGCGGGCCACTGGATGGGGCCGCTGAAGACAGCGGCGACGTACAACGGAGCCAAGATCGTCATCAACATGCACCGTGCCCATGACGACGAAACGTTCAACAGCAACAGCGAGATGATCACCGCGGTTTCCCCCAATCCCCGCACGTTCGAAATATCCGCCTGCGGCACCCTGCAGCTGACGGACGTCCGGGAAGACCTGCCCAGCTTCTATACGCCGGGAGTGGATATCGCCACCTATTCCTCGCCGCAGGAAATGATCGAGAAGATCGATTATTACCTCCAGCATGAGCAAGAGAGGCAGGACATCGCGCTGCGCTCCATGCACCGGACGATGAAGGAGCATACCTACTCGCACCGGCTGAATTACATGCTGTCGACGATGTTTCCATCCTGATGCGCCGGCTTCCGACCGAAGGGGGTGAAGGAATTGATTTCGAACCCGGCCATCCTGGAGGAAGTCTCCGGAGGCGTCCATAGCTCCGGCATGGAGGGCGGCTCTCGGCTGGAGCGCGGACATCTTTTTGGAGCAGTCCTGCGCGGATACGCTGGAGGAGGCGCGCCGCGGGCTGAGGAGATGAAGATCCGACCAGCGAGATTCTCCTTCGCCTGCTGGGAAGCCGAACGAATCAAACGGGATGAAGCCTAGCAGAAATCGGCTTCATCCCGTTTTTTTTTGTTTTTTTCGTCCCGTCGGATCCTGAAATAAAAAAATCGGAATCAGTCGGAGACCAGCTACCGAAAGGAGGGTTGATCCTATATAATCGGAGTTATATGTCCTGTCTTGTCGAAATGTAGATCCGTTATGCCTTATGTCGGAAAGCGAGGGGCCCCATGGATTTTCCCATCAATATCCTGCTCGTAGACGATCACCCGGAAAACCTGATGGCCATCGAGGCGGTTCTCGGCGGAGAGCCCTATCGTCTGGTTCGGGCCTATTCCGGCACGGAAGCTTTGCGATGTCTGCTGGAAGAGGAGTTTGCCGTCATCGTGATGGATGTGCAGATGCCGGGAATGGACGGAGTCGAGACGGCCAGCCTCATCCGGATGCGGGAGAAGACCAAATACGTGCCGATCATCTTCATGACGGCTGCGAGCAACAGGATGGAGCATGTCTTCGCCGGTCATTCCGTAGGTGCGATGGATTTTATGACGAAGCCTTTCATTCCGCAGATCTTCAAGTCCAAAATCGAGGGCTACGTGAGCATGTATGAAGCGAACAAGACCCTGCAGATCCAGAGCGAAACGCTGAAAAATCAGGCTAGGGAGCTGGAGAAAGCCAATCTGGCGCTCAGCCAGGCCAAGGAGACGGCGGAGCTCGCCTCACGCGTGAAATCGGAATTCCTGGCCATGATGAGCCATGAGATCCGGACTCCGCTCAACGGGATCATCGGCATGTCCGATCTGCTTCTCGCCTCCGATTTGCCGGAGGAATACTCCGAGATGGCGGGCATCATCCACACGAGCGGACATGCCTTGCTCTCGGTAATCAACCATATTCTCGAATTCTCAAAAATCGAGTCCGGTAAGATGGAACTGGAGGAAGAGCCGTTTTCCCTCCAGCACTGCTTGATGGAGACGATGGATCTGTTCACGGCCAAGACCAGGGAGCGGAATCTGGAAGTAACGGTCTTCATCGATCCGTCCCTGCCTCCATATCTGAAGGGGGATGCGAACCGTCTCCGGCAGGTGCTGAACAATCTGGTCGGCAATGCCGTCAAGTTCACGCATGAAGGCAGCGTATGCATACGGGTCGGCAAGCTGGAGGCGACGGTGGATTCCCTCATGCTTGAATTCAGGATCAAGGATACCGGAATCGGAATCCCTCCGGACAAGGTCGACGAGCTGTTTCAACCGTTCTCCCAGCTGGATGCCTCGACGACCCGTAAGTTCGGCGGCACGGGCCTCGGGTTGTCGATCAGCAAATCCCTTGTCGAGCTCATGGGCGGCACGATCCGGGTGGAACCGTCGCACGGACCCGGCGCGACGTTCATTTTTACGATAGCCGCCAAACCGCTCCTGCATGGCGACGATCATCCTCCGGAGAATGCATCCGACGAAATGATGCCGCGCAGCAGGTTGGCGGGCATGGATGATCTCATCGTCGAGCCGGACCGATTGGACGTTAGGAAACCGATCATTCAAAACTATGACAGTCAAAAGGGGCTGGGTTGAGGACATGAGCGAGCAAAACTTGAGCAACGGATCCAGTGACGACCGAATTGACGGCGGCGAACTGCTCAATGCCTTGATGGCGATGAAGAAGGGCGACTTCTCCTACCGGATGCCATATGACCGCACCGGCGTAGCCGGCAAGGTGGCGGATACGTTCAATGAGATCATGGATATCCATGAAGGCCTGGTGTCTGAAGTCCAGACTGTAGCCAAGGTGGTCGGAAAGGAAGGAAACCTCTCGAAAAGGTTCGTGCAGAAAAATCTGGGCGGATCCTGGGAAACGATTACCGATTCGCTGAACGGTCTCGTCATCGACTTGATCCAGCCGACGAGCGAGATGGTCCGGGTCATCAACGCCGTTGCCAAAGGCGACCTGTCCCAGAAGGTGGAGCTGGAAATCGAGGGACGGCCGCTTACCGGCGAATTCCAGAGAACGGCGAGCAACATCAATATGATGGTGAATCAGCTCAGCACCTTCGCCTCCGAGGTGACCCGCGTGGCGCGCGAGGTAGGCACGGAAGGAATCCTGGGCGGCCAGGCGGATGTCAAAGGCGTGTCGGGCACCTGGAAAGATCTGACCGACAGCGTGAATTACATGGCGACCAACCTGACGGATCAAGTGCGCAATATCGCGGCGGTCACCACTGCCGTCGCGAACGGGGATCTGTCGAAGCAGATCACGGTCAGCGCGCGGGGAGAGATCCTGGAGCTCAAGAATACGATCAATACGATGGTGGACCAACTCTCCATGTTCTCCTCCGAGGTGACCCGCGTGGCGCGCGAGGTCGGCACGGAGGGCAAGCTCGGAGGGCAGGCGGACGTCAAGGGAGTATCCGGAACCTGGCGGGATCTGACCGAAAGCGTCAACTACATGGCCTCCAACCTGACCAACCAGGTGCGCAATATCGCAGTCGTCACCACGGCGGTAGCAAACGGCGACCTGTCGAAGAAGATCACTGCGGATGTGCAGGGCGAAATCCTGGAATTGAAGAACACGATCAACACGATGGTGGATCAGCTGTCGACGTTCGCTTCCGAGGTGACCCGGATGGCGCGTGAGGTCGGCACGGAAGGGATTCTCGGCGGGCAGGCGGATGTCAAAGGCGTATCCGGAACCTGGCGGGATCTGACCGAAAGCGTCAACTACATGGCTTCGAACTTGACCAACCAGGTGCGCAATATCGCTGAGGTGACGACCGCAGTCGCGAAGGGCGACTTGTCGAAGACGATCACCGTCGATGCGAAAGGCGAGATCCTCCAGCTGAAGAGCACGATCAACATCATGGTGGATCAGCTCAGCAACTTCGCCTCCGAGGTGACGCGCGTGGCGCGAGAGGTATCGACGGAAGGAATCCTCGGCGGGCAGGCGGACGTCAAAGGGGTTTCCGGCACCTGGAAGGATCTGACCGACAGCGTCAACTTCATGGCCGGAACGCTGACCGATCAGGTGCGCAATATCGCCGAGGTGACGACGGCGGTCGCGAAGGGCGATCTATCGAAGCAGATCACGGTCAATGCGAAAGGCGAGATCCTGGAGCTCAAGAATACAATCAACACGATGGTGGAGCAGCTCTCCACCTTCGCTTCCGAAGTGACGCGGGTGGCGCGGGAGGTCGGTACCGAGGGCATGCTGGGCGGACAAGCCCAGGTCAAGGGCGTCGCCGGCACCTGGCGCGATCTGACCGAGAGCGTCAACTATATGGCTTCGAACCTGACCAACCAGGTGCGCAATATCGCAGTCGTGACGACGGCGGTCGCGAACGGCGATCTGTCCAAGAAAATCACGGCGGATGTGCAAGGAGAGATTCTGGAGCTCAAGATCACAATTAACACGATGGTTGACCAGCTCTCGATGTTCTCCTCCGAGGTGACGCGGGTGGCGCGAGAGGTCGGCACGGACGGCAAGCTGGGCGGACAAGCTCAGGTCAAAGGGGTCGGCGGCACTTGGAAGGATCTGACCGAAAGCGTCAACAACATGGCCCGGAATCTGACGGATCAGGTGCGGAACATCGCCGATGTCACGACAGCGGTCGCGAAGGGCGATCTGTCCAAGAAGATCACCGTCGACGTCAAAGGCGAGATTCTGGAGCTGAAGAACACGATCAATACGATGGTGGACCAGCTCTCGACCTTCGCCTCCGAGGTAACGCGCGTCGCGCGCGAGGTCGGCACGGACGGCAAGCTCGGCGCGCAGGCGGAAGTGAAGGATGTGTCCGGCACGTGGAAGGATCTGACCGATACGGTCAACTACATGGCCAGCAACCTGACGGTCCAGATGCGCAATATCGCCGGCGTCACGACAGCCGTCGCGAACGGCGATCTGTCCAAGAAAATCACCGTCGACGTCAAAGGCGAGCTGCTGGAGCTGAAGAACACGATCAACACGATGGTGGACCAGCTCAATTCGTTCGCCTCCGAGGTTACGAGGGTGGCGCGGGAGGTCGGCACGGACGGCAAGCTGGGCGGACAAGCCCAGGTGCGCGGCGTTGGCGGAATCTGGAAGGACCTCACCGACAACGTCAATATCATGGCGACGAACCTGACGGATCAGGTGCGCGGAATCGCCAAGGTCGTGACCGCGGTGGCGAACGGCAACCTGAAGCAGAAGCTGACCGTGGAGGCCAAAGGCGAAATCGCCGAGCTGACGGATACGATCAACAACATGATCGAGACGCTCGCCACCTTCGCCGACCAGGTGACCACCGTGGCGCGTGAAGTAGGCGCCGAAGGAAAGCTGGGCGGCCAGGCGAGCGTGCCGGGCGCTGCAGGAACATGGCGCGATCTCACCGACAACGTCAACTACATGGCGAGCACGCTGACCACTCAGGTGCGCGCCATCACCAACGTCGCGACCGCGGTAACCAACGGCGATCTGTCGCGCGCCATCGACGTGTCCGCATCCGGGGAAGTCGCGACGCTGAAGGACAACATCAATGAAATGATCCGGAACCTGAAGGAGACGACCCGGATCAATACGGAGCAGGACTGGCTCAAGACCAACCTCGCCAAGTTCTCGCGGCTGCTGCAGGGGCAGAGGGATCTGTATGCCGTCAGCCGCATGATCCTATCGGAGCTGGCTCCGCTCGTGTCGATGCAGCATGGAGTCTTCTACATCAACGAACCGATCGGCGGCGAGCCGGTGCTGAAGCTGTTCGCGAGCTACGCTTACCAGACCCGCAAGCATCTGGCGAACGAATTCCGGGAAGGGCAGGGGCTGGTCGGCCAGTGCCTGATCGAGAAGCAGCGGATCCTGCTGACCAATGTGCCTGGAGACTATGTCGTGATCTCGTCCGCTCTGGGAGAGGCTACGCCTCTCAATATCGTCCTGCTGCCGATTATCTTCGAGGATCAGGTGCTCGCGATTCTGGAGCTTGCCTCCTTCCGACTCTATAGCGATATCGATATCGCCTTCCTGGACCAGCTGACGGAATCCATCGGCATCGTGATCAACACGATGCAGGCGAACCAGCGTACGGAGGAGCTGCTCATCCAGTCGCAGTCTCTCACCGAAGAGCTCCAGAAGCAGCAGATGGAGCTGCGCAATACGAACGACGAGCTCGAGGACAAAGCGAAGCTGCTCGTGCTGCAAAAGGCGGAAGTGGAGAGCAAGAACCATGAGGTCGAAGTGGCCAAGCGGTACCTGGAGGAGAAGGCGGAGCAGCTGGCCCTCACATCCAAGTACAAATCCGAGTTCCTGGCCAACATGTCGCATGAGCTCCGCACCCCTCTGAACTCCCTGCTGCTGCTGGCCGAGCAGCTGGCTGAGAATCCGGATGAGAATCTTCACGATATGCAGGTGAAGTTCGCGAAGACGATCCAGGACTCCGGACTCGAGCTGCTCAATCTCATCAACGACATCCTGGATCTGTCCAAGATCGAATCCGGCACCATTACGCCGGATTACAGCGAAGTGTCCCTGGCGGAGCTGACAGACGGGCTTGACCGCACCTTCCGCCACATGGCGGACGCCAAGAAGCTGGACTACCGGATCAAGATCGATTCCGGCGTGCCGGCGAGCGTCCTCACGGACTTCAAGCGGCTTCAGCAGATTTTGAAGAATCTGCTTTCCAACGCGTTTAAATTCACGGAGCAAGGACAGATCATGCTCCAGATCAAGAAAGCGAGCGGGGGCTGGAACCTGGAAAACGACTCGCTGAACCATGCCAAGACGGTCATCTGCTTCTGCGTCAGCGATACCGGAATCGGCATTCCTCCCGAGAAGCAGCAGATCATTTTCGAAGCCTTCCAGCAGGCTGACGGAAGCACGAACCGGGAGTATGGGGGGACGGGACTGGGTCTTGCCATTTCCCGCGAGATTGCCGAGATGCTGGGGGGGGAAATCACCCTGTTCAGCGAAGTGAACCAGGGAAGCGTATTTAATCTGTACCTCCCTACGGAAGCGGAATTCACGGAGCCGGAGCCACGGAAGCTGCATGCTCCCGAGGTGATTGACATCACTCCGCCCAAACGCAGGAGCAGCCTGAACCGGCCGGCGGATGATTCCTTGATGGACGACCGGAACCGCATCGAGCCTGGAGACCGCGTGTTCCTGATTGTCGAGGATGACCAGAAGTTCAACGAGATCATTCTCGATCTCCTCCGCAAGAAAGGAATCAAGGCGGTCATTTCGTCCGGCGGCCTGGACGCCCTGGAGCTCGTTCATAAGTACAAGCCGATCGCGATCACGCTGGACCTGCATCTGAGGGACACAGACGGCTGGCTGGTGCTTGAGCAGCTGAAGAACGATATCCAGGTGCGGCATATTCCGATCTGCGTCATGACCGTCGACGAGGACGAAGTGCTCCTCCTGCAGAGGGGAGTGTTCGATTATCTCCGCAAGCCGGTGACGAACGAAGAGCTGGAGAATGCGCTGGATCGCTTGAGCCAGTTTGCAGACAAGAAGGCCCGCAGCCTGCTGGTGGTCGTTCAAGACGAGCAGGAGCGCAAGGGGATCGTCGAGCTGCTGGCCGGCCATGATATCAAGATCACGGCCGTGGATACGGGACGTAAAGGATTGAACCAGCTGGGCGCCAAAGCTTTTGACGGCGTGGTGCTGGAGAACGGCTTGAAAGATATGAATCTCATCCGGTTCGTCCGCGAGATGCACAAGAACGCCAAGAACAAAAGGGTTCCCATCCTGGCCCGCCTGAGCAAGAAGCTGGAGCCGGCGGAAGAAAGCGAATGGGATGAGCTGGTCAAGCTGGCGGTTCTCAAAGAGGTCAAATCGAATGCCCAGCTGATCGATGAGACGACCCTCTTCCTGCACCGCAAGGAAGTGAACCTGCCGGCCGGCTCCAGGGACAAGCTGGTCAAGCTGCATCATTCGAATGAAATGATCGAGTACAAGAAAGTGCTCGTGGTCGATGACGATATCCGGAACATTTTTGCGCTCACCTCCATTCTGGAGCGTCATCATATGAAAGTCATTCCGGCTGAGACCGGCCAGACGGCCCTCCACATCCTGGAACATACGCCGGATATCGAGATCGTGCTGATGGATATCATGATGCCGGGAATGGACGGATACGAGACCACCCGCGCCATCCGGCAGAAGGCCGAGTTCAAGGATCTTCCCATTCTTGCGCTCACGGCGAAGGCGATGAAGGGAGATCGGGAGCTGTGCCTCGAGGCCGGATGCTCGGATTACATCACGAAACCGGTCAACAGCGCGCATTTGCTGTCCATGATGCGTACATGGCTGGACAAATGATTCCTGTATTCCATGAGAAAGGGGCTGTCCCAAAAGCCATTCGGCTTTTAGGGGCAGCCCCTTCATGGTTTCATAAGGCGGCTGCCGCATTCGCAGCCGCGCCGTTCATCTGTGCTTCGAATCGTGGCCCAGGATCTAAGCCGGCTGCCGGGCTTTGCCCCGGCTTCCGCCGCTGTCGCCGCCGCTGCCCGCCTTCGGCTTGGACGCGAACCAGCCGACGACGGCGATCAGGATGAGCACCGTCCAGAAGATGCCCTTCCACAAGCCGCTTTTCGGGAAGCTCGAGCTGATGAGGGCGACATCCGAGTGGCCGACCGTATAGATCGCGAGCTTGATGCCGACCCAGCCGACGATGGCGAAGGCGGCCGTCTCCAGTCCGGGCCGCTCCACCAGCAGCTTGCCGAAATAAGCAGCGGCGAACCTCATGATGACCAGCCCTACGATGCCTCCCGTCAGGATGAGGATGAATTGGGCGCCGTCGAGGCCGCCGATCCGGGGCAGAGTTGTCGCCGGCAGCGTGATCGCCAGCGCGACAGCCGCGAGAATGGCATCGACCGCGAAGGCGATGTCGGCCAGCTCGACCTTGAGCACCGTCACCCAGAAGTTTTCGGGCTTTTTCTCCGCTTCCTTCTTGAGCTTGTCCTGCTTGACGAACAGCCGCTTGACCATATGGCTGATCGCAATGTACAGCAGATAAGCGGCCCCGAGCGCCTGCACGTACCAGACATGGGCGAGGAAGGAGATGATGAACAGGGAAGCGAACCGGAAGACGAAAGCTCCTCCGAGCCCGTAGAACAGAGCTTTTTTCCGCTCCTTTTCCGGGAGATGCTTGACCATGATGGATATGACCAGCGCGTTGTCCGCAGCCAGTATTCCTTCCAGGCCGATCAGCACCAGAAGCACCCAAGCGTATTCCAAAAGGACCGAGGTTGTCAGGCTTCATCACTCCTTTGAACTCTTTCGTTGAGGCGTCATGGATAACAGGAGTAGTATGCTCTGCTTTTATTTTCCTTAGTCCAGGCCAAAAAAACATTGAATTCCCATGCCGTTCGTCCCATAATCGGGAATACCGACTTACTCCGGAGGCATGGACGATGAACAATCCCCTTACCAGGCTCAGCGTGAAAATGCAGATGATCCTGCTGTTTTTGATGATGGCCATTCCGATTCTCGGGCTTTTCGTCTACGGCAATATGAAAGCGGAAAGCATTTTGAAGCGGAACATTACGAACGCCTATGCCGAGCTGAACAAGCAGAATCTGGTCATCATCGACAAGGATATGGACAATATCAACCGGATTACGACGACGATCATCCAGAATCCCGCGACGCAGGCCATCGTGCCCGGCAGCCTGGAGCCTGTGCTGGACCGGGTCAAGAAATACGCGGCGATGGACAAGCTGCTGCGGGTTTATTCGACCGGCACGGATGGAGAAAATCCGATCTACTATTCCCTTTATGTGTACGATCCCTCCAGCGAGTTCTATTTCGCCCCCTCCATCCAGATGACGCAGAACGGTGTCTACTTCCTCGATTCCGACAACAAGCCGGCCTGGTACGACAAGGCGGTCGAGAACAAAGGACTCGGCTTCATGCAGGTCATCGACAACAACACCGCCTTCAGCAAGGAGAAGACGCTCGCCTACATCCGCGCGGTCAACAACATAGGCGAAGGAAACGTCATCGGCGTCCTGGTCGCGTACAAGATGGACAGCAAGATCGTCGATTCGCTACGCTCGGTCAATCTGCCCGACGGCGAGATGTTCCTGACGGACAGCCAGGGCACGATCATGTCCTCCACCGTCCAGGGCAAGCTCGGCACTAAGGTCGAGCTGCCGGAAGAGGTCGTCCGAGCGGCCAGATCCGCCAGAAGCGACATGCCGTACCATGCGGTGAACAGCGACGACATCTATGTCGTCAGCGCAGCCAATGCGCTGAACCTGCGCCTCGTCTACGAGATCCCGGTCCAATCGCTGCTCCAGCAGCAAAAGGAGCTCAAGAATGTCATCCTCTTCATCTCGATCGCTTATACGCTGCTCGGCTGCATCGTCATGATCTACTTCTGGCGCTCGCTCATGACGCCGCTGCAGCGGCTCTCGACGTTCGTACGCCGCTACGAGCCCGGCAAGCGGGTGCCGGAAACGCCCGGTCAATCGCGCAGCGACGAGGTCGGCGTCCTCATCTCCGCCGTATACGGGATGGCGAGAAGGCTCAACAGCCTCATCCATGACCGCTATCAGATGGAGATCCGGCAGAAGGAGGCGCAGCTTCAGATCCTGTACCATCAGATCAATCCGCATCTGCTCTACAACACGCTGGAGAGCATCTATTGGAAAAGCTCGCTCGAGGGCAATTCCGAATCGGCCGAGATGATCAAGGACTTGTCGAAGCTGATGAAGATCAGCCTCAGCCGGGGCCGCGAGATCATCTCGCTGGCGGAGGAGCGCGAGCATGCCGCCGCCTATGTCGCCCTTCAGCGGCGGAGATATGAAGCCGATTTCAAGATGGAATGGGACTTTCCGGAGGAGATCGGGGGCATCGGCATCCCCAAGATCACTTTGCAGCCGCTGATCGAGAACGCCATCATCCACGGAATCAAGCATATGGGAGAGGACGGGCTCATCCGGGTCGCAGCCGTCCGGGACGAAGAGGGAAGGATCCGCGTGACGGTAGAGGACAACGGCTACAAGGCCGTTGATTACGCCGCGATCGAGCGCTGGCTCGGGGAGCTGGACAGCTCTCCGGCGATCGGATACGGAATTCGCAACATCGACCAGAGGATCCGTCTGCGGTACGGCTATCCGTATGGACTGGCTATCGGGCCGAGGCCTGGCGGAGGCACGACGGTAAGCATCCTGCTGCCGGATCAGCAAGAACAATCAAGCGAGGCAGGCATCGAATCAGACGGGGAGGACAATTGACATGCACCGAATATTGATCGTGGACGACGAGCCGCTTATCTGCAAAGGGCTGGCCAGCCTTCTGGCGGGAGCGGGACTTGGCATCACCGACATCCATACGGCGAGCAACGGCTATGAGGCGCTGGATTATCTGCGCATGGAGGAAGTCGATCTCATGATCACCGACATCCAGATGCCGGGAATGAACGGAATCGACCTCATGCATCAGGCGAAGCTGCTCAAGCCTTGGGTGCAGACGATCGTCGTCTCCGCCCATGAGACGTTCCAGTATGCGCAGATGGCGATCCGGCTGGGAGCGAGGGATTATCTGATCAAGCCGCTGAACAGCAGCCAGCTGCTGGATTCGGTCCGCAACGCGCTGCTCAATACCGAGAAGCCCGTATCCGGGGATCAGGATTATCTGGCGAAGGCCAGCTCGCAGTTCCGCCTGCGCGCGCCCGACAGCGGCCAGAGCGCCGCCCTGCTGAAGCTGCTCGTCGCGCCGCCGGCTGGACCCGCGCAAGGGCTTGCGCTGATGGAGCAGGCCGGCATCGCTTCATCGGGACCTTACTTCGCCATGATCCGGATCCGCGCGGATTTCAGCGGAGGCGATTATACCGCAAGGGACAAGGACCTGCTGACATACGCGATGATGAATATTTCCTGCGAGCTGCTGGAGCAGGAATGGGAGCCGATCCCATGCCTGCTTCCCGGCTGGGAGGTCGGCGCCTTGATCGGCTGGAGCGAGGCCAAGTACGACGACACGACGGTAAGCAAGGTGAACCAGCTCGACATGATCGGCCGCAGCCTGCATCATAATCTCGACAGCTGCCTCCATCTGCCGGTCACGCTCGGCATCAGCCAGATCGCCCGGGGGGCCGAATTCCTGTCGATGCTGAGCGCCCAGGCGGCGCGCGCGCTGGAATGGAGCGGCAAGCATCCGGACCAGAAGGTGTTCTATTACGGCGACTTCAGCTGGAGCGACCCGCAGCAGGAGGCCAGCGACGAGGAGCTGTCCGCGCAGAGCAATCTGATCGTGGAGCGTTCCAAGCGCTATATCGAGGAGCACTACGCGCAGAAAGGCCTGACCTTGCACGAGGTTTCGCAGCGCAACCACGTCAGTCCCAATTACCTCAGCTACCTGTTCAAGAAAATAACCGGGAACAACCTGTGGGAATACGTCATCAAGCTGCGCATGGAAGAGGGGCGCCGGCTGCTGATGACGACCGACCTGAGGCGCTACGAGGTCGCGGAGCGCGTCGGGTACGAATCTCCCGAGCATTTCAGCAAAATATTCAAAAAGTACTATGGGCACAGCCCGAGCGAGTTGAAAAAATAGAAGTAAGATTCGCTACGATATGCATAGATACGCACATGTTCTCCCTTTCTCCTGGAATCTAAAATGAATAGATAAAGATAAGAACAGGGGAAAGCGGGGAAAAACATGAGTCAAGACATCGTTGCGGCCACCGGGCCGCAGGCGCAGGCGGGCAGGGGCAAAGCCCGGACCCTGCTCCGCAAATACGGGTGGGGACTGGCATTCCTATTTCCGGCAGCCGTCATCTTCATCCTCTTTTTGTGGCTGCCGATCATCAAGGGATTCTTCTACAGCTTCTACCATATCGACTTCGTCAAGGGCGACGAATTCATCGGATTGGACAATTATCGGACGGTCTTCAGCGATCCCGACGTCTGGACCGCCGTCAAAAATACGCTCTATTATATGGCGCTATGCCTCGTCATGGGCTTCTGGGTGCCGATCGTGTTCGCCATCGGAATCTCCGAGATCAAGCGGCTCCAGGGCGTGTTCCGCGTCGCGGCCTACCTGCCGAACGTCATCCCGGTCGTCGTCCTGTACGGGCTCTGGAGATGGATGTACGATCCTGTCGGTCCGATCAACGCCGGCATCACGAGCCTGTTCGGAGGAGAGGGCGTCAGCTTCCTGACCGATACGAAGTGGTCGATGATCTCCCTCGTCTTCATGGAGACATGGCAGCAATTCGGCTCCGCCATGCTCCTGTATCTGGCCGCCGTGCTCAGCATACCGCGCGACTGGTACGAAGCGGCGGAGATCGACGGAGCGGGCATCTGGCAGAGGATCTGGCATATTACGCTGCCTTCCCTGCGCAGCCTGATCCTGCTCATGCTCGTGCTGCAGATCATCGGCACTTCCCAGGCTTACCAGTCGCAGCTGGCGCTTCTGGACGGCGGTCCGGTCAAGGCTACGCTGACCTATGCGCTGCTTATCGTCAAGTATGCGACCACGCGTCTCGATATGGGCGTCGCTTCCGCGATGGGCGTGCTCATGTTCATCGTCCTGGGCGCTCTGGCGATCGTTCAATACCGCCTGGACCGGAAAGGGGACCGATAGCATGAGCAGCATGGACAGAGGCATCCTCTCGGAATTCGATCTCAAGCGCAAAGGAACCCGCACAGGGTATATCATCATGCTCGTCGTCATATTCCTGATGGCGGCATCCATGGTGTATCCGGTTCTTACAACGGCATTCAACGGACTGAAGGACAACGCGGAGGTCAATTCGTTCCCGCCGCATTTCCTTCCGCAGACATGGGAATGGGGCAACTTCGACGAGGCGTGGAATTATGTCGCGCTTCCGACCTTCCTCCGCAATACGCTGCTCATATTCGGCGGCAACATGATCGTATCGGTGCTGGTGCTCGGAACGGCTTCCTTCAGCCTCTCGCGCCTCAATGTGCCCAAGCGCCGCAGCATCGAAATGTTCTTCATGATCACGCTATTCATTCCGCCGACGACCTATCTGATCCCGAACTTCCTCAACCTGAAGGATCTCGGGCTGCTGGATTCGTTCTTCGCCTTCTGGCTGCCGGCCGGAGCCAACGCGTTCTTCCTGCTGCTGCTCAAAAATTTCTTCGACGGCATCAGCATGGAAATCTTCGAGGCGGCAAGGATCGACGGAGCTTCCGAGCTCAGCTGCTTCATCCGCATCGCCGTGCCGCTGTCGCTGCCGATCTTCGCGACGCTGGCCATCTTCGTCTTCTCGACCGCATGGAACGACTGGTTCTGGCCGTCGCTCATCATGCACAAGGACAGCCATTATCCGCTGTCGACGGCGATCTACAAATACGTCATCCAGGCGAAGATGCTCAACCTCAACATCAAATTCGCCATTCTGACGCTCGTCATGCTGCCGCCGATCGCCGTCTTCCTCGTCTTCCAGCGGTTCATCATCCGCGGCCTGCATCTGGGCGGAGTGAAAGGCTAGCTTCATCGTAACGACACACATAATGACCATAGAATCGCACATCGTACAATGAATGCGCATCCATTATGATGGTTTTGCAAGCTGTTCCAGATGAACGACATTTTATCCATGTTCAAGAAAAGGGGAGTTACACGTGCGCAAATCGACAGCGATCCTGAGCTGCCTGGTGGCGACCAGCGTTCTGCTTGGAGCCTGCGGCAACGGCAACAACAGCAACAGCGGCAGCAGCAACACGAATACCGGGGGAGCATCGAGCCCGTCGCCCGCAGTCAGCGAGCCGGCCAACAACACCGCCTCCAATGACGGAGCGGCCGCGCCGGCCGAAGAAGACATCAAGGACAAGAAAATCACGATCAGCATCTATTATCCGCTTCCCGACCAGGCGGAGAAGCGCAAGTCCGAGGACGACAAGATCGCCCGCTTCCAGAAAGAATACCCGAACGTCACGATCGTCAAATCGGATTGGCATTACAATGTCGACGAGATCGGCGTGAAGATGGCGGCCAACGAAGCTCCGACGTTCTTCAACACGTTCGCTACGGAAGCAGGCTTCCTCGTCCAGCGCGGCTGGGCGGCAGACATTACGGATCTGTGGAACAAATATCAATTCAAGGACGACATCAATCCGACGCTGCAGAACCAGTTCGTCAAGGACGGCAAAGTATTCGGAATCGTCCAGAACGGCTACTCGACCTCTACCGTCGTCAACAAAAAGCTTCTTGAGGCTAAAAGCGTAGCGGCCCCGTCCTACGACTGGACTTGGGACGACATGCTGAACACGGCCAAAGCAGTCGCGGATCCGAAAAAAGGCGTCGCCGGCATCGCTCCGATGGGCAAAGGCAACGAATCGGGATGGAACTGGACCAACTTCCTGTTTGAAGCAGGCGGCCAGATCCAGACGACGGATGGCGGCAAGGTAACGGCTGCCTTCAACTCCGACGCAGCCGTCAAAGCGTTGCAGTTCTACCAGAAGCTGCGCTGGGAAGCCAACGCCATTCCGAAGGACTGGGCGCTCGGCTGGGGAGACGCGGTCGGCGCGTTCGCCCAAGGACGTACGGCCATGGTCATCGCCGGCGCGGAAGGCGTGCTGGATCAAGCGCTCAACCAAGGCGGCATGAAGCCTGAAGACGTGGCCACCTACCCGATGCCTGCGGCTGAAGCCGGCGGCAAGCATTCTGGGATTCTGGGCGGCGACTATCTCGTCATCAACCCGAACGCTTCGAAGGATGAGCAAGAGATGGCGTTCCGCTACATCACGTTCGACTACTTCTCCGACAGCTACCTGAGCGCGGTCGAAAAGGATATCCAATCCCGCCAAGCGGACAAAAAGTACTATATCCCGCCGCAAATGAGCTACTACAAAGAGGATTCGGAATACGGCAAAAAGCTTCAAGCGATCTACGACAAGTACACCAACGTGTACAAATACGATGCCGAGTCCAACAAGCTGCTCGACGGCAACCCGGAAGCCCAGTACAACACGCAGGAATACTACGCCGAGATGACCAACATCATCCAGGAAGTATTCTCCAAGAAGGATGTCGACTTCAAAGCGAAGCTGGATGCGGCTGCCAAGACGATGCAATCCAAGTATTACGACTCGATCAAAGTCCAGTAATGCGGTCCATTATAATGTAGGAAAAAGCCGGATCTGCCTCGCGCAGATCCGGCTTTTTCCTATCGGACCGGAACGGAGGAGCTGCCGGCCTCGCTCTTTGAAATCAAGGAGACATGCACATGAAATCTTCATTTGCGACTTTCTAAAGATAAATATATACTAAACACAAATCTTTAGAAAATAACGACTAAGGAAGAGGTTTTTGCCATGATTACTCATTATTCGAATGTGCAGCTTCATACGGTGTCTCTGGAGGGCGCCAGGCAATTCTACGGGGAGCTTCTGCAGTTTCCGGTTGTCTACCGGTCGGAGAGCGAGATCTCTTTCCAGATCGCCGATCGAAGCGTCCTTTCCTTTGTGGAGACGTTCGAGCCGATCTCTCCCGCCCATCTTGCTTTCGCGATTCCCTATTCCCGGTTCGAGCGGGTAATCGCTTGGGCAGAGTCCCGTCATCTGACCTTTTTGAAATGGGAGGATGGCCGCGCCATCGATGAATACGAGACGGGCAAGAACATCTACTTCCGTGACGGCGACGGCCATCTGCTGGAAATCATCACCGACAGGGACGGGGATGAAGGCTCTGCCGAGCCTCTTCCCGGGGAGTTTCCGGTTCTTTTCATCCGGGAGGTCGGGTTTCCGGTCGAGTCTGTCCCCGAGTTTCGGCAGAAGCTGGTGCATCTCATGGGTTTCGAGCTCCGGGGTCAGCCCTCCGACACGTTCACCTTTGCGGCAGGCGGTACGGCCTACGCCGTCGTCGTCTCGAAGAAGCGCCGCTGGGTTCCGATCGGCATGATCGCACTTCCTCCGCACGTGAGCGTGACGCTCGGCTTCAACCGCGCCTCCGACTGGAGCGGGATCACTTCCAGGCTGTATGCCTCCGGCATTCCTTACAAGGAGAACGGAAAGGGCGGCGGAAGCTTCATGCTGGAGGGCTACCGATTCCATCTGGTTTACGAGGGAGCAAGCTAAGCCTGAGAGAGCCTGTCATGCGGGGAGGCTGAGCTGGAGATTGGATTCGTTTCTTTCATAGATTCAAGTCTAGTTGAGAAGAGGCCCTAGCCTCTTCTTTTTGTTTCGCCGATCCAGCAACCGAACGCTGCCGGATATCGTCAGGGATGCAGAGCTTATCCGCTGTCCGCGCGCCTGATCGCCCATATGGAGCAGGCAGGCTCGATTCCCCGCTTGCTGCCGCATCTTCTTCGCCGGCATACTGAGAGAAATATCCGCTATCATCTCGCCTTGCCGCGCTTGTCCATGCTCGCGCCTATCCGAAAAGGGGGCATTCCCTACCGCCTTGTCCTGCTCAACGCGCTTGTCACGGCCATATACACGATCGGCGTGCTCGCCGCGCTGCTGGCTTCCACTTACGCAGCCGTTTATTCGACCTCGGCCTCGCAGGCTTCGGGCCTGATCAACGGCATGGCAACGATTATGCTTGCTCTCCTGATCGATCCCAAGATCGGCTTGCTGACCGACCAAGTGCTTCGGGGAGACCGGCCGAATGGAGAGATGAGCCGGGTTTTCGGCGTGTTGATGCTCTCCCGCCTCGCAGGAACGGTACTGGCGCAGCTGCTTCTCGTTCCGGCTGCCTTGTGGATCGTATGGATCGTATCGGTCCTTTGACTGTGGATTGTCGGCCTCCATGGTTTGTTGGTTCAGGGAGTCAACCTGGATCCCATGGAGCGGTTTCCCCCGCATGGCTGCCTTAGAAAGGAGCGCAGGACTCTCATGCAAAGCACTCGACTGACAACAAGGAAGATATGGATGTTGCTTTCCATCCTTCCGCTTTTGATCGGTTTGACGACATTGTCGCCGCAAACCGCGATACGGCGGGATCTGATGTTCAGGTTTCAGCCGGCAGCAGCTTTAACCGCGTCCATCTCTGTCATGCCGGCCGGGAATCTCGAAGGCGATCGTTATTTCGCTATAAGCAAAGGCGTCGATTTGGCCACAGGCAGCGCTTTGAACGGATACCGGCTGAGGAAATACGGACCGTTCTGGATCGTCCGCGGCGTCGGCGCTCCGTGAGACCCGGCGAGGCTGCAAGCAGGCGGCTTTAGCTGTCTTTTTTTGGCGTGCCAGCAGAGCCTTATCTATGCTACTCTAAAAACATACCTATGCAGAGCTTGAGAGAGGAAGGTTGGACGATTGAAGCCTACGTACATAAGGCCGATTCTTCTGCTGCTGGCGGCAGCAGTCATTCTGCTTGGAGGCCGCATGACCGCTTATGCGGCGGACGAGCTGCTTGCCAATCCCGGCTTCGAGGCGGGAGCGGACAACATGCCGCAAGGCTGGAGCAAGGATGGCTACAAGCTCGACGACTCGGTGACCTCCTGGTCTCTGCAGCAGGGAGCGGGCGGGGAGCCTGCCCGTTATTTGAGGGTGCAGAACCTTCAGCCGAACGACGCCCGCTGGCTGCAGCGCGTGACGGTGAAGCCGGATACGCTGTACCGGATTTCCGCCAGCGTCAGAGCTGCCGGCGCCGAAGCCGGCAAGACCGGGGCGAATCTATCCGTACTGGGTCCCGTGGATACATCGGTCTCCCTCTACGATACGGCGGGAGCCTGGCAGCCGCTGGAGGTGTACGGGCGCACGGGGCCATCCCAGGACACGATGGACGTGCTGCTCCGTCTCGGCGGCTACGGAAGCGAGAATGTCGGCACCGCCGATTTCTCGGCTGTCTCCGTCACGGAAGCGGCTGAAGCTCCCGCCGGCGCGGCGGTTATTTCCCTGGACCCTTCCTCGGCACCAGCTCCGGCACCCGCGGAACCGGCAGCTGCCGCGCATAAAGCTCCCGGCTATTTGATTCCTCTTGCGTTTCTTGGCGGAGCGGCGTTTCTGTACGCCTTTTCGATCGCTTATCGGGCTCTCTTTTCCCGGAATGAAGCGACAGCGTCCATCAATTGGCTGCGCAAGGAAGGCCGTGATATTGCAGGAAGCAGGGCGCTGTGGCTGCTGCTCGGAGGAGGACTGCTGCTGCGCCTGCTGCTCGCGCCGACGATGCAGGGACATCCGATCGACTTCCCCGACTTTTCGATCTGGGCAGACCGGGCTTATTCGGTCGGCCTGAACGGATTTTTCAGCGACGACGTGTTCGCCGACTACCCGCCGGGTTATATTTACGTCCTCTACGTGGTGGGCATGCTCAAGCATCTGTTCGGCTTGAGCGGAGCCAGCGGCGGCGTCATCCTGCTGGTCAAGCTGCCGGCCATCCTGGCGGATCTCGCCGCAGGCCGGCTGCTCTATGGAATTGCCCGCGAGCGGTTCGGCAAGCGCGTCAGCCTGATGGCGGCCGGACTATACATCTTCAATCCGGCCGTGTGGTTCGACTCTGCGCTGTGGGCGCAGGCCGATTCCGTCATGACGCTGCTTGTCCTTCTCGCAGTCCGGGCTCTGTTCCGCAGCCGCCATGCCGCAGGAGCGGCATGGCTCGCGGCGGCGGTTCTCGTCAAGCCGCAAGCGGTCATTTTCCTGCCGCTGCTGCTGTTCGCCTTGATGTCCAGCCGAAGCGGCAAGGAGTGGCTGAAGGCAGCCGGAGCCGGCATCGCCGCTGCCCTCTTGCTGCTGCTTCCGTTTGCCGTCGGCAGGGAGCCGCTCTGGATCGTGGAGCATTACAAAGCGATGTTCGCCTCCTATCCTTACGCGACGCTCAACGCTTTCAACATCTACGGGCTGCTCGGCCTGAACGGAATCGATGCGGCCAAGCATTGGCTCGGGCTGCCGCTGTCGGTCTGGGGCAACGTCGGAGCGGCGCTGGCGCTTGCCGTCATGGGGCTCATCACCTTCAAAAAAGGCCGCAGCGGCCTTTATCTGGCCGCCTTCGCGGGATCGCTCCTCGTGTTCCTGCTGAAGACCGGCATGCATGAGCGGTATCTCTATCCGGCGCTGGCATTCGGCTTGGCCGCGTTTCTCGTCTCGGGAAGCCGCCGCCTGCTGCTGCTGTACGGCACGCTAACGGTTGCCGTCCTGGCGAACATCGCTTACGTGCTCCGGGACTCTCTGCAGGAGAACTATTATATCGCCAACGGCAACGGCGTCATGGTGCTCGTGTCGCTCGTCCAGACGGCAGCCGGGGCTTACTTCCTGTATTTGACGGTCCAGGTATGGCAGGGCAAGAGACTCGGTTCTCTCGTTGCGGCGTCCGGAAGCGGCTCCTTCGTCCTCCCGGAACCGGCGCATGACGGCACCGGCACCTCCAGCGCGGAGCGCAAGCCGCAGCCGTATGAGGACAGTACCTCTCTTCCATGGCGCAAGGAATGGTGGCCGGTGCTAGCCATCGTCGCCGTATACGCGGTCATGATGTTCTGGCAGCTGGGCGATGCCAAGGCTCCCAAAACGGCATGGCAGCCTGCATCCGACGTTACGGTTCAAGTGCAGGGCGGCCCGCAGGCCGTCGATCATCTCCTGCTCTATGCCGGCATCGGGGACGGCACCGTCCAGGTATCGGTATCCCCCGACGGCATGACCTGGAACGCTCCCGTGGAGCAGAAACTAGACGGAGGCACCGTATTCCAGTGGAAGTCGGTGCCGCTGGCGGGGCAGACGGCACAGGCGGTGCGGATCACCGGAACCGGGACCGCCGTCGTATACGAGGCGGGGCTGTTCGGACCGGACGGCACCCGGCTGGCTCTGGCTGCGGATGGCGGCTCGCCGCTGTTCGACGAGCAGGCGCTCGTGCCGGACAAGCCTTCCTACCGCAACAGCATGTACTTCGATGAAATCTATCACTCGCGTACCGCCTATGAGCATCTGCACCGGATCGAGCCGTACGAGACGACTCATCCGCCGCTCGGCAAAGTCATCATCTCCGCCGGCATCGCGCTGTTCGGCATGAATCCCTTCGGCTGGAGGGTCATGGGCGGCATCGCCGGCCTGCTCCTGATCCCGGCCATGTATGTCTTCGGACGCGGCTTGTTCCGCTCCCGCAAGGGCGGCCTGCTCGCGGCGGCGCTCATCTTCCTCGATTTCATGCCGCTCGTGCAGTCGAGGATCGGCACCGTCGATACGTATGCGGTCTTGTTCATCATCATGAGCTACCACTTCATGAACCGGTTCTTCCAGCGCAATGAGCCGGGAACGCCGCTCCGCCGCCTGCTCCTGCCGTTTGCCCTGGCCGGCATCTTCTTCGGGCTGGGAGCCTCGGTCAAATGGGTCGGCGTCTATTCGGGAGCAGGCCTTGCGGCCATCTTCTTCTATTCGCTGGTGAGACGGTACTTGGCGGCTTCCCGGACCGCAGCCGTTCCCGACCGGGAGAAGAAAGCGAAGCAGACAGGCGGCAAGGGCGATGACTCCGTGTCGAGCCGCGCAAGCGAGAAGGGCTTCATCGCCGGCATGATCGGAGCCGGTCTGCTGTTCTTCGTCCTCGTTCCCGGGGTCATCTACATCCTCACGTATATTCCGTTCATGAGGGTTCCAGGACCGGGCCATGGCCTGAAAAACGTCATTGAGTTCCAGAAGTTCATGTACGATTACCATTCCAAGCTGGTGGCGACCCATCCGTTCTCCTCGACCTGGTGGGAATGGCCGATCATCTCCCGGCCGATCTGGTATTATTCCGGATCCGGACTGGTGCCGGGGCAGATCGCGAGCATCGTGTCGCTGGGCAACCCGCTGCTCTGGTGGGCAGGCATTCCTTGTGCCGTCGCCGCCTTCATCGCCGCCTGGAAGAGAAAAGAACGGGCGATGCAGGTCGTCACGATCGGGCTCCTGTCCCAATATCTTCCATGGGTGGGCATTCCGCGCCTGACCTTCATCTATCACTATTACGCGACGGTGCCGTTCATGCTGCTCTGCATCGTCTACGTGCTGCTTCAGCTGCCGCAGCGAATCGGCGCCAAGCAAGCCAAGGCGGCGACGTGGATTTATCTTGGCGCTGCCGCCGTGCTGATGGCGATGTTCTATCCGGTGCTGACGGGACAGACGATCAGCCGGGATTATGCCGTGCACTTCCTGAAGTGGTTCGGCAGCTGGACGTTCTTTTAAGCGGTCGAGCAGCCGGCAGCCGGCAACATCCTGGCGCGCTGAATCAGCGCTAAGGAGTGCGGCCATGCCTGCGAAGCTTCGCGAACACAAAGTCCCGCCTCAAGACGGCCGTTTTGAGGCGGGACTTTTTCGCAATCAAGCCGGGGCGCTATTTTTCCGACAGGAAATCCAGGATGCGCTGCTTGTATTTCTCTCTTCCTTCATAACCCTTGTAAAGACGGTTCGTCACCGTGGCGGCATTGCCGAAGAAA
Organism: Paenibacillus sp. D51F; assembly: GCF_053345695.1. NCBI lineage: Bacteria > Bacillati > Bacillota > Bacilli > Caryophanales > Paenibacillaceae > Paenibacillus > Paenibacillus sp. D51F. The sequence goes on along the minus strand of NZ_JBKFAO010000002.1, from coordinate 558,634 downwards.
AACTTCTCATAGACGGCCTGCCTGCCCCCGAATGCGCTGACGCTCAGCTCCCAAGCCAGCCTGGACAGCTGCACATTATCCTTGGCATCCAATCCGACGCCCTTGAGGTAACGCTGCAATTGCTCACCCAGCTTGCCATCGAAATCCCCTTCCGAAGGAATCATGATGATTCCGCTGGAGCCGATCAGGTGGATGATCTCGATCATGCGGGGGTAAACCTTGGGAAAATAGGCGTTTGCAGCAAGAAGCGGCTTGCGGTCCGGCAGCATGCTTCCCCACTTGTCGCGCTTGGCTCCGATCTCGGCAGCGAGCTGAAGCGACTTGAGCGTCTCCAAAATCACGAGGAGCTCGCTCACCATCTCCACCACATGGACGTTTTGTTCGATGCCCGCCGTCTCCGCCATCGTTTCCGCCACTCCGAGGAAAAATTCTGTTTTGGCAATGTTCTTGCACATGACCTGGGTACCCGCATGGGTGTGAAATCGGCTTTCATCCGAAAGACGATTGGCCATGTTCACGTCGCCGCATAAAAAGACGCGGTCCCACGGTACGAGGACGTCCTCAAAAAGAACGAGGGTATCCATCTCCTCGTATCTAGAACTGAGAGGATAGTCGTAGGCGGATTCCCCTCCTACGAAGCTCTCCCTGCATACGAAGCGGATGCCAGGCAGGCTGCTTGGCACGGCAAAGAAAAAGGAGTAAGGACTTTCTCCTTCATGGAAGGTAGGGAAAGGGGCAGGGTAAACGAGGATTTCATCCGAGGTCGCTCCCTGGGTATCCAGCATGAAAGCTCCCCTGACGATGATGCCGTCCTTGTTTTTTTCCATGACTTTGGCTGCCGGAGCATCTTCCAGTATAGAGAGAAAATCGGACAGCCGGGCGGCTTTGGGCTGGATAAAGACATGCGAAAGGGTAATATCGTTTTCCCGGCAATAGACGTAGTAATTCCTTAGGTTGGCTGCGAACTGAGGATAATTCTTATCCAGAACTCCGGCAGCGGACGAGTAGGCCATCAGGGCGGTGTTCATATAGTCGGGGGCTCTGCCGAGGAAGCCGTTATGGGCATAAGCCCAAGCCTGCATCATTTCCCTGCGGGCGGCGAGATCCTTTTTTGTTTTGGGCTGAAGAAACGAAAGCCCGACACGATCTCCTGTAAGGGGCGAGGTGTAGGTCAATTTGTCTCTCCAGATGTCGTTTACCTGCATATCGTACATCGAGGCTTGGGTCGCAATCAATCCTTTGAAAGCAGCATGCTCGGATACTTTCCCGCTTACCTGCTGTCCACCGATCCGGATATCAGGCAGATTCCGATCCAGGCGTTCCTTATATTGAAGTCCATTTTTAATAGGCATGCAGGCGTGAGCCTCCTTAGCAGTAAATATCTCGTTTCCTTAGCGGATCAAGCTATTATATTCAGACAAGAGGGGCCTAGTTCTGGGGGAACGCTCTGTATCGCAGCTCGGACTGAAGCAGAATTTAAGCTGTTGAATAAAGGAATTTCATGTTGGAAGCATTTGATAGGCACTCTTCTTCAACAAGTCGGGCCATGCCGTCTGGAACAGTGGACAGGGTGTTTACAATTCTCTCCTGTTTCTGGTAAGATGGCTCAAATGCGATGAAGAGAAGAGTAGGCAGACCCGTTATCTCCGCTAGAAAGCATGCTGCTTTCCATGCGGCCCGGGCGCAGGCGCAGCCGGAAGCGAGAGGCTGTGACGCGCCCGGTCAGAGAGCTCCGGCAGCTGGGAAGGAGCAGAGAGCGATTTGCCGAATCAAGCCTCCGAGCATCACATCGGAACCTGCCTAGCGGCGGAGCGATGGTGTGACGGGAGCTCCTGTTACAGAGCTGGAGTATAAGCCTTCCCTAGCCGGATTGCCGTACTCGACGAGGCCTGCATGGCGACATGCAGGCAAAGCTGGGGTGGCACCGCGACGACAAGTCTCGCCCCCAAGACCTAGGTCTTGGGGGCGGGATTTTTTTTGTTTGCATCCGTACGCCGAGAAAGAAGGAATAGAATTGACAACGAGAGGAGAGGCGGCCTTGAAGCTGAAGAAACTTATGGAAACATGGAAGTATCCTTCCATCCTGCTGCTTGGCATCGGCGTCGCGAACATCAGCGGCTGGATTTATTTCATTGCCCTCAATCTGATCGTGCTGGATGCAACGAAGTCCGCCATGGCGGTGTCGATCCTGTACTTGCTTCGCCCTCTCGCCGCCATGGCGGTCAGCTTCTGGTCCGGCAGCCTCATCGACCGGATGAACAAGCGAAGCCTGATGATCGGCCTTGATGCAGTGCGGGCCATCCTCATCTTCCTGCTGCCGTTGCTCGACTCCATCGCGTACATGTACGGACTCGTGTTCCTCATCCATATGGCGGGCTCTCAGTTCGGACCGGCCTCCGGGACTTACATCGCCAAGCTAATCCCGCCGGAGCAGAGGCCTCGCTTCAATTCGCTGAACGGATTGATCGGGTCGGGCGCCTTCCTGATCGGGCCTGCGGTCGCCGGCCTGCTGTTCCTGGCCGGTTCGCCGACGACGGCCATCTACATCAACGCCGCCGCATTGCTGTTCTCCGCAGGGATCACGATGCTGATGCCCGATCTGGAGAAGGGGATGTTCGCGGATCTGCCTGCGCGCATGGGTCGGGACATGATCAGGCAGGATTGGTCGGCTGTCATCGCATTTTACCGAAGCCGCAGCGCCATCCTGATTGTCTGCCTGTTGTTCAGCGCTGTCACGGTTGTCATGGCGACGGCCGTCGATTCGCTGGAGGCCGCCTTCGCGCAGAAGGTGCTGGGGTTGTCTGCCAGCGGGTACGGCCTGCTCGTCAGCATTGCGGGAGCCGGAATCATCGCCGGGGCGTCCATTAACGCCGTAATCGTCAAGAGGCTGCCGGCATCCACGCAGATCGGCTTAGGCGCGATCGGCGTCAGCTTCGGCTACCTCGTCTACGCTTTTTCGGCGGATTTTGCCGGAGCCGCTGCGGGCTTCTTCATCCTGGCTTTTTTCCTTGCATTCGCCAATACGGGCTTTGCGACGTTCTACCAAAACCATATTCCCGTCGGGATGATGGGGAGGATCGGGAGCGTGAACGGATTTCTGGAGGCGATCCTTGTCATGGTGGCGACGGCGGGGTTCGGCTTGGCTGCCGACTGGTATACCGTTCAGGCGGCGGTCATAGCCGGGGTGCTCGTCATGAGCGTGCTTGGTTTGTCGCTTGGCTTGTATTTGCTGCGGCCTGCCAAAGCGAGGCTGCCGGCGTCGCAGCCGGATGGCATCATTCGGTTGCCGGAAGACGGATAGGATGAATGGCTTGGCTGCACATTCTTGTGTGTGAAAACGCGAAAACCACCTTCCTGGATACCAGGAGAGGTGGTTTTCTTGTCTTTTCAGTCCGCCTTCTTCAGCGGAACCCATATCTCGCTGACGGAATCTTTCCCCGGCGCGCCGTCTTCCAGGTAGATCTCCAGATCAGCCGTGCCCGCATGTTCATAACCGGAGGAAGGGAACCAGTCGGAGTAGATCCGCTTGGTTACCGACTGGATGGAATCCGGCAGCTGCCCGACGGCGGTAAAGACGGCCCAGGTGGAGGCGGGAACTTCTCTTTCCACGAAATCAACGCCGTCAACCGTCTTGTCGGCCTCAAGCGTTCCTGCGGGAACTTCGACCGCGATCATGTAACGGAATCGATCGGTGTCCGGACTGAGGTCGACGCATGCGCCCATAATAGGACGATCAGGCTGTAGGGAAGCGACCTTGCCGATCGTACCGTTCGAGCCGCTTTCCTGCCAGAACAGCGGAATGCGGCGGAAGTTCTCCCCGTCGACGCAGCCGACCTCGATGGAGGCCCCCGCAATATGAAACGCTTCTTTCTTTTCAATGCGATAATTCATTTCGACATCTCCCTTCAGCGATAGATGAAAGCTCAGCTTGGGAAAGGCGACGAGCGGCGAGCCTTGCCGCTTTGCCATGGAAGGGGTGACGCCATGCGTCTTGCGGAAAGCCTTGGCGAACGCTTCGGGCGTTCCGTAGCCGTATTTCAATGCGGCATCGATGACCTTGATATCCGACAGGGCAAGCTCCTGCGCGGCAAGAGTCAGCCTGCGCCTGCGGATGTACTCCGCCAGCGGATAGCCCGTCAGAGCGCTGAACATTCTCTGGAAATGGAAGGGGGAGGAGCAAGCCTCCTTGGACAGCGCGCAGAGCTCCAGCTCCCCGCTCAGGTTGTTCTCGATCATGTCCAGCGCCCGGTTCATTCTCGTCAGCCAATCCAAGCCGATCTCTCCTTCATCTCTAGCATAACGGGTTATGGAGCCGGCAGCCTGTTCATTCCTGCTCCCGTTGGACCGGTTCTCAACTCAGGCCGAGAAGGGTCCGGTACGATTTGATGATGCTGAAATGCAAGCCTTCATGATACAACCCTAGCCGGATGAACTGCTCGGGGGTGGACAAGGTGAATCCGGTCGAGGTGGTGTATGGAGACACGCTTTCCTGCATTCGGCCGGAAAGGCCGGCACGGATGCGGTCTGGCTGATCCTGCAGAAGCATGATGAGCTCCTCCATCGTGGCGGCTTGCGCAGATGCGGGCAGAGACGCAGGCGAGGTCCCGTATTCGTATTGCTCCACGAACCCCTCCGGCAGCTGCAGCGGAAGGCCGATCGCCCGGAACGCGAATCGCTCCAGCACGACGTACAGATGGCCGGCATTCCAGCGGATCGAGTTGCGGAAGCCCGGAGGAATGGCGTCCGCGGATCGCTCATCGACACCATTCAGCCGTCCCAGCGTCTGATTCCGCACGAAGTCGAGCTGATCGAATAGGCTTGCATCCATTTCTAATCACTCCTTGGGTTGGTTTTTCTGGCTTCTTGCCCGCCCGTGGCGGAAAGGGTGAGCGTAGTCCTAGCCGAAATCAGATGCTCAACGTCCATTCCTTCACGAATACGGCTGTACCTGTGATATGTACGGAACGGCTGCCGCCTTCCTCCCCGATCTCGACGTTGACGCGGCCATCGCAGCCGATCTCCTGTCCCTGCTCGACGCCCAGCTGCAGCGGAAGCGGTCCGCCGGGTCGGATATAAGCGTCGTAATAAGCCCCCATGACTCCTGAGGCCGTGCCCGTGACGGGATCCTCGACCGTGCCGGAGAAAGGGGAGGAGAAATGGCGGGCATGCAGATCCGCCTCGGAATCAAAGGCATGAAGGCAGATGGGATGCACGGATGCCCGGGGCATCTCCGTCAGGATGTCCGGGAACAATTCATTTCGCGGAACCATGCGGGTGAAGGAATCCAGCTGCTTGACCGGTACGATGAGCGTCCAGATTCCCGTGTTTCCGTATACGACGGGCAGCTCGTCGTCCAGATCGGATTGTGCAAGTCCGATGGATTCCGCAAGCGCAGCCCTGGATCCTGCGAAAGGCATGAAGCGGGGCTCCGCCTGCCTCATCGTCATGTCCAGGAATCCGTCGCTCCTTCGCTCGATCCGGATCGGGAGAATGCCTGCCTCCGTCTCCACGGCCAAGGAACGGCCGGGTACGATCCTACCCTGCTCCGACAGCGCGCACAGCGTCGCCATCGTCGCATGCCCGCACAGATTCACCTCATGCCCTGGCGTGAAATACCGAATCCTCAGATCGGCGCTGTCCGACGGCAGCACAAACGCGGTCTCGTTGAAGCCGACCTTGGAGGCGATCGCCAGCATTTGCGGCTCGGACAAGCCCTCTCCTGCAAGCACGACACCAGCCGGATTGCCCTTGCCGGGAATCGTGCTGAATGCCTCGTAATGACAGACTGAAATCTCAACCATTGAAGCTTCCATCCCTTCCTTCAGCCGAATGAAAACGTTCGGATCGCGCAACCCGATAGAGTCCCCATTATACCATGCCGGTTATCTTCCTATGTCCGATATAGAAATTTATTCCTATTTCCGTAGAATCGCACCTTGTTCCCCTAATAACGCACATCGTCCATGAAAACGGTTCCATCATAAAATGAGAGAGAAAGCGAAAATACGGGGAGGTCTTCTGAAATGAAGCGATTCCGGGCTGCGGCCGCGGCGCTGATGGCACTGGTGCTGCTGCTGGCCAGCCTGCCGGCTTACGGGGCAGGAGCGGCGGCGCAAGGCGGCAATGGAGCGGGGGATATCCCTGCCGGCAAGATGCGGATCAAGAACATGTGGCAGAACAACTATCTGTACGAGGCATCCGACGGCACCGTACGGTACGGCATGACCAATCCGGGAGATGAATCCTCTCATTGGGAGGTGGAGGCGGCAGAAGGCTCCTACTTGATCCGGAACAGCAAGACAGGCCATTACATCACGTCTTCGGAGACGCCGCAGCGCAGGGATGCCTTGAAGGCCCGGCAAGTGGCGAGTCCCTCCGCATCCGAGCAGTGGCTCATCAACCCGACTGCGACGAGCGGATTCATGAACATCGTGAGCGCCGCCGACCCGAGCGGCAAGCGGGCGATCCATGAGGAGGACCAGCTGGGCTTCGCCGAGCTGAGCTCGGACATCAACCTGGAATTCGAAAGCCCTAAATGGATGCTCGTGCCTGTCGACGCGGTCCAGATCGAATCGCGCTTCCATCCGGGCATGGTGCTGTACGAGTATGAAGGGCAGATCGCCGGCCAAGACGCTTCCGTCGTCGGCTTCGGCGCCAAAAGCGACAAGGATTTCAATGCCCAGTGGTTCATCGAGCCCGGGAGCGTGCCAGGCAAAGTCCAGATCCGCAACCGCGAGACCGGCCATCTGATCAAGCAGGGGCCTCTCGAATGGGCGGCGATGCCCGCCGGAGATCCCGATCCTGCCGAGCCCGGACTCACCGATTGGCTGCAGGAAAGCTCGGCGGACGGGCTCGGTTATGTTACCTTTGCCAACGGCAAGTTCGATTCCTACCTGCTCAATGCGCAGTTTCCGGACGACCGGGACGCGCGGTCCAACAGCTGGCCGGGAGCCAAGAGCAATCCATCCGCGCAGTGGCGCATCGCTTCCCCCTCGGCGCTGCAGCCGGTCCGGATCGCTTCGTATACCGACGCGAACTCGCCGACGGATTATATCTATGAGGAAGCGGGCGCATTGAAACACGGCGCGCTGGTTGCCGATCCGGCGCGGGCGGCGGACTATCTGTGGTTCGTCGAGGATTACGACGGAACGAAGCGGATCCGCAATTCGGCGACCGGCCACTATTTGACGAGGAGCGGCGGCATGCTGTCTGCTCTGGATGCCGGCTTCGGCACGCCGGAGAGCCAGTGGACGCTTACGCTGTCCGATGACTACGACGATTACCAGACGATCGGAGCAGCAGGCAGCCTGGACAGCTTCGTCACGGGCAACTCCGACGGCACGGTTCAAGCCGCTGCGGATGCTTCTTCTCTAGGCGCCCAGTGGCAGCTCGTCGATCCATCGTTGCCGGCAGACGGAGCCGATCATTATGTGCGCATCCAGAACGGCTGGCAGCCCTTCTACCTGTATGAGACGGCAGATGGCTTGCTCAAATACGGCAATGCCAAAAGCGGGGATGACACCAGCGACCAGTGGCTGATCCGCAAGCATGAGGGGCGCAAGCTGTTCCAGAACAGGCAGACCGGCCATTATATCAACATTTCGGACATGCCGGACGGCCATATTCAGGTCAGTCCTCTCGCGGATCTCAGCAGCGTGGACCGCAGCTTCGTGTGGACGGTGCGGGACACCGGAGGCAACTCCAATCTCATCAGCAGCGTGACGGACAAGGAGCCCGGCAAGCAGCCGGACAAGTTCGTTTCTCTCCAGAACCTGACCAAATACGCGGAATACGGCATCATCAATCCGGGCTGGGGAAGCCCGAAATGGAAGTTCTTGGCGGTGGCCGAGGATCAGCAGCGGCTGTTCAGGTACAAGGTCAACGGATCGGACAGCTTGTATTTGAAGGAAACGCAGGAAAACGGCGCGACCGTCGGCATGGTGACGTACGGGGAGGCGGACGCCGGCGACTACTCGGCGGTCTGGTATTCGGAGGATTCCGGCGCACCCGGCAAAATGCTGCTCAAAAACCAGGCTAGCGGACGTTATGTCGCCCTGGAGAATATCGCCGGGCATGAATCGGAGGATGATCCGGCCGAATCACCGGAAACCATCGCGAACGTCAACGCATCGTGGGACAGCGTCAAATGGAGCCTGCAAGACGTGACGGTAGGAGATCAGGTCTATACGACGTTCAAGAGCGGCTGGGCCGGCCACTATCTGATTGCGGGGCAAAGCGCGGACGGCGGCGGCCCGGCTATCCGGCTGAGCAAGGCTGCTGGAGCCGGAGAGCGGCCGGAAGCGCTGTTCACGGCGGAGCCGGTCGTCCTGCCGCCGGCGGAAGCTCCAGCCGGACAATTGCTGCGCATCAAGTCGGCAGGCGGCAAAGGGTATTTGTATGAAAATGCCGGAGGCGTCGTGCTGTACGGCAGCCCGGAAGAAACAAACTCTTACTCCCAATGGGTCATCGTCAAGGAAGAAGACGGAGTGAAAATCCGGAATGCAGCATCCGGCCGCTTCCTCACGCTGAACGGCGACTACAGCTTCCTCGAGAGCAAGGCGGCGGGCAGCGCTGAAGCGCCCGAAGCGTCAAGCTGGGATGTTTCCCGGACGGCGGATGGAGGAGCCTGGCTCATCCGCAGCCTGTATGGAAGCTACAGCGACGAGCTCGTCCATGCGGGCGGCGGAGCCGGTTATGCCGAGCATGGGCTCGTGGCGGACAGCCTCGGCACTTCCCGCTGGATATTCGAATATCCCGAATCCGGCGAAATTCCGTCCATTGACGTTCCCGTGAACAAAAACACCTCGACGCCGGTCCAGGATAACGGCGGTCCGGTTGAAATCTCCCTCGCCGGCGATGCCTCCAAGCTGCTGGCCGACACCGAGGGGGCCGCAGCTTATGCTCCGGCAGGAGCGGGACAAGCGTCGGCCCGCTGGCTCGTCCAGGATTTCAACGGCCGCAAGCTCATCCGCAATGCGTCCACGGGCAAGTATTTGGCCGCCGGAACGGACGGCAGCCTTGCTCTGGCGACGGATTTGCACCTTCCTGGCGCTCAGTGGAAGCTGGAAGAGAAGCTCGGTTACAAGCAGCTCCGGAACGCGGATTCGGGCATGTACCTGGAGCAGGGATTGAAGCTGGGCACGGAGGCCGGAGCCGGCTGGCGGCTGGATCCGGTGCGGAGCAGCGTCGAATACAAGGGAAGCGACGCTTTCCATGGCGATGGAGCTTACCGCTTCGCCGTCAATGCGCCGGTTGGCGATACCTACGCGGTCACGGTCCGCTACCGCTATAACGGCAGCGAAGCGTCGGCAGCCGGCATCGACGCCAACGGACTGGATGTCCAGCCTTTCCAGCTGAAGAGTCAGGCGGGAAGCGCGGAAGCAGCCTTCAAGCTTAAGCTGCGCGCAGGCATCAATACGGTGTCGGCGGAAGGGCTTCCAAGCGGCGCCTCGATCGACAGCCTGACGGTTGCAGACAGCGCGGCCCCCGCCTACCGGGGAGCAACGGTGAACTACATCAGCTACGAAGCCGAAGATGCGGAGACGAATGGAGAGCATATCGGCCCTTCGCGCAAATACAAGGAGCTGGCATCGGAGGCTTCGGGACGCAAGGCCGTCATGCTGAACAAGCAAGGCGATTACATCGAATTCAAGACTGCTGCCGAAGCCGACTCCCTCGTTGTCCGCTATTCGATTCCGGACAGCAAGGACGGCAGCGGGGACGAGCAGACGCTCTCGCTGTATGTCGACGGCGTCTTCCGCCAGAAGCTTGAGCTGACCAGCAAGTATGCGTGGGAATACGGCAGCTATCCGTGGTCCAACGATCCGAGGCAAGGCAGCGCGCACCGGTTCTACGACGACATCCATGTCCTGATCGGAGACGTGCCGGCTGGATCGACCGTGCGGCTGGAAAAAGCCGAAGGCGATGAAGCGGCCTCCTACACGATCGACCTGGTCGATCTGGAGAAAGCGGATGCGGCCTACTCCATGCCGGAAGGCTTCCTGGCCGTCACCGACTTCGGCGCGGCCGCGAACGACGGCTTGGACGACACGGCGGCATTGACGGCAGCCCTTGCGGAAGCAGGCAAGCAGGGCAAGGGCGTGTGGTTCCCGGCGGGAGTCTTCACGTTCTCGGATCAAGTCATCGACCTTCAGGATGCCGTCATCCGCGGCGCCGGCAGCTGGCATACCGAGCTGGACGGGGCGCGCTTCTACGGCCACGGCGGCAAGGTCAGAGTCTATGACCTGCTCATCGACGGAGGCATCAACGTCCGGGATGACGAAGCGCTCGACAATGCCTTCCACGGCGCGTTCGGACCGGGCTCGGTGCTGCAGAACATCTGGATCGAGCATACGAAGGCCGGGCTGTGGCTGACGCAGCCGATCGGCGAGAAGAAGCGCACGGATGGCCTGTACATGGCCGGACTGCGCATCCGCAACCTGATGGCGGACGGCATCAACTTCGCCGTCGGAACGTCGGACAGCATGATGGAGCAGAGCGACATCCGATATCCCGGAGACGACGGCATCGCGATGTGGTCGTTCACCGACGCCAAGCTTGCGGACGTCAACGGAACGGAGAGAACGCCGAGCGTGAACAACACGGCCCGCTTCAATACGGTCTCGCTGCCTTGGCTGGCCGACAACATCGTCGTGTTCGGCGGCCGGGACAACAAGATCCAGGACAACATCGCCAAGGATACGATCGCGAATGGAGCCGGCATCGCCGTCTCGACCCGCTTCTCGGCGGAGCCTTTCCAAGGCGCGACCGTCGTGGAGCGCAACACGCTGATCCGCACGGGCAGTGTCGACTCCGGCTATGGAGTCAATCTCGGCGCTCTGTGGCTGTATGCGGGGGAGAGCGATATCGGCGGAGACAGCCGAATTCTCGTTCGCGGCAACAACGCTTACGACAGCACCTACTCCGGCCTGATCGTCCATGGGGGCAAGAGCGTGCAGGGAGTCGAGCTTGCGGACAACGTCCTGGACGGAGCCGGGACGAGCGGAGTCGAGATTGCTTCCGACATGAAAGGCTCGCTGAAGGTGGATAATCTCATCATCCGCGGCGAGAGAATACAACGGGTGTCCAATCCGGCCGCGCCGAATTTCACGTTCCGTGAAGTGAACGCCGGCTTCGCATCGGATCCGAAGCCGTTCGAAGTCCGGCTGTCGGACGGTCAGACCGGACCGTTCCGATTGGAGCCGGGTTCGGCGACGACTGTTCAGGTGCTGGACAAGGACGGAGCGGATGTGACGGCACAAGCCAAGATCTCCGTCTCGCCGCAAGCGGTGGCTTCGTTCAAGGAAGGCAGGCTTGCTGCTGTCGCCGCAGGCGAAGCCGATCTTGACGTCCGGGTCGGTGAGATCCATCGGGCTTATACGGTGCAGGTCGTCGAACCCGTGACGGCTGAGCCGACGCCGACCCCGACGGGCAGTCCGACACCAACACCGACGGGAAGCCCAACGCCGACGCCGACGGGAAGCCCGACGTCGACGCCGACGGGAAGCCCGACACCGACCCCGGCGGGAACCCCGACGCCTACGCCGACATCGACATCCATTCCGTCTACAGGCCCGATTGCGACTCCATCGCTCTCGCCGTCACCAACCGCTGCGCCTTCCGCTTCTCCGGGCATGGGCAGCCAAGACGGAGCGTTGCAGAAGGCTTGGACGGATAAGCTTTTCATCGTGGAAGTCCCTGCGGGAAGCGATGGAAAGGTCTCGTTCAGCGCCGGCGCGCTGGAGGAAGCGGCAAAGAGACAGCCGGAGCTTGTGCTGCAGCTCGTGAACGGACCTGTCTTCATCACGCTGAAGGCGAGGGAGGCTGTGGAATTCCTGCATGCTCAGCCTAGCTCGGATATGCCGGCAACCGCGCTTGAATTCCTGCTGCGCCAGCCGGATGAAGCCAAGGCGCGGCTGGCGACGCAAGCCGCGCTGGCGAAGGGCTGGAAACCGCAAGGAACGCCGGTCGAATTCAGGATTTTCCTGACCTCTCCGAGCGGCCGCAAGGCAGCGGAGCCAAGCAACTGGATCCGATTCGCTTATTCATTCTCGCAGGCAGGGATGGTGAACATAACCGATTCAGCCGTCATCCGCTACGACGAGCTTCTGAATTCCGCTGGTTATGTCCCTGCGAATCTAACGGCATCCCATCAACAAGAAACGCAGCTGACAGCAAGAACTAGCCGCAACGGCATCTTCATGCTCGCCATCCGACCTTCCGGAATTTCCGGCCTTGACGGTCACTGGAGCGCGAGGGCGGTAAGGAGCCTGGCTTCCAAAGGAATCGTAAGCGGAATTCCGGGAGCCGGCTTCGCTCCGGACAAGCCGGTTACACGCGCGGAGCTCGCGGCCATGCTCGTCCGGGCGTTCGACTTAAACCTCCCGGAACAGGAGATGGCCTTCAAGGATGTGTCCGCCGGAAGCTGGTACACCGATGCTGTTGCGGCTGCAGCAGAAGCTGGACTCATGAAGGGCTACGCCGATTCATCTTTCCATCCGGCAGCGCGGGTGACGAGGGAAGAGCTGGCCGTTGTGCTGGCTAGAGCGCTGGCTCATCTTCGGCAAGGGGATGCAGCTGTTCAGACCTCCGCATTTGCCGATGCCGGCTCCATTTCGGGATGGGCGTCCGATTACGTCCGGCAAGCGGCGGCGAGCGGAGTCATGAACGGCTTGCCGGACGGGCGCTTTGCTCCAGCCCAAGCGGCCAGCCGAGCCGAGACCGCGGCAGCCCTGTTCCGCCTGCTGGCGGGAACAGGATGGATGGGTCAATAACATCGCTTGATTGAAAACTTGATCACAACTTGATTCTGTCCTTGCGCCGAACCTCCCCTTTCTGATATACCAGCATAGAGGGTATACGGAAGGGGAGAGTGCAGGATGAAGAAAGAATCCGCTTTGGAGTTAAGCTATCAGGAGGCCGACTATCTGATTATCGGGCATGGTCCGCGCTCCATGCAGGTGCTGATGGATGCTTTCGAGCAGGCAGATGGATCACGGTTCAGCGATATGTACGGAAGAGGAGAAGTCATCGAAGCGTTCGAGGCGAAGATGGCGAAGCTGCTGGGCAAGGAAGCGGCCGTATTTTTCCCGAGCGGCACGATGGCTCAGCAGATCGCCCTTCGAATCTGGTGCGACCGCCGCGGCTTCCGCACGGCGGCCTATCACCCGCTATGCCACCTGGAAATCCATGAGGAGAGGGGACTGCATGAGCTGCATGGGATTCGGTCGATCCTTCTGGGCGATCCGGATCGATTGATCACGCTGGAGGATATCCAGGCGGTCCGGGAGGAGATCGGTTGCCTGCTTCTGGAACTGCCGCAGCGCGAGATCGGGGGCCAGCTGCCTTCCTATGAAGAGCTGCAGGCGATATCCGCCTGGTGCAGGGAGCAGGGCATTCCGATCCATCTGGACGGGGCGCGCCTGTTCGAGATCGTGCCTTATTACGGCCGTTCGGAAGCCGAGATCTGCAGCCTTTTCGACAGTGTCTATGTATCCTTCTACAAGGGAGTCGGCGGCATCGCAGGCGCCATTCTGGCTGGGGATGCCGATCTGGCGCAGCAATCGAAGGTGTGGAAAAGACGCCATGGAGGGGATTTGGTCAGCCTTTACCCGTACATCGTCAGCTCGGAGCATTATCTGGACCAGCGTCTGCCGCTGATGGAGACGTACCTGAACGGAGCCCGCGATCTCAGCTCCCGCTTCAACCGCTGCAGCCGCATGCGCACCGTGCCGGAGCAGCCGGTATCCAACATGTTCCATCTGCATCTGGACCTTCCCATGGAGCAAGCATCCGCTCTGCTGGAACAGACGGCGAAGGAGACCGGAGTCGCTTTCCTGCCTTATCTGAAGGAGACTTCCCCGGACTCCTGTGCCGGAGAGATTCATATCGGCGACCGTTACGCCCGCATCCCGGCGGAGAAGCTGGATCAGGCGTTCAAGCTTCTGGAGGAGCTGGCCGGACAAGCTTGATGCCGGTGATGCGTCTCTCTTTCAAAGGGCAGCTGCGCAAGCTTCCTTTTTAGAATCAGGGATCGATGACGCGAAAAAGAGCCGTTCTCTTCCAGAGAGAACGGCTCTTTTTTGTTAACGCAACAATAGGTGATGGCATCAACGATAGTTCAATATCTGATTTACATTCCGATAAACATATTTCTGCTGAAGGGACCCCAGTTTGCTCCCCCGTAACCCGATCTTCCCTCCAAGTTAACAAAACAAGGAAGCACAACGTATAGGACCCCCGTCATTGCATTTACTCTAAAAGTCATGACAAATCTCGTTTTCGAATTGTCCACAGGCGAAATCATTCCCATATCAGGACGTATTAGATTAGCTGGCGAAATTGCTTCGCCCATCCCAACGCTTGCAATTCCAACGGGCCCCACATTGCTTCTAATCCAGTAATTGGAGATATTTGTTGCCGATGCTAAATCAGTCCGCTGATCGTACATAAGCAATATTTGATTTGGAGCAATTTGTCTAGCCTCCAGAAGTGTGGGATGTGGCATCATCTGTCGGTCGTCCGTAACCGTCGGTAACCCCCAATAAGGTTCGCCAGCATAAGCATATTGGGGCATGAGTGAGTTAATCATTAATCATCCTCCATTTCAATTGAGATAGTCAATTGTCATGGATTAATATATGTAGCCCATGTGTACTTTGTTAAGAAATTCATCACGGTCATATCTCATATCCGACCAAATGTGCCTCATGTAAGTTCACCTTGAATGACTTGCTTTACCATGTGGTCGTCATTGACTGGCTGCACGTGATGGATACCACGCATGAACAGCCATGAATAAAAGTGTCACGGCTATCGTTTCCTCATGAGTGATCTCCTCTTAGATTTTACCAGCCTATCTACTCTTACAAATGATCTTTCTTCTGCTGAAAGAACTCCCATTTCTATAGATAAGAAGCCTTCCGCAACTCCCGGAATCGGGATGCGAAAGGTTCTTGTTAAAAGCAAACTCGAATTTCAGGCCAAGCCTTATCCCGGCATGCCGGCAAGGCGCTGTCTCAGCATCGGAGCATAATACGCTCGCATGGATTCAAATTCGTTCGCGACCTGCTGGCCCTTCTGGATCGTTCCCATAACCGCGTGGCGCCGGTACAGGGTAAGCGGTTCATTCAAGAAGTGCATGCCGACGCCGTTGAGCGCGATCCGGACCCAAAGGTCGTAATCATGGGTATAGGGCAGGCCGGTATTGAACCAGCCGACCGCTCCTGCCAGATGCTTGAGCATCATGACCGTGCAGCCGTTGATCGGGCAATAGTCGAGCATGGAGGAGACAAACGCCTTTTTCGTCGGGAACTTCATCGTGGAGCAGTACTGCGTAATCTGGTTGGAAGCGTTGATGGTGTGATAGTCGGTGAAGCTGAACTGCGCTCTCTTCTCTTCCATGAAGGAAACCTGATTTACGATCTTGTCGCGTACGAATACGTCATCCGAGCTGAGCCATGAGATATAGCGTCCTGCCGCTTGCTGCATGCCGTAATTCAGCGCGCTGGCGGTTCCTCCGTTGCTCTTCTGCAAGTAAACAATCCGCGAACGGTAGGGGTCCAGCAGATGCTGATGCATCGTGGAGCCGTCATCGACGACGATCACCTCGATGTTGCTGTAGCTTTGTCCCAGCACGCTGGCTACGGCCTGGCCGATAAAGGGACAATTGTAAAACGGAATTACGACCGTAACGGACGGCAGCACGGGCCCTTCACTCCCTCATATGGATCTTTGAGGCAGTGTATGGCGAAGTGTAATGAGGGGGAAGGGCATGTACCCGGCGGCAGTTGCACAATCTGTCTTCTTTCTGGAGCCGTCGGTCGGATCGGCTCCTCCGTCGCCGTAGGGAAGCGAAGGTGTGTCTTGGCCGGACCTTGCAATCTACAGAGACTTCAGTAAAGTCTTTCTATAAACCGTCCCTTACTTATTTGTTACCGAGTTGTTCCGCCAAACCGATTAGAAGTCCTTCAATTCCACGAATGTAGCAGAGCCGATAAGAGTCCTCGTACTGAACCACTTCGCCAACGAGCTGAGCACCATACTTACTGAGTCTGGATACTATTTCGTCAATGTCCTGAACTGTAAACATGACGCGTAGATAACCGAGAGAGTTTACAGGAGCAGTCCGGTGATCTGATATAGTAGGTGGGGTGAGAAATCTCGAAAGTTCAAGTCGGCTGTGACCATCTGGGGTAACCATCATAGCAATCTCTACGCACTGAGAACCTAATCCGGTGACGCGACCAGCCCATTCACCTTCAACATTGGCTCGCCCTTCGAGGCTCAAGCCAATCTCCTCGAAAAAAGAGATTGCGTTATCAAGGGATTCTACAACGATGCCGACATTGTCCATTCTTATTAATTTGTTTTTTGTCATCGTTTTATCTCCTCGCGTATTTGATGGAGCGTTTGATCCAACAAAATAAACATTCGGAAATTCCTCTTGATGATGAGCCTACTACTTCAGACGACTTGACCACAATTACATCTGCTCACGATGCCATGGAAAAAGGCGAGCTCATCAATCTAAAGGATATCGAACATGAATTACGAAGTTAAATTATCACTTCGGTCATGATTCCCTGATTCCAATATTCTTTTGATATAATATATATCCTATTTCTGCACTTCGATTCTTATTGTCCCAATTAATAAAACTGCAACTTCCAATAATTCTACTGGTTTCTCTATGTTCAATTCCCCAAGGGCCAACTTTCTGTACGCTATATCGATGTGTAAATGAAGTCTAAAAATGCTTTAGTATCTTCTATGCCTTTGTGAACATCCCAAACAGTGTACGGAGACACTTCTGTATAGTACAGTAGCTTGAAATGTCATCAAGGTCTGAATATGTAATTTGCCTTAAAATAGTCTAATCTGTATTTAAGATAGGGAAAGGAAGAAACCGATCTTCAATATTCATCCTGTGCTTCCCCCAAAACATAGATCTTGCTCGGGTTTCAGCTAACGTACCGTATTCACGACGCCGAGAGGCTTAAGGTCGCAAAGTGACCGTGTCCGACAGGACTTAGCATCGCAGGTGTGTTCGCCTGATACCGCTTCCTCGAGAATCCTCGGGCAGACCGAGGGTCGACGAAGTCGGCCCGATGCGTGAATACATTGTTAGATGATGCCTGCGGCTTCTTTGCCATACCCTCAAATATTTGTTTTATCCATAAATTCAATGCAAAATGGTTGCACTTCCGGTTTTAAACAGTACTCTATTCTTTCTCTAAAATTTTTCCATTTGACCTTATCCAGCGCTTCTTCAATTGGAAAGAAACCAGATTCTAGGCTCTCGGCTGTTTGGATTAACTCTCCACCGATTGGCCTTGCTAAAAATAATGTGTTACAGATTGAATTGCCAACGTTTTGAAATATCCCACAAAACCTAATGATTTCTATATCTATTCCTGACTCTTCTTTCGTTTCTCGAATTGCAGCCTGACTTAATGACTCTCCCACTTCTACTTGCCCTCCAGGCATCTCCCAGCCTCTTCTTGGTCCTTTAATAAGTAACAATTCATTTTGATCATTTATTACAATTGCAGCTGCGGAAATGATATGTTTTGGAGGATTCATCTTTTTGCTCCTCAAATTATAGTAATTTTGAACTTTAACGTTCTTCGCAGGCTTCATCTAACGTCTCTTGGATCCCTGAACCCGAGAGGCTTA
The DNA here is from genome assembly GCF_053345695.1 of Paenibacillus sp. D51F. NCBI lineage: Bacteria > Bacillati > Bacillota > Bacilli > Caryophanales > Paenibacillaceae > Paenibacillus > Paenibacillus sp. D51F. Next base: position 540,958 of record NZ_JBKFAO010000002.1, on the reverse strand, counting down.
AGCTACATGTACGAGTAGAGCGAAGCGACTTGTACGCCGGGTCGAAGACTTAGCCTCAAAGGGTTGTCTGGCTGGAGCTACTTCCATGATTTTACTATGGCCAGACCGAGGGCGAAAGCACGAAGAAGGGATATAGTGTTATCCGTCGCCTTTAACTTCCTGAGTTCGTTACATCAAATCCTTAAGTCTTATCGATTTTGAATTTGAAGTGACAGAAGGGGGAGGACCGCGATGGAGAAGAGGGGGCTTGCTGGCTGGTTATCGCGGCTATAACTCTTGGTGAATAATCTTTATATTGTCTTTTAAGGTCTTATCAAAGCTGTCGGATAACGTTCCTCGTATTCCCGAACCCGAGAACCTTAAGCCCCAACGGGGCGGCCGCGATGCGGTTAGGTTCGCAGGGTTGTCCGCCTGATCCCACTTCTTCGAAATGCCTTGGGCGGACCAAGGAGCCGTAAGGCTCCACCGTGTGAACATGTGAAGTTAATGCCTTCCTCGAGTTACTCAAAAAATGCCCTTGGATACTTAAGTTCGCCTTTAATATCGCTTAGCGCATTCTCCTTTACCTCACAAACCATAAACACTTCATCCGGAACATCAAATTGCTTTAATTCCAATCCGAATGCCCGAGCTGGTTTGAATCCAAACTTAGGATAGTAAGTAGGGTGCCCGATCAACATTACAATATAATAACCAAGCTCGTTACATCTCCTTAAGCCTTCTGCAATTAAGTGTTTACCAATTCCTTGTTTTTGATGATCTGGTTTAACAGCAATTGGTGCTAATACAATCACCGTTTGCTTTTTTTCTTCGTTTCTTACTTCTGCCTTGCTCATTAATAGATGTCCCACTATTTCTTTTTCAAGCTCTGCAACAATTGAGAGTTGTGGTACAAAATATTCGGACTTTCTGATTCGTCCTACTAAGCTTGCTTCATCTTCTCGATTTCCAAAAGCTTGAAAATTAACTTCTCTGACTTGATCGTAATCATCTTCAGTTTCGGTTCGAATGATAATTGACATGAATGACACCCCTGTTGTTGATGTTTTTTACAGCATTAATTTCACCTAACGTTCTTGTGTTCACGACGTCCAACTCCCTTAAACCCAAAGGGCTGACGCCATGCGGTTAGGGAGTTGGATGTGTCCGGTTGAATCTACTTCCCTGCTAATGCCAATTATTTCTCCGAATCCTCATCTAACTCCTGCAGAATGGCCCGAAGCGTGAACATGGTGTTATGCGTAGTTTACTGTCTTCTCTGAAATACAAATTTTAAATTATTTATTGATTTCCTTTATACCAATTGGGATCAAAATCTAAATTTAATAATTTCCCAAGTCTATTTCCAAATTCAATAAATCCTCTTCCTCGTGCAGTCAATATATTCCCATCCTGTACTACTAAATCAGTAGAATAATTCTCTTCATTGAATATTCCTGTTTGTTTCCGATCTTCTTCATACATTCCAATGGTATACTTTCGATTCTTTAACAGCCCTGCCCTTGCCAATAAATATGGAGAACTTGAAATTGCTGCAATTATGAGCTCTTTATTACTATCTGCACATCTTCTAATAAAATCTATTAAATCATTATTATCGTACAGAGTTGTTATATCCATACAACCAGGTAACAAAATGCTATCCAATGCTTCAATATCTACATCATAGATTGTGCTATCAGTAATACACTTCAAATCAGATTCACCGATAATGGGATCAGAAGTTATTCCTATTGTAATTATCGGGTGGTTTCCTTGCTTTAAAATTGATAATGCAACTGTTAATTCATACTCGCTAAATAAAGGAAATATAATTACTCCAGTTTTTTTCATATTCCTCACTGAATAATCATCCTTAATAATATTATTTATGGTCTTATACGGTCTCATCAAGGTGTCGGATAACGTCATCACATTCACGAACCCCCACCGACTTAGATAGCTCTTATCTTAGTCGTAGAATGATTCATCCCTCTTTTGTCTGATTAATACTCCAGTTTATAAACGACTTCCCCATCTATCACTCTGCCATCTAATTCAAATCCTAATTTTTCATATAATTGTTTTGCCCAAACATTCTCTGGTTCAAAGCTTATGTATATGACCCGATGTTGTGTATCTTCTTTAATCCTTTCAATGAGCATCTCCATAGCAACCTTCCCGTAGCCTCTTGACTGATGCTTAGTATCTATCATTAACCGATAAATCCAATATTCATGATCCTCTTCATCTATACAATACATCGTAAATCCCACTAGAACATCATCGTGATAAATTGCCAAGCAAACACATTCTGGGAATGCCTTAGCCTGTGCCAACGAAAATAAATTTGTCGCTACAAACTCACTTTGTTCGTCAGCTACTCTCAGCTTAATGACATCAAAAAAATTGTTTCTATCTATTTCCTTAAGTTCGATCATAAATACTCCCCCTATCTCATATACCAATTTTGGCTAATTTACTCTCCTCCGGCTTCTAGAAGGTACTCACCATTTCTTAGTTACCTCTATCTCTCAGCATTTTCCGATAACGTCTTGTGTGTTCACGGCGTCCATTTTCCGAACCGTCCGATAGGGGAGAGGTAGCGGATGGGCTGCAGCTCACACTTCTCCGAATTGCCTCTGCAGACTGAGGGCGAATGCCCAATGAGTGAACACGGTGTTATGGGTTGTCGGGGCCTTCCTTGAATATATCCTTCATAAGCATTGTAGAGCCCTGTAGTCTTTTAGCTTTATTGTGTTGGTTTATAGCCCTGTAACTTTTGTCTATTCGCTTTTTATAGTCTATGTCTTCTTGATTATTTATTGTTTGTAGGTCTATACCGGTTTGCCCCGATTACCTATAACGTTGTTGTATTCACGAACCCGAGAGGCTTAAGTGACCGAAGGGAACGGGTCGCAGACTTAGCCTCGCAGGTGTTATCCGGCTGAGTTTACCATCGACACTTTTACATCGATCCGGACCAAGGGAGTGAGCCCGTCGGGTGAATTAAAGTGTTATGCGTTACTTCCGGCTTCCTGATTTACCCTCGCTTTTCTATATAGCTCTTTAGTCTGTTTGGCTCTTTAATCTGTATAACTCATTAATATTATAGTTCTTCGGTTTATAGTGCTTATAGAGTCGTTGGAAGTTACACATAACGTAGAGCATATGCTCTATGCGTGAATTAGTAAAATGTGCTTTTCCTGTCTTCATGAAATACTATCCGATCTTTCTATATTTCTTTTTCATATTTTATTTCTCGATTATTACTAAAGATAACGATGCGTTATGTCCACTGCTCATTGGTTTTTGACTTACGACTTTCCATCCTTCTGTTAGCAGCTGATTTAGTTCATCAAGATTGTTTTTCTTGTCAGTAAAAAAATATATGATGATTGCCTTTTGCACTTATTCCATCTCCATTTCATTATTTTACAGTGTTATGAGTTTTTCTGGCCTCCTGATTTATCCTCGCTCTTGTATCTGTATAACTCTTTGATATGTATAGCTCTTCGGATTTTATATAGTCTCATAGATCCTTGGAAGTTACGCATAACGTTCCCGTATTCACGACGCCCCACCACCTTAAGGACCCGTCAGGGTCTGGCCGCGATGCGGTTAGGTGGTGCGGGTGTGTTGCCTGACTCCGCTTCCCTGTCAATCTCCCCGGGCGGACCAAGGGACGGCGCTAGCAGTCCGCTGCGTGAAATATTATGTAAGACGACGTACTTCGCTTACATTACAGGCTATCATAGTATCTAATTAATTCTTTACAGTAACCTTCTCCGCATGTACCATTAATGCCTATACTATTAAGTTTCTTTCTTAAAGCGAGCTCTCTATTGGTATTTGGAAGCTGTCCTTGAATATTGTGATAGTAAAAAAGCACCTCATAACTTCCAATATGATTGTTTACCAGTTGATTATCTATTTCATAAACAATATCACTAATAATCTGCATATATTTTTTCAATGAATCCAGGCTCAATTTATCCATATCTAATATTTGGGTAATCCCTCTCTCTTGTGCTTTTTCTATTTCTCTTCCAAATGCATGTGCGACATTATTTCTTAATTTCCTCATTCGTTCTAGTTGCTTCGTATTGTTTACAATTATTTGAGGAACGGTTCCAAAAACTTCTCTAAAAGCTGCTATTCTTTGTGACCAATCGCCCTTGGTGATTTTTTCCGCTACATGCTTAAAATCAAAAGTAAATCTGCTATTAGATTTAACTATCTTCATACCATCAATAATTTTAGAAGTTTTAAAGTGAAGACCAGGGTCTGACTCTAAGGAAAGCATAACAATTGACGATAAATACACTTCAAAATATGACAACAATGCGACAAGTGAATTTAACCTCGTCCAGTTATCAAACTCTTTAATACTTTTATTCCAATCTTCCAATTTGTTTTCGACTCTATGAGAATCTGTTCCTGAAAGATGTAGTAATTGACTGGTAGTACTTGCAGTCTTCAACTTCTCGTTTTGTCGATACAAATAGTTGCAATATGAGGATGTTGGAACATATGACCAGTACATAGAATTTAATAAGGTATGATGTTGTTTAAATATTCTTAACACCCATGAATTTCCTGTTCTATTTCCCCATCTTTCGAATTCTGGCATTTTCTTTCCTCCAAGTTCTTGAAGTATGTCGTCTAACGTATCTTGTATCCCTGAACCTGAGAGGCTTAAGCTACATGTACGAGTAGAGCGAAGCGACTTGTACGCCGGATCGAAGACTTACCCTCACAGGGTTGTCTGGCTGGAACTACTTCCATGATTTTACTACGGCCAGACCAAGGGCGAAAGCCCGAAGCAGGGATATAATGTTATCCGTCGCCTTTAGCTTCCTGAGTTCCTCACATCAAATCCTTAAGTCTTATTGTGTTTGAAGTTTTATAGTGTTTTAAATCTTCGTTCCATAAGGGGCTTAATTCGGGTGTTGCATACTAGAATCTTAGGTCTATAAGTGATTTCGTATAGTCTTTATCTCCACGATTTTGTTGACGTGTCAAGAAGTTGAAATGAAAGAAGGGGGAGGACTGATAGGGAAGAGGTAGTCTTTATATCGTCTTATACGGACTCATCAAGGTGCGGATAACGTCTCTTGTATTCACGAATACGAGAGGCTTAAGTGACCGAAGGGCTCAGCCTTAGCCTCGCAGGTGTTGTCCGCTGAACTAACCTTTGGCTTTTCTACATCGGTCCGGACCAAGGGCGTATGCCCGCATCGAGAATATGGTGTTATAAAATATCCCCGCCTTTTTTGAATAAACCAAATGTCACTTTACTAATTTATATTTATTAAATGCAATTTCTCACTAATTTCTATTACTTCATTCCATTCTGAAGAGTCAGGTTCTTTAATTGGTAAAAACATTAAATATGAAGTATATCCCAACTCAAATAATGGTTTATCGGACTCCAAGAAATAAGGAAAAGAAACACACGCTAGAATACCTAAGACCTGGTTCGTTCTTCGCCCAAAATAACTTGCTAGAAAGTCTTCTCTTAAGATACTTTGTATTATTTCATTTGCTTTTCTAATCGTTCTATCTGCATCTTTTACAGTAATTATTTCATTTGAATCCATAAAAAACTTGTCTAAAGACAGCGCAATGAATCCATAATTATCTGATGACTTTAATTGCCTTTCAGCTTTTTCGATATTGACCTGAATTCCATTCTTGCTTATTAATCTTTTAGCTGCGACAGAGTACTTTTTACCTCTGTACTCAAATACAAAATCAGGTTCAGTTAATTCCACTTGAAAGCCTGAATGCTCAAATATTGAACTTAAATTGTATTGGAACTGGTAATTCCAGGGTTTTGGATCTTTACCTTCTAATATTCCACCACTAAAAATGTTTACTATTTCATCCCTTACCTTCTTGTCCGTTGTTGATAATATTGTATTTGATTCTGAGATTCTAACTAACTCCCAATAGTCTTTGTAGCCGAATAGCAACTCTTCTTGTGCTGATTTACATAACGAATAATCCTGGCTACTGATAGACTGTAAATATAAATTATTAAACTTGTTCTTATACAACTCAAATCGACAACTAAGGTCAACCTTATATCCCGAATTTCGTAGTCTATTTAACGAATTCTCAATAACTATCGGAACTTTCAAGACGCTTTGATTTATACCGAAGCTAAAGTTCAATTGATCACCTTCGTCTTGTTAATTAGTTTTTCCGGGGATTTCTTATAACGTTGATGTATTCCCGACGCCCACCACCTTAAAGGAACGGTGGTGCGGGTGTGTCGCTTGAACTTACTTCCCCGTCTATGCCTCTGGCGACCAAGGGAGTGTTAGCGACCGCTGCGGGAATATGGTGTTAGAGGATGTTGCTGCTTCCTCGATTAGCTCACAAATAGTTTTTAAGCTCTTTAATTTGTTCAATAGTGTTTTTACTTTTCTTCAGTTGAACTAGAAACATTCCAATATGTCTAATAGTCATCCGTCGGCATCCTACTACATGTTGCGGAAAGTCGGTTTTCCCGCAGTCTCGTAGCGCAATAGAACCGAGCCGCTCGGAAAAGTTCTGGATTCAAGCAATTGCAGGGCCGTCGGTATCGTTCCGGAATCAAAGAACCGTTTTCCCTTTCCGAGCAATACAGGAAACTGCCAGATGTTCATGCGGTCAATTAGCTCATGACGCAGCAATGTCTGGATCAGGTCGCTGCTGCCGGCGACGTGCATCTCTTCATACCTCTCCTTCAACAATGGCACACTTGTAGTCACATCTGCATCGAGCAGCTTTGAGTTGTTCCAATCGACGCTCATTAATGTGCGGGATGCGACATATTTCGGTTTCTCGTTCAACAGTTTGGTGAACGGGTTGCTGGCCGGAGCCTGCTGCCAGTACGGCGCGAAGATTTCGTACGTTTTGCGACCGAGCAACAGCGCGTCGAGCCTCGCATAATCAGCCGCTATCAGTTGTCCGGACTCCGCATCGACATACGGTGTCTGCCAGCCGCCATAGCCGAAACCGCCCTCGCGATCTTCATCGATCCTTCCCGGAGCTTGTATAACGCCATCCAACGTCATGAACATATGCACAACCAGTTTTCCCATGTTCCTTTTCATCCTTTCAAAATATAATCTCGCTCTCATTCATATCTACGAACGACGAGAACAGCCCATCGTATTTTCCATTTGAGTATTTTACCCATGCTTCCCATCCAAGAATTGCCCAGTTTTTAAATGTAATTATGTCAATTGCTTCATGGACAACATCATAGTTTAAAAACTATCTCTTTTTTTGATAACGATTTACCCATTAGATCAACTGGTAATAAATCAACATCATTCAACTGATTCTTGCTCCTTTAGATTATACTTCTGTGTTATTGATGGTTTTTCGGTAATTTCCTCTAACGTCTCTTGTATCCCTGAACCTGAGAGGCTTAAGCTACATGTACGAGTAGAGCGAAGCGATTTGTATGCCGGGTCGAAGAGTTAGCCTCACAGGGTTGTCTGGCTGGAACTACTTCCATGATTTTACTACGGCCAGACCGAGGGCGAAAGCCCGAAGCAGGGATATAGTGTTATCCCATCGCCAATAACTTCCTGAGTTCCTTACATCAAATCCTTAAGTCTTATCGTGTTTGAAGTTTTATAGTGTTTTAAATCTTCGTTCCATAAGGGCTTAATTCGGGTGTTGCATTCTAGAATCATAGGTATATAAGTGATTTCGTATAATTTTTATCTCCACGAATTTGTTATCGTGTCAAGAAGTTGAAGTGACAGAAGGGGAGATCGCGATGAGGAAGAGGGGGGACTGCTGGCTGGTTATCGCTGCTAATAGCTCTAGGTGTATAACCTTTATATTGTCCTTTAAGGTCTTATTAAAGGTGTCGGATAACGTTCTTATATTCACGATCCTGAGAGCCTTAAACGACCGTAGGGAGTGGGTCGAAGACTTAGGCTCGCAGTGGTTGTTCGGCTGATTCTGCTTCTTGGCTTCTTAACTTGGGTCCGGACCAAGGGCGTCAGACCGTAGCGTGAATACGCTGTTATGTGATGTTGATTCCTTCTTCGATTATGCTTGATACATAGTTATTGTCATTCCGTTTTCACCCATTATGTTATTGCCGATTTCAACAATAATTTCCTTGTCCTTATATAATTCTTTTAATCTTAATTCCCAGAAGAATTTTAATATATTCCCGAATTCAGTTAGAATTCTTTCGTTATTTACTGATTTATTATCCGTTAAAAAAAGAAGTCATATAAGGACCAACTATTTATGAATTGCTCAATTTGTTTCCTATCCTTATTAAACTGCACTTCAAGATTTTCAATATTATTATTGTAGAAATTATAAATAAATATATACTCATTTATCTCCACTATTTCTGGCCAAAGAACGCTTGCCACTGATATATGTTGTTCAATATTACAGGTATTTGCAGCGTTATTCATTAAGGAAATACCCATAATGTTTTTGAATTCTTTAAGAATTTCATTGGTTGAAATACTTTTGTGTACTTTAATACGATTTCCTTCTTTCTTGATTAGGAAGGTTATTTATATGTTTATATACTTGATCAATTTCACATAACGTTCTTGTATTCACGAGCCCGAAAGCCTTAAGTGACCGAAGGGAACGGGTCGTCAGACTTAGGCTTGCAGGGTTGGACGGCTGATTCCGCTTCATGGCTTCTTAACTTCGGCCGGACCAAGGAGCGTCAGCTCCGCAGCGTGAATACGCTGTTATAAGATGGGAATGCCTTAATGAATTAACTAGGAAGAGATCTTTATATTTATATATAGTTTTTTTAACAGTAATCCAACCCATAATGTTATACTGGGAATAAAATTTATTAAAAATAGTTTTAATGGAACATGACTAGAATTCGAGTATACTAAAAAAGAAAAACTATTATATATTGAATACAGTAACCAAATTAACTCCTCCATATATTCAAATCCGCCAGAATATTTATTATTTAACACATTATAATTTATTGAACTATAAAAACAAAAAATCCATATAAATAGTCCAATCATTAAAATCAATGATACTGAAAACAAATCATATATTTTAGATTTACTGTTCCTTAACATGTAAAAACCTATAGTTATATAAACTATCATTAAGACAAACAGGATTATAATTTTTGTAACAAACTTACCAACATTAAATAACAAGGGGATCCCGATTATTTGCAATACTATGTGCAGTAATAATGAAATAGCATTATTGCGGACTAGTTCTGTTTTTTTCAATTATTGCATCCCTTTCTTATAACATCTTATTCCTGAACTTCGTTAAAACTTGTCTAATCCGGGTGTTTCTGTACTCATACGTCTAAACTCGCATAAGCGCAGTGTTTGCGAACCAGCTGCTTGCTAAAATTGTTATTTCCAAAGCTGGAACACAGGAAAGGGAGGAGCATCTTTTACCGCCTTAAAAACAGAATATATATAATTCGTCCCGTTACCGGCATTACTGACTGAGCGGAGAATGGACGTCATATTTCCCCGGTGGTAGGTACCGTCATTAACGACGGCTGGACAATTTCAGCAATAGTGTTTCGGAACTCCTGCCCGACTGAACTGTGGTAGAGGACAACCTTCTCTATATTCTCGACGCCAGTCAGGAATTGGCGCATGTCCTCGTGCAAGCCATACTTCTTCTGCGGCAGCGAGGTGGCTCCGCATTTCCGCCAGGCTGGAGTAGCCCAGACGGACTTCCGCGGTCTCGGAGAGCAACGTTCTCAGATGCTCCAGCACTCGCGTATTTGCCCAGGCATTGTACTCGTAATCGGATTGTTTTGAGCTTCAAGCTAACCTTTACTCATCCAGCCCGATTCCGTCCAAAGGACTTTGAATTCGCCGCACGTCCCGAATGCACATGCGTGTACCTCTCCGTAGTCCAGCGTACCTCTCCGTAGTCCAGCGGCTCTGATGGCCGAGCAGCTCCTGGATGTAGCGGAGGGCGGTCCCGTTCTCGATCAGATGGGTGGCGAAAGAGTGGCGGAGGGAGTGGACGCTGACCGGCTTGCGAATGCCTGCGCGGTCCCGGGTCTGCTCGAACACTTTTTGTACGCTCCGCTCGGTAAGGTGCTGGCGCCCGTTTTGCCCGGGAAACAGCCATTCGTCGGGCCGATCGGAGGCGACGTACCGATCTACCGCCCTTTGGGCGAGAGGAGGGTGACGCGATCCTTACGTCCTTTGCCCTGGCGGATCGTGATGGTCCTGCGCTCAAGGTCGAGGTCGCGCAGTTGGAGCCGGACGACTGCGCCCACGCGCAGGCCCGCCGAGTACAGCAGACAGAGGATGGCGCGATGCTTCTCGTTCGTCACGGTGCGGAGCAACTTTGCGATTTCTCCCGTAGAGAGGACGTTCGGGAGCTTCGTTTCCTTCTTGGGCCGTACGTTGCTGCCGACGTTCTCGTCCCCAGTGAGCTTCATATAGAACTTGAGGGCGCTGATGGCCTGATTGACGAAGGAGTGGGACTGTCCTTTCTCAAGCAGGTGGAGAGAGTAGGCTTGAACGGTCCGATGCGGATCGGACGGCTGATGGTCGAGAGCGCCGCACATGTCCCGTATACGCTCGGATGGTCTTGGGGCTGTAGCCGCGGAGCTTCAGCTCCTGGAGAAATCAGGTCTGCTCGACGGAAAGCGGATGGGTTAAGGAAGGCTGGCTAGAAGCGACTCGTCTGCTGGCTGCGTTGGCAACCGGCTGCCTGAGGGAGGGGGCAGCTTGTCCGAAGGGTGGCTTTAAAGGAGAGCGCATGTCCGCATATCGAGCTGTTCCTTCAGATAAGGACACTCTCCAGCAGATCAGGAGCGATGTCGAGCCGTCCGGTACACACTTGCAGCATCTCCCACAGCCGCTCCAGGCTGGAGAGGGAGTAGGGAATCAGCCATACCTTCCCCTCGAGCTGCCATTTGCGGCCCTCGATCTGCTTCTTTGCCATCTGTTAGGTCCATAGCGCAACATCTCCTCCAGTATACTTATGTCTCCTAAATATGGAAATAAAAAAAGGAGATTCAGACGGCCCTCTTGAGAGAAGCCGTCTGAATCTCCGATGCTTTCGGATGCCGGATTGCACTTCCTGCGTCGAAGGCAGTCCATCTCTTCCCGTATACAAATGGACTCTCCAATTGGAAATACAAAAGGTCCTCCATGGAAATTACCATGAGTATAAAATGTAACCTGATCATCCTAGAATAAGGCCATCCCTTGCGGGATGGCCTTATTTTAGGACCGGATCCGGCTCAAGCCATCCAGCGGATGAGCAGGCCGGACTGGGACAAGCCGCCGCCGAAGCCGTACAGAAGCAGCAGCTGACCGTCGCGGATGCGGCCGCTGCGGACTCCTTCGCTCAGAGCGAGCGGGATGGATGCCGCCGAAGTATTGCCGGTATGCTCCAGTGTCGTGATCGTTTTATCGAGAGGAATGCCTGTCTTCTCGCTCACGACATCGAGAATCCGCATGTTTGGATTATGCGGCACGAACCAGTCGACTTCTTCCGGAGCCGTTCCGGCTTCATCCAGCATTTCGAGAATGCTATCCGGAACGCGGCTGATCGCCCAGCGGAAGACGGCACGTCCGTTCTGGACGATTTTGCCGGACTGCTGGAGCGGATGCTCGCCGATCGAGGGGGACAAGCTGGAGCGGTAGAGATGATGGCCGTCCTCTCCATCCGTACGGGCATAGGCATGCAGCCAGGAAGCCTCGCTGTCTGCCGCTCCTGCCTCGACAAGCACGGCTCCCGCTCCGTCTCCGAAGAGGATGCAGGTCGTGCGGTCGGTGTAATCAGTTATCCGAGACAAGGTCTCCGCGCCGATGACCAGAATCTTGCGATGCATCCCGGATGCGATGAGGCCTCCGGCGAGCTGCAGGGCGGAGACAAAGCCGGCGCAAGCGGCGGCAACGTCTGCTGCTCCCGCCGCCTGGATGCCGAACTCGGCTTGAACGCGCGCCGCCGTCTGGGGAAAGAAGGTGTCGGGCGTTGCCGTTGCGACAAGAATGTAGTCGACATCCTCGAGGTTCTTATCCGGGTAGCGATCGACCAAGTCGCGCACGGCATGGAAGCACAGGTCGCTGGTATATTCATCATCAGCCGCGATCCGGCGTTCCCGGATTCCCGTCCTCTGAACGATCCATTCATCGTTGGTGTCGACCATGCGCTCCAGGTCGTCATTGCTCAACACCCGCTCCGGCAAATAGGAGCCTACTGCGGTAATGCGGGCGGATGTGCGGTAGCCGGTCGTAATCGGTGCTTTGTTAGCCATGACAATCAACCTCCCCATATAATATCAGGTATTAGTATCAGGTACTAATATTGATTATAGCATACTTATGGATTAACAGCTCTCTCTGTGATTTTCCAGCTATAGCTGTAAGTGTTTCAAATTAAGTTGTAGGTTTTGTTTCATTAAATGATTATATTCACCATTGTGTATTTTTATGGATCGAAAAAGACAAGGAGTATTTAGGGAGCTGAGCGTGATAAGGAGAGTTGCATCCGACATATCGAACAACGTCATTCTGGAATTGAATTACTCAGAAGAAGGAGGCTGAGCGGAAAGGGTTTGAATAAGGTAGACGAAGCGTAATCTTCACCCAGCTGGTGGTGATTAGTGGTGCAGCTCAGCTGCGTGATAAATTGCGAGACGTATGAAAAGAAGGCCTTTGTAACAACCTCCCAATATCATGGTAGTCACACCGACAACTCGTCAATTAGGGGCTGCCCCGTATACCCAAGTAATGGAAATTGACCTAAAAGACCTTAGACCATTGCATTGATGAGGTTTTTATTAAAAGGCTATGTTAAATTTTAATGTTGATTTCTGACCTAAATAATTCCGCCTTCTTAATGGGCGGTTGAATTCAACTATCTACTCCTTAGCTGAAGAGTAATTCCGCAGTACGGGCGATGTCAGACTCGTTCGAGAGGATGAGATGGTTTCGCTGGTAGGCTAACGCAGACTGGATCCCCAACTCGGACTACCCCCCCAGTTAACACTATACCCATTACTCCAGCCTTTCCGACGAGGTTTCCGTTTTCATCGTGGTCCAAAACTGCACTCAATAGCCCTGACTGGAAATTATCTATTTGTGCACAAGGATTGCGCAGTCCCGTAATTTCAATTACTGCTATCTCGCCGATATAAAGCTTTGTTCCTGTTGGCAGTCCGAGCAAATATATCCCACGGGTAGTAATGTTTTCACCTAACTGCCCAGGCTCGACGGGAAAACCATTATCTCGTAGTTCGTCGAATAATTCTGAGTGAATCAAGTGAACCTGGCGAAGATTCGGCTGATTTGGATTTCGTGCTACGCGTGAACGATGCTTTACGGTCTTTCCCATGTGTGCATCGCCTTCCACTCCCAAACCAGTTAGGAGCCTAATAGTCTCGAAAGTCTGTTTACTAAAGGTATGCGTTGCATTGCGGCTAACTGACAAAACTTCTCCGATTTGGGATTCAAGGTGGTTTGTCATTCATAACTCATCCTCTCTGAATTGAAAAACTCATCACAAACTCCTCCACTCATTTTAGTGTACTTCGAGTGCACGAGAGTGTCCAAAGGGATTTGGTTAGTTCCAGCGCTGTAGAGACGGAAGCTACGGCATTTGCTCCTTCCCTGACACCTAGAGCACTGTCACACGATGAAATTTCGGATGTGATTCATGCGTTTGGCGAAACAATAAGACGAGCCATTGAGGCAGGGTTTGATGGCGTTGAAATTCATGGTGCGCATGGATTTTTACTTCAAAACTTCTCTTCTCCTTTCTTCAATAGAAATAAGGATCAATGGGGAGGCGATCTAGAAAATCGCATGCGTTTCCCATTGGCTGTTATTCAGGAAATGAACAAGGTGATTAAGAAACATGCAACAACACCGTTTATTTTGGGCTGCAGGATCTCTCCAGGCGAATCACAAGAAGGTGGTCTAAGAATGAAGGATGCCTATGCCTTGATTGATTGCTTGATCGATGAGGGTGTGGATTATGTACATGCTTCATTGGTGAACGCCCTTTCGTCAAAGCCAGTCGATAGTCAAGGTGAAGAATCATATGTTGAATTGATTGCGGAACATGTAAACGGTAGAATACCTATTATGGGGCTGCTTGTTCATAACCTTGCCTTTGTGGTTAGTAGACGACGATTTTCAATAGGATATAGAATAAAGAATAGGGGATTAATGCGAATTATGACCAAAAAGAACAAGCAGCATGTGTTTGGACTAGCTTTGCTACTCGGTTTATTTTCAACACTCGGGCCTTTTACGATTGATATGTATTTACCGGCATTCCCAGAGATTGTGAAGCAATTCGAAACGACGCCTTCGCTGGTACAGCTCAGCCTAACTGCTTGTTTACTTGGGCTGGGTATTGGACAGCTCGTCATGGGTTCGTTGAGCGACGTTCACGGAAGACGCATTCCACTACTTATATCCATGACCGTTTATGTTATTGCCTCAATTGCTTGTGCAATGTCACCAAATATCGGTATATTGATCGCATTCCGGTTCGTTCAGGGGTTTGCCGCTTCAGCGGGCATTGTCATTTCACGTGCGATCGCACGTGACCTGTACAGTGGTCACCAGCTCACTAAATTCTTTTCGCTGCTCTTGCTTGTAGGGAATTTGGGTCCGCTCGTGGCACCGGTTTCGGGTAGTGGGGTTCTTAATTTCACGAATTGGAAGGGCGTATTTATAGCGCTTGCGATACTTGGAATCTACTTGTTAGCGATGACAAAATGGGGACTGCAGGAGACACTGCCTTCTGATCGCCGAAGGCCCAGTAATATCGTGCAGCAGCTGCAGAATTACAGATCGCTATTGCGAGATCGTCAGTTTGTTGGCTACATGCTGGCACAGGGCATTATGATTGCTGGTGTCTTCGCATATGTTTCGGGAACGCCTTTTATTTATCAAGATATTTATGGAGTCTCGCCGACCGTATTCGCTTTCTTATTCGGATCGAACGGCATTAGCTTGATTATCGGCTCCCAACTGGTCGGGCGAATGTCGCATCGCGTATCCGAACACGCCTTTCTGTTATTCGGCCTATGGCTTGCCCTCTTGGCAAGCGTCGCTGTTTTAGTGACGGCCATCTTTCATGGACCACTTTTCGCACTGGTAATTCCGCTATTTATCTTCGTAGCGGCAATCGGCGTTACATCCACGGCAGCATTTCCACTTGCAATGGAGAGCCAGAGTCATATGGCTGGCAGCGCTGCTGCACTGCTTGGTGTCATTCCATTCTTGCTCGGAGCGGTCGTTTCACCGTTAGTTGGCATCGCGGGTGAAGACACAGCTGTTCCACTAGGCGTAATTATTTTATTGACAAGTATTGCAGCGATGCTGTCTTACTTTTTTCTGGGTAAGAAGACATCCACGTTGAGTAGCTAAAGTTATTCGTATTCAAACTGACGAGGGTAACGATATAAGTACTTGTCATTTGACGATATATGTTTTTGTCAACAACAGTCCTTTCCGACTGTTGGATGACAAAAACATACGTACAATTGATAGCCGCTTTTAAAGCGGTATTCCGTCAGATCATCATCACTTAACGGACCTATTTCCACGGCAGGAATAGACCGATATTTTTTCGCAGGAACCGAAGTGCCAGATGTTTCACTCCGTGTTGCGGGGGCTCGGTTCGAATAGCCGTATAAGTTTAAAAGGACTCGATCAATGATGATCGGGTCCATTTTTTTGGATTACTTTTTTGGTGATTACCGTTGCATAAATATTCATTTTTAGTGTATGAGTATTCTCCGTGTGTTATAAATTTATATGAAACGTCCATGCTGCTAAGACACGCTTCAGTAATAATTATGAAAAAAATAAACGGAGTCACGCAGGTTTTTGGGACTCCATTTTATAACTAATGATGAAAGATAACACAGCTCTTGCTTGTTATCGTGCTCGCCCTTTTTTTACCGCTCGTTCATCATTGTGCGGGCTCGTTCGCCATTTGGGACGTCGTTCTCGATGCGGATCGCGTTATCCGGCAGCTGGAAGCTGGGCTGGCTGGGCAGCGAGCTGTCAGCCGCCAAGGCCAGCAAATATTGATTCCGGCTTCCCCGGAATCCGCCGTCTGCCAAAACGGCTCCTTGCTTCTACGGTAATAGGCCCTTATCGCCGATGGCAAGGGCCTCAAACTCGGTCAATCCCAATTGAAGACTAAACCCGTGTGGAGCTTGTGCTTGCCCAAGCTGGACTGGGCATCGATGCCAATGCCCTGCGAATCGACATGGGCGCCGCCGCCGAGTCCAGCCTGCAGGTTGCCGACATGGGCGCCGGCGTTCACGTTCATGCCGTAGCCGTGCTGGCCGTGTCCGCCTACGGAGGCTCCGGCTTGCAGGCCTGCCTCATAGGGACCGACATGCCCGGTCGTATGAGCGTTCAAGCCATTCTTCTGCCAGTCCAGGCCGGTGTTTAGACCAGCTTCATAGGAGCCGATATGGCCGCCCGCCTGATGGTAGGCGCCGTGCGGTCCCCATTGGAGGCCAGTCTGCAGGCCGGACTTGTAAGAGCCCAGATGACCGTACGTCTGCACGCCTGCGCCGTGCCCGCCCAGATGGCCGCCTAAATTGAGTCCGGCAGCGGGACCGCCGGCATCAACCCCTGTCTTGATGCCGAAGTGCTCGGGTCCGCCGAAAAAGCCGCCCGCATGGCCGCCGATGCCGTAGCCTCCTGTATAGGCGCCTAGATGGCCTTGGTAGCTGTGCGGTCCCTGTTCGTTGTAGCTTTGGGCTAACTTGTTCTCGTAATGGTGCGCACCTTGACCTTGATAATAGCCATCGCGGCCATAGACGTGCCTGTGCGCATACGGCTGATGATGAAGATATCGCTGCCCCCAGTAAGGATCATACATTGGATAGGGATAGTTCGGATGCATAGTTGCCATAACCTCCTCGCATTTGCTCTAGCCTATTCCGCATCGCAGCCTTGTGTGCGCCTTCACGATGCTCGGGAAATTTTCCCGTTCCAATACTTTTGCTATTGTTATTCATATTGTTGTTCCGGCTTCCGATAATAGGCTTTAGCAAGAAACACACTAGGTTTAGTTTCATTGAGTTGACCTATCCGTAGAACTTGTCCCATCTAAATAGACAACAAAGAGGTTTATATTGAAGTCATGCGATCCTACAAAAAACTAAAGCTTCGTCACATACTCAGCCTTCTGGTTATCAGCGCCATGTTTCTTACGGCATCCGTCGGCGTCTATGCGGCTGTGCGCGCAAGCAGCGCATCTCTTTCCTCAAGCTACTTGCAAAACAACGCTCAATACGCTAAAAAACTTGCGACCAATACCGAGGAATTACTTGATCTGATGAATTACAACTTGGTGTCCATCGCAGCTGTTTCCTGGCAGCATGGGATCGCTCAAGATGAGCTGGATTTTTGGTTTCAAGCCAATCAACGCTACTTCAACTCCATTTTTTTTGCTGATGCCAATCAAACGATCAAAGCCATCAGCCCCCGGAAGGCTGGAATCGGGGTCGGCACGAAGCTGACATCGATAGCTTCCGGACAAGCTGTTGCGGAACGGAAATCGCTTATCTCCAATCCTTACGTGAGCGCATCCGGCCGTCTTATAGTTCTGGTCTCGACGCCTGTATTCAACAAAGATGGAAGGTACGAGGGATTCATTGGCGGAACCATCTATCTTCAACAGGATAATGTGCTCAGCAGGCAGCTGAGCGAGCACTACTACGGCAACGGCTCCTACGTATATGTAGTGGACCAGCACGGAAGGTTGATTTTTCACCCGGATCCCATTCGAATAAATGAGCTCGTGAAAGGCAATGAAGTCGTTGAAAGAGTGAAGTCAGGAAAGAGCGGTTATCAAACGATCGAAAATTCAGAAGGCGAGAGCTATTTAGTCGGCTATGCGTATGAGCCGGATAGCGGTTGGGGAATTGTAACCCAAACTCCAAGGACCATATTGGACAAACCTATTCGATCGCTTGAAAAGTCCATGATTCTCCAAGCCTTGCCGTTGTTCATTCTTATCTTGATCGCGGCGTTATGGGTTTCCCGGCAAATTTCATTCCCGCTCTATAAGCTTGCCAGAATATCAGAGGAAGCGGCTGGCTCCTCGCAGCATATCTCTTCAGTTAAGACAAAACCAAGCGGGACGTACATTTACGAAGTTCAGCAGCTTGCACAAAACTTTGAAAATTATGTAAAGATATTATCCGATGAAGCCCACCTGGACGGCCTTACTCGGCTCTGGAACCGCAGAATGTTCGATCTTACGATCGCAGAGTGGATGGAAGAGAGGACTCGATTCTCGCTGATCCTGCTTGATGTCGATCATTTCAAGCGAATCAACGATACCTACGGACATGTCATGGGCGACCGTGTACTTATCGAGCTGGCATCCCAGATCCGTGCGCTTGCCGGAGTTCGGGATGTGGCATTCCGATATGGCGGAGAAGAATTCGGCGTGCTTGTTCGAACTTCGGATGTCCAACTGGCTGAGCTGCTGGCCGAGCGAATCCGCGAAGTAATTGCCGGGACAGAAGTAGAGGCTGTAGGCCATCTGACGGTTTCTGTCGGAGTTGCTCATTGCAGTCCGGAATGGGGCTCGGCAAAGGATATCGTTCATAGGGCAGACAAGGCGTTATATCAATCTAAAGCAAACGGGAGAAACCGTACGACTGTCTTAAAGCTTCAGCGTGAGCTGGATGATGCGAAACGTGAGGTAAAGGTTTCATGCATCGTTGCTGGAAACAAGAACATCGATCAGATTTGAAAATTAAACCTCAGATATAAGCAATAGGACGGAGACGGAAGCCGCGAGGCGTTGTCGTCTCCTGCCTATTTGCAAAAAATGAAACGTTTCAAAAAAAGATTGAAACGTTTCCAAGAAGCTGTTATCATTATCTCTAGAATGTAGTGGATGGTGGTATATATGTCGAGCATCAAAGATGTTGCCCATTTGGCAGGAGTGGCGGTGGGAACAGTCTCGCGCGTAATCAATAACGTCGGAGCCGTAAAGCCTGAAACGCGGAATAAAGTGAAGGCTGCGATCGAGCAATTGAACTATGTGCCTAATGAAGTGGCGCGAAACTTTAAAATGCAGAAGTCGAAGATGATTGCGCTCATGCTTCCCAGCATATGGCATCCTTTTTTCTCGGAATTGGCCTACTACATCGAGGATGAGCTCGACCGCGAAGGGTATAAGCTGATGCTGTGCAACAGCGGAGGCAAGCCGGAGAAAGAGCTCTACTATCTGGATATGCTTCAGCAAAACAAGGTCGCAGGCATACTAGGGATTACGTACAATGACATCGAGAACAACGTTACGACCGAGATTCCGATCATCAGCATCGATCGTCATTTCAGCAAATCGATCACTTGCGTAACCTCGGACAATTTCGAAGGCGGCCGGCTCGCTTTGAGAGAGCTTGTCAAGGCGGGTTCGAAAAAGCCGGCCTTTATTGGAAACATCCCTGCTGTATACAGTGAAACGATGAACCGTAGAGAGGGATTCGTGCACGAGGCCAAGTCTCTCGGAATTCCGTATGTCGTGTACGAAGCTCCGGACCCGGTCCTGGACCAGGATGACTATTACAACCGCTTTTTCGATCTTCATGGCGATGTGGACGGCGTGTTTGCCATCACGGACATGTTTGCGGCGATCTATATAGACAGAGCCAGCCAACGCGGCATTCGTGTTCCGGAGGATGTCAAGGTCATCGGCTACGACGGCATCCAGGATCATCCGTACTTTCATCCGGTATTATCGACCATCAGGCAGCCGGTGGAAGAGATGGCCAGATTAGCGGTCAAGCTATTGTTCAGAAAGATTGAGGGAGAAACGTTGGAAAGAGAAACCTACCTGCTTCCGGTTGCTTTTAGGGCGGGTGAAACCACCTAGATTTTTTTATGTGAAATTGGAAACGTTTCATTTATTTTTGGAAACGTTTCAAAATGAAAGCCCGGAGGGGAAACGAATGGCGACAAAAGAAATTCGATCTGGAAAAATCGTATCAAAGGCCAGCCACAATTGGCATTTGATCAAGCGGAATTATGAATTATATTTGTTCTTGCTGCCCGTCATCGTGCTGTACCTCGTTTTCAGATACTACCCGATGTACGGCGTGCAGATTGCGTTCAAGGACTTTTCAGCAAGCAGAGGCATTTGGGGAAGCGAATGGGTCGGATTCAAGCATTTCATCCATTTCTTTGAGGCCTATAATTTCTGGCCGATCATCAAGAACACCTTATCGCTAAGCGTGCTGTCGCTCGTCGTAGGCTTTCCGATCCCGATCATCGTGGCGCTGATGCTTAATCAGCTCCTTGCCAAGCGGTATAAAAAGTTCGTTCAAACCGTCATTTACGCCCCTCATTTCATTTCGACGGTGGTGCTCGTCGGGATGCTTCATGTCTTCTTGTCGCCCAACAGCGGCATCGTCAACCACATCATATCATTCTTCGGCGGCGAGCCCATTCTGTTCATGGCGGATGCGGGATGGTTCCGACCTCTATACACTCTCTCGGGCGTATGGCAGGAAACGGGATTTGCGACCATTATTTATCTGGCGGCGCTGGCCGGCGTCAGTCCCGAGCTTCACGAGGCTGCCATCATGGATGGCGCGAGCAAGTGGAAACGGGTGCTGAACGTGGATATACCAGGAATCATGCCGACGATCGTCATTCTCCTCGTGCTGGCGATGGGAAATATCATGAGCATCGGCTTCGAGAAGGCTTACCTCATGCAGAGCGATCTGAACTACGAAACCTCGAACATCCTGCCTACTTATGTGTACGAGCAAGGGATTAAAAAAGCCCAATACAGCTTTTCCGCCGCTATCGGCTTGTTTAATTCCGTGTTGAATATCATATTGCTGTTCATCGTGAATCGGATCGCCAAGAAAATGACGGAAACCAGCTTGTGGTAAAAGGAGGCTGCGAAAATGGGATGGCTTAAACGCAAAAGCAAAGGCGACGTTCTGTTCGACCTTGTCAATTACACGCTTCTCACCATCGGTATGCTGCTCATTCTCTATCCGCTTTACTTTGTTCTGATCGCTTCTGTCAGCGATCCGAACCATATTTACTCCGGGGATGTATGGCTGTATCCCGTCGGATTTACTCTGGACGGCTACGGCCGGATTTTCAATGATTCCACCATTTGGATCGGTTATGCCAATTCGCTGTTATACGCGTCGGTGGGGACGGCCATCAGCGTCTCGCTTATCCTTCTGGCGGCGTATCCGCTATCGCGCAAGGATTTTGTCGGAAGAAATGCAATCATGTGGTTTTTCATGCTGACGATGTTTTTTGGCGGTGGCCTGATTCCGACCTATTTGCTGATCAAAGACCTTGGAATGATCGACACGATATGGGCGCTCGTCGTACCAGGCGCCGCCGGCGTCTTCAACATCATTATCGTCCGCACCTTTTTCCAGAGCACCATCCCGGATGAAATGAGGGAGGCCGCTTTTATCGACGGCTGCTCCAATACGAAGTTTTTCCTGCAAATGGTGCTGCCTTTATCCAAGCCGATTATTGCCGTCATGGTTCTTTATCATGTCGTCGGCTTCTGGAACGGATTTTTTGACGCCTTGATCTACCTGAACGACGAAACCAAATATCCGCTGCAGCTCGTGCTGCGGAATATCCTCGTGCAGAATCAGGTCAACTCGAACATGATGATCGACGTTGAATCCTATGCCGCCAAGCTCCGGGTTACCGAGCTGATCAAATATGGCGTGATTATTGTCGCGAGCCTGCCGCTGCTAGTGCTGTATCCTTTCCTTCAAAGGTATTTCGTGAAGGGCGTCATGATCGGCTCGATCAAAGGTTAGTTCTTTCCATTCGGTAATTCCCCGGGCAAGGCCTCTCGGGTGAGTTATATAGATGAAAACTTGCTTGGCAAAAAGAGGAGGGTGCAGCAGTTGAAAAAGGGATTCTCTTGGACTCTCAGCCTGGTGCTGGCGGCCAGCATGGCGCTGACCGGATGTTCAAAGACAAATGACAGCTCCAACTCAGGAACGAATGCCGGTTCGGGAAGCGAATCTGCTTCCAAGGTAAATAAGGACGGTCTTCCGATTGTAAGCGAGATGGTGACCCTGAAGATGGTTGCTCCAAAAGCGCAGCTTTCTCCCAAGTTTGAAGAGATGGAGATTTTCAAGCGTCTTGAAAAGTCGACTAACGTAGCTGTCAAATGGGACAACATTCCAGACACCGACTACGCCGAGAAGAAAAGCTTGCTTCTGGCAAGCGGCGATTTGCCCGATGCGTTTTATGCCGCTGGTTTTTCCGACTATGAGCTGATCACGTACGGCAAGGACGGAACGATCATTCCGCTGGAAAACCTGATCGCCGAGTATGCGCCGAATTTAAGCAAGCTATTAGAGAAGCGGCCGGACATCAAGGCTTCCATTACCGCTCCGGACGGACATATTTACGGTCTGCCTACTTTTGAGGAGAATGAACTCGGCACGAACCCGTTCTTCCACAATATCAATAAAGCCTGGCTGGATAAGCTTGGCCTTAAAATGCCGGAAACGCTGGATGAATACACCAATGCGCTGATTGCATTCAAAACGAAGGATCCGAACGGCAACGGCAAAGCCGATGAAATTCCGCTCAGCTTCATGCATATGGGCTGGTGCATGGACATCGCCGGTTTGTTCGGCGCATTCGGATTGCCTGACAACCTCGAGCACCGGATCGTCCGGGACGGCAAAGTCATTTTCACCGCTGTACAACCGGAGTATAAGGAAGCCTTGAAGTATTTCAATGAAAAGTGGTACAAGCAAGGACTTATCGATCCGGAATCGTTCGTACAGCAGGCGCCTCAATATCTCGCCAAAGGCAAAACGCCGGATGAAACGCTGGGCTCGTTCGTCTGGTGGGAGACGGAGGAAGTCGTTGGACCGGACCGCGCCAAGGATTATGCCCTTGTACCGCCGCTTGCCGGACCGACCGGGAAAAAGACGATCGGCAGAGGCAACGGCGGCGGCCCTGGAAGGGGAGCGTTCGTCATTACGAAAGCCAACAAAAATCCGGAAGTCACGATGCGTTGGGTGGATCAGCAGTACGATCCGTACATGGCAGCGCAAATCCATTGGGGTCCTCTCGACATCATCTACAAGAAGGACGCGAACGGCAAGCTGGTCAACCTGCCGCTGCCGGCAGGCACATCGGCGGGCGAATACCGTCAGAAGGTCGCCCCGGGTTCCGGCGCTCCAGGCATGATCACCAAAGAGGATTTCCAGACGATCGTGGATATGGAGCCCCGCGCGCAGCAGCGGAAGAAGGATCTCGAGAATTATTATGAGCCTTATATGGAAAAGGAGAACTATCCGAGTATCTTCTTCACGCCGGAGGAGCTCGATACGATCAACCGTATTGAACCGGACTTGATGAAGTTCGTCAATACCCAAAGAGCGAAGTTCCTCGTTGACGGCAACATCGATCAAGGCTGGGACAGTTATGTGAAGCAAGTGAACGAGATGGGACTCGAGGAATTGATGTCGCTGTATCAGAAGGGCCTGGACCGTTACAAAGAATCGCAGAAATAAGAGAGGATTGCTGCCGGAGCGGAACGATTCGTTCCGGCTTCAACTGCTTTTATAGAGAAAAAGAGCCTATGGATGGGCTGGAGAAAGGTGTTGCATGAACGGTGACAAATGCAAGATATGAAGAGAAGTTTCGTCCGCAGTTTCATTTTACACCGGAAGCCAACTGGATGAACGATCCGAACGGAATGGTGTACTTCGAAGGGGAGTACCACTTGTTCTATCAATACTACCCGGGCGGCACGACCTGGGGGCCGATGCATTGGGGGCATGCCGTAAGCCCGGATATGGTGCATTGGGAGCATCTTCCGATCGCTCTGGAACCGGATGAGAACGGGTTCATTTTCTCCGGGAGCGCGGTCGTGGACTGGCAGGACAGCAGCGGCTTGTTCTCCGGAGGAGCGGGCCTGGTAGCCGTCTTTACGCATCATGATACGGATCCGCGGACGAATGCAGCCCGTCAGCGCCAAAGCATTGCCTACAGCCTGGACAAGGGGCGGACCTGGATCAAATATGCGGGAAATCCTGTCCTGACAGAAGAAGGGATTCTGGATTTCCGCGATCCAAAAGTATTTTGGCATGCCGACTCGGAGCGATGGGTGATGGTTCTTGCTGCCGGGGACCACATCCGCTTCTATGCTTCTCCCGATTTGAAAGCATGGTCCTTCACCAGTGAATTCGGTCTGCGGGAAGGCTCGCATGAAGGCGTATGGGAATGTCCCGATCTATTCGAGCTCCCTATCGACGGGGATCCAGGAAAGAAGAAATGGGTCCTGATCGTCAGCATCGGCGATCACCCGGATTCGCCGGAAGGGTCGCGAACGCAGTATTTTGTCGGCGAATTCGACGGACGCTTTTTTGTGAACGACCATTGTCCCGAAACGGTGCTCTGGGTTGATCATGGGCGTGACAACTATGCGGGCGTAACCTGGTCCGATATCCCTGATGAGGACGGCAGAAGAATCTATATAGGCTGGATGAGCAACTGGAAATATGCCAACGTCACGCCGACCGCTTCCTGGAGAAGCGCCATGACGATTCCCCGCGTGCTGTCGCTGGCCCGCGATGCGGAGGGTGTGAGACTTCGGCAGAACGCTGTGCAGGAGCTGCAGAAGCTCCGCTTGGATCCGCATCGATGGGAAGAGCTGCCGATTACTCCTGCCGAGCCTTTCGATGTTGGAATCGGCGGGGATCAGCTCGAGATTTCCATGGAAATCGAGCTCGGCGAGGCTAGTCTTGTCGGATTGAAGCTGAGGACCTCAGCCGGCGAAGAGACGATCATAGGATATGATTCGCAGAATGCCTGCTTGTTTGTGGATCGTTCGGCATCGGGAATCATCGATTTCCATCCACAGTTTGCATGCAGGCATGAAGCCGGTCTGCAGCTGGATAAGGGAGTGATCCGGCTTGATTTGTATCTGGATCGATCCTCGGTGGAGGTATTCGCTGACGGAGGCAAAGTCGCGATGACGGATTTGATCTTCCCGGACCCGGGAAGCAACGGATTTCAAGTGTTCTCCGAGGGAGGAGCGGCGAAGATCGTTTCCCTGAACTTATACTCGCTGAATTCCATTTATTCGGCGTGAAGCAGATGAACCGAAAAGCAAAGGCTGCAGGGCTGGTTGTTCTATTCATAGTACTCGGACTGGGAGGCTTGCTGATCATGAATTCATTTCCTGCAAGCGGCGATCAAGGATTGATTGCCTACTGGCCGCTGGATGAAAGCGCCGGGAAAACGGCCGCAGACCACATCGCCATGTCGGATGATCGGGTTGACTACGTTTTCAATGAGGCTAAGTTCACTATGCCGCATGACCCTCAGTGGAGAAGAGGGATAAAGGGAGGAGCGCTGCTGTTCGACGGTTACTCCACATGGGTGACGGGCCAAGCCGATCGTATCGCGCAGCCGGCCGACGCCCTGACCATTACGGCATGGGTTGCCCCGCGCTCCTATGAGTGGGGGGACGAGCAGAGGCTCTCGGCAATCGTGAACCGTCACGACAGGGAGAAAAAGGAAGGTTTCATTCTGGGCATGTACCGGCATGGATCGTGGTCGCTGCAGCTTGGCGCGGGCGGCGTATGGGAAGAGGTCTGGGCCCATGATGCTCCTCTGGCGAAGGATCGGTGGTCCTTCATCTCGGCCACCTATGATAAAAGCCAGGGCATCATGAAGCTTTATCTAAACGGGAAGGAAGCTGTGTCCAGGACCACGGAGAACAAGGCGGCCATTGCTCCCGCCGATGCTGAGCTGCTCATAGGAAAAAACAATCAGGCCGCCTTGCTGGCGGGCGTGTTTTCCCTGAATATGTTCAACGGCTTGATGGACGAGGTCAGGCTGTACGATCGGGCGTTAGAGGCGGACGAAATTGCCCAGGCGTATAAAGATGATCTGGAGCCTTACGGAGGGAAGGCGCCAGCCATCTCCTACGATGATATCAAGCTGGACAGAAGCCTGCTTGCAGCCGACAGGCATCGCCCGCAGTACCATGTCAGTCCTCCCGCTCATTGGATGAACGAGCCTCATGCACCAATTTATTTCAACAACCAGTATCATTTGTTCTATCAGCACAATCCCCAAGGTCCCTATTGGCATCAAATTCATTGGGGCCATTGGGTCAGCGACGATATGGTTCATTGGAGGGATCTGCCGGTAGCGCTGGCTCCGGAGAAAAACGCCGTCGATCCGGATGGCGTATGGTCTGGAAGCGCGGCTTACGATGAGAACGGCATTCCGGCCTTGTTCTTCACGGCAGGAGACGACCGCGCGAATCCGAATCAAAGAGTAGGACTGGCGCGAAGCACCTTTGCGCAGGATGGCGTCAATGATCTTGTTCGCTGGATCAAGAATCCGGAGCCTCTGATCACGCAGAAGGAAGGCATAGGCAAATTCGGAGATTTCCGAGATCCGTTCGTGTGGAAGGACGGGGACATGTGGTATTTGCTGATCGGCTCCGGCATCGATGGCGGGGGCGGTACGGCGCTCGCCTATCAATCCAAGGATATGATGGATTGGGAGTACAAAGGGTCTTTGTTTTCCGCGGATATCAGAACATACCCTTATCTAGGCCCTGTATGGGAGCTTCCTGTCCTCTTGCCGCTTGGACAGGACAAGAATGGCAAGGAGAAGCATCTGTTTCTCATCAGTCCTGTCGGACCTGGCGCGGATGTGGAAGTATTCTACTGGATCGGTTCCTATGACAAGAGCAGGATGACCTTTGTTCCCGATCAAGAAGAGCCGCAGCTGATCGACGTGGGCGACTTCCATTTTACCGGACCGAGCGGCATGGTGGATCCGAAGACAGGCAGGAAGATCATCTTTACGATTGCACAAGGCGAGAGGACGCCTCAGCTGGACTACAACGCGGGCTGGGCGCATAATGGCGGGCTGCCGCTGAGCGTATATCTGCGGGAAGACGGGCGTCTGGGAATCGAGCCGATCAAGGAGCTTCAATCTCTCCGCGGGAACAAGCTGGCGTCCTTGCAGAACAAATCGCTGGATGAAGCGAATGCTCTGCTGCAGGACGTAAAGGGCGACATGCTGGAAATCCAGGTTGAACTTCAAGCGGAGGAAGCTGATCAAGTCGGCATTAAAGTGCGCCGTTCCCCGAACGGGGAGGAAGAGACGCTTCTTTACTACGACATGGAAGATTCGATGCTGAAGGTGAACCGGATGAAAACGACGCTCGATCGTTTCGAAAGAAGCAAGGGGATTCAGGGCGGCAAGCTGGAGCTTGACGGAGATTCTTTAGAGCTGCACATTTACTTGGACCGCTCCATGATCGAAGCCTATGCGAACGGATTGAAAAGCTTGACCACCAGAGCTTATCCCAGCCGCGAGGATGCTTTAGGACTGCAGGTTTGGGGAAATGGAACGCTGAGCGTCAAGTCTATGGAAGTATGGGAAATGAAATCAGCTTGGTGATGGTCGGAGGGATGAACATGTTGATTGGAGCTATCGAGGCAGGCGGCACCAAGTTTGTTTGCGGCATAGGGAATGAATCGGGCGTCATCGAGGAGCGGGTGAGCTTTCCGACGGAGCGCCCGGAGACGACAATAGGGAACGCGATCGATTACTTCAAGGACAAAAACGTGGAAGCCATCGGGGTCGGCTCCTTCGGACCTCTCAACATCGATCCGGGCAGCCCGCTGTATGGCCATGTAACGACTACGCCGAAGCCGGGATGGGAAAACTATCCCTTTCTAGGGTCGCTTGAGAAGCATTTTGATCTTCCCTTCGGCTGGGATACGGATGTGAATGCCGCCGCTTACGGCGAGGCCATGTGGGGCGCTGCCCAAGGGCTCGCCAGCTGCGTCTACTATACGGTAGGGACCGGAATCGGGGTCGGCGTATACTCCGAAAAAAAGCTCATTCATGGACTTGTCCATCCCGAAGGAGGACATGTGCTCACAAGACGCCACCCCTCAGACGAGTTTGCTGGAACTTGTCCTTATCATGGAGACTGTCTGGAAGGCATGGCGGCAGGACCGGCGATTGAACGAAGATGGAAGACCAAGGGCAGCGAGCTGCCGTCCGGCCACCCGGCCTGGGAAATCGAAGCTTTCTATTTAGGCCAGGCTATAAGCAACACCATTTTGATGCTGTCTCCCCAAAAGGTGATTTTAGGCGGAGGCGTGATGCATCAAAAGCAATTGTTCCCGCTCATACGCCGCGAGGTCCAAAAAAATCTTGGTCAGTATGTGAACGCCGATGAGATTGCAGGACGGATCGACCAATACATCGTGCCTCCGGGGCTGGGGGATAACGCGGGCTTGGCAGGCGCTCTCGCTTTAGGGCGAGATGCGTTTCTACAGAAGAAGCAACGCGTCTTCTGACTAATATCGGTTAGAAAGGCGAATGGCAGTTCAGGAGGATAGAATAAATACTCCCGCCCTTCCGCCATTCGAGATACGCAGTCGATCGGCCGCGTCGAAATGGCATCGAAGAAAGGTTACTCAATCGAGTAGCCTTTTTTTCTCAGGTATACAGGTAAATATAGCCAATCTATAATCTGTTACTCTGTTTTGGCATGTGGAGAAATAATTGGTATCTTAGGAGTTCAGTCAATTCCTTCATCGAGGCGCGCTGTCTCTCGCAGTCCGCAAGCGTGTTGGAGGATATTCGCCGCGCTGGAACTTGACAGGTCGATGGAGCGGAAGGTAAGATGATATTAATCGTAATAATTACTATTATAATTCGAGGGTGGAATCAGGCTCGCAGAAAGTCGAATGAAACTCATGAGCCATTAAGGAGTTGAAGGAATGCTGGATGAGATGGCGGAGAAAATTCCGGTGACCGTGCTCAGCGGTTATTTGGGCGCAGGAAAAACGACCGTGTTGAATCACGTGCTCAACAACCGGGAAGGCCTTAGGGTCGCCGTGATCGTCAACGATTTGAGCGAGGTGAACATCGACGCTGAGCTGGTCCGCGACGGCGCAGGGCTGAGCCGCACGGAAGAGAAACTCGTGGAGATGTCCAACGGCTGCATCTGCTGCACGCTGCGCGACGATCTGCTGCAGGAGGTCGAGCGTCTTGCCAGGGAGCAGAGGTTCGATTACATCTTGATCGAATCGACGGGAATCGGGGAGCCCCTTCCGGTCGCCCAAACCTTTACGTATGTCGATGAGGACCAGAATATCGACTTGTCCAAGCTCACCCGTCTGGACTGCATGGTGACGGTCGTGGACGCCTATCATTTCTGGCAGGATTTCAATACCCGGGAATCGCTGAAGGACCGCAGCCAGGAAGCGGGCGACGACGATACTCGGGGAGTGGTCCACCTGCTGACCGACCAGATCGAATTTTGCGATGTCCTGATTCTGAACAAATGCGAAATGGTCGGCGCGGAGGAGCTCGACAAGCTGGAAACGGCACTGCGGGGCTTGCAGCCTGCAGCCAAAATCATTCGGACGAGTTATGGAAACGTAGATCCGAAGGCCATCCTGAACACGCATCTATTTGACTTCGACAAAGCCAGCCAATCGGCGGGCTGGATCCAGGAGCTGCTGAAGGAGGAGCATACGCCGGAGACGGAGGAGTATGGAATCGGCTCGTTCGTCTACACCCGGAAAATCCCCTTCCATCCGGAGCGGCTGCTTCAGCAGCTCGCCAGCTGGCCTCAGGAAGTGATCCGCTCCAAAGGCGTCATGTGGATCGCCACCCGCAACCATACCGCTGTATCCTTCAGCCAAGCCGGCGTATCCCGGCAGCTGTCCCCTGCGGGGCTGTGGGTAGCCGCGTTGTCGGAGGAAGAGAGGTTCGCCTATTTCGGCAGCGATTTCCCCAAATCGCCGGATTGGGATGAGCAATGGGGAGACCGGGTAACCAAGCTCGTGTTCATCGGCATTGGCCTCGACAAAGAGAAGATCTGCGGCTCCTTGGACCGGGCGCTTCTCACGGAAGAAGAAATGCAAAGCGTCTGGCGTCATTTCAAGGACCCTTTGCCGTCATTCCAAGCCGAATCAAGCAGAGCCTAATCTTTCAGTCAGAGGAGTTCATTTCATGAGCAAGTCAGCCGCAGCGAGCAGGCTTCCCCGTTCCAAGGGGACAGACATCGCTTCCTATTATTCACCGAAGGATTGCGCCCGCAAAGTCAGGCGCATCGTGCTACAGTCCGAAAACAACCGCATTGTGGAGGAATTCATCCGGATCCTGGACATGAAGGAGAAATTCGAGGAGCATGACGTGCCTATTCCCAACAAGATCGTCATGTTCGGCCCGCCGGGAACAGGCAAGACGCTGACCGCCTTCTACATGGCGCAAAGGTTGAACGTCCCCCTGCTTCTGGTCCGGCTGGATTCCGTCATCCACAGCCATCTGGGCGAGACGGCGACGAATATCCGGAAACTATTCGATCATGCGCGATCCAGCCCATGCGTGCTGTTTCTCGATGAGTTCGATGCCATAGCCCGGACCCGCGAAAACAATGATGAAGTGAAAGAGATGACCCGTGTCGTCAACACTCTCCTCCAGTGCCTGGACGAGTTCGACGGAAGCAGCGTCTTCATGGCGGCCACCAATCTGGAGAAGGATCTGGACCACGCCATCTGGCGCCGTTTCGATACGAAGATGAGGTACGACAACCCGAACCGAGCTTCGCGGGAGGCGTATTTGACCCAACTGATGGGCATGTTCGACGGCGGCGAAGAGCTGCTGGAGCCAGCCTCGCGATTGCTGGAAGGATGCAGCTTTGCCGATATGGAACAAATCGTGCTCAAAGCCAAGCGCAAGGCGATCATTGAGGAGGCATCGATCTCCCTGCCGATGCTTGAGGATTCCTATGCGGAATATAAGCCGAGGCTGCTTGAGCAGCAAGAAGCAGGACAGGAGCATTCGCTTCGGGCAGGGGGATGGAAATGAAGGGTTCGATTGCTGGATGGGAGAACATGCCGCCTTCGTTGGGAACATGATCGTCTTTTCTTCGAGAGGACCGTCTGGTATGCTGAATAAGTAAAATTTACGATTAAAGGAGAATGATCATGGCAAAGAAATCCAAGGTCGTAAAAGAGCTCAAGCGACAGGCTTTGGTTGCAAAATATGCCGATCTTCGAAAAAAGCTGAAAGAAGAGGGCAATTACGAAGCTTTGGCGAAGCTGCCGCGCGATTCTTCTCCTACTCGGCTGCATAACCGCTGCGCCATGACCGGCAGGCCGCATGCCTACCTAAGAAAGTTCAAAGTATCCCGAATCGCCTTCAGGGAGCTGGCTTACAAGGGACATATTCCGGGCGTCAAAAAGGCAAGCTGGTAAGTTTGCGCCATGGCGGCCATTGAACGGGATGAATTCAGCCGTTATCGGATCGGCAAGCTGCTGGACGGATACATCCAGCTCAAAGTTCCCGGCAGCATGCGCCGCGACATCCGGCTGGCCTATTGCTGGGAAGAGAACGGTCTTACGCTCAGCGAGCTGAGGCCGGCCCTCCCTGAATCGGGATGGCATAGCAAGGACATCGTGCATTTTCGGCTGAAGAACGGCAAATGGGCGGTTTGCATGAAAAGAAAAGGAGCATGGAGCGAAGTCCCGATGATTCCTCTTCATGGCGATTTTGAACATCAGCTGGAACAAGTGGAGCTCGATCGGCATGGCTTGTTTTGGGGAGAATGATGGCGGTCGGTTCATTTCGAACGACTTCTAGTAGTAAAAATTACTTATATTCAAGCAAGCATTGAACACATTCAGAATCGTAAAACTCAAGGAGGAAGAAGGATATGAGAGTCACGGTTACGCTTGCCTGCACGGAATCCGGGGACCGCAATTACACGACGACCAAAAACAAAAGGAATAACCCGGAACGGATCGAGCTCCTCAAATATTGTCCTCGTCTGAAGAAGGTGACGCTTCATCGGGAGACCCGGTAAGGAATCAGACGAACGAGCTGGCCGGCTGCAGTGGCCTGTCAGGGCATGTTGGTGAAAGCAAAGACTTTCCCTTTCTTGAATCGAGAGGGGAAGTCTTTTTGTATGATAGGGCTCCTTCTTGTACTTCTAGGGTCATGAGAGCCCAGACATGTTCATAGAATGGAAGAAAGGATCAGAGAGTAAGAGAGGGATGCAGGATGGACCACCGCCATGTGGCGAAGCGCAGGCTGAGCCGTCTATTTCTCGTTTATTTCATCCTTTCTTCCACATGCACCATCAACTTGTTCCACCTTTTTGCCCTGCCGGTCATATCGTTCCACCAAATGCCGGCCTTGCATGGGAAGAGCCAGGCGGCCGAACGGGCGCTTGCCGGCAGTCGGACAAGCCTTGCGGCAGCTGGCGGCGGAAGAGAGCTTCCATCCCAGATGCCTGTGCCTGCTTCCCTTGCGAACGGCGATGATATCTTTCCTGTCGGCCCGCTTGCCGGAAGCGCGGGTGGTCTTGCGGATGACACGGTCCCCAACATTCAAGCGTTCAGCTCCGGGAACGTCAAAGTCAATATGACTTGGGAAGCCGTCTACGGCAAATCTCCCGATCCGGAGCAGCTTCCGGAATTGGACGGGGTCAATGTGGTGAGTCCGACCTGGTTCGAGATCGTCAACGGAACCGGAGATATAAGCAGCAAAGGAGATCTCGACTACGTCAAATGGGCCGAGGAGCGCAACCTCCAGATCTGGGCGATGTTCAGCAACGGATTCGAGCCGAATCGGACGTCGATAGCGTTGTCGACGAAAAAGTCGCGGGAACATATGATCGAGCAGCTGCTTCAATACGCGGAAACGTACCGCCTGCAAGGAATCAACTTCGACTTTGAAAACGTGAAAACGGAAGATGGAGGAAACTACGTCCAGTTCATCAAGGAAGCGGCGCCGCATCTTCACGAACGCAACCTCATCGTCTCTGTCGATGTCACCCCGAAGTCTGACAGCGAATACTGGTCCTTGTTCCTCGACCGGCCGGCTTTGATTCCTCATGTCGATTTCATGATGCTGATGGCCTATGACGAGCACTGGGCTTCCAGCCCGAAATCCGGTTCGGTCGCCTCCCTGCCCTGGGTGAGGCGATCGGTCGAACGGCTGCTGGACGAAGATGGCATTCCGCCGTCTAAAATCGTTCTCAGCATGCCACTATATACTCGAATCTGGACGGAGACGCCGAAGAGCTCGGGAGGGAGCAAGGTCACATCCAAAGCGCTCGGCATGAAAAAGGCAGCCGAGCTGCTGGCCTCTCGCAAGCTGAATCCATCGTATGACCGAAAAACCGGACAGAATTACGTGGAGTATCGGGAAGACGGGCAATTGAAACGGATCTGGCTGGAAGACAGCACTTCCATCAAAGCAAGAGTAGCGATAGCAAAAGAATACGGGCTGGCAGGCGTTGCTACCTGGAGCCGCTCGTTCATGGACAGCGGAATATGGAATGTGATCAAGAAGGAACTGGAATGACTTTTCAAAAAAGATGCGGAAACGGTTGAAGGAGCTTGAATAGGGACATGTTGCCCGGTCGACTAAATGAATCCACCGCACGCGGATAATAGCGATTCTATTCGGCGGCATGCTGAGCGGGGCTGACCGTTGTCTAGATCCTAACGCGAAAAAAAGCGATTCGCAGGCCAGCAACGAGCGGCGCAGGCGCTTCATGGAAATCGCCCTGAGACGGTTCGCCAAGGACGGTTACCATGTCACGATAATCTCGGATATCGTTGCCGAAGCCGGCGTGGCGCAAGACACCTTCTATTCGCCGGGAGCTTGAGGCTTTTTTGCATGCCTGAGCTCGGCCTGAGCGGGCCAGGATGCGAAGCCCGCATCCGCCAGGGATGGGAACCATTGAGCGGGATAGCCTCGCCTTGTCGGGAGAAGCTAATCTAGCCGCACCTGAACAAGGCTGCGGACACCATTGGACTATACTGGAGGAAACCGAATGAAAAAGCCCTGGAAAGTGCTTGCTGCCGGTATCGTGATCAGTACGGCTTTGGCGGGATGCGGAACGCACCATGGTGAACTCGGCAACAAAAACATCCGCAACAATGCGGCCGGCAACTACAATCTGCTAAGCAAGCGCTTTGCCGATGACGGCATGAACGAAATGAACCGCATGAAGGGCAATCAGCAAAACGGAAACAACATCGTCGGCAATCATCAAAATTATCATTTATCCACAGACAAGAAGCTGTCGGATGAGCTGAACAAAATGCCGGGCGTGCGGACGGCCCATGTATTCACGACGGACAAGAATGCTTATGTCGCCGTCGGGCTTGACGGGCACAGCGTGACCGGCTTGACCTCGACGGGCCGTACGGCCCAAGGCTACAGCGACGGCAAAGGCTACAGCGACGGCAAAGGCATGGCCGGCGGGATGGAACGGATGGGAGCCGATATCGGAAAAGGCGTCGGCAGCCTCGCGAACGACGTCGGCATGGGGGCCCGTACGCTGACGAACGACGTCGGCATGGGAGCCCGTACGCTGACGAACGACGTCGGCATGGGAGCCCGTACGCTGACGAACGACGTCGGCATGGGAGTTCGTACGCTGGCGAACGACGTCGGCATGGGAGTTCGTACGCTGACGAACGACGTCAAGCGCGGCGCCAGGGATTTGACCGGCGGCGTCATCGGCCAGTCCAATTACGGCACGTTCATGGACCGCCCCGGATCCAACGGGTACAGCTCGTATACGAACGGCTACAACGCCTACGGCACAGGAACTTCCACGAACAACTGCGGCCATATGATGAATGGCCTGTCCGACAACAACAACCGGTACATGGATCGGGAGCTGACGAGCGAATTCAAGGCGAAGGTAGCCGATATCGTTCATAAGAACCATCCTGGAATCCAGAACGTATACGTATCTGCGAATCCGGATTTCTTCAGCCGAATGCAAGGTTACGCCAACGATGTGAAGCAAGGCCATCCGATCAAGGGCTTCGTGGCTGAGTTCAATGCCATGGTGGAGCGGATCTTCCCGGCTGGATCGGCCAGCAATTCCTCCTACAAGGGCATGAGCACGAACACGAACATGAATAATGGAACGCGCGGAAGCAAAAACGAGCATTTGTTCCAGTAAAGGTTCCGAGGCCGCCGCAAGGCGGCCTTTTTAATGGGCCTCGCACGAGCCGATCGGACCGGGCTGCATTCCTTATAATTGACAAATTCTGCTGCGGTCATCACTATGAAGGTACATACTACCCATTTTCAGGCAGTGCTGCAGGAGGCGTCCATGTACAAGGTCATGCTGGTGGATGACGAAGCCGTCGTCCGGGAAGGCTTAAGGAACATCATTGATTGGCCCCGCCATGGGTTCGAGCTGGCGGGCGATTTCACCAACGGCCGCGACGCGCTTGAAGCGATCGAGACGCTGAGGCCGGATCTGGTGCTGACGGATATCAACATGCCGTTCATGAACGGCCTTGAGCTGAGCGAGCAGATCCTGCAGCGTTATCCCTATATCAAGATCATTATCCTTACCGGATACGACCAGTTCGAATACGCGCAGCAGGCTCTGCGCCTCAAGGTACACGACTTCATCCTCAAGCCTATCACGGCAAGCGAGACGAGGGCGCTGCTGGACAAGGTCCATGCGGAGATGGAAGAGGAGAAGCGCAGAGGCGAGGATGTCGGCAGGCTGTACAGCCAGCTCAACCAGAGCCTGCCGCTGCTGCGCGAGCGGTTCCTGGAGCGGCTTGCCGCGACGGGGGCGGGAGCGCGGAACATGGCCGAGCGCCTGGCCTACTTCGGCATACCGGATCTCAAGCCTCCCTATCTGGTCACCTTGTACGACTACGATGGAGCTCCGAGGCATTCCGATGCTTCCGAGCAGGATGTGGAGCTGCTTCATTTCGCCGGCTTCAACATCATCGAAGAAATCATCTGCAGGGAGGGCGGCGTCGTCTTCCGGACTCGCGAGGACCGCATCGCCGCCCTGATCGGAGGCCAGCCGGAAAGCCTGCTGCATGAGCTGGCGCTGCGGACTGCCGAGGAGGCGCGCCATCATATCGAGCGGTATTTGGGCTATACGGTCACGGCTGCCATCGGGCGAGCCGCCGCAGAGCCGCATGATCTTCCCGATTCGTACAAAAGCGCCTCGGCCGCGCTCGATTACCGTTTTCAATACGGCAAAAACCGAGTGCTCAGCATTCTTGACCTGGAAGGCAAGGAGACGGCGCCGGCTTCGGTCAGCCTCGAATGGAGCCGCTTGCTTGCCGGGACGATCCGCACCGGCTCCGCGGCCGAAATCCGCAGCCTCATCGGGCCGTTCATCGCGGGACTGAAAGAATCCCATGCGCCGCTTGACGTATGCTACCTGCAGATCCAGAAGGTCATCGTGCTGCTCATGAACACGATGCAGGAGATGGGCATCGACGAGACGCGCATCGTCAGCAGGCATCGGATGCTGTTCTCGGAGCTGTACAGGCTCGGCACCTTGGACGAGGTCGGACAATGGCTCGAGGAAATCGCGGTCGGAGCGATCGAGACCGTGTCCGACAACCGTAGCCAGACGATGCGCAACCAGATCGGACAGGCTATCGCCTATATCGAGGAGCATTACGCGGACGAGCGCATCACGCTCCAGGATATATGCCGGCATGTTCTGATGAGCACGAGCTATTTCAGCACGGTGTTCAAGCAGCAGACGGGCGAAACGTTCGTGGAATACCTGACCCGGATCCGCATCGGCAAGGCCAAGGAGCTTGTATGCAACACGCCTCTCAAGCTGTATGAAATCGCTGCCAAGGTCGGATACGCCGATCCGAACTACTTCAGCATTTCCTTCAAGAAGCATACCGGGCTCACGCCGCGCGAATACCGGGAGAAATCCAGGGAGCAGCCATGAGAGGCAGGGGCTTGCTGGATTATTATCCCAAGACGATCCATGCCGCCATCTCGACGGCATTCTCCCTGCTTATCCTGGCCGCCATCGCCGTCACCAGCCTGATCAGCTACAACGTCTCGGAGGATGCGGTCATCAGCAATTCGGAAGCCTACATGGGAGAGATCATTACCCAGGTCAACAACAATATCCAGTCCTACATCGACAATATGGAGAATATCTCCCTCATTATCTTCACCAACAAGGACGTCAAGTATTATATTTCGAGCAATCCGTTCATCAGCCGCGAAGAGGTGCGCTCCTATCAGAAGAACATCTCGGACCTGTTCCAGTCCCTGCTGTACACCCGCAAGGATATCGCATCGATCATGGTATTCGGGTACAACGGCAGAGTGGTGTCCGATCGGAGGCTGACCCAGCTCAATCCGAACGTGCCGCCCCAAGACCAGGACTGGTACAAGCAGGCGGTAAAAGAAGGCGGGAGGTCCGTCATTTCTCCGCCCCATGTCCAAAATGTCCTGCAAGGAGAGTACAGCTGGGTCGTCTCCTTGAGCCGGGAGCTCAAAAGCATCAACGGCATGACAGGCCAGGGCGTCGCCCTGGTCGATCTCAAGCTGAACGTCATCAACGACATCTGCCGCAACGTCAAGCTTGGCCAGCGCGGCTACGTCTTCATCGTCGACGACAGCGGGAACATCGTCTATCATCCGCAGCAGCAGCTCATCTACAGCAAGCTTCGCACGGAGCAGATCGGCCGCGTCATGGCATCACAGCAAGGAAGCTTCGTGGACGAGGACAGCGGCCGCATCTATACGATTCACGATACGAGCTTCGGCTGGAAGATCGTAGGCGTCGCCTACCAGGACGAGCTGATCTCGAATCCGTCCGCGATGCGGAATTCATTCCTGCTGTGGGCGGCCGCCGGCCTTGCCGTCACCCTCATCATTTCCTTCATCATCTCCCATCGGATCACCCGCCCGATCCGTCGGCTGCAAGCCGTCATGAGGCAGGTGGAGCGGGGAGACTTCGACGTGCGGGCGGAGGTCGGGCAAGCGGGCGAGGTCGGCCAGCTCGGGCGCGCCTTCAACATGATGGTCGGACAGACCCGCAGGCTGCTGGACGAGAGGGTCCAGACCGAGAAGATCAAGCGGCGGACGGAGCTCAGGCTTCTTCAGTCCCAGATCAATCCCCATTTCCTGTACAACACGCTGGACTCGATCATCTGGATGGCCGAGCAGCGGAAGAACGAGGAAGTGGTCTTGATGACATCGGCTCTGGCCAAGCTGTTCCGGGCAAGCATCGCCAAGGACGACGAGCTGGTCCCGATCCGGGTGGAGGTGGAGCATATCGACAGCTATCTCCAGATCCAGAAGATGCGCTACCGCGACAAGCTCGATTATGTCATCGACGTCCCGAGAGAGCTATATGCCTTCAAAACGCCGAGAATCCTGCTGCAGCCGTTCGTGGAGAACGCGATCTATCATGGGATCAAGAATTTGCCGGAGGGAGGCATGATCTCCATCTCTGCCCGGCTAGCGGACAACGGCATCGAATTCCGGGTGGCCGACAACGGCCAGGGCATGTCCGAGGAGACGATCAAGCTGATCATGGGAGCTGTCCGCAGGGATTCGGACCGCGATCACATCGGGGTGAGCAACGTCAACGAACGGATCGAGCTTGCCTTCGGCTCCGCCTATGGCGTTGCCATCGAGAGCGAGCCGGGCGAAGGCACGACCGTCGCAATCAAGATTCCGCAAGTACGCTGAGGAGGGCACCATCATGAGAACGAAACGGCTGTGGCTGCCGCTTCTGCTGCTCGGATTCGTCGTTCTGGTCGTCTGGACTGGACTCGGCCGGGGCGAGGCGTCTCCGCAGGACAACGTGATCGCATTCATCATGAAAACGACCGACGCCAACTCCCATTATTGGCAGACAGTGCGCTCGGGAGCTCTGGCTGCAGCCAAGGAGCTGGAGGTTACGCTGGAGCTGTCCGGACCTCTGCGCAGCATCGGCTCCGACGAGCAGGCTCAGCTGCTGGAGAAAGCGATCGCGCAGCGGCCGCGGGCTATCGTGCTCGCTCCGATCGACGAGGATGTGCTGGCGCCGCAGCTGGAGGAGATCTCCCGTCTGGGCATCAGGCTCATCATCATGGATACGCCTCTCCTGCGGCACAAAGCGGACAGCTATGTATCCAGCGACCATGTAGAAGAGGGCCGGGAAGCGGCGGGCATCCTCGCTCCCGGACGCAAAACAAGGCCGGTCTACGCTTTTTTGACCAGCGACGAGAAGTCTCCGGTCGCCATGCAGCGCAGAAACGGGGTTCTGGAAGCTCTTCCGGCCGGCTCGGCCTACAACCTCGGCATGATCAATGTCGGCAAATCCGAGGAACAGGCGTACCGGACCGTAAAGTCGCTGACGGCCGCCTATCCGGGGATGAACGGCATCATCGCGCTGACCGACATCGGCGTGACAGGCGCGGCCAAGGCATTGAAGGAAACCGGTCTCAGCGGCAGCGTCAAGCTCATCGGGTTCGACAGCTCCGTTCCCGAGATCCAGCTGCTCGAGCAGGGGGCCATGCATGCCTTGATCGTACAAAATCCATTCAACATGGGATTTCTCAGCGTGCAGGCGGCTCTTGATTCTTCCAGCGGAAGCGCGGCGGTCGACATCCCTTCCGCCACGATTACCCGAGCCAACATGTATGCGCCGGAGAACCAGAAGCTGTTGTTTCCCTTCGTCTATTAAGAATAGTCCGAAATGAGTTGAACCGAGATGAAGAAGCTCCATTGGCGCCGCAGCTGCTTCCGGGCAGCCGCGGCCTGCGTGGCCTCCGCGCTGCTTGTGACTTCCGGCTGCTCCGGAAAGCAGAATGCGTCCGAGGTGAAGGAGCCTGAAGGGAAGAGGGCTCTGATCAAATTCGTCACCTCCGAATACAGCACGACGACCAAGCCGATTCTCGACGGCATCGTCAGCCGCTTCGAATCGGAGCATCCGGATATCGACGTCGAGCTCCAGGTCGTCAATTGGGACATCCTGGACGGGGTCTACACGAATATGCTTGCCCAGAACGAGCCTCCGGATCTGCTGAATACGAATTTCTACTCGCACTTCGCCAAGCGGGGATTGCTGAACGACATGGCCGACATCCTGCCTGAATCCTTCCGGTCGAATCTGTATCCCTTCCTTCTGGAGAAGGACCGCTACAACGGCGTTCAATACGCGATTCCTTATGTCGCTTCCGTGAGGAGCCTTTACTACAACAAGGCTTTGTTCTCGCAGGCCGGCATAGCGGGGCCGCCGCTTACCTGGGAGCAGCTTGCGGATGACGCCCGGAAGATCCGCCAATTTACTCCGGCTAGAGGATTCGGCATCGATATGACCGACAACGAGATCCATGCCAACCTGTCCTATTTCTTCATAGGCGCAGGAGGCGGCTGGCTGAAGGACGGCAAGTGGGCGATCAATCAGCCGGCCAACGTGGAAGGGCTGGAATTCCTGAAGAAGATCTACGACGAAGGATTGACGGACGAGGAGCCGACGGTGACTACCCGGGACGAGAAGCAGCGCATTCTCGGGGACGACGGACTTGCCATGATGATATCGGGCAACTACTTCAGCTCCGTAGTGCCCAAGGAATTCCCCGGATTCAAGTGGGGATCGGGTCCGATTCCGGTCAAGGAGGGACAGCCTCCGATGACCTTCGGCGTCCATGACGTTCTTATCTCCTTCAAGACCGCCCATACGGACAAGCAGGCGCTCTCACAATTCATCCAATTCCTCTACAGCGACGAGCAGTACGTCAGCATGGTGGAGCAGGAAGGCTTCGTGCCGGTCACCCGTTCGGCCGGCGATGCGATGTCGGCAGCCGATGCCGCCATGGGAGCGGATCTGCATGCTCTGGCCAGCGCGCAGTTCATTCCGATCGAAAAGCCGGCATGGGCGAGGGTGATGGATACGGCGCGCAAGCTCGGCAGCGCCGTCCTGTCGGGCCGTTATACGCCCAAAGCCGCTCTCGACGAGCTGCAGAGAGTCGCGCTGGAAGCGGATCAAGAAACCGGGTAGCAATTCGGCCAAGAATCAATCAAGCTCCAATCAAGCGTGGAATCAAGCCCCGATCAAGCTCCAATCAAGCGTGGAATCAAGCCCCTTAAAAGGGGCTTTTTTTCGTTTTCAGAATCAATATTCATTTTTCCATCAAAATTTTGAATGAAAAAATCATAGAATACTAATGGATTTACGGAAGATATTCAATGGAGAGGAAGCCCTGTTCCCGTTAGTATACAGATAAGCATCTGATGCAATGGAAGGAAGCGGCAAGGTCCGGGTGCGGGGAACGTTCCAATTTGGGAGGGGTTATGCTAGATGACTATCACGGTAAAGAAAACAGCGGCAACCGCAATGGCAGTCGCGATGTCCCTGGCCGTACTGGCCGGCTGCGGCAGCAACAGCAACAACGGCAACACGGCGTCAAGCGCTTCTCCTGAGCCGACGGCAAGCGCGCAGGCCGACAATTCGGCCACGAATGCAGCGGGCAACACGGGCGGCGATGCCCCCGCGACGACCGGTCTGAAGGGCACGTTCGAGATCCAGTACTTCGTCGGCGGTTACGGCGACAAGTGGTGGAAGCAAGTCATCGCCGATTTCCAGAAAGCGAATCCGGACCTGAAAATCGTCGAAGACGCAGGCCCGCAAATCAATACGCAGAACAAACCGAAATGGATTGCGGGCACGCCTCCGGACTTCGTCTACATCGACGGACCCGAGCTCAACGACCGCCAGCTGGCGGAAGACGGGCAGCTCGAGGATCTCACCGACTGGATCAAGGACGCCACAAACGTCGACGGCGTCAAAATCCTCGACCTGCTGGCGCAGCAGCCTCCTGCCTACGGCGGCAAGA
This sequence comes from Paenibacillus sp. D51F, assembly GCF_053345695.1. Classification (NCBI taxonomy): domain Bacteria; kingdom Bacillati; phylum Bacillota; class Bacilli; order Caryophanales; family Paenibacillaceae; genus Paenibacillus; species Paenibacillus sp. D51F. The sequence continues at coordinate 499,302 of NZ_JBKFAO010000002.1, read as the reverse complement.
CGTACAACATTCCGCTCGTCCTGAACTCGTGGGGCGTGTTCTACAACAAAGCCCTGTTCGAGAAGAACAGCTGGACGGAGCCTACGGACTGGGATTCCTTCATCGCCACCTCCGAGAAGATCAAGGCTGCCGGCACGACGCCGTTCATCCATACGGGCAAATACCCTTACTATATCAACGGCGCCATCCTGTACCCGGCCATCGTATCGGCGAACAACGACGACTACAAGCTGCTCCAGGACATGGGCGACAGCAATGTCGAAGCGTTCAAGAGCCCGGCCGTCCTGGAAGCCCTGAACAAAATCGTCGAGCTGCGCGACAAGGGCTTCATCGACAAGACGTCCATCTCCATCAACCATACGGATTCGCAAATGCTGTTCCTGCAGAACAAGGACGCCTTCATTCCGAACGGCCTCTGGCTGCCCAACGAAATGTCCAAGGACGTTCCGGCCGACTTCAAATTCGGCTTCATTCCTTCCGTAACGCAAAAAGCCGGCGGAAAAGTCGTGGCCAACACGTCCACATCCACCGTCGCCATCTCGAAAAACGGCAAAAACAAGGAAGCGGCGAAAGCGTTCCTGCAGTTCATCTTCTCGCAATCCCAAGCTTCCAAGTTCGCCGAGCTGAGCGGCGCTCCTTCCAACATCAAGGGCGACATCAGCTCTTCCAACGCTCCTGACTTCGTCAAGCAAGCGGCTGCCTACCTGACGAGCGACAACACCGTCGTCGTGCCGACAGTCACGTTCAACGCAGACGTCGACAAGGCGATGCAGGATGCGACCGACGCCCTGACGATCGGCAAGATCGATCCTCAAGGCTGGGTCGACCGCGTTGTGAAAGTCGTGGAAAAAGTAAAAAAATAAACCGAGCATAGCAAGGACGAATTTGCCCGAGCTTGCGGAATGATCGTGAAGAAACGATAGTGTTCGCCTTTGAAGACGGGTTTCCTTCCAATGAATCTAATTCAGGGAAACCCGGCTTCAACAGCGATCGGAACGATTATCCGCCGGCAGAGGCGACATTCCTTCGTCCATCATCCGCCTGCGGCGACATTCGGCTTCATCGAATTCGGTTACAAGGCAAGTCAGATTGAGGACCATCCTCGGGACAGCTGTCTCGGGGATGCTCCGATTTAAGGGGCGGTGAGTTCGAGATGAATATCGGAAAAGCCAAGCTGCAGAGAAACCTCTTTATCGCGGCGTTCATCATCCCGACATTTCTGTTTTTCTGCGTGTTTACGATTTATCCGCTGATCCAGGCGCTCTACAATTCTTTCTTCGACTGGTCCGGAATGTCGCAGCACAAGGATTACGTCGGGCTGCAAAATTTCAAAGACATTTTCGACGATCCCATCATGCTGACGGCGATCGGCAACGACTATTTCCTTGTCATCGGCAAAATAATCGGCATCATGGCGATCGCAACCTTCTTCGCCGTGGCGCTGACCCGCCTGCGCCTGAAGGGAAGCGCCTTTTTCCGCTCCATCTTCTTCATTCCGAACGTGTTGTCCGCCGTCGTCGTCGGCATTCTGTGGAACTTCATCTACAATCCTCAAATCGGCTTTTTGAACGGCTTCCTGTCCCTGTTCACCAGCAGCAAGGTGGAGATCAACTGGCTCGGCTTCGAAAGCCACACGATCTGGATGCTGCTGCCGCCTGCCGTCTGGGCGGGCATCGGGTTCTACATGATCCTGCTGATTGCCGCGATCACGAGCATTCCGGCTTCTCTGTACGAGGCTGCTGATATAGAAGGTGCCGGGCAGTGGCATCAGTTCCGGCATATTACGCTCCCCCTCATCTGGGAGCAGATGAAAATCTCGGTCATCAACATCATGATGACGACGCTCAACGGCTCCTTCGTCATCGTGACGATCATGACGGCCGGCGGTCCCGATAACTCGACCCAGGTCATGGGCTCCTACTTGTATCAGCAGGCATTCAAGCAGGCCCATTTCGGATACGGCGCCGCGATCGGCACGGTCATCCTCATCACGTCGCTCATCACGACCCTTCTCCTGCAATGGCTTCTGCGCAAGGAACAGGTGGAAGTCAGCTAGCATCAGATCATATGGAAGGAGAGGGACTACATGCTGCAAAGAACCGTTCATCCGGTGTTCAAATCGATCTTCTATGCTTTCCTCGTCCTGTGGGGAATATCGGTCATCTATCCGCTGTTCTGGACCTTCACCGACTCCCTGAAGAACAACCAGCAGTTCTACTTCAACATGCCTTGGTCTCTGCCGAAGTTCCCGCTGCTGTGGTCGAACTTCGAATATGTATGGACCAACTACAGCTTCGGCAAGTACTTCATCAACTCCATCGCCGTCACGGCGGGATCGACCGTGCTCGGACTCGTTCTTGCGGCCATGACGGCGTACACGCTGGCCCGCTACAAGTTCTTCGGAAGCAAAGTGCTGTATACCGTCTATATCTCTTCCATGATGGTGCCGTTCGCGCTTGCGTTGATTCCGCTGTTCTTCCTCGTGAACGATCTCGGCCTCGCCAACAACCGTCTCGGGCTGATTCTCGTCTACGCGTCCAATACGCTCGCCTTCGGCATCTTCGTCCTGATCGGCTTCTTCCGGACGCTCCCCAAGGAGCTGGAGGAGGCAGGCGCCATCGACGGAGCCGGTTATTTCGGTACGTTCTTCCGCATCATGCTGCCGTTGTCGCGATCGGGCATCATCAGTGTCGGCATCATCAACGTGCTTGAGATTTGGAACGAGTATATCGTCGGCACGATCCTCGTCATCGATCCGACGAAGTACACGCTGCCGATCGGCCTCGCCGCCATGCAGGTCGAAATGCAGTACAAAACCGAATGGGGTCCATTGTTCGCGGGGCTGCTGTTCACGATTGTGCCCGTCCTAGTCGTGTATATCCTTGCGCAGCGCCATATCGTCTCAGGACTGGTAGCGGGCGCGGTGAAATAAAGCTTCATTAAAGAAGGGGAAGTCGTTGAAGGACGGAAAGGCTTCAAAGAACGGAAAGACCTTGAATCATGCTGCATTCGGCCTAAGCGCCGGGGCGGATGGTTCAAGGTCGTTTTCTTTGTTTCTCTCTGCCGGTTTTTATATGGTAGATTAATTGACATAGACGGAAGGGTGGACTATAATGAACTATATCGTGTAAGGTAAATTCACATAACCGATGGGAGGGTTCCTTATGCTGGATCTGCTGATTCGCCGATTCAACCATCCCGATTTTCCTACACCGATGGACATGGGACTGTTGAATGGAAAAATCGTTTATTTGCATCCTTCGGACGGAAGTCCGCCGGAAGCAGCCAAGACGATCATGAAGGACGCCAGCTTCATTCCTCCCGCCCGGTTTCATTCCGGCATCGCCGCCACATCCTAGTTGCCCCCGACCGAAAGGTCTTCTTGCGGCAGTTCCGCATTCCTGCGGAGCTGCCGCCTTTTTTTTGCTGATCGCGTACCCGAGGGATTTGAAGGGCGGCATGCCAGACAAACAACGAAGCAACGGGGTTATTCCTGAACTCAAAAAACCTTCCCATGCCGAATGCAAAAACGCTTTCGGCATGGGAAGGTTCGTCAAGAGAGCTCTCCGGCCTGACGAAGGTCAGATCGTAAGTTCCCCAAGCTTGATCAACTCGACAACCGCTTGCGAACGGCCTTTCACGTTCAACTTCTGCATCACGTTGGAAATATGGTTTCAATATCTGCTCTTCTGTAAAAACAATGCGTTTTAACTCTCCCATTCCCGACTCGCTCCTCATCTCTTCCTTCGATTAAAACACAAATGACCCACAAGAGGTCACTTTTTTCAAAGTGTCCTTCTTGTGGGTAACAGTTCACCGGTACGGTACTGGGGCGCTTTTTACAGAAACTGTATTCGTATTGCAGGGTTCTCTGATTAGGGGGGCTTTTGGTTTATTCACTCTTCTGTTTAATCTACATAAGATATTTATTATATTAATGATTCAGCAATTGCTTCCAAATCTTTTTGGCTATAGTGTGGTTTATCTAGCCCAGGAGATGCTGCGAGAGTATAGGAAAGTCCATCTTGTTTCCAATAAAGAAACTGTAATTTTCCGTTATCCATGAATTGAGAGTCTTTATCCTTAATCTTAGACCTCTTCAATTCAAACTTTGTTGATTGAGGTATAATATCTGCTTCTGTGCTGGTTAGAGTGATATAGCTGTCAGGATCTTTACCGAGATAAGTAATTTCCATTTTATCAAAGTCAGCAATCTTAGTAACAGTTGCATAAGATCCATTTACTTCAAAAGGGAATTTTTGTGGTTTCTTAACTTTAAATTTCACCTTTTTTTCTCCTTCAGAAACTGTGCTGGAGATAAATTCATTGGCATTTGTGAAATTACTTTCAGCAGATGCCACATTAGCATTAGGGTGCATTTCACTATAAGCCCACGAGGAACTAAAACCGATAGTTGCAGTTAAAGCGAGTCCCAAAATAAAAGTTTTTTTTCTCATCTTCATGCCCCTCCTTTTTAATTTACCGAATGTTGGCTGGCTTGTGTATAAGTTCTGCAAAATATAGCTGTTGCTCCGGAGCATACAATAGAGGGAGAATTTGCCATATCCATTTGAGAAACTGGTTGTTGGTAAGATGCTGGGTAATAGCCTGTACTTTTATTAATTGAAATGCGAATAAGTGAATAATCAGCCATATGATAACCATTGTAATCGTTATAAGTGTAAAACTTTTGATTTTTGTTGTCTGAAAGCGTATAACTTTTGTAAACTGAGTCACCTCGCGTTACATTTGGAGACAACTCAACGTGGTTAAACTTGATAGTGTAGGCGTCGGGAGCTTCAATATAGTCGTCCATTTTATTGCTAAAATTAGCAAGTGAATCCGATTTTGAAAGTGTATTAATGCAATGAAAGAAACTGCCTTTCGTGACCGAACAAAACTTATCGGAATCACTTGCATGTGCTGTAAAAACACCGATTGAGGAGGAAACTAATAATACTGATGCATAAATAAGCGCTTTCTTTGGAAACATCATATCAACTCCATTCATTTGTTTGATATAATCATATCGGTATATTTTTTTTATCGAAAGGTACTAAGGTCCCAAAACTGATATATTTTAACATTTAAAGGAGGATTTATTTATGATTTTTATAGTATTGATTGTAGTTTTGACGCCTATTTTTTATTCTATTAACATGCGATTTAAGAAAATGGAAAAAGAAATAGAATTTTTAAAAAGCAAAATATAATTTATTTTATTTATTTTAGGTAATATTGACTATTAAATTATAATTACACAGTGATTTAAGCCTAGAATGAGGAGGTGAAAAATTCCGGGGAAGGATCAAATGGAGAATGAAATCCCAGCGCCCTTATTTGTTGCTTTGAAATTTCTTCTACCCTCTAAACCTCATGGAAAAATTGCTAAAATATTGCAATCGCACTGAAAACAATTTGCTCCTGACCATGGTTTATTGGTACTAGTTGAATATTGAGAGAGACACCGACGGAGCGTGAACGCTCTATCCTTTAGCCGGCCCAGTGGTCGGCTTTTTACATGCGGCGCAAAGCTCTCCTTGGTTTTAGCTGCTTCAAGCACTTGTTGGTCTGACCATTAGGCGTGATGTTATCTGAGACGCTTAAAATGAAAATAGATTTGCAGAATTCGTCCCATTCCTTGGAAGCGTACGGGGTAAGAACGTCTGTTAGAGGTTTTTCTCGGGGTCTTCTTTTTATCAAAGGAACCATGAACATGGAGGGTGGCTTCGGAAGGAAATTCAGATTCAGGGATTGTGAGGACCAAGTCCAGATTGAGTTAGGCGGGGTTATTGTCGCCGGGGTAACGAGGGACGGCCTTCAAGTCATCGAAATCCAGTTCCGCTGACAACACCATTTGCCGCTTTCACTTGCTCAACCTGAGTAGGAAATTGTCGGGGCTATGGCAAAACTAATTTTAGAGCAATTTTATGAGGTAGCCGACGAATTAACCATAAATGTGGGGCGTATATTTGGTTGCAGTCATTGAACTGAAAAAACGCAGGTGAAAATGGTTCGGCGGAAGGTTTGGATTGTACTTACCTATACCAGTGGCGCCGGCGAGCGTACTCTATCCATGATTAACTCAAAAAACCTTCCCGCCGAATGCGAAAACGCATTCGGCATGGGAAGGTTCGTCAAGAGAACTCTCCGGCCTGACGAAGGTCAGATCGTAAGTTCCCCAAGCTTGATCAATTCGACAACCGCTTGCGAACGGCCTTTCACGTTCAACTTCTGCATCACGTTGGAAATATGGTTCCTCACAGTTTTTTCGCTGATAAACAGCAGCTGCGCGATATCCCTTGTCGTCTTGTCCTGGACCAGTAGTTCGAATACTTCGCGTTCCCGGTGAGTCAGCAGAAATTTGTTTTTGTGATCGGTGCCTTTCAAAATGCCACCCCTCCTTGCTCGGGTTTTTGTGGGATATAACAAGGTTAAGGGATACAGTCAACTTATCTTATGAACAACCGCCCTGCAGGGTGCGGCTATTTGCGGAAATGGGCGCGTCAGCCGGAATACATCCCGGAAGGAGGAGACGGGCTGTGATTTCTCGCCTACCCCCGATTTTCCAAACCGCCGGCGTATGCTATGATGTTGGCTGGTGGACAAATCGCATTCTTTGAAACGGGGCTGCCTTATCCATGAAAATCTTCTTGCTGTTCGGCTTGTTATGGACTCTTCTTGGCAATCCCTTCCTTGCCCTGATCGTCATGCTTGTCGTCCTTTATATTTTGGATCGCCGATTCATCGGCCTGACGCCGAGCCTGCTGAAGCCGATCCGCGCCCGCAGCCGGAGAGCCGCGCTCCGCAGGGAGATCGACGCCAATCCGAGCAACAGCGGCTCCCGACTGGAGCTCGCCAAGCTGCTCCTGGACCGTCGCAAGTACGGAGAAGCGCGCAGGACGCTGGAGCCGCTCAAGGAAACGCTCGTCATGGAGGAGTCGGCCGAGTTCTGGGACGATTTCGGTACGAGCCTGCTGCATACGGGGCAGCCGCAAGAGGGTGAAGCCAGCATCCGCAAGGCGTTGGAGCTGAACCCGAGAGTGAAGTACGGGCAGCCGCATTTGCGTCTGGCGGCATACTTTGCTGCTTCGGACAAGGAGAAGGCGCTTCGGGAGCTGGAGGCGTTCAGCCGTATCCAGTCCTCTTCCTGCGAAGGCTACTACAGGATGGGCCGGCTGCAGAGCGGGCTGGGCCGTCCGGAGCAGGCGAAAGAAGCCTACGAGGAAGGACTTCGCCTGTACCGCATGCTGCCGCGATACAAAAAGCGCCAGGAAAGGCGCTGGGCGCTTCTGTGCTTCCTGCGCAAAAACGCCGGCTGAAATGAAGCCCCAAAAAGAAAAAGAAGAGCATTGCGGCATGTGTATAAGCCGTCCTTGCTCTTTTTTTGCTCTTTTTTTGGTATAATGATAAGAATGCCAAACAGAAGCGGAGGGGGAAGGGAATGGGCACGGACAGCAGGGTGAATCCCTTCTTCATGGATATGGAGGAAATGATATCCAAATATATGCGGTCGGATGCCATCCGTCGAGGCTGGGATTATTCCAGCAGGGGCAAGGTCGCCGCGGTTCGTATGGTCGGCTCCAAGCTGGCTGCCGTCGTCAGCGGCAGCCATGATTACATGGTGTTGCTGGGAAGCAAGCATGACGATTGCAGCTGCGATTGTCCGGTCAGCGGATGGTGCAAGCATATGGCGGCCGTATACTTCAAAGGCTTGCAGGAGAGCGGCGGCGACGCGGAGCGGGCGCTCGAGCGGCTGACCGGCGGCGGACCGGTGACGATCAGCCGCATCGGGCCGAATGCGGAGCCTGCGAGCTCCAGCCGTCCGTCCGGCCAGACGTCTTCTCCCGGGGAGGAGGCCAGTCCGGAGGGATGGCTGGAATGGATGGACAGATCGTACGGAGAGACCTGGCATGGCTGCAAGCATACTCTTCATCCGCTGCAGCCGGTGCTGTCGGCGCTCAAAGGCTCGGCCCGGGACTGGCCGAAGCCGCTGCAGAAGCTTCACTGGATGGCTTCGATCCTGTTCGTCCTCGACCAGGCGGAGCGGGCCTTGCGGCTTGCGGATGCTTTCAGCCGTTATTATCAGGAGATGAGCTTCACCCGAATGGCGGAGCCGTGGGTGGATCATTTCTATGCGCTGGCCGGAGAGCTGGAGCCGTCCCTGATGGAGGGCAAGCAGCTGGAGTGGCTCGACTTCCTGACCGGGCTTCTTCGCGAGCGGGGAGCCGATACGGCCGGCAAGCTGTTCCGTTGGGACCGGCTCTACTATGCCTTGGCGGAAAAGCTTCATGCAAGGGGCGACTGGATGGAGAGGGAGACCGATCAGCTCCGCTCCATCCTGCGCCAGGCCAGGCAGACGGCATCCGATGAGCTCCTGCCGGAGCCGGGGATGAACGACGTCCGCCGGCCTCTGGACGAAAGGGGCGTAGCGGACGGAGAATCCAGGATTTATTTCCCCATCATTGCCTTGGCGCATCTGGAGGCGTTCCGCGGCCATGACCGGCAAGCCGTGGATCTGCTGCTGCAGGGTCCATCCGAACCGGCTGCCGGATTGGCACTCGATACGGCCAGGAAGCGGCTGGAGAGCAAGGATTGGGGCGGACTCGCCATCTGGATGGATTATCTGTCCAAGACGACGGACGGCAAGCGGGGCGGATCGGCGATCCAGCCGTTCCTGCTTTTATGCAGGAACGCGGACACGGAGCAAAGCGATAACCCGATCTGGATGGAATACTTGGTGCAAAAGCTGCCTTTTTCCTATATGGCGCTGTCCGACCAGCTTCTGGATAAAGGCGATTTCGAGCAATGGGCGGATCTGCAGCTCGCGATGGGCTTGAGGCCAGACGAGCTCGATCCGGCGGATGTCCGATCCGTCGCCAAGCTTGCGCCTGCGATGCTGATCCCGCTCTATCACCAGTCTGTGGAGAGCTGGATCGGCATCCGCAACCGCCAGAGCTACCGGATGGCTGTGAAACAGCTCAAAAAGCTTGAGAAGCTGTACCAGGCCGAACGGAATACAGAAGCCTGGAGCCGCTATATGTCCCGCATCGCGCTGAAATACCAGCGGATGCGGGCGCTCCAGGAGGAACTGAGGAAAGGAGGCCTGCTGAAATGATGAGAGGACTGTCTACGGCCAAGCCGATCAGGCTGAGCGGCCGCTGGACCGGCAGCGGCATCCAGCTGCATGCTTCCGAGCCCGGCGAGTTCGACGCAAGGCTGCGCGATCTGCTGTTCGCCTGGCACGCTCCTTCCTGGTATGGAGCCGAGGTGGAGCAATTGGACGCGGACCCCAACAGCGGCGCGGGCAGGTCCTTGCTCATTGCGCCGCTGCTCGCGAGCGATTATCTGGCCATGCCGCAGCCCGTGCGCTTGCTGGCGATCGAGTATGACGACGAGCTGGCAAGGCTTGCCCGTCATGCCGGACTGATTCGCCAAGCGCTGCTGGAAGGGGCGTTCGAGCCGGATTGGCAGGGCTGGTCGGTGCAGCGCAGAAGCTGGCGGCTGCGCGAAGGCTGGGAGCCGGCCATAGGCGCCGTCGAGCCCCATCAGGAGGCGGTCGTCCATGAATGGCTGAGCGCGGCTGTGGAAGAGCTTATCGAGGGCAGCCGCGCCGTCCGCACCGCATGGCATGATCTGGAGAGGGCGACCGGCCAGGTGCTGGAGCGCAAGTCGCCATCCGAAGAAGACTGGTATATCGGAATCGGGCTGCGCCAGGATACGTTTCCTTTCCGCGTCGCCTTGCAGCTGACGGAGCCGGAGCAAGGCGGGGAATGGCGGCTGCGGGCAGCCATTCGCGACCGCGAGGGAAGCGGCCCCTGGATTCTGCTGGAGCGCGGAGAGGAGCCGGGCAGCTGGCGTCCGGTCAGCGGATCGGAGCTTCGCATTCCCGAGGAATGGCTTGACCTCCTTCATGACCGGCTGGCGAGAGAAGAGGGCAAGTGGCTGCTTGCCCTGCCGGAGTGGAGTTCCGATGCCGGGAGCGTCGTCAAGCATGCTCTTCAGGATGACGAGGCGTGGGATTTCCTGGAGAATGCCAGCTTGCGCCTGCTTGACGCCGGTTGTTCCGTTCTGCTTCCAGGATGGTGGGAAACGGTCCGCAAGCGCCGGATCCGGGTGAAGGCGAAGCTGAAGTCTGCTGCGGGATCTGCCGACCAGCCGATGTTCGGGCTGTCCCAGATTGTCCAGTTCGACTGGAAGCTCGCGCTCGGTGGGCTGGATCTGACCGAGGAGCAGTTCATGAGCCTAGCCGCCGAGAACAAGCGCCTGATCCGGATCGGAGACGAGTGGGTGCATCTGGATCCCGAGGATGTATCGAAGATCCGGAAATGGATGAAGAAGGCCGGAGGACGCAAAGGACTAAGCTTCCGCGACGTCATGCAAATGCATCTGCAGGGAGGCATCGTCCTTTCGGAAGAGGAAGAGGGCGGCGAGGACGATCTTGTCGCCGAAGTGGAGCTGAACGAGCATCTGCATCGCCTGATCGGACAGCTGCAGGATACGAGCGAGCTGCCGCTCGTCAGCGTCCCCGCTACTTTCCTTGGCGAGCTGCGGCCCTACCAGCTGCAAGGAGTGTCCTGGCTTGCATTTCTGCGGCGCTTCGGCTTGGGTGCTACTTTGGCCGATGACATGGGTCTGGGCAAGACGATCCAGTATACGGTCTATCTGCTCTCGATCCGGGAGCTCGAAGGGCGCCAGCCGGCTCCGTCCCTGCTGATCTGCCCGACATCGGTCATCGGCAACTGGGAGAAGGAGCTGCAGCGGTTCGCCCCTTCGCTGGATGTAAGGCTTCATTACGGCCCCAAGCGCGCCAGAGGCCGGGAAGCATTCATGGCATTCGCGGAAGGCGCGGATCTGGTCATCACTTCCTACGCGCTGGCTCCGCTCGATGAGGAAGAGCTGTCGGGACTGCAATGGGAAAGCCTGTGCCTGGACGAAGCCCAGAACATCAAAAATGTGAATACGAAGCAATCGTCGGCCATTCGGAATCTTACGGCGCAGCATCGGATCGCCCTTACCGGCACTCCGATGGAGAACCGTCTGAGCGAGCTCTGGTCGATCTACGATTTTACGAATCCGGGATATCTCGGCACGCTGCCGGAATTCCGGCGCAACGTCATCCTGCCGATCGAGAAGGAGCGGGACGAGCGGACGATATCAGCCCTGCAGCGCTGGGTGAAGCCGTTCATGCTGCGGCGGGTCAAGAAGGATCCGGCCATCCAGCTGTCGCTGCCCGAGAAGAACGAGAGCCAGGTCTACGTCACGCTCACGGCCGAGCAGGGCGCGATGTACGAGTCCATCGTCTCCGACCTGCTGGAGAAGCTCGACACGCTCGGTCCGATGCAGCGCCGCGGCCTCATCCTTGCCTCCATCACCAAGCTGAAGCAGGTATGCGATCATCCCGCGCTGCTCCTGCGCGAGGCGGAAAGCGATTCGGCTGCCTGGAATCCGGAACGCTCGGCCAAGACGATGAGGCTGCTGGAGATGTGCGAGGAAGCGGCTGCAGAAGGGGAACGGGCGCTTATCTTCACGCAGTTCGTCGATATGGGAGCGGCCTTGCAGAGGCTGCTCAAGGAAAGGCTCGGCCTCCCTGTCCCTTATTTGCACGGCGGGGTGCCGAAGGCCAAGCGGGATGACATGATCACCGACTTCCAAAATCCGGATCTGCCGCATGGAGCGTTCGTGCTTTCGCTTAAGGCGGGCGGAACCGGGCTGAATCTGACGGCGGCGAACCATGTGTTCCACTATGACCGCTGGTGGAATCCGGCTGTCGAGAACCAGGCGACGGACCGCGCTTTCCGCATCGGGCAAACCCGGCAGGTGCAGGTCCACAAGTTCGTCGTTCTCGGGACGCTCGAAGAGCGGATCCATGAGATGATCGAGCGCAAGCAGTCGCTGAACGACCAGGTGGTCGGCCAGTCGGAGCAGTGGATCACGGAGCTGTCGACCGACGAGCTGCGAGAGCTGTTCACGCTGCGCCGCCAATGGATCCAGGGCTGAGCTGCAGAGGATTCTATGCCATCAAGAGCGGGAAAGGGAGCGATGGAATGAAAGATTCGAGCCGTTCCGGACTTCCGGAGACAGAAGCTGGCCGTCCGTTGTCCGCAGAGGAAGCAGAGGCCGGGCAGACGCGGCCCGAGGCCGAGGAAGCTGGCCCCGAGAAAGCCTGGGCTGCATTTTACGAAGCGGTCCGCAGCTCTGTGCAAGACATGAGGGATTGATGACAGCAAAGGAAAAGCCCGCCCCCGGCGGGCTTTTTTTTGTGCGCCTCGATGTTCCTGAATGCCGCAGGGTCGTGCATTCCCGGCACGGGCAATGCCGAACATCGTGAGCTCTTTCTCGGTGCCGCTTCCTCCATGGTTCGGACCTCCGGAAAAACTGAAAGCCCGGCTGGCTGCAGTCTGAATGGAATAGAATTGTATCCCTTGACAGTTTATTTTTCATCCTCCAACGTTGCAGGCCTTCCGTCTATAATAGAGTCATAGAGATCCGGGAGGTCATTCCATGATCAAACGCTTTGCCTGCGCGGCGCTGGCGGCCGTCATTCTGGTTCCTTCGGCAGGCTGCTTCAATGAATCGGGCGAAAACAAACCGGTTGCCGATCCTTCCGTCCCCCAGAGCAGCCCTTCCGAGCCGGTGACGCTGACTCTGAGGCATACCCAGATCAAGGAGTCCGCCAAAGCCAGGCTAAGAATCCTTCAGGATGTCGTGAGCGAGACGGAGAGGCAGAATCCGGGCTTGAAATTCCAGCTTGAAGGCATCGACGAGATCATCAACCGGGACCAGAAGCTCAAGGCCGAGATGGCCACCGGGACAACTCCCGATATTTTTGAAATCTTCGGCGGCTCGGACGTCAGGCTGTACGTGAAAGCCGGGCGTCTGCTGGATCTGACTCCGATCATCCGCGAGCTGGGCATCGAGAACCAATTCCAGAGCCTGGAGGAGTTCACCGTCGACGGCAAGGTGTACGGCCTTCCTTTCGGCGGGTACAGCGAAGCGCTATATTACAACAAAAGCATATTCAAGGAGCTCGGACTGGGCATTCCGGCCACCTGGGACGAGCTCATGCAGGCTGCGGATAAAATCAAAAAGGGCGGTTATACGCCGTTCGCGCTGTCCGCCAAGGATCCCTGGATCGCGGGCATGATGTGGAACACGATCATGGACCGATACGCCGGCACGGACAAGCTGGCGCGGATCGCGGCCGGCACGGACAAATGGACGGATCCGGACATGGTGGCGAGCTTCCGCGCCTATTCCGAGATCGTCAAGGCAGGCTATTTTCCGGCCGACGCGCTGAGCCAGTCCGACAAGCAGCAGGCCAAGGATTTGCTCTACGGCAAAGCGGCCATGCTGTTCACCGGCACCTGGGATCTGGCGGCTCTGACCGGCGACAACGCGGGCCCGTACAAGAACGATCTCGGCTACTTCTCTTTTCCGTCGATTCCGGGAGGAGCGGGAGATTTGCATGCCCTCAATACCGGGTACTCCAACGGCTTCGGATTTTCGTCCACCCTATCCCAGGATCAGATCGCCATGGTGACCAGCTTCATCCGCAGCTATTTCAACGAAGCCAACCAGAAGCGGATCCTGCTGGAGGACAAGACGCTTCCTTCGATGAAGCTCAGCGATTTTTCCGGCGTGGATCCGCTGATCTCCGAAGTTCTTCAAGTCGTGGGCAATGCGCCGTCCACGTTCCGGGCGTTCGACTACTACATGCCGTACAAGATCAACACGAAGGTCGGCATCGGGCTGCAGGAGCTGATCGGGCAGATCCGTTCCCCCGAAGCCGTGGCTGCAGAAATTCAGGCGGTGCAGGACAACGTCCTGCGCGACGAGAAATGAAGATGCGGCCTTCCCGACCGATCATGGACGCGAGCTGACAAGAGAGGGGGTCGACAGGCTGTGAATCTAAGACCGAAGCTGCTGCTGGCCTTCATCCTTCTGATCGTAGTGCCCGTCGCATCTTTAGGGGTCGTATCCTTCCTCTATTACGAGCATCTCCTGGAGAAAAAGTACAACGAGCAGACCGAGATGACGATGCATGCGGTCGGCAGCAACATCCGCAATTTTTTCGACGAGATGAACCGTCTTACCGATGCGAGCCTGACGAGCTCCGTCGTGCAGGAAACGCTCAAGCTCAACGCCGATCCGAACGGCGGCGCCAGCTCCCTGATCGCAAAAGGGCAGGCGGAAAAGGAAATGGGCGAGCTGCTGTTCCAGAATCCGGCGATGAGCTATATCATCCTGTATGCGAACAACGGGGCGCTGTTCCGCTCCACCCGCAACGATCCCACGACATTCAAGCCCGTCACGTACGAGCGGCTGAAGTCCCATCCGTCCTATGCCAAGGCGGAGCGCCTCAATGCCAAGCCGCTGTGGATCGGACCTTATGAGCAGGAAGAGCTGACCGGCAAGGAATACTCGCTGTTCACCCAGATGCGCGTCGTGAAGGACAGGGACAGCCTGGACAATCTGGGCATCATGGTCACCCAGTTCAAGTCGTCCGGCGTGGACGACATCCTGACGAACTTCCGGGGCAGCCTCTCCGACGGCTCAAGGTATTACATCGTCAACCAGCGCGGCCTGGTGCTGCTCGACAGCGAGACGAAGCTTGCCGGGCAAGTACTGGACGGTAATAGCTATCTGCCCTCGAGCGCGGATCAGCCCTACGCGAGCGAGCGGGCCAAGTTCCAGGGAGTCGACAGCCTGACCTCCTCTTATTGGCTCGGCATCAACGATTGGATGCTCGTATCGGCCAAACCATGGAATTCCCTGATGAGCGAGAATGTCAACTTCGTCAAATGGATCAGCCTGATCACCGGCTTGTGCCTGCTGTCGGCGATACTGTTCAACGTCTTCTTCGTCAACCGGGTGGCCAAGTCGATCATCCGCGTCGTCCGCAAGATGCGTCTGGTCGAGCAGGGATTGCTGGATATCCGGGTTCCGGTGCAGGGCAAGGACGAGACGGTGCTGCTCGGGAGCAGCTTCAACAGCATGACCGAGAGGCTGGGGGGCTTGCTGACCGAAGTGAGGGAGGAGCAGGTGCGCAAGCAGCGTGCCGAAATGATGCTCATGCAGGCGCAGATCAAGCCCCACTTCCTGTTCAATACGCTGGAGTCCATCAATGCGCTGGCTGCGCAGAACGAAGGCGCCAAGATCATGCTCATGGTCCATCGTCTCAGCCGGCTTCTGAGGACGAGCATGCACCAGAAGGAAGAGATCACGGTGCATGAGGAGCTGGAGCATGTCCGAAGCTACCTGGAAATCCAGAAGTACCGCTTCGAGGATCTGTTCCATTACGAGCTGGATGTCGATGAGGAGGCGCTGGAATACCGGATCCTCAAGCTGACGCTGCAGCCGCTCGTCGAGAACAGCATCCAGCACGGCTTCGACGGACTTGAGCACGCAGGCATGATCCGGGTGTCCGTGAGCATCGTTTCCGGCAGCATCGTCCTTGAAGTGGCCGACAACGGCATCGGCATGGACGGGGAGGCGATGAGCCGGATCGCGGAGGGCAGGAAAGAGGGGAAATGGAGTCCGATGGAGGATGGGGAGAGGGGCGGCCTCGGCCTGCGCAACGTCGCGGACCGGCTCCGGATCCATTACGGACCCGGCTATGGCATGATGATATGCAGCAGCCCCGGACAAGGAACGACGATCCGGTGCACCATTCCGCGCAATAGGGGGGAACAGGCATGACGGGAAAGGTCATGATCGTCGACGACGAACCGCATATTACTCGCAACCTGGAGAAGGTCATCCCCTGGGAGATGCTCGGACTCCAGGTGGCTGCCACGGCAAAGAACGGGCGCGAGGCTCTGGAGCTTCTCCAGGACGGCGACACGGATCTGCTCTTGTGCGACATCCGCATGCCCGTGATGGATGGAATGACGCTCGTGAAGACGATCCGCGAAGCGGGCATGGATCTGGACATCATCATGCTGTCCGGCTACCAGGACTTCAGCTATACCCGTACCGCCATCCAGTACGGAGTTCAGGACTATATTCTGAAGCCGATTCCTTATGACGAATTGACCGGGGTCATCGCGCGGGTCATGAACCAGCGCCGCACCCGCATGAAGCAGTTGCAGAGCGAGCGGCAGAGGCTGGATGCCGTCATGGATCTGGCCAATGAGAAGGTGCTGTTCGACGTGTTGAAGGATTATACGGACGTGTCCCACAACCATTGGCTCATGGCCGAGGATGAGCTTGAGCCGGCGGGACGCAGCTACATCCTGATCGTATTCGATCTCGACGCCGGGTCCGAAGAGGCCAAGGACTGGAGGGAGTGGAACGACAAGGAGCGCAAGCTCTGGAACTTCGCCGTGAGCAATGTCGTCCGGGAAGCGCTTCGCCGCAGCGGAATCCGGAATGCCGTCATCCAGATGCGGGACGGCGAATGGTGCCTGCTGCTGGAGACGGGCCTCTCGCGGCTTGATCTCAATGTCATGGCGGAGCGGACCGAGCAGCTGCTCGGCGAAGTCAGCCGGCATGTGAAGCTCAATCTCCATGCGGGCATCTGGCATGAACCGGTCCCGCTCAAGGGGCTGTCGGCCGCATACAAGCGCGTCCACCGCTCCATGCAGCTGGATCCCGAGGCGGAGCGCATCCGATTCTTCACCGACGACAGCGTGGAGAGCGACACTTCCCACGAGGAGCTGTGGGCGAACTCCGAACGGATCCTGGAGGCGATGAAGGGCGGATCGTCCAGCGAGGTGCATGAAGTCATCCGGCAGCTGTCCGCCCATCTGCAGACTCTCAGCACGCCCGAGCTGGGCAGAGCCAAGCCCGTGCTGCACTACTTCGCTCTCCATCTCATGAGGGAGATGAAGGACATGCAGCTGCTCGGCAAGGAGCAGGAAGACGCGTTGTGGCGCAAGCTGGACCGGAGGATCAGCGCCAAGGACCTGATGGGCGTCATCCGCCAGACGGCGGACGCCGGGCTTGCTGGATCGAGCGACAAGAAGAAGCATTCGGAGCGGACGATCGCGGAGGCGCGGGCTTATCTGGACCGCAACCTCTTCCGGGACATCAGCGTAGAAGAAGCGGCTACCCGCGTCGGACTCAGCACCTCTTATTTCAGCCTGCTCTTCAAGCAGACCTACGGCGAGACGTTCATCGAATACGTCACGCGGCAGCGAATGGAGAAAGCCAAGGCGCTGCTCGCGGATACTTCGAAGAGCGTCGCTCTGATCTCCAAGGAAGTCGGTTATTCCGAGCGAAGGTATTTTACCAAAGTATTCATGAAGTACACCGGCGAGAATCCGACGGATTTCCGGGCCAGGCTGAGCCAGCCTCCGGCCGAAGGCTCCAAGCCGCATTTGACTTAACCTACATTTTGGAAGGCAGGGGTCTCTCTATGTCCATCAATCATCCATCTTCTATTGCCGGCAGCGCGGGCAAGCCTTACGAGGGCTGGTCCCTCAAGGAAAAAATCGCGCAGCTGTTCATCTTCGGCTTCCATGGCAAGCAGCCTTCGGACGACATCCTTGGCGTCATCCGGGATTACGGTGTCGGAGGCGTCATCTACTTCTCCCGCAATGTCCAGGACGCCCGCCAGGTGCATGAGCTGTCCGGACAGCTCGGCGCAGCAGCCGCCGAGGCGGGGCGTCCGCCGCTGCTCGTCAGCATCGATCAGGAAGGCGGCATGGTCGCCCGCATCGTGGACGGCGTTACCCTCATGCCCGGCAATATGGCGCTCGGCGCGGCAGGCTCGGAGCAAGGGGCGTACGAAACGGCCCGTATCTCCGGCGAAGAGCTGCGCAAGCTGGGCATCAACCTCAACCTGGCGCCTTGCCTCGACGTCAACAACAATCCGGACAATCCGGTCATCAACGTGCGCTCCTTCGGAGACCGGCCGGAGCTGGTATCCAGGCTGGGAGCGGCAGCCGTCCGCGGTTACCAGGCGGCGGGAGTTTCCGCTACGGTCAAGCATTTCCCCGGGCATGGCGACACGAGCGTCGACTCCCACCATGATCTGCCCGTCGTGCCGCATGACCGTGCGCGCCTCGAAGCCATCGAGCTGCCGCCGTTCAAGGCTGCCATCGAAGCCGGCACGGACCTCATCATGACCGCTCACATCTGCCTGCCGTCGCTCGATCCGAGCGGCGTTCCGTCCACCTTGTCGAAGCCGGTGCTGACTGGGCTGCTGCGCGGCGATCTCGGCTACGAAGGCGTCATCGTGACGGACTGCCTCGAGATGGACGCGATCGACCGCTTCTACGGTCCGGGCCAAGGCTCCGTCAAAGCCATCGATGCCGGAGCCGACCTCCTGCTCGTCAGCCATACGCCGGAGAAGCAGCTGGCCGCGCTTGAAGCCGTTGCCGCTGCCATCGAGAACGGCCAGCTGGACGAAGCCCGCATCGATGAATCGCTGGATCGGATAATGGCGCTCAAGGACAAGCTGGCCAAAGGCGAGCCGCTGCTGCCATGGGACGAAGCTACCCGCAGCATCTTCACCGAAGAGCATCGCGCCGCCGCTGAACGCTGGAGCGAAGCTTCCGTGACGCTCGTCAAAAATGAAGGCGGCCTGCTGCCTCTGCCGGCCGAAGGCCGCACGCTCGTCCTGTGGCCGGAGATTGTCGCCGTCTCGGTCGCCGACGAGATGCTCGCCGGCGACGGGACGCTCGGTTCGCAGCTGCAGAAGCGGCTGCCGAACGTGGAGGAGCGCCGCATGAGCGGCAGCGATCCGCTTGCGGGGCTGGAGCATTTCGACCGCATCGTCCTCGTCAGCTACGACGCGATGAAGCATCCGCTGGAGAGGACGACGGCCGAGCAACTGATGAAGCTTGCTCCCGAGAAGACGGTCGCCGTCTCGGTCCGCAATCCTCTGGACATCAATCTGTTCCCGGATGTCCAGGCCTATCTGGCGGTATATGAGTGCCGGCCGCTTGCCCTTCAATCCGCCGCCAAGGCTCTAGCCGGCGAGCTCAAGCCTTCCGGACGGCTACCGATGGAGCTTTCGGCCGAATATCCGTTCGGCTTCGGTCTTTGATGTCTTCGGAGAGAAGGTTCTGTGATCTGCTCGGCTGACAGATCAGTTCGGACTTAGCTTTACTAGTACTTTAATTTCTCGGAATTAGAAACGTTTTGCCAACATGGAGCGGCGCTTTTGCGTCCGCTCTATTTGGTTGCGGATTTGTCCGATAGGCCCGGAATGAGGATGGAGGCAGTTGAACTCCGCATGCGTTGGAAATATAGGCAAGTAGGCTTGATTGGAGGGTTTGGCTGTCGAATAGGGGTTGGTTGTCGAATAGGGTTTGGCTGTCGAATAGAGTTTGGTTGTCGAAGAGGGTTTGGCTGTCGAATAAGGTTTGGTTGTCGAAGGGTTCTGGTTTGTCTTTTAGCCCCTGCTCCGCGGAGCAGCCGGAAGAATCGTGTAGAAGCGGCAGCGTTCGCCTTTGAAGCCGGATTTCCTCCCAGGAGGAATGGTATCAATGAAATCCGGCTTCAACAGCGATCGAAACGAACTTCCGACTGCGCAGCCTGAACTTCCGGCACCGGAGCTGATCGAAGCGAACTTTCCTGTGCATGAAAGTTTTACATAAAGTTTACAATACCCCCATAGCGCCGCTGGGACAGGGAGGGTACGATAGGGAAGGATTCAGAAAGAGAATTGGGAGAGATGCCGGCTTGAAACGTTTTCGCATGCGGTTGACGCTTATCATTATCCTCATGATCGGCCTGTCGGTGACGGCAGCCGGGCTCATGATGGGCAAAACCTATAAATCCAACCATATCTCGGCGCTTGAGGAAAGCATGGTTAGGGAGATGAGGATCATCAATTCCAATACGACATGGGAGTTTGCATCCCAGGCCGAGGCGGAATCGTACTTCCAGGCGAAAGCCAGGGAACTCAAGGATTTGACGGGAGCGAGGGTCACCTTCATCCGCAAAGACGGCTTCGTCCTCGGGGATTCGGATCATGATCCCTCCACGATGGACAACCATCTCAGCCGCACGGAAGTGAAGCAGGCGGAGCAGAACGGGACCGGGCGCGCGATCCGCCACAGCGACACGATCAGCAGGAACATGCTGTATGTGGCCATAGCCGCGGATAAGGACAGTCCCCATTCGGACATCATCCGGCTTTCCTATAGCCTGGAAACCGTCGAAAGGAACATCAACCGCCTCTGGACGGTGCTCATCATCGGACTGCTGCTGCTCTTCCTGGTGGCCGCTGTCGTCAGCTACCGGATCGCCAAGGGGCTGACAAGTCCGCTCGAGCAGATCACCGACGCGGCCAAGCGGATCCGTTCCATGGATTACAGCGTGCGCGTCGACGTCCACAACAAGGATGAGATCGGCGAGCTGGGAGCGGCCATCAACTCCATGGCGGAAGGCTTGCAGGTGCAGATGAACCGCATCCAGCAGAACGAGACGCAGCTCTACAGCGTGCTGGACAACATGACGAGCGGCGTTGTCATGATCGATCCCGCCGGCCGCATGATGCTGCTGAACCGCCGGGCGGAAGAGGTGCTCGGCTTCGAGCATAGGGAAATGGTGGGCAGGCCATACAGCGAGGCCAAGCAGCAGTTCGAGCTGTCCCAGATCATCCAGCAGGGGCTGGAGAAGCAGGAAGCCGTCCACGAGGAGATCACGTTCTATTTCCCGGAGGAGCGCTTGCTGGAGCTGAATCTGGTGCCTGTCTACCAGAGCGACGAATCCTTCGGCGGCTTGCTGCTTGTCCTTCATGACGTCTCGGCGATCCGCCGCCTGGAGCGGATGCGCAGCGAATTCGTGGCCAATGTGTCGCATGAGCTCAAGACGCCGATTACGGCGATCAAAGGCTTCGCGGAGACGCTTCTCGGCGGAGCCGTCAACGATCCCGTCATGTCCAAGCAATTCATGCAGATCATCTATGACGAGAGCGAGAGGCTGAACCGGCTGATCGGCGACATTCTGGAGCTGTCCAAAATCGAGTCCCGCCGCGTCCCTCTCCAATTTTCCCCGATCGATCTGGCTTCCTTCATGGAGCGGAGCATGACGATACTGGAGTCGGAAGCCGCGCGCAAATCGATCACGATGACGCTGGACAACGCGCCGGGCATTTATCTGGAAGCGGATGAGGACCGGCTGCGGCAGGTCGTGGCCAATCTGCTGCAGAACGGCATCAGCTACACGCCGGAAGGCGGCAAGGTAAGCGTGCGGACAAGCCTCGTGCATGGCGAGGGCGGTTCGGAGATGGTGCAGATCCGGATCGTAGATACCGGCATCGGGATTCCGCGCAAAGATCTTCCGAGAATTTTCGAACGGTTTTATCGGGTCGACAAGGCGAGGTCGCGGGTCAGCGGCGGCACCGGCCTCGGGCTGTCGATCGTCAAGCATCTGGTCGAGCTGCATCACGGCAGCATCACGGTCGACAGTACGGTCGGCGTCGGAACGGCGTTCACGATCGAGCTGCCCGTCATTCAGCCTTGACGAAGGGAGCTTTCTCCGCTTCCTTCGTTTCCTTGCCGCCGCATGGTACACTGGTAAGAGATAAGCAGCCGGAGCCGCAAGTCCGGTGCATATGCTGCAACGCAAGCGGAACCGGCAGACGGGCGGCGGAGAGATCCGTACCCGGGCGTCGGCTCACGATGCTGGAGGTCGATAGAATATGACGCACAAAGTGCTGGTCATCGAGGACGAGCCGACATTATCCAGGCTTCTGTCTTATAACCTGACGCAAGAAGGGTATGAAGTAACCGTATCGGAGAACGGGGCGGACGGGCTGCAGGCGGCTCTGCAGCGCAGCTTCGACCTGATCATGCTCGATATCATGCTTCCGGGCATGAACGGCTTCGAGGTGCTGGGCAAACTGAGGCAGAGCGGCATCCGGACGCCGATCATCATCCTGACCGCGCGCAACGCGGAGGAAGAGGTCGTGCAGGGACTGAAGCACGGCGCGGACGATTATATCACCAAGCCGTTCGGCGTGGCGGAGCTGCTGGCCCGGGTATCCGCCGTGCTCCGGCGTTCGGGCGGCGGCCTGCCGGATGCCGCTGATCCGCAGGACAAGGTCATTACGGCCGGGGAGCTGTCCATTTATCCCGACCGCTACGAGGTCGTGCTCGCGGGCGAGCAGGTGCCGCTGAGGCCGAAGGAATTCGAAGTTCTGCTGTATTTGATCCAGCGGCCCGGCATGGTCATTACCCGCGACGATCTCATGAATGTCGTCTGGGGCTTCGACTATATCGGCGGCCAGCGGACCGTCGATGTCCATGTCAGCTCGCTGCGCAAGAAGCTCGAGCTAGGCGCACAGTCCGTCTGCATCGAATCGATCCGAGGCGTCGGCTACAAGCTGGTTCTGCCTAAGAAAGCCGGATCTTCGTTGTAAGGGGCTGACGCCGGAACAGTCCGGAGAGAGGCCCGGAAGACAGATCAAAAAAACCGGCTCAAGGGTTTCGAAACCCTTGAGCCGGTTTTTTGGCTTGAACCTCTGCCGCGCGGTTGCGGGAGCGGCTAGGAGTCAGCTGCTGCGTCCGCCCCAGGCGAGCATCCGCTTCTGGAATTCTTTCGGCGAGCAGTCGTTGTACTTCTTGAACATCTTGTAGAAGTGGGCCATGTTCGGCATGCCGATCCGGTCCCCGACCTCGGAGACGCTGAGATCCTTGGTGAGCAGAATGCGCTCGGCCCATTTGATCTTGCGGTAGTTGACGTACTCGGTAAAGCTGAGCCCGATGGATTTTTTGAAGTATTTGACGAAATAATAGTAGCTCATATTCGCCAGCTTGCACACTTCCTCCACCTGGATCCGGTCGGTGAGATGCTGCTCCACGAAGCTGAGCACGGGCCGCAGGCGGACCCGGTCGAAATCCTCCTGCTCGGCGAGCACTTTGCGCTTGTCGTTGCGGAGCATGAGGAGCAGGATCTTCTTGATCAGCATGTTGACCGCGAGCTCGTAGCCGGTGTGCTTGACGGTCGCCTCCGACAGGATCTCGCGGACGCAATCCCCGATCGCTTCCTTGACGGAGGAGTTCTCCTTGAAAATATAATTCACCTGGCTGAGAGGGTGGCTGGTTTCCGTGAAGTAGCGCATGTAAGGCATTGTGCTGTGGTCGAAAAACTGCTCCAGGTCGAACTGAAGCACGATATAATCCAGCCTTTCGGCCGAGCTCCGGTCACGGTGAAGCTGGTTGGCGCCGATGATCGCAACGTCTCCGGCTTCCAGCCTGAAGACATCTTCCTCGACGAACACTTCCATGCTGCCGCTCTGGACGAGCAGAAGCTCCAGCTCCCGGTGGTAATGCCAGTTGATGAGCAGGTTGTCCTCGCGTTGCGACTGGAAGATGCGCAGAGACAAGAGAGGGTTTTCATACAGGACCTTTTCGTTGTAGACTTCCAAAGCCGAAGCGCCTCCAATACCAATATTGCATAAAAGCATCGCTATTAAGACGCTTTCTTTTTAACGGGCTGTTATCTATACTTATTCTAGTGTCAGAGGGCATCCACAATCAAGCTTCCCTCTGCAATCAACACCCAAAAACCCAAAATAACGGATTTATAGCGAGGAGGAAGATCCATGTCCAAAGTACGTGTGGGCATTATCGGATGCGGGGGCATCGCCAACGGCAAGCATATGCCTTCCCTGTCCAAAGTTCAAGAGGCTGAAATGGTGGCGTTCTGCGATATCCACCGCGACCGCGCCGAAGAGGCCAAGTCCAAATTCGGCACTGCGGAAGCGGCGGTATACGAGAATTTCCATGATCTTCTGAATGATTCTTCCATTCAAGTCGTGCATGTCTGCACGCCGAACGATTCCCATGCGGATATCGCGATCGCCGCTCTGGAAGCCGGCAAGCATGTCATGTGCGAAAAGCCGATGGCCAAAACGGCTGACGATGCGCGCCGCATGCTGGAAGCCGCCAAGCGTACCGGCAAAAAGCTGACGATCGGCTACCAGAACCGCTTCCGCTCCGACTCCCGCTTCCTGAAGGACGCTTGCGCGAAGGACGAGCTCGGCGAAGTTTACTACGCCAAGGCCCATGCCATCCGCCGCCGCGCTGTTCCGACCTGGGGCGTGTTCCTGGACGAAGAAAAACAAGGCGGCGGACCGCTGATCGACATCGGCACGCATGCGCTTGACCTGGCTCTGTGGATGATGGACAACTACAAGCCAAAAGCCGTGCTTGGACGCGCGTACCATAAGCTGTCCCAGAACGAGAACGCCGCGAATGCATGGGGTCCATGGGATCCGAAACAGTTCACGGTCGAGGATTCCGCTTTCGCCATGATCACCATGGAGAACGGCGCTTCCATCGTACTGGAATCCAGCTGGGCCTTGAACTCCCTTGAAGTCGACGAGGCGAAAGTATCGCTGAGCGGCACGAAGGCCGGTGCGGACATGAAGAATGGCCTTCGCATCAATGGCGAAGACAACGCCCGCCTGTACGTCAAGGAAATCGAGCTTGGCAGCGGCGGCGTCGCCTTCTACGAAGGCGCTTCGGAAGATCCGGGCGAGCTGGAAGCGCGCTCCTGGATCCAGAGCGTCATCAACGACACGACTCCGGTCGTGACGCCTGAGCAGGCGCTGGTCGTATCCGAGATTCTCGAAGCGATCTACGAGTCCTCCAAGACGGGCAAAGCCGTTTACTTCGACTAATAGAAAAAAGATGCCGCTGCATGGAGTCGTCAGACTTCGGCAGCGGCTTTTTTATTGTCATCATGCGTGGAACGCGGGACGTGGAGCCGCATGGATCGGGATAAGGGGAAGCAGAATTTGATCGTTGCTTGTCAGCTCCGCGAAAATACGCTGCAACGTTTGGATATCGGGTGTATCCAGGTTCAAGTCCATGATGGACAAGCGCCATTGGAGGAAATAGCCGCGAGCCGCGGAATCAACACGGTCGTGCGGCTCAGTAAGGTGCCTTAGTATGCTTTAGTAAGCTGCCTGAGTAAGCTGCCTGAGTAAGCTACCAAGGGATAAGAGTGAGTGCTGTCCAATTCTACAATTCTAACGCAACTCCATTCTGTTCCTGTTCCGCTTCACAACCGACAGATGTTACCGGGAGTGGACTTAGATTGCAGCGGGAGGTGGTAGGGAACGGGAGTCGGACTCGGAATTAGAGCTGCAGCATCGGAACGGTACCGGAAGGGACTTGGACTGCTGTGTGATGTGGGAAGGGAACAGAATTAAGTGTGGATTTGAAGTGTTGCGTGCACGGAAACAGAAGAGAATCGGAGCAGGAAGGTAATTGAAGCTAATGGTATGAAATCCGATCGGTACATGGGCGTGGAAGACGGAACGCTATCAAAATTGGAACCGTAACGCCATCGGACGTGGAGTTGGAACGGTGTTCGAAGTGGAAAAGAAACATTATCGGACATACGATCCGCTATTCCCTGTTTTTTGGGCATTCAAGAAATTTTAACGGACATGAGTTCCGCTATTTTCAGAAAAAACACCATAATGAGGCGGTTTTTGGCTAAATAACGGATCGTATGTCCGATAATCTCCAATAACCGCCTCTACTTTCAAAATAACGGATCGTATGTCCGATAATCTCCAGTAACCGCCTCTACTTTCAAAATAACGGATCCTATGTCCGATACGTTGGCGTTCCGTTGTGAACAAGGCGCAGAAGCCTAGAAGAACGGAGAAAACGGTTAAGCTTGTTAGTGGGAAGAGATGTTGTGGCCGTAGACATGACAGCATGCACGAGGTTGAAAGCTACAAGGGCGCGAACAAGCACGACCGCAGAACATAAGGGATACCGGGAGCGCCTTCAAGCCCCAAGAGCACCGACCAAAGCACGGCGGTAGTGCTTACGCACCATCAAGCGCCAAAAGCATTGACCAATAAATGCCGGGAGCAACATAAAAGCGCCAAGAGCACCGCTACAACTACAGCCGGGGTGTTGCGAACACAAACAAAGAGTTGGAGCACCATCAAGCGCCAATTGCGCCGACCACAGCAAGGCTGTAGTGCCGGAGCACCATCAAAGCGCCTAAGCACCGACCGCAGCGCAGCGGGGGTGCCGAGGGCAATCAAGCACCAAGGGACTGCCGCCAGGCAGTCACCGACACAACAGCCAGGCACCTGTGACAACGGCCAAGGCGCCTCCCTTGCACGTCCAAGCCGGTTTACTTCCCGCGCTCGAACTCCTCCCGGATCCGCCGGTACAGCTCCGGATCCGCCAATACGTCCAAGGCGGTGGAGGCGAGCAGGCCGGCGCCTTGCAGCATCGCTTCCAGCGCCTCTTCCTTCATGGCGGCATCCCGGAACTCCGCCGTATGCAGGCCCAGTTTCTCGTTCACGACCTTCAGATAGGGATGGATGGCCGGACAGCGGAGAGAGACGTTGCCGAGATCAAGCGATCCGTGGTCGCTTCCCGATATGATTTCTTCCTCCTTAATGCCGGACGCGATCAGGTTCGAGGTGTAGACGGCAGACAAGGCCTCGTTCGTCCTGAGCTCGTCATAGCTGAACTCGAACCGCGAGACTTCGAGCTTGCAGCCGGTCTGGAGCGCTGCGCCTTCCGCGCAGGCGGTGAGCCTTGCCGTCAGTTCATCCGTATAAGCCCGGTCGCCAGAGCGGACATAGAACTTGGCGGAAGCATAACCGGGGATGATGTTCGGCGCCTGGCCGCCATGGTCGATGATGCCGTGAATGCGTCCGTCGCTGCGGGTCTGCTGGCGCATGGCGTTGCTGGAGCCGAACAGCATCAGAACGGCATCGAGGGCGTTGATGCCCAGATGCGGGCTCGCCGCCGCATGGGCCGTCCGTCCGTGATACTCGAAGCGGACCGCATCGAGTGCAAGCGAAGCTCCGGATCGCTCGTGGGAGTGATAGGGATGCGCCATGAGCGCAAAGCCGCAGTCGTCGAAAAGGCCCGCTTCGCTCATGGGCACTTTGCCGCCGCTTGTTTCTTCGGCCGGAGTGCCGAAAACGCGGATGCTTCCGCCGGTCTCGCCGATGGACGACTTCAAGGCTACAGCAGCCGCAACGCCCATGACGCCGATGATATGATGGCCGCAGGCATGGCCGATGTCGGGAAGAGCGTCATATTCGCACAGAAAAGCGGCGACAGGCCCTGGCTTGCCGGAATCGTACGAGGCGACAAAGGCTGTCTTCATGCCGAGCGTGCCGCGCTCGACGGCGAAGCCTTGCTGCTCGAGCTCGTCGGCAAGCAGGGAAGAGGCCAGGAACTCCTCATGGCCGAGCTCGGGGTTTTTGGCGATGCGCAAAGAAATCTCCTTCCAGCGCGCTCCGTGCCGCTGAATCGTTTTTTGGATCATGCCGTGGTCAAGGGGCATAGTTCTTCCTCCCTATACAAACAATGTAAGAATGAATCCTTCGGTTCCTGTCCCAACAGTATACCATCCGCATCGCGATGCCGCCGCAATGTCCCGAAATCGCTGGAATATTCAGATCTATTCCGGATGTTTAATAAAGTATTGTCATCAGGCTTCCTGACAATATAGCGTTTTCATTTTGTTGTTGGCGAGGAGGTTGTGGGATAGGATGAATACAGGACGAACGGCTCATGACATCTTGCCGTTCGACAGAAGATAACCATAGGGAGGTACACCTCGTGGCTAAAACCACTCCATCCTCCTCATCCGGCGGTGCCCGGGTAGGAGTTCAAAAATTCGGACGCTTCCTTAGCGGCATGGTCATGCCGAATATCGGAGCGTTCATCGCTTGGGGATTGATCACGGCCTTGTTCATACCGACAGGCTGGTTCCCGAACGAATATCTCGCCAAGCTCGTCGGCCCGATGATCACCTATCTGCTTCCTCTGCTGATCGGTTATACCGGCGGTTCGATGATCCACAAGCAGCGCGGCGGCGTCATCGGAGCACTCGTCACCATGGGCGTCATCGTCGGCACCGACATTCCGATGTTCCTCGGGGCGATGGTCGTAGGTCCCGGAGCGGCATGGGTGCTGAAGAAGTTTGACCAGGCTGTCGATGGAAAAATTCGCCCCGGCTTCGAGATGCTCGTCAACAACTTCTCGCTCGGCATCATCGGCGGCGGACTCGTCCTGGTCGCTTACGCGCTCATCGGACGCATCATCGAAGGGCTGACGAACATCCTCTCCACGGGCGTGGATTGGCTGGTCGCCCACCATCTTATTCCGCTGGTCAATATCCTGATCGAGCCGGCGAAGATCCTGTTCCTGAACAACGCGATCAATCACGGCGTCCTGAACCCGATCGCGGTCGAGCAGGCCAAGGAAGCGGGCAAGTCGATCCTGTTCATGCTCGAGTCCAACCCGGGTCCGGGCCTCGGCATCCTGCTGGCCTACATGTTCGTCGGCCGCGGAGCTGCCCGCCAGTCCGCTCCTGGCGCAGCGATCATCCATTTCTTCGGCGGGATTCATGAGATCTACTTCCCGTACATCCTGATGAACCCTCGCCTGATCCTGGCTGCCATCGCAGGCGGTGTGACCGGCACGTTCACGTTCTCCCTGTTCAGCGCAGGCCTCGTCGGACCTCCGTCCCCCGGCAGCATCATCGCTTACCTGGCGATGGCGCCGCGCGGCGAGATTCTCCCGGTTCTCAGCGGTGTGGTAACGGCTGCGGTCGTATCCTTCCTCATTGCCGCGCTGCTCCTCAAGACGAGCAAGAAGGCAGTCGAAGACGAAGACGATCTGGAAGCTGCAACCCAGCGCATGAAAGACATGAAGGCTGGCGGCACTCCGGCATCGGCCGCAGCTGCGGCATCCGAAGGCGCACGCGAAGCGACTGCAGGAATGTCCGCCGGTCTGAAAGACAAGGATGAAGTGCATAAAATTGTCTTCTCCTGCGATGCAGGCATGGGATCCAGCGCGATGGGCGCATCCATCCTCCGCAAGAAGATGAAGGCTGCAGGCTCGCCTATTGAAGTCACGAATACGGCGATCAGCGACATCCCGTCGGATGCGGACATCGTCATTACGCACAAAACGCTTACCGACCGCGCTCGCGGCGTAGCGCCGAAGGCGGAGCATATTTCCATCGACAATTTCTTGAAAAGTCCGGAATATGACGAGCTTGTCAAACGACTGACGAACGAATAATAGGCTTGAGGCGAGTGGATGCGGGCAGATTGCCGGCATCCAACCGCCTTTTTGCGGCCGTACGGGGGGAGCAGGCTCATGGAGCTAACGTATCGGATGCGCCAGATTCTTGATTCGCTCCTTCGTCCCCCGTACGAGATCACCGTGGCGGAAATTGCTCGTACGATCCGCGTCAGCGCCCGGACGGTGCACAGGGAATTGGACGCGGTCGAGAGCTTTCTGCATCGCAGCGGAATCATGCTTCGCCGCAAAGCCGGATCGGGGCTCAGCGTCGAGGGAGATCCGGAGCGCCTTGAAGCTCTCCGGGCTCAAGTGCTCATTCCCGAGGAGGCGGAGTACTCCTCCGATGAACGCCAGGTATACCTGCTCTGCCGCCTGCTTGCGTCCAAGGAGCCGGTGAAGCTGTTCTCGCTGGCTTCGGAGATGAAGGTGACCGTTCCGACCGTAGGAGCTGATCTGGACGACCTGTCCGAATGGACGGGGAAGCAAGGTCTGCTGCTCATCCGCAGACGGGGATACGGGGTTGAAATCACCGGTTCCGAACCTCTGCTGCGGGAAGCGGTGAGAGCGGTCGTCCGCTTGCGCCTGGATGACTTGCGGCTTATTGCCGGCAGCGATGATCAGCCGATCCACCCGGTAGACGCGATGATCGCGGGCATGGCGGGTGCGGATCGGATCGGGCTTGTGGAAGAGGCGCTCTGGAAATGGGAAGAAAGCAGCCAGCGGGAAACGCTGAGCGAAGAGTCCTATACCGATCTGCTTGTTCGGCTGTCGATCGGAGCGGTAAGAATACAAGCGGGGATGACCGTCAGCGAAGGGGACATTGACCGGCTCGCATATGCGCGCAAAAGCGCAGCCGCCGGACATGCAGCCGGCGAACCCGGCGGAAGCGAGTCCGGTTCGGCCGTTATCCTGTGCCGCATGCTGGGGGAAGCTCTCGGAATCGGATATTCCGGGGCGGAAGCCGCTTATGCAGCGGAGCTGCTGCGCCGTGCGGCCTCGCATTCTTCCGGCTCGCTGGCGGCGGATGACCTGGAGCTGGCCGGCAAGGTTCGGTCGTTCATCCGCCGCATGAGCGAGTTGGACGGGACCGATTATTCGGCGGACCGCTCGCTGCGCGACGGGCTGTTTGCCCATCTGAAGGCGGCTCTGGAGAGGCTGGGGGCAGGCCAGCGGATCCGTAATCCGCTGCTGGAGGCAATACGCAAGGAATATCCGGAGCTGTATCGGCAGGTTCGTCAGGCAGCTGATTCCGCCCTGCCCGGATTCACGGTTCCCGATGAGGAGATCGCATTTCTCGTCATGCATTTCGGGGCGTCCAGGGAGCGTCTCAGGCAAGTAAGCCAAGTCATGCGGGCAATCGTCGTATGTACGAGCGGGATCGGCTCTTCCAAAATGATTGCCGTCCGCCTGCGCAAGGAGTTCCCGCAGCTGCATATCGTGGACCAGGCATCCTGGTATGAGGCGGCGCGCATACCGCGGTCGGATTATGACCTCATCATCAGCACGGTGGACTTGCCGCTGCCCGATGACCATTATTTGAAGCTGAGCCCGCTTCTCACCCCGCCGGAGGCGGATCGCCTCCGAGAGTTCATCCAGAGCAAGAGCTGGCAGGGGGAAGGCCTCCGGCCGAAGCCGGCCGGCGATACGGCTGTTGCCGCGGCGGAGCTGATCAAGGAATGGGAATCGCCGGAAGCCGGCACCATTTCGAATGATGCCGTCAAGCTGTCCGAAGCCGCCGTTCTTACGGGACTTGAGCAGCTTGGGGCGGCTACCAAGCAGAGCATCGAACTGTTGAACGCATTCAAGGTGCTGCAGCTCTCCGTAGACGGACGGCCCAGCCTGGAAAAGTGGCTGAGCGCCGCATGCGGACATGCGGCGCTCGAGGACACTGTGAAGGATGTCCATGCAGTCGTCGATCTGCTGCTCCGCCGCGAGGAAAACGGGACGCAGCTCATACCGGGCACGGAGCTGGCCCTCTTCCACACCCGCACCGACGCCGTGCTTAAGCCTTCTCTGTTATTGTTCGAGATGGAATCGGCATTGCGGCTGGACGGTGCGGAAGGGCTGCGGCTTGCCCGCTTCCTGCTCATGCTGGCACCCCGCCAGCTGTCGCGCGAAAGCCTCGAAGTGCTCAGCGAGGTCAGCGTCACGCTGCTGGACGACGAAATGATTCAGGCTCTCGCGGAGGGCCGGGAGGGCAGGATCAGGGAGCTGATCGCCTCCCATCTCCGCGGATATCTCAAAACAAAACTGGAAAGCGAGTGAGAAAGATGAGCATTTTATCGGCAGACAAAATCAAATTGAACGTACAGGTGGCCGACAAATTCGAAGCGATCCGCATGGCGGGCCAGATGCTGGTCGACGCCGGACATGCCGACCAGGGCTATATCGAGAAAATGATCGAGCGCGAAAACGCGCTCTCCACCTATATGGGCAGCGGGCTGGCCATTCCCCATGGCACGAACGAAGCCAAAGCGATGATCAGATCGACCGGCCTTGCCGTGCTGCAGGTTCCGGGCGGCGTCGACTTCGGCGGCGATGAGCCTGCCGTGCTGATCGTCGGCATCGCCGCTCAGAACGGCGAGCATATGGATATTCTGACGAGCGTCGCGATGGTCTGCTCCGACGAGGACAACATGGAGAAGATCCGTACAGCGGGATCGGCCGAGGAAATCATCTCGATCTTCGAAAGCGGGATGGAAGAATGAAGGCTCTCCATTTCGGCGCTGGAAATATCGGTCGAGGCTTTATCGGGCTGCTGCTGTCGCGTTCCGGCTATGACGTCGTCTTCTCCGATGTGAACGAAACGCTCGTCAACGCGCTGCGGGAGCGCGGCTCCTATACGGTGACGCTTGCGGATGAAGGCGGAGAAGCAATAGAGGTGACTGGAGTGTCGGCTATCGACGGCCGCGACGCCGCTGCCGTGGCGGAAGCGGTCGCCTCGGCGGATCTGGTCACGACAGCGGTTGGAGTGCCGATCCTGAAGCATATCGCTCCCGGCATCGCGGATGGGTTGAAGCTGCGCATGGAGCGCGGCGCTTCTCCGCTGCATGTGATCGCCTGCGAGAATGCAATCGGCGCCAGCACGCAGCTCAAAGAGCATGTCTACGCCCTGCTCGGGCCTGAGGATGCCAGTCGTGCGGCAGCGGCGGCAGCGTTCCCCGATTCGGCCGTCGATCGGATCGTGCCGATCCAGCATCATGAGGATCCTCTTGCCGTTACCGTGGAGCCATTTTACGAATGGGTCGTCAACCGCTCGCAGATGCTGCCCGGATCGCAGGAAATCAGCGGCGTGCATTATGTGGACGATCTCGTGCCTTACATCGAGCGCAAGCTCTTCACCGTAAACACCGGCCATTGCAGCGCTGCCTATGCGGGATACCGCAAAGGTTACGAAACGATCCAGCAGTCGATGCAGGACGAGGAGATCGTGAAGCTTGTCTCGGGAGCGCTGGCGGAGACGGGCGCGATGCTCGTGAAGGCTTACGGATTCGACGAGGGCGAGCATAAGGTCTACATCGATACGATCCTCGACCGCTTCCGCAATCCGTATCTCACCGACGAGGTCGTGCGCGTCGGCCGCTCTCCGATCCGCAAGCTGTCTCCGGACGACCGGTTGATCCGGCCGGCGCTTCGCGCCCTGGAGCAGGGCGGACATGCGGACTCCTTGGCCGAGGTGATGGCGCTGGCCTTGAAGTTCGACTACGCCGAGGATCCCGAAGCAGCCAGGCTGCAGGAAATGATTGCTGCGAACGGGGCTGCCGCAGCCTTCAGCGAAGTGAGCGGAGTGGAGTCCGGCCATCCGCTCGCTGTGAGCGTCATCGAGAAGTTCAACCGGGTATAAAACAGACAGAGACAACGAGTGCGATAGAGAAAGAAGGAGTTCAGAATGAGCCAACTGATTACTGGAGTAGCCGCATCGCCCGGAATCGCGATCGCGAAGGCATACCGCCTTCAGCAGTCGGAGACGGTTCCTTCGCGCAAGCCCGCAGAGGATGCCGGAGCGGAGAAGCAGCGGCTGAAGGAGGCCGTCGAGGCGGCCCGGGTCGATATCGACCGCATTCGGGAGCGGACGCTGGAGAAGCTGGGCGCGCAGAAGGCGGAAATATTCGAAGCGCATCTGTTCCTGCTCGACGATCCCGATCTGATCGACGCCGCGATGGACATGATCGACAGCGATGGAGTGGATGCCGCTTATGCGCTGCATGAAGTGTCCTCGTCCATCATCGACGTGCTCCGATCCATGGACAACGAGCTTCTGAGGGAACGCGCCGCGGACGTGAAGGACGTTGCCGGGCGGGTCATCAGCAAGCTGGAAGGCCGCGAGCACAGCGCGCTGTCGGAGCTGGACGAGGAGACGATCCTCATCGCGAACGATCTTACGCCGTCCGATACCGCTCAGCTCGATCTCGATTACGTGCGCGGCTTCGTGACGGAGATCGGCAGCCGCACTTCCCATTCCGCAATCATGGCCCGTTCCCTGGAGCTTCCCGCCGTCGTAGGCGCGGGAGCCGCCGCGGCGCGTATCGAGTCCGGCAGCATCGTCATTCTGGATGCGGTTGGAGGCGAGGTGATCGTCGATCCTTCCGATTCCCAGCTTCAGGACTATCAAGCCCGCAAGCGGGAATACGAGGACTACAAGCTGCGCATGCAGCAGTTCGTGAACCGTCCTTCCGTCACGTCCGACGGCCATGAGGTGGAGCTGGCCAGCAACATCGGCGGCGTCGAGGATCTGGAGAAGGTGCTGGCGAACGGCTCGGACGGCATCGGATTGTTCCGGACGGAGTTCCTTTATATGGGCCGTTCGACGTTCCCGTCCGAGGAAGAGCAGTTCACCGTCTACAAGCATGTGCTGGAGAAAATGAACGGCAAGCGCGTCGTCATCCGCACGCTCGACATCGGCGGAGACAAGGAGCTTCCTTACTTGACGCTGCCTAAGGAAGCGAATCCGTTCCTCGGCCTCCGCGCCGTCCGGCTCTGCCTGGAGCGGCAGGATCTGTTCCGCGCCCAGCTCCGCGCGCTGCTGCGTGCGAGCGCCCATGGAAAGCTGGCGATCATGTTCCCGATGATCGCTGTCGTCAGCGAGCTTCGCGAAGCGAAGCGCATCCTGGCGGAGGAGCGGGCCTCTCTGGAATCCGAGGGCGTGCCGGTATCCAATTCGCTCGAGGTCGGAATCATGATCGAGATTCCGGCAGCGGCGCTGAATGCCGAAGCGCTTGTGAAAGAAGTGGATTTTTTCAGCATCGGCACGAACGATCTCATCCAGTACACGATGGCGGCAGACCGCATGAACGAATCGGTCGCGTATCTGTACCAGCCGCATCATCCATCCATCCTGAGGCTGGTGAACATGGTCATTCAAGCTGCGAAAAAGCACGGCAAATGGGCCGGCATGTGCGGCGAGATGGCGGGCGATTCGGCGGCGATCCCGCTGCTGCTCGGCATGGGCTTGCATGAATTCAGCATGAGCGCATCCTCGGTGCTGCCGGCGCGCGAGCTGGTGTCGCGCCTGTCGCAGCAGGACTGGGCCGTGCTGGCCGAAGAAGCTCTCGGCATGGACTCGCAGCAGGAAGTACTCGATTTTGTCAATCAACAACTAAGGAGTGAAGCATAATCATGGCAACCGGAACTTTCACCGTCATTCATCCGCAGGGCTTCCATGCCCGTCCGTCCAAGCTGTTCGTGGAAAAGGCAAGCTCTTTTCCTTGTAAGGTGACGCTGCATAAGGGCAGCAAAAAAGCCAACGGCAAAAGCTCTCTCGGTCTTTTGACGCTCGGAATCGCCGCAGGCGACGAGATCACGGTGGAGACCGAAGGTGAGCAGGAAGAGCAGGCGCTGCAGGAGCTTGGCGCGATGCTGACGAAAATTTACGAGGAATAGGGTTTCATACAGAATGCATACAAGCCGTTTGGCGGCGCCGCTTGAGAGCGGCTGTCGCCAAACGGCTTTTTTAATTCCGTTGCAAAGGAAGGATGCTGGATGACATCAGCTTAAAATGGAATCATCAATAAAATAAACGGACTTTTCAAAAAAATGAATTCATGCCGAAAGGGAGTGGATTGAAATAAACGTACAATAAATCCAAATCAAACGGGTCCGTGAGCATACTATTTTCTTTCTTGAGTTATATTTCCGAATGCCAAAGAATAAACTGAATTCAATGCCTTGTCGTTCTCGACGAGCGATGCCGATGCCGGCGAAATTTAATGCTTTCTTAAGAGTCGCTTAAACCGGGCTTAACCTAGGCCCGTTACAATAAAGCATACAAGCGGCTTGTCCGGGCATCCGGACGCCGGCGAAAGGCGGTATGAACGTGGACCAAAAACAAGGACTTGATCTCCCGGCTGTCAACGATGCGGCGAGGACTTCAAGGAGTGACCGCAAATCCAGGCAAGCCCGGCTGATCGCAGCCAGCGCTCTTCTGCTGATGCTGTCGATGAGCAGCGCGATGTCCGTCCCTTCCCGCGCGCATGCATCGGCAGCCGCTCTGGAGAAGACGCAGTCCGACCGGATCGACGCAAGCCGCATAGGGTGGACGGCTGCGGCCGCGCAAGCGGCGGGACTGCCTGTAGACCAGCTCGTGGAGCGGCTGAGGAACGGAGAGACGCCGGCCGAAGCGGCCAGCTTGTCCAGCAGCGCGGAGGACGCCGTCATCCGCGGCGTCTATCGGCCATGGGAGGCGGAACTGGAGCGCCAGCTCTCCTCCGGGGAACTGACCGAGGCTCAGGCAGAAGCCCAAAAAAGCGCGCTGCTGACTGCGGCGCGCGGGCTCGTAA
The DNA here is from genome assembly GCF_053345695.1 of Paenibacillus sp. D51F. Lineage (NCBI taxonomy): Bacteria > Bacillati > Bacillota > Bacilli > Caryophanales > Paenibacillaceae > Paenibacillus > Paenibacillus sp. D51F. The sequence goes on along the minus strand of NZ_JBKFAO010000002.1, from coordinate 463,535 downwards.
CAGGCGAGTGGAGCTGAAAAAGGGAACAAGCCTAAAAGAAGACACTGACAATGAGCCAGCGTCTGCATAGGCGGTAGGAAGCTGAGCGAATCGACGCAATCAGCGATCAGCTAGCGTGACAGCTCGTCCCACTGCTCCAGCGAGAGCTTATCCGTTATATGCCTCATTGTTTCGGGTACTTCCACGGCGCACATGAACTCCAGGCTGTTGCCGTCCGGATCGTTGAAATAAACCGAGGCATTGCCCTGATGAGGGCGCACGAACGGAGCCGTGGACGACCTCCCGCCGAACGGCACCGGCTGGATGCCCCGTTCACGGAGCCATTTCTCGGCCTGCCGAAGATGCTCGTAGCCGACCCGGAACGCGACATGCCGCAGGGAAGGATGGTAGGGAGTGCCGGCTTCCTTGCCTTCCCAAAGTCCTAGCCAGCTGACGCCTTCCTGAAGCCAGAAAAAGGCGGTATCCTCGTCTCGCCAGGCAAGCTTCAGTCCGAGCCGGCTGTAGAATTCCATGGATTTCTCCAGGCTGCTGACCGGCAGATGGGCTTCATAGAGACCTGATATCATAATGACGATCCAACCTCCCTAACAAGAATAAGACAAGGATACCTTCTCTTGCTCCGCTCTGCCAATAGCGCATAAAAAAACCGCCCGAGCCGGGCGGTTTTTTTATGCGCTATATTTCATAGGCGCTGTACGGCTTCCAATTAAGAAGCTCTGCGCATGCTTCCGAGAATAAGGCTGACGATCGCGACAAGCACGATAGCTCCGATCAATGCCGGAATGAAGTAGAAACCTCCGACGACAGGACCCCACTCGCCGATCAGCATGGAACCGAGCCATGCGCCGACAAACCCCGCAATGATGTTCCCGATGATGCCGCCCGGAACGTCGCGGCCTACGAGCATGCCCGCCAGCCAGCCGATGATGCCTCCTACAATCAATGCCCATAACCATGTCATGATGATTTCCTCCCTTTTCTTCTTTCAGTGTTGTGTTTGCCTCATGCCATTAAGTAACCCCTGCCGCGGATTTAGAATCAGGCTGCAGGCGAGGCTCTTCGGAACATGCCCAGACGGCAGTGCCTTGAATCCGGTCTCTATACGACCCATATAGAAGAAGCGTAAAATTTATAATAGGCTTAAAGAACTATTTCTATAGTCATATATAAACTATGAAATGGTTCGATCCGAATAATCTAGTAAACAAATACCCGCTACTTGCGAACTACAGAATGATATATTGATAGTTCGATAGATACATAATCGATGAGACCGCGGGATCAAACGGAGGTTATCGGAATGAAGGTTATTTCCTCAGGATTCGAAGGATGGCTCAGAAGGATCGTCGCCGCAGCCGCGGCAGCCGCTTTGATCGCAGCTCCCCTGCAGGCGTCGGCGGCGGAGCCTTCGGCTGCAGCCGCCGTTTATGTCGCAGGAGGCGCCTACGCGGCCGATTCCTTCGAGGAAGCGGCATCCATCGTCTACGGCGTCATGAAGCAGTCGTACGGGACTTCCGTCACGGTCAACTATGCAGGCGACACATCCGACTTGGCCAAGCAGCTGGACAAGCTGTTCAAGCGGATCGGAAGCAAGGACGACTACATGCGCTTTGTATTGAAGAAAATGAGCTGGAGCTGGACGAGCACCAGAAACCAGGCTGCCATCACGTTCAAGATGGAGTATTGGGAAACAGCCGAGCAGAGCGAATATGTCCGCAAAACGGCGAAGGAAGCCGTCGATTCGCTGCTGAAGCCGGGCATGACGGACAGGCAGCAGGTCAAAGCGATCCACGACTGGGTGATCGGCCGATTCGCCTATGATTATTCGCTATCCAGCCATTCGGCTTACGATGGCCTGGCGAAGGGCGGGAGCACCGTATGCCAGGGCTATGCTCTGATGACTCAGCGGATGCTGGAGGCGGCTGGATTCAATAGCCGGATCGTATACGGGGACTCCAAGGGATCCAAGCATGTATGGAATCTGGTCAAGCTGGGAGATTCGTGGTTCCACCTGGACACGACCCTTGACGAGGGCGGCGCCGCGAAGCCGGGGACGGCCTACCTGCTGGTGTCGGACGACGGGATCAGCAAGGATCACAGCTGGGTCCGTTCCGAGTATCCGGCGGCAAGAGCATGAAAAAAGGAAGTTTATTCCTCTGCTGAAATCGCTTTATGGCTTTCCCTTTCCTATGCGGAATGGTAAGATGGACGCATGATAGGAGGATGCGTGCATGACGACAAACAATGATACCGAAGACAAGCAGGCAACTCCGGGAACCGAAGTTCCTGAAGGACAGCCCGGACTAACCGAAACCGAATTGATGAACATGATATCGGCGCTCTACCAGCATGGAGAGACGGCGCTTAGAACGTTTTACCAGGATGAATACGAAGTGGACGGGCAGGTCATCAGCCACCCCATGTACGGACCTCTCGTCATGTACAGGCTGACGGATCCTAACGGCAACTTGTATACATGCGGATTTTTCATGAACGAGCTCGTCCAGAACTTCCAGAAAAACGAAGACCCGGCCTTATGGTTATCTTCTTTCTTCGTGGATATTCTAAGGGGAGAACGCAGCAGGCTCGTGCCGCCTCCGCCTCAAAACGAAGACGAAGCGAAGTATCTGTTCGACCAGGTCATCGTCCCGCATATCGCCAAGACGGTCCGCGAGGAGTTCGCTCCGGAGTCGGTTCATGTCGATATCGATGTCCATCCCGAGCATGGGCCGGTTGTCGAAGCCGGATTCCCGTCCATCACCGACGGGAACAACGTCGTCGCCCTGCCGTTCCATTATCTGCTCGCGCTCCATCTGCTCAACAGGGATACGGCGGATCCGCTTGTCACCGGCATGTACAAGATCCGCGAGGAACATGGACTGGATGCGTAATTGAACGTCTGCACGCAAGTGCAGCATGCAAGGCGGACAGGCACGGATCAGCGATCCGCGCCTGTCTCTTTTTTCACGACAAAACCATTTATTCCTATCCGTTGACACGGATATCCTAGGATGATACTATACTGTAATCAATAGAGATACAGTTGACGATGAGGAGAGTGCAGAGAATGGCCACCATTCCTGAGCAAAGCAAGGTCCAACAGCCGGTCATCGATTTTCACACGGTCATCAAGGAACGCCGTTCCGTCCGCAAGTATGACGCTTCCCATAAGCTGACGGATGAGGAGATCCGGGAGCTGCTGTCCGCAGCCGTGCTGGCGCCTTCGGGCAGCAACATGCAGCCATGGCGCTTCATCGTCATTACGGATCCGGAATTGAAGCAAAAGCTTCTTCCGGTAGCCTTCAACCAGGAGCAGATCGTGGCGTCCTCCGCCGTCATCGCCGTGCTTGTCGATCTGGAGTCCTACAAGGAAGCGCCGCGCATCTATGCCAAGGCGGTCGAGGCTGGTTATATGAACCAGGAAACAGCCGACACGCTGATCGGCAACATGAACAAATTCTACGGTGGTCTCAGCCGTGACCGCTTGCTGCATGGAGCCTTGATCGACGGCGGCCTGGTGTCCCAGCAGCTGATGCTGGCCGCACGCGCCAGAGGGCTGGATACAGTACCGATGGCAGGCTACAATACGGAGCAGTTCCGCGAGATGTTCGGCGTATCGGAGCGTTATGCGAACGTCATGCTGATCGCCGTCGGCAAGGCAGCCGAGCCGGGCCATCCGACCGTCCGTCTTTCCGTAGACGATGTGACGAGCTGGAACGGATTCCATCGATAAATAATTTCTCGGAATGGACCTTCGCTGGCATGCGGGAGGTCCATTCCTTCGTTTAAGGCGAATATCCCCGGGGTAATGAAGGCTCAAGCAGGACAAACCCTTTACCCCGAGAGGATGAAATGACTATGGCACAAGAGCAGGATATCAAGAACGGCGCGGAAGCCTACGACAAAGTCAAGGAAACGATCGGCAAGATGGACGAGGGCAAAAAAGAACAGATTCTCGCCAGTTTCGGCGAATTCAAAAGCTATTTGGGCAACCGGATCGATCTAGCGAGGAGAATCGGCCTCGATGAAGAGCAGCTGGCGGTAGCCGCCGAGAAAGTCGCCGATTACCTGGCCAAGCACGAAGAGCCCCGCAACAGCGAGGAGAAGCTGCTGCAGGAGCTGTGGAAGGTCGGCAAGGACGATGAGCGCCACAAGCTCGCTCATATGCTGGTCCGCTTGAGCCAGGAAACGAACGAGCCTGTTATCGAGCGCTCCTAGCAGGATGAGAAGGCATCTGTCCGAGGCTGCATCGCAGCCCGGATTAGATGCCTTTTCGTTTGGGTGGGTTTCAAGACAAGCCGAGTATAGGCAGAATTTGATATAGGTTTTATAATATGTTTACATATAATAAGTTTACTCATCAAGATTATGGACGGGCAGCAGGCTGCAGCCTGCTCCGGAAAGAAGGACTTGCGTTGGAATTTTGGGTTGGATTGTTGGAATTGATCCTGATCAATATCGTCCTGAGCGGAGACAACGCGGTCGTCGTAGCGATGGCAAGCCGCAAGCTGCCTCCCGAACAGCAAAAAAAGGCGATCCTGTGGGGCAGCATCGGTGCCATCGGACTGCGGGTCATTCTGACGTTCGTGGCGGTGAAGCTGCTCTCGATTCCTTACCTGCAGCTTGCCGGAGCCATCCTGCTCGTCTATATCGCCGTGCAGCTTCTCCAGACCGGAGACAAGGGAGAGGAAATCGAGGCAGGCGGCTCTCTGGGCGCGGCGATCCGGACGATCATTCTCGCGGATCTGGTCATGAGCCTCGACAACGTGCTGGCCATGGCAGGCGCCGCGCAAGGCAACTACCTGCTCATCTTCATCGGCCTCGCAATGACGGTTCCCCTCATTATATGGGCAAGCAAGCTGCTCGTCATGATTATGGACAAGTATCCGATCATCGTCATACTTGGAGCCGCGCTGCTCGGCTACACGGCAGGGGAAATGCTTCTGGACGACAAGGCGGTCGGGGAGAAGCTGTCCGGTTTGTTCGGTTATGCGGACTATGTCATCCCGGTCGTCATCGCAATTGCTGTGCTGGTGGCCGGGCGAATCCTGAACAGCCGCCATTCGTCGGCGGAACCGAAGCCGGAGGCGGGGGACCGCTGAGCGGTAGATCGCCGCTGCAAGCCGGATACGGCTCGCGCAGCTTATTCCGTCGGGCTCTGCAGCCAGGAGGATATCGCCAGCCGCGCTTCGGATGGAAGCCTGGAGTCGAGCTTGAGTTCAAGCTGATAGGGCGGAATGCCGTTCAGCGGTAGCAGCAGCAGCCGGCTCGGATCCGGCAGGACGCAAGTTGTTGCTTCGGCAAAGCGGGAATTCGAAAATATAGGCACGACAGCCATGCCAAGCCCGGCCGCTGCGAACGAAGCCGCCATGCCGGAATCCGGCACTGTGTGTCCTTCTTCCAGATTCAATCCTCTTGCGGCCGCCCAGGACAAGATTTGGCTTCGCAGCCGGCTGCCAGCAGGCGGCGCGATCCAGGGCTTGCCCGATTCCATGGCAGCCTGCGCGGCTTGGATGCCTGCTGCCTGGGCCCATTCACGGGAGACGGCCAGTCTAAGGTCGGCATGGGGAAGGGGCAGCCAGTCTGCTTCAGCCGTTTCTTGCCGCTCCCTAATATGGATATCGGCATGCATATCGGGTCCTTCTTCGTTACGGAGCCATTCGATTCCGTACCCGGCCGGATCCAGCGCGAATGCGGTGAATGCCGCCATGATGCTGCTGCAAGAAGCGTCCGTCAGCAAAGACAAGCGCTTGAGGCTGCCTCCCCGGAGCCTCATCTCGCGAGCGGCTTCCTCCTGCAGCGCCAGCATCTTCAGCGCGTATCGATGAAGCCTGCGGCCTGCGTCTGTCAGAAGGATCCGGCCTGTCTTCATCTCGAACAGCGGCATTCCCCATTCTTCCTCCATCGACTTCATATGAAAGGTCACCGTAGGCTGCTTCAGGCCCAGTTCCTGAGCGACCAAGGTGACTTTTTTCAGTTGTTCGATGAGCACGATAATTCTCCATTTGATCAACGTCATGATAAATGACCTCATTCCGGATAGAGTATAGATTCAGTATATCATTTTGATGGATATTCACAGAGTACATCTATTCAATTTTACAATTGCCTTTACAAACCGAAGATATCCCTTTAACAAGGAACTTGTACAATAAGTCTTGTGAGGCAGAACAAACTTGGTTCTCGGAAGGGGATTTAAAACGAAATGAAGAAAACGATGTTGGTCCTGATGACGATGGTGCTTGCGCTGACGCTGGCAGCCTGCGGAAGCAAAGCAAACGACAACGGCACGAACAATGCAGCAGGCGGCTCCGAGCTCAGCGGTTCCATCCTGGCAGCAGGCTCGACGGCTATGCAGCCGCTGGTTGAGCAGGTGTCCAAGAAATTCATGGCCGACTCCCAATATTCCAACATCACCGTTCAAGTCCAAGGCGGCGGCAGCGGCACCGGCCTGACGCAAGTATCCGAAGGCCAAGCCGATATCGGCAACTCCGACATCTTCGCCGGCGAGAAATTCAAAGATGCCGATGCGGCGAAAGCTCAAGAGCTGGTTGACCATCAAGTCGCAGTTGTAGCCATGGCAACGGTCGTGAACAAGGAAGTCGGCATCGACAACCTGACGAAGCAGCAGCTGGTCGATATCTTCACCGGCAAGATCACGAACTGGAAAGACGCTGGCGGCAAAGACGAGAAAATCGTCATCGTCAACCGACCATCCAGCTCCGGAACTCGCAAGACGTTCGAGAAATACGCACTTGGAACGGCATCCCAAGACCTTCCCGGCAACATTCAAGAAGATTCCTCCGGCACGGTCAAGAAGCTTGTCGGCGAAACTCCTGGAGCGATCGGCTACCTGGCTCTCTCCTACCTGGACGATTCCGTCAAAACGATCAAGCTTGACGGCGTAGACGCTACGGCCGACAACGTGAAATCCGGTTCTTATCCGGTATGGGCTTACGAGCACATGTACACGAAAGGCGAGCCTAACGAAATCGTGAAAGCTTTCATCGACTACATGCTGAGCGACGACGTTCAAAAAACGGACATCACGGATCTGGGCTACATCTCGATCCACGAGATGCAAGTAAAACGTGACGAAGCAGGCAATATTACGAAATAAGATCAGTTGCGCCAATGGCGCGCTGCAGCAGGCCAAGAGCGCGGAAACCACTTCCGCGCCTTGGCTTTGCGCCATGATAATGCCAAGGCGTAAGGAGAGATGAGAAATGAACGCCATGAGACAAACTTCCCCGGGCGGCCCCGGAGACGCAAAGCCTGCAGCAGCGCCAGCCGAAGGCAAGCCTGATTCCGCCGGAGCCAAGAAGGGGGGGCCTTCCGCCGGCAATCCAGCTCGGCCGAAGCGTTCCAGACGCAGCCGCGCAGCGAGCGAATGGCAGGGCAAAGCCTATACCCTTATTTGCGTAGCCATACTTATTGTCACGATTTTTTCGATGGTCTTTTTCGTCGCATCCAAAGGGCTTGCCACCTTTTTCAAAAACGGGGTCAGCGTACCGGAGTTCCTGACCGGCATCAAGTGGTCGCCGGACGGCGAGCCGCCTTCTTTTGGCGCGCTTCCGTTCATTACGGGTTCGTTCGCGACTTCCATCCTTGCGGCCTGCATCGCGGCGCCGCTCAGCTTCTGCGCGGCCGTCTTCATGACGGAGCTGATGCCTAAGTTCGGCAAACGCTTCATGCAGCCGGTCATCGAGCTGCTTGCCGGCATTCCGTCGGTCGTGTACGGCTTTGTCGGCCTCAGCGTCGTCGTGCCGTTCCTGCGCTCGATCTTTCCCGGACAGGGACTCGGCATCGCGGCGGGCGCGATCGTCCTGTCGATCATGATCCTTCCGACGATCACCTCGATCGCCACGGATGCCTTGTCCAATCTGCCGCGCGGCCTCAAGGAAGGCAGCTATGCGCTCGGAGCTACCCGCTGGCAGACGATTTCCCGCAGCATATTGCCCGCTGTGCTCCCATCGATGCTCACCGGCGTCGTGCTCGGCATCGCCCGCGCGTTCGGCGAGGCGCTTGCGGTGCAGATGGTCATCGGCAACTCGCCGCATATTCCCAGATCCCTGTTCGAGTCGGCTTCCACGCTGACGAGCGTCATTACGCTGAGCATGGGCAACACGGTCAAAGACACCGTGCAGAACAACGTTCTTTGGAGCCTGGCGCTCGTCCTGCTCGTCATGACGTTTGTATTTGTCGGCATTGTACGCCTTCTGGAGAGGAGAGCACGCAGATGAGAATGTCCAACAGAACGGCAGACCGCATCGCGACCGCCGTATTCTATTTCTTCGCTTTCCTGATCATCGCCGTCCTGGCTTCGTTGATCGGATTCATCCTGTACCGAGGCCTCGGACAGATCAGCTGGCATTTCCTGACCTCTCCTCCAGAGACGTTCAAGACGGGAGGCGGCATCGGGCCGCAGCTCTTCAACTCCTTGTTCCTGCTTGTCCTGACTATGATCATAACGGTTCCCCTCGGCATCGGGGCCGGCATCTATATGGCGGAATATTCGCGTCCTGGACGGTTCACGGACTTCATCCGCCTCGTTGTCGAAGTGCTTTCTTCCTTCCCTTCCATCGTCGTCGGCCTGTTCGGCCTGCTTGTGTTCGTGCAGTATTTCGACCTTAAGTTCTCGCTGCTCGCAGGAGCGCTGGCTCTGACGGTATTCAACCTGCCGCTCATGGTAAGGATCACCGAGCAAGGCATCCGCGGAGTGCCGCGTGAACAGAAGGAAGCCGGGCTTGCGCTCGGCCTGACGCGCTGGCATACGATCACCAAGGTGCTGCTGCCGGTATCGCTGCCGACTATTCTGACCGGCACCATCCTGGCTGCGGGCCGCGTCTTCGGCGAAGCGGCGGCGCTGCTGTTCACGGCGGGCATGAGCTCTCCGCGCCTGGACTTCACGGACTGGAATCCGCTCAGCCCGGTATCGCCTCTCAATCCGCTGAGGCCTGCCGAGACGCTGGCGGTCCACATCTGGAAGATCAACAGCGAAGGCGTCGCGCCCGACGCGGCGCAGATCGCCGCCGGCGCATCGGCGGTGCTCATCCTGACCGTGCTGCTGTTCAACCTCGGGTCGCGCTGGCTGGGCCGCTTCCTTTACCGCAAGCTGACCGCATCTCGTTAATCTCATCTGAGGAGGCTATAATTCCATGGCATTGTCTACACAGTCGGCCCCCGGGGCCCGTGCAGAGGAACACGCCGGGACGGATGCGCTGAGCGCGGATAACCTGAGCGTATTTTACGGGGAAAAGGAAGCGGTGAAAAAGGTCAGCCTTCGCTTCGCCAAGGGAAGCGTCAACGCCTTGATCGGTCCTTCCGGCTGCGGCAAGTCGACGTTCCTGCGCAGCCTGAACCGGATGAACGACACCATTCCCGATGCCCGCATGACCGGAAGCATCTGGTTCGACGGAGCGGACATCAATGCTCCGGGCACCGATGTCGTCTCCCTGCGGCAGCGGATCGGAATGGTCTGGCAGAAGCCGAATCCGTTCTACAAGTCGATCTACGAGAACATCGCCTTCGGTCCGCGCTATCATGGCGTGAAGAAGAAGCGGGAGCTGGACGAGATCGTGGAATCCTGCCTGCGCCGCACGGCTCTCTGGGAGGAGACGAAGGATCGTCTCAACCAGTCCGCGCTGTCGCTGTCCGGCGGCCAGCAGCAGCGTCTGTGCATCGCCCGCACGCTGTCGGTCGAGCCGGAAGTGCTGCTTATGGACGAGCCGGCGTCAGCGCTGGATCCCGTCTCCACGTCCAAGATCGAAGAGCTGATCTCGGAGCTGAAGCAGGAATACTGCATTGTCATCGTCACGCACAACATGGCCCAAGCCGCCCGTGTGTCCGACAAGACAGCATTCTTCTATATGGGCAACCTGATCGAGCACAACGATACGAACATCATTTTCACGAATCCGGAAAACAAGCAGACCGACGATTACATCTCGGGCCGCTTCGGCTAAGATTCCAAGACGAATGGGAGCAGGGGACACTATGAACCAGGTAATGGAGATCGACCGTCTTAATTTGCATTATGGAGACTTTCACGCCCTGAAGGAGATCAATCTCGGCATTCCCGAAAAAACCGTGACGGCCTTCATCGGACCGTCCGGCTGCGGCAAGTCCACCTTCCTCCGCACGCTGAACCGGATGAACGATCTCGTGCCGGGCGTTCAGATCGGCGGCAGCGTCAAGCTGGACGGGCAGGATATCTACGGCGCGGACACCGACGTGGAAGTGCTCCGCAAGCGTGTCGGCATGGTGTTCCAGCAGCCCAATCCTTTTCCCAAGTCGATTTTCGACAATGTCGCCTATGGTCCGCGCCTGCACGGCATACGGGACAAATCCCGCCTGAACGACATCGTCGAGCGCAGCCTGCGCGGCGCCTCGCTGTGGGAGGAAGTGAAGGATCTGCTCGGCAAGTCCGCGCTGAGCCTCTCGGGCGGCCAGCAGCAGCGGCTGTGCATCGCGCGCGCTCTCGCCGTTGAGCCGGAGGTGCTGCTCATGGACGAGGCGACGTCCGCTCTGGACCCGATCTCGACGCTCAAGATCGAGGAGCTCGTCCGCGAGCTCAAGAAAGAGTACACGATCGTCATGGTGACGCACAACATGCATCAGGCGGCCAGGGTTTCCGACCGCACGGTATTTTTCCTCAATGGAGAGCTCGTGGAAGCGGAAGAGACGGAGAAGCTGTTCTCCAATCCTACGGATGCGCGGACGGAAGACTATATTACAGGGCGATTCGGTTAAGGCTGAAGCCGGGAGAGGGAGAGAGAACGTGATCAAACGCAAGGAGCTTGACGAAGGACTGGATCAATTGAAGGCTATGCTGGTCGAAATGGGAGACCATGTCGAATCGGCGCTGACCAAATCCATGCATTCCCTCATCCATATCAATGCCAAGGAAGCGGCTCAGATCATCCAGGAGGATCCGGAGCTGAACCGCCTGGAGGAGAAGATCACCGAGCTCGGCTCCAAGCTGATCGCGACGCAGCAGCCGGTCGCCAAGGACCTGCGCCGCATTCTCGTGGCGTTCCGGATCTCGGGTGACCTGGAGCGGATGGGCGATCTGTCCGTCGACATCGCCAAGGTCGTCATGCGTCTGGACGGCCAAGAGCTGATCAAGCCGCTGATCGACCTGCCGCGCATGGCGGAGACCGTGCAGACGATGATCTTCGAATCCATCCAATCCTACGTGCAGGAGAACGTGGATCTGGCCTACAAGATGGCCAAGGACGACGACATTGTCGATGCCCTCTATTCGCAGATCATCCGGGAAATGTTCACGATCATGGTCGAGAATCCCCGTGCGATCAACCAAGCGATGCTGCTCAGCTTTGTCGGCCGCTATATCGAACGCATCGCCGACCATGCGACGAACATCGGGGAGAGCGTCACTTACCTCGTCACAGGCAAGCGCCCGGATTTGAACGTATGATGCCCAAAGCCCCTCGCTCCCATGCGAGGGGCTTTTTCGTCTTTTTTCAACATGGAGAACAGTATTCAGCGTGGAAATCGAGGCAGATCGTTCATGCCGAACCGATGCCGCTCCGCAGGGCTGAGCTCGATCGTCTTCATATGAAAATAAAGAAAGCCTGCACGAAATGTGCAGGCTGTTTGCGTTGCGCATGACCTCAACGGCGGCTCAGATGCTCCATCAATCGGCCCGGATAGTCGGTGATGATGCCGGTCACACCGATGGCTGCAAGACGGTCCCATTCGGCGGGATGATTGGCCGTGTAAGGATAGATGCGGAGCCCTGCGGCGACGGCGTCCTCGGCATCCTTGGCTCCGATGAGGCCGTGATGCGGATGGAGCGACCATACCTCCGTCTCCAGCAGCGCCGCATAGGACGCATGATGGATGAGATCGGCGGCGTACAGCAGTCCGATGCGGAGCTCCGGCTCGGCTTGCTTCAGCCTGAGGAGCAGCTTGTGGTCGAAGGAGGACACGACGGTGCGCTCCAGGCGGCTTTCCCTGCGGAGGCAATCAAGCAGCGCCTCGTCCAGCCGTGCTCCTCCGGAATCCTTTACTTCGACGTTGATCTCGATAGGGGCCGGGAGGAGATCGTAGACTTCCTCCAGAAACGGCACTCGTTCCCCGGCAAACGAAGGCGAGAACCAGCTCCCGGCGTCCGCCTCGCGGATGGCGTCCGAATGCAGGGAGCGGATCGCTCCCGTGCGGTCCGTCGTCCGGTCGAGCGTATCGTCATGGCAGACGATGAGCTTGCCGTCCTCCGACAAGTGAATGTCCAGCTCCACCATATGGCTTCCTTGCTCGGCCGCAAGCCTGAAGCTCGCGAGCGTGTTCTCGGGCGCCTCCCCGGCTGCGCCTCTATGCCCGATCACGATCGGGCCGCCTGCATTTCCGTCCTGCTCGATTTCCCCTGTCATCCTCTTGTTCCCTCCCAGTCGGGCTCCGTTCCGTCAGAAGCCGCTTTCGGCGATCCCGTTCGCCATCATTATATGCCGTCTCTGAAAGCCTGTCTCCCATGGATTTGAAATCTAAAGAAATCTTTAGAAAGAGATCCCTGCTATCCGGCAAGCGTTATTACATTTCCTAATCTTAATAAATTGCTGACATAGGGGTTACAAAAGGACGTTATCGTTGGAGTTGCCAAGCCGATTCCGGCCTTGCAATCTATTGAAAAAAGGGCGGTGGCAATCACCCATGAGTTCATCCTTATATTCGGACAAGCCTGAACCGGTCTTGTCTCCGGCCTCCGCAGCCTCGGCCGGTACCCCGATCGCAGCAGGCAAGCTGAGGCGGATCCGGGAGCAGCTGCTCGGTTATTTGTTTCTGGCGCCGAGCCTGGCTGTATTCACCTTGTTTCTCTTTTACCCGATGGCACGCTCGGTCTATCTGAGCTTTCAGCTTACCGATCCCCGTGGCAGGGTCGCCGCTTATGCGGGCTGGGACAATTATTCTCGGATGATGGAATCGTCCGCATTCTGGAACAGCCTCTGGATCACCGTCAAGTTCACGCTGCTGACCGTACCGGCCGGACTTGCTCTCGGCTTGCTGTGCGCAAGCCTCGTCCATGCCGCTGGCAGAGGCAGCAAGATTTTCCGCTTCGTCTTTTCGGTTCCGCTCGCCCTCTCCGTCGGAACGGCATCCATCCTGTGGATGATCCTGTATCATCCGACGCTCGGCATGCTCAACTACTTGCTGGGCCAGGTCGGCATCGCGCCGATCCAATGGCTGACCGATCCCTCCGTGGCGCTCGGTTCCGTCTCGCTCATGACGATATGGATGAACTCCGGGTTTCCTTTCGTCCTGCTCCTGGCCGCCATTCAAGGGCTGGACAACGATGTCATGGACAGCTCGCGGATCGACGGCGCTTCGATGTGGAGAACGTTTTTCTCGATCAAGCTGCCGCTGCTGTCGCCGACGCTGTTCTTCCTTGCGGTCGTGTCGATCATGAGCGCCTTCCAATCGTTCGGGCAGGTCAACATCCTGACTCGGGGCGGCCCTGCCGGCTCCACGGATGTGCTGGTGTACTCCATCTACCGCGAAGCATTCGTCAACTACCAGTTCGGCACCGGCAGCGCGCTGGCGATCGTGCTGTTCGCCCTTATGCTCCTGCTGACGGCGGTTCAATTCCTCGTACTTGGAAAGAAGGTGCATTACCAGTGAGGGGATACGGCCATCCGCGCCATCCGGTCCGGTTATTCAGCCTTTACGGCTCGCTCATCCTGCTGGCGCTGTTCGTGCTCGGACCGCTGCTGTACCTGCTCGCCCAGAGCTTCATGACCCCGGCCGAAGCCAGCGAGTATCCGCCCAAGCTGCTTCCATCCGGCTTGTACACCGGAGGGCTCAAGAACGCGATTGAAACGGTGCCGATCTTCGGCTTCATCGTCAACAGCTTTGTTCTGGCGATCGCGATCATGGTGCTCCAGGTGCTGACGGCGGCGCTGGCGGCCTACGCATTCGTCTACATCCGGTTCTCGGGAAGCAGGTTCTGGTTCGCGCTGTTCATCAGCACGATGATGATTCCATGGGAAGTGACGATCATCCCGAATTATTTGACGGTCAAAAGCTGGGGATGGCTTGATTCGTTCCAAGGGCTCATCGTGCCCTTTGCGGCTTCGGCATTCGGCGTGTTCCTGCTCCGCCAGTTTTTCCTGCAGCTGCCGCGCGAGCTGTTCGAGGCGGCGCGCATCGACGGCTGCGGGCATTTCCGCCACTTCGTCTCCGTCGTGCTGCCGTTGTCCGGGCCTGCTGCCGCATCGCTGGCTGTATATGTATTCCTGAACGGCTGGAACCAGTACCTGTGGCCGCTGCTCATCACGAGCAGCGATGCCATGCGGACGGTCCAGATCGGGATCGCGATGCTTCAGTTCGAGGAGCTGACGAGCTGGAATCTGGTGCTCTGCGGAGTGGCGCTCGTCCTGGTACCATCCCTCGTGCTGCTGGCGCTGGGACTCAAGCCGCTCGTGCGGGGGATTACAGCCGGTGCGGTCAAAGGCTGAGCTAAGGCTGCGATGAACTGAGCAAGACGCCAGGCCGCGTATGGAACTAATGCAGCCGGCATGATTCCAGTCCTCATTCGGGTATTCGTCCTTCGGGACTTGCCATATATACAAATATCGATTCAAAGGGAGAGAAATCCAACCATGGTCAAACGCAATTGGAAAATGGCGCTGCCTGTGGCGGCTATGCTCGTGCTGCCTCTGTCTGCCTGCGCATCGAATCCGAGCAACGGCGGGCAAAGCGCCGATCCGGCACCAACCTCCGCGGCTTCCAATACGGACGCCTCCGCGAATGCGGGCGGAGCTTCCACGGAGCCTGCCAAGGAGCCGGTCAAGGTCGTCTGGTGGCATTCCATGAGCGGCGAGCTCGGCAAAGCCGCGGACAAGCTGGTCAGCGATTTCAACGCCTCGCATCCCGATGTGAAAGTGGAAGGCGTCTTCCAGGGCACCTATGACGAGAGCCTGAACAAGCTGAAGGCTTCAATGGATTCGAAGTCAGGCCCGTCCTTGATCCAGGTGTATGAAATCGGGTCGAGATTCATGATCGATTCCGGCGCCGTGACGCCGGTGCAGCAGTTCATCGACGAGGAAAACTACGACGTGTCCTCGCTGGAGCCGAATATCCGGAGCTATTACACGTTCGACGGCAAGCAGTACTCGATGCCATTCAATACGTCCAACCCGATTCTTTATTATAACAAGGATCTGTTCACAAAAGCCGGACTTGATCCGAACAAGCCGCCTGCGACTTACCAGGAGGTAGCCGAAGCGGCCAAGAAGCTGACCGGCGGCGGCGTGACGGGAGCTTCCTTCGCCATCTACGGCTGGTTCGTGGAGCAGCTGCTGGCGAATCAGGGCAAGGATCTCGTCAACAACGGCAACGGCCGCGACAGCGCCGCCTCCGAATCGCTCGTGAACCAGGAAGCGGCCGTCAACACGTTGACCTGGTGGAAGGGCATGGTCGACGACAAGTCCGCGCTGAATCTCGGACGCAAGACGGACGACACGAAAAAAGCGTTCCTGGCCGGCCAGATCGGCATGACGCTGGATTCGACGGCCTCGCTGCGCGGCATCGTCGACGGCGTCGCAGGCAAATTCGAAGTCGGCACGGCTTTCCTGCCTAAGCCGGACGCATCCTCCGAAGGCGGCGTCGTCGTCGGCGGCGCGAGCTTGTGGGTTCTGAACAACAAGCCGGCCGAAGAGCAGAAGGCTGCCTGGGAGTTCATCAAGTATTTGGCTGAGCCGGCAGTACAAGCAGAGTGGCACATCAACACCGGCTACTTCCCGATCACGACGAAAGCTTACGACGAGCAGATCGTCAAGGACAATCTGACGAAGTACCCGCAGTTCCAGACGGCAGTAGACCAGCTGCATGCCTCCAAGGCGGGCACGGCCAGCCAAGGCGCCGTCATGGGCGTCTTCCCGGAAGCGCGCCAGACGGTTGAAGGCGCGATCGAGGAAGCGTTCACGGGCAAGAAGGACGTCAAGGCCGCGCTTGACGATGCGGCCAAGCAGATCACCGAGAAGATCGGCATCTACAACAAGACGGTAGCGAAATAAGGGGCGAAAGCTTCTGAACAATCAAATAGCCCTGGGATCGATGATCCCGGGGCTGTTTTTTTATCAGTACCGCCGGTCTCCGTAGGAGCCGTCGCCGCGAATCAGCAGATAGACGATGAGTCCGAGCATCGGCGCTACGAGCAGGGCGAGCAGGACGATCAGCGCGTATTCGCTGCTGTGCCCGCGCCTTCTCGCATCGCGATAAGCCCATGCGCAGAGGGCGACGTGGAGGGCGAAAAACAGGAATCCGATGAATAGAAATCCGATTCCGAAAAGTCCGACTCCCGAATACATTCAAATCACTCCTTAATATTCCAATGATAAGATAAATTTACATACGCTGAATCCATCCAGAGGTTTCGAACCGATCGAATCGGGAGCGTCCCGTCCGGGAATCGGAGGGCCGTTTATGGTATGATGGAAGCAACCATGAACAGGACGAGGTGCCCAATGGACAAGTGGATATTGATCGACGGCAACAGTATTGCCAACCGGGCTTTCTACGCCATGCCGCCGCTGACGAACGCAGCGGGATTACATACGAACGCCGTATACGGCTTCACGACGATGCTGCTCAAGGTTCTTGAAGAAGAGAAGCCGACGCATGTGCTCGTCGCCTTCGACGCCGGCAAGGTGACGTTCCGCACCGAGAGCTTCGCGGATTACAAGGGAACCCGCCAGAAGACGCCTTCCGAGCTGTCGGAGCAGTTCCCGCTGATCAAGGAGGTCGTGGCTGCGTTCGGCATCAAGCAGTTCGAGCTGAGCGGCTACGAAGCGGATGACATTATCGGGACGATGACCCGGCTGGCGGACGAGAAGGGGGTCAAGACGATTGTCGTGTCCGGAGACAAGGACATGCTGCAGCTGGCCTCGGAGCAGGTGACGATCGCCGTGACGCGCAAGGGCGTAAGCGAGACGGAGCTTTACGATCCCGCAGCCGTCAAGGAACGCTACGGCCTCGTGCCCAGCCAGATCATCGACCTCAAGGGCTTGATGGGCGATACGTCCGACAACATACCGGGCATTCCCGGTGTCGGGGAGAAGACCGCGCTCAAGCTTCTGCATGAATACGGCACGGTCGAAGGCGTGCTGGAGCATTCCGGCGAGCTGAAAGGCAAGCTGAAAGAGCGCGTGGAAGAGAACCGTGAAGCCGCGCTCATGAGCAAGCAGCTGGCGACGATCTTCCGCGAGGTTCCTCTCGAGGAAGAAACGGCAGACTTTCCTTATAGCGGCTTCGAGCCTTCCGTGCTGGCGGATGTGTTCGGCCGGCTTGAATTCCGCTCCTTGATGGAGAGGCTGGACCTGTCGGCTGGCGCAGGTGGAGGAGCTGCGGATACGGCTCCGAGCCGTGAGCTGACCATCGTACCGGTCGAGATCGGGGATTCGGAGGCCAAGTCGGCGCTGGAAGCCGCGCTGGATGAATCCGGAGGCTTTTTCCTGGAATCGCATGGGGACAACCCCCATCATGCCGATATTCTCGGAGCGGCTTATGCGGTGGAGGACCAGGTGTTCGTCATGGATGCGGATTGGCTCGCGAGCGCGGACGCGGACGGCTTCAAAAGCTGGCTTGCCGACCCGTCCCGGCCGAAGACCGGCTGCGATCTGCACCGTGCGGAGCTCGTCCTGAACCGGATCGGCGTCCATCTGCAGGGAGCCGGCTTCGACATCGTCCTGGCCGCCTACCTGCTCGACCCGACGGATACCGACCAGAGCGTCACCGGCATCGCCGCCCGCAGCGGCCTTCCATCCGTGCCGTCGGACGAGTCGGTCTACGGCAAAGGGGCCAAGTTCAAGGTGCCGGACAAGGAGACGCTGTACGCCCACCTGGCAGCCAAGGCCGAAGCCGTGCGCGGGCTTGCGCCGCTGCAGCGCGAGAAGCTGGAGCAGAGCGGCATGAACCGTCTCTACTTCGAGCTGGAGCAGCCGCTGTCCGGCGTGCTGGCGGACATGGAGAAGCTCGGCATCTGCGCGGATGCCGGCGCGATCCGCGAGCTGGGCCAGGAGCTCGAGAAGGGCATCAGCGCCGACGTGGCCGAGATTTACCGCCTTGCGGGGACGGAATTCAACATCAACTCTCCGAAGCAGCTTGGCGAGATTCTGTTCGACCGTCTGGGACTGCCCGTCATGAAGAAGACCAAGACCGGCTATTCCACGGACGCCGATGTGCTGGAGAAGCTGGAGCCCTACCATGAGATCATTCCGCTCATCCTGCATTTCCGCCAGCTGCATAAGCTGCAGTCCACCTACGTGGAGGGCTTGCTCAAGGAGATCCGCGAGGACAGCGGCAAGATCCATACGTACTACCGGCAGACGATCGCGGCTACAGGCCGGCTGAGCAGCCAATTCCCGAACCTGCAGAATATCCCGATCCGCCTGGAGGAAGGACGCAAGATCCGCAAGGCGTTCGTGCCTTCCGAGCCGGGCTGGAGCATCCTGGCGGCCGACTACTCGCAGATCGAGCTTCGCGTGCTGGCCCATATATCGGGCGACGAGGGACTGACCGAAGCTTTCACGCATGACATGGACATCCATACGAAGACGGCCATGGACGTGTTCGGCGTGCAGGAGTCGGAGGTCGATTCCAACATGCGGCGCTCGGCGAAGGCGGTCAACTTCGGCATCGTGTACGGCATCAGCGACTTCGGCTTGTCCCAGAACCTGAACATCACCCGGAAGGAAGCGTCGCGTTTCATCGAGCAGTACTTCGAGGCGTTCAGAGGCGTGCGCAAATACATGGACGATATCGTCCTGGAAGCGCGCAAGGACGGTTATGTGAAGACGCTGCTGGAGCGCCGCCGCTATTTGCCGGAGATCAAGGCGTCGAACTTCAACCTTCGCTCGTTCGCCGAGCGGACCGCGATGAACACGCCGATCCAGGGAACGGCGGCCGATATCATCAAGCTGGCGATGGTGAAGATGCAGGAGCGGCTGCGGACCGACGGCATGAAGAGCCGCATGCTTTTGCAGGTACATGATGAATTGGTGTTCGAGGTGCCGCCGGAGGAGCTGGAAGTCATGAAGAAGCTCGTGCCGGAAGTGATGGAGAGCGCCTTGGAGCTGAATGTGCCGCTGAAGGCCGAAGTCAGCTTCGGAGCCAACTGGTACGAGGCGAAGTAGCCCCCTTGCAGTCAGAATCTGAGCAATGCGCCGCCAGGATGGTTCCGGTATAATAGAAGCCTAAGAGGTGATGACATCATGCCGGAATTGCCGGAGGTAGAGACGGTAACCCGAACACTCAATATTCTCGCAGGGGGCAAGACGATCGAGAAGGTCGTCGTCAGCCTGCCGCGCATCATACAGCGCCCCAAGGAGCCCGAAGCGTTCGAGGCTGCCCTTGAGGGCCATACGATCCTGAACGTGGAACGCCGGGGCAAGTTCATCCGTTTCGTTCTGGACGGGCTCGTGCTCGTCTCCCATCTGCGCATGGAGGGCAAATACGGACTGCATGCTGCTGAGGACGAAGTGGCGAAGCATACGCATGTGCGCTTCCGCTTCACGGACGGAACCGAGCTGCGGTACAAGGATGTCCGCCAGTTCGGAACGATGCATCTGTTCAAGCCGGGCGAGGAATTCACGATGCCCCCGCTGCTGAAGCTCGGGCTGGAGCCACTGAGCGAGGAGTTTACGTACGAGTCGCTGGTGGCAAGGCTTGCCAAGCGGACGACGCGCATCAAGCCGCTGCTGCTGAATCAAGAATATATTGTGGGGCTTGGCAATATTTATGTGGATGAGGCGCTGTTCCAGGCCGGCATCCATCCCGAGCTGACGGCGGACCGGCTGAAGCCGGCCCAGTGGAAGCTGCTTCACGCGGCGATCCGCGAAACGCTGCAGAGGGCCGTCGATGCGGGAGGCTCCTCCATCAAGTCCTATGTCAACGGACAGGGAGATCCCGGCAAGTTCCAGCATGAGCTGCTTGTGTACGGCCGCAAGAACGAGCCTTGCCGGAACTGCGGCAGGCCGATCGAGAAGAGCGTCGTCGGCGGGCGCGGCACGCATACTTGCGCGGTTTGCCAGCCGCTGCCGAAGGCGCGCGTCCGCAAGAGCGGCTGACGCGCCGCCAAGCAGCGCCGAAGCCGGTGTCGCCCGGCGCACGATGAAGCGACAGGAACAGACGCCCATCCCTTGCATATGATGATCCTAAGTCAAATGCAGGGAGGTAGGGCTGGAACGTGTTCGCCCACATACTGCCGCTGTTGCTCTTGTCATTTGCCGTCAGCGTGGATGGATTCGGCGTAGGAGTCACATACGGGCTGAGGCGTATCCGCATCCCGATGCTGTCCGTGCTGATTATTACGGGCTGTTCGGGCATCGTCATTCTGCTCGCCATGAAGGTCGGGGCTTGGCTCTCCGGATTCGTATCCCCCGAAGGGGCGAAGCTGATCGGGGCCGCCATCCTGGTGCTGATCGGATCTTATACCCTTGTGCAGCAGTTTCGGCGCGGCAAGGAGGACAAAGCCAAGCCGGATGTGAGCTCAGCCCGCGACAATCCGGATCCGGCAGCGATGCCGGGGGTCGGCTCGAACGAGGCTCCCTTGCCGCCGGCCGCGGTGCTTACGTTCGAAATCAAAAAGCTTGGCCTCGTCATTCAGATTCTGAAGACGCCGCAAGCCGCCGATATGGACAGCTCGGGAAGCATAAGCGCGGGCGAAGCTCTTCTGCTCGGCTCTGCATTGTCGCTGGATGCATTCGGCGCAGGTCTCGGAGCCGCTATGGTCGGTCTCGTACCTTGGGTCACGGCATGCTGCATCATGCTGGCGAGCGGACTTTTCCTGGTGGGGGGACTGCGCTTCGGCTTCCGGTTCTCCGGAGTCAACCGGATGAAGGCGCTGAGCTTTCTGCCCGGCGTCCTGCTGCTTCTGATCGGATTCGGCAAACTATGGTAACATCTCCCTATCCCTCCCGCGGCGGAGGGATATTGGGCTTTACAAGAGGAATTATGGCTGCAAAAAGGAGGTTCGCATCTCTTGAGAATAGGACTTACAGGCGGAATCGCCAGCGGCAAGAGCACCGTAGCCCGCTTTCTGCGCGAAACGGGAGCCTTCGTATCGGATGCCGACGAGGCGGCCCGGAAGGTTGTTCTGCCCGGAACGCCGGCATTGGACGACATCGTTGCGGCTTTTGGCCGCAGCCTGCTGCTCCCGGACGGCATGCTCGATCGGGCCGCCTTGGGGCGGGTCGTATTCGGAGATCCGGACAAGCTGAGGCAGCTCGAGTCGATCCTGCACCCGGCGATACGCGCGCAAATGAAGGAAGAAATGGACCGCGCCGAGGCTGAATCTCCCGGAAGGCTCATTGTGGCGGATATCCCGCTCTTGTACGAAACGGGACAGGACAAGGCTTACGACGGCGTCCTGGTCGTTCATGTGCCGCATGAGCTTCAGGTCAAGCGTCTCATGGAGAGAAACGGCATGGACCAGGCGGAAGCGGAGCGGCGAATCGGCCTGCAAATGAGTCTGGACGAGAAAAAGCGGCGAGGGGACTGGGTCATCGACAACAGCGGCAGCCTGGAGGATACCCGCGCTCAGATCGGGCGATGGATGACGGAGCTTGTGCCGGCATGAGATGGCTGGCCAAGAAAAGGGTGCTGCTGATCGTGCTGACGGGATTCGTCCTCCTGCTTTTCCTCAAGTCCGACTGGATGGGCCGGATGATGTATCCGATCTCTTTCGTCGAAGAGATCCAGGCCGGCGCTTCCGATTATGAAGTCGATCCGTATCTCATCGCGGCCATCATCCGCGTGGAATCGAATTTCCATACCGGCAAGGTCTCGAAGAAAGGAGCTGCGGGGGTGATGCAGCTGATGCCCGATACGGCCCAGTGGATCATCGAGACGGCCAAGCTCGAGGCTTTGACCGCAGAGGGAGTGACCTCCGATACGAAGCTCAGCATCCGGGCCGGCTCCTGGTACATACACTCCCTTCATCAGCAGTTCAAGGGCAATTCGGTCGCGGCGGTCGCAGCCTACAATGCCGGCCCCGGCAAAGTGTCCAAGTGGCTGCAGAACGGGACTTGGGACGGCACGCTCAAAAACCTGAGCAGCATTCCATATGGAGAGACGCGCCACTATGTACAACGTGTCGATTATTATTATAATAAGTATAGGGATTTGTATCCCGACATGGCCAGCGAGTCAAGCGCTTCAGGCCGGCTCAGCTGAATGCAAAAAAAACCCGGAACGCCTCCCGTTTCGAGGAGACGTTGCCGGGCTTTCCGATATCAGGCCATAGTATTTGTTTGACCTGCCAGGGATTGCTCGCCGATCGTTACCAGGCGTTTCGTGATGTAACCGCCAAGGGAACCTGCGTCATGCGTCGTGAAGCTGCCGTAGTAGCCGTCCTGCGGGATGGCGATACCCAGTTCTTGAGCAACTTCGAATTTCATTTGATCCAGTGCCGCGTTTGCGTTTGGCACGAGCAGTTGGTTGCGGCTGCCGCTGTTGTTGTTAGACATTGTTGTTCACCTCCTCGCTGTTAGTAAAAGTATTATGTGCGGAATTTGCCGGATCATACGGCGAGCTCGGCAATAATTTGTCCGACAGTCCACCAATTCCGCAACCGAGCGGATTTCAGATGAAAAAAGGCCATCACACCGAATCAAGGGAGGGAATCCCCATGAAATGCCCATATTGCGAGCATTCCGGAACGAAGGTGCTGGATTCCCGTCCCGCCAACGGGGACAAGTCCATCCGCAGAAGGCGCGAATGCGAGCGCTGCAGCCGCAGGTTCACGACCTTCGAGATGATCGAGGAGACCCCTCTGATCGTCATCAAGAAGGATGGAAGCCGGGAGGAGTTCAGCCGGGACAAGATCCTGCGCGGGCTTATCCGTGCCTGCGAGAAGCGTCCCGTCCCTGCCGAGAGGCTGGAGGAGATCGTCTCCGAGGTCGAGAAGGAAATCCGCACGACCGCCCAGGCGGAAGTCGAGAGCCGCGATATCGGCGAGATCCTCATGCAGCAGCTGTATCCGGTCGACGAAGTCGCCTATGTGCGCTTCGCATCGGTGTACCGGCAGTTCAAGGACATCGACATGTTCATGAAGGAGCTGTCCAGCCTGCTGTCCAAAAATCCGGCGGATGCTTGATTTTCCGGCAGATGAAAAGACCTTCGCTGCTTGCAGCGAAGGTCTTTTGCATGGGTCAAAGCAAGGAACAGAACGCCTTGCGCGATGTCTTCCGGCTTGCCGAGGCAGGCAGCGGAGTCTGCATCAGAAACCATTGAACCATCTGCTCGTCCTTCATCAGATCGACGGTCATCGGCGTTTCGATGGAGCCGCCTCCTGCTTCGATCATATGAGGAATTACATATTTCTGGCCAAGGAAGATGCTCGTGACGTTGACCGTCATCATGCGCTCCCAGCACTCAACGCTCTGATCCATGAATGGAACTGCGTCGGAGATGCCGGCGTTGTTGACGAGGACATTTTTCTGGCCGAACTTGGCGATCGCAGAGACGACGACGGATACCCGGTCCTCTTCGGAGGCAACATTATGCTTGAGGCCCAGCGCGTCTCCGCCGAGGGCTTCGATTTCCTTTACAACTTCCTGGATTTTTTCTTCCTGGAGGTCGGTGATGACAATCTGTCTTCCTTGGCGACGGTTTAGGTTTCTTGGATTCGCTTATGGAGGTGGGTGATAAATTTCTTCATACGATTGGATCAGGAGATCCATTTCCCCGGATGAAAATTCGGTCCACAACCCCTCGGTCAGCTGCATGAATCGGGCTATAAGTCTTTGCTCGGCCGCATGACCGACTTGCGTAATGCGAAGATTCACTTGTCGCCGGTCTTCTTTGCTGAAGACGCGATCGATGTAGCCTATGTCTACGAGCTTGCCGCTCAGGTTCGTCACGGCCGACGGGGTCACGCAAGCATGGCTGCCAGCTCGGAAGAGGTTTGCTGCCCTCATGGGCGAGCGTCTGCAGGATGGAGTACTGAAGAGCCGTCATGTCGGCATCCTGCAGCTTGGCGTAGCTGTCGACAATCGTCTGCATATGGAGACTGATCAGTTGGGATATTAGTCGATCCTGCTATTTCAGATAAACCTGACTGAAAGCATGGTCAATTTTTTTAATTAACAGTTGACACTTATAATATTCCCATGGTATGATCTTTCTTGTCGCGGTACTGGTTTGTTTGAGGGAATGGAGAACAAATACATAGTCGAGACCGATCATAAGGGGCCTTAGCTCAGCTGGGAGAGCGCATCGCTGGCAGCGATGAGGTCAGGGGTTCGATCCCCCTAGGCTCCACCAATACTTTAAACACAAACGGCAGAGATGTCGTTTTTTTTATTTTGATTAATATGTTTTCAAATTCCACGCATGTGGAGTTTCAAATATTGATGGTTCTAAATCAATAGATAAGCAGTGGTAATATCTTGCTCATATATTATTGGGGGAATTGAATATCAAAACACAATTTAGCAGACGCAATGATTTAGATTGGATCCGGGTGCTGGTAACGCTCATCGTTATTTTGTATCATTGTTCAATGTTTTTTAATCCGTTACCTTGGCACCTGAAAAATAATGAGCTTAACTCGACTTATATATACGCCTACACGCTTTTGGTCGGGAATTGGATGATGCCGATTTTCTTTGCGGTATCAGGGATTAGCGCCTATTATGCCTTGCAAAAAAGGAGTGCATCCAATTTTATTAAGGAACGCTTGCTACGTCTCGGCTTGCCACTATTGTTTGGTGTATTTATTCTATGTCCACCTCAGGTTTATATGGAGCGAGTGAGCCACAACCAATTTACCGGGTCGTTCTGGCAGTTTTTTCCTCACTACTTCGACGGAGTATATCTCGATATTGGTGGACAAGGGAACTTCCCGTTTTTCGGTCTTCATCTTTGGTTTTTGTTTGTTTTGCTTACTTTTTCGATCATATCGGTGCCTTTATTTGTGAGGAAACGAGAAACTAACCCTCAAAAGCAATTCAGTGCGACAAGGTTTGTGTTCTTACTGCTGCCGTTGCTCGTTCTAGGCATGATTTTAAATGATATCGCCAACTTGGGCGGATGGGGAATAATTTTTTATTTGGTGATTTTTCTGTATGGCTATTTCGTTTTCTCGGATCTGAATTTTATCGTATTTGTAAGGAAAACGGGCATGTGGACAGGGGCAATTTCGCTAACCAGTACGATCGTATTTATGGGATGGGTGCTTGTTTTTGACATACCTCAGAACGGGTCGATCACTTCACTGCTCTTCTCACTGTTACGGGTGTTGAATGTTTGGTTTATATTATTTTTCATTTTTTATTTGGCGGATCGCTATTTGACGGGGTCTAATCGTTTTTTACAATATACGAGTGAGGCGTCCATGCCACTCTATGTGCTGCATCAGCCGGTCATCGTCGCGCTGGGCTTTCTGATTTATACATTGGATTGGTCGGTTGCGCTAAAAATCTTATTTTTAGCATCGGCGACGTTCATGATAATCTTCTTTTTATATCATGTGATTATTAAGAAATTAGACATATTCAGAATGTTGTTTGGAATGAAAGGTGAAACACATAAGGTGAGGAATTCCAATCGGATAAGCGTATAAGGTGGTTTTTCTTTTGGTCAAAAATCAATAATAAGCACTCGACACATGTTGAGTGCTGTGTGTTGCTCGTGAGAGCATAGTATTCGGAGCCGCATTTACCCGAATGTACTATAATTTGTGCCCCAAGCGGACAAACGCTTGGGTTTTTATTTTTTTCACGCCTAGCCAGGCTAGCACAACTAGTCGGTGTAAGTCTGATCGAGGTAAGAGACAAGTCGCCTCGTAGCTGACAGGCAGCTGGTGGAGAGATCCTAAGGTTGAGGCCCTCTGACAAAGTAACTCCGAGAGGAGTGCGAGCAAAACAATAGGCCGTAACATCAAGGGAATCCTGCCGCGCAGTCAAAAAGAACCTGAAAAGGACAAGAGAGAGTCGAGCCCCGAGAAAATGGGTGAAGACCATGGAATGCGTGATGCCCTTGGAAGTGCAGCGCAGAAGAACTCTCCGACATATAGGGAGCGGCATGTTGTGAAAGTTGTGTTTGGAACTAGGGAGACCCTCCCCCGCACAAGATTTTTATTTCGTAAAGAGCGAACCTATAAACCCGAAAGGTGAAGTGGCGAGCTGCGGAAAGGGAGTCGGAGGGGGTTGTATTACCGATGAAGTGAGGACAACAAAACCTCATGGAGGGAAGAACCCCTGCTTTGTTCAAGCAAGTGGAGGAGGTAAGAGGGAGTGAATTCAGTTAACCCTGCTAACTACGCCAAAGTAATAGCTCAAGAACTTCAAAACAAGCTATATCTTGCCGCCAAGGAAAATTTAAAGCGAAGGTTTCATGCTCTCTGCGACAAGCCGCACACGAGTTGAGAGAACATGCAGGCACTCAGTTTGACCCCCAACTCGTACAGTTCTTTATCTTGTGGATCGAGAAAGCTTCCGCAAGGGACTCTCAATAAACCTAAAAAAACCCTAAAAAACCCTAAAAACCCGAAATAGACTTATCGGCATACGTGTTTTTACCGATATATAAAATAATATGATCAGAAGAGGGGAATTGCTAGTTTATGAGAAACATGAGTATCGGAACCAAAATAAGTCTAATCGTAATCGGTATTTTGTTGGCATTTTCGGCAGTCATAGCTTATGACGTGATTGGTGAGGTGCAGAAAGGGATTAAAACTTTCGCAACGGAGAAAGCCAAAAGTGATCTTGAATTGGCGCATGGCTTCGTTGAGCATAAATATCCCGGTGACTGGCAAGTGAAAGACGGTCAGCTTTATAAGGGCAATACAAAGTTGAACGAAAATTTCGATTTGGTCGATGAGATCGGAAACATGACGGGAGATACGGTAACGATTTTCCAAGCGGATAAGCGAATTGCTACCAACGTCATGAAAGAAGGGAAAAGGGCCGTTGGAACCACGGTTTCCCAGCAAGTAGGGGATGTCGTTTTAAAACAGGGTCAAAAATATTTCGGCGAAGCGGTAGTGGTAGGACAAAAATATCAAGCGGCCTATGAACCGATCAAAAATCAAAAAGGTGAGATTATCGGAATTTTCTATGTAGGCGCCTCTCAAAAATTGATACAAGATATCGTTAAGTCGGTTATGAACAGCTTTTACGTTGTTTTTGCAGTTTCCATTGTGATCGTCGTTTTAATTATTGTGTTATACATACGAAAAGTGAAAACTAGAATTGTCCGGATAGCTAAAGCGATGCAAGGCGCCGGGTCTGGCGATTTCACCATCACGATTACGGACAGAACCAACGATGAGATCGGTCAGCTCAGCACCAGCTTTAACCATATGAGAGAAAGCTTGAGGGAGCTTATACAGCAAGGACTGACTGCCTCGAAGAAAGTTGCTTCTTCTACCGATCAGCTGATGACCATTGCAGAGCAGACCACCAAAGAATCGAAGCAAATCGTTTCGTCCATTGAACAGGTGGCGGCCGGAGCAGAAAGTCAGACGCAAAGCACGGCAGAAAACTTAAGTGCCATGGAAGAAGTTGCGGTGGGAGTACAAAAGATCGCCGTGAGTGCGGCAGATATTTCGGAGGCTGCTGTGTTTTCCAAACAGCAAGCGGAAACAGGTGAAGAGCTCGTTCATAAAACGGTCGGGCAAATGGCAAATATTCATCAATCCGTTCAGGAAACCGATGCTGTGATCAAATTGCTTGAAGAGAAATCAAGGGAGATTACGGGCGTTGTTGAGATTATCAGCGGCATTTCAGTTCAAACCAACCTGCTGGCATTAAATGCCAGTATTGAGGCTGCCAGGGCAGGAGAACACGGCCGGGGATTCGCAATTGTAGCTTCCGAGGTCAGAAAGTTGGCGGAACAATCCGGACAATCGTCGGATCGTATTGCTGATTTGGTTAATGAAATTGAAAGCGACATGAGGCATTCTATTCAAGCGATGACTCAAGTGATACATGAAGTAGAGACAGGACTTCATCTTACGAATGAAACCGAACGCAGTTTTATCGGGATCGTGAATTCAAACGGGCGAATTGCAGAGCAGATCGAAGAAATGGCGGCAACCGCCGAGCAGATGTCAGCGGGTGTGGAGCAGATAACGGCTTCTGTCACAGAAATCGCCCAAATTGCTAAAGTCACCAGCTCAAATTCTCATCAGGTGGCCGCTTCTACATCAGAACAGCTGGTGGCGATAGAGCAAATTACTTCATCCTCAGCTTCCTTGTCGGAAGTGTCAGATGAACTGCAGAGGACACTTGGAAAGTTTAAAATATAAACCGGCAGCCGTAATCAATGCCGTGCACAACCTTATAAATTGATTGTATGAACTCCCCATGTTTGCTGCATCAGCAGAATGGGGAGTTTTTCTGTCCAAATGGTAAAAGCGGTCCGTTTACTCCGAGATTCGCTTGGAATGCCAATCCGGGGTCTTGCATCTTCAAACACAGATTGCCCAGGTGGCCCCTCCGTACATTGACTTCCCGGCATGGAAAAGATGACAACTTTGTTCTCGAACCCATTGCAATGTCGGAGAATGGTTCTATTCGGACAGGCCAAAAAGGCTGCTCCAGCAAAAGATTTGCGCTGGAAGCAGCCTCGAACCTCGATAGGCTTGGTTAAGCTTCTGCTGGAGTCTGCTGAAGCGCCTGGAAGGCCAGCTTGGAGATGCCAAGCCTATACCCGTAAGAGCGGTAACGGATGCGCTGGTTCCCATCTATCGCGTAAACCGCTGGCAGCGCGGCGCTTTCTTCCGCTCCATCTTTATCTGCGATCCCGTTCGGAGTTACAGTCTGCTTGAGGAACGTAATCGTCGAGGGCAGCGAATCGTCGCCCAAAAGCCCCGAGGAGGCTTCCCATTTCTCTTCCCCGATCAGGCAGGCAATCGCAACGCCGCTCGCTTCCCATTGATCCTTCATCTCGCGCAGCTCCCGGAGCAGATGCTTGGAAGGCTCGCGATCCGGCTCCAGCCACGCGAGAAGAATTCCTGCATCTCCGCCAAGACCCGGGAAGGCTTGCAAATCGGCCGCCCCCAGATCGGATATTTCCTTCTGCGCCTGTCTGAATACAAGCGGAATCTCTAGATGCTCCGCAGGGGCCAGCTCGAAATGATGCAGGCGGACGAGCGTCGTGCCGTCCTCGAGCCGGACGCCGGTCGTAAGCCGGTAATGTCCGGCTTGCAGCTCGAACGGTTCGTTGAACACGTCCGTTTTTCCGAACTCGTAGGTCAGCGTCCGATAGACGCCGTTCTCCCATCTGGCCAACGAGAAATTCAAGAAATAGGCCGCTTGTTCGCCGGAGTCGACGTCTCGGATCCAGGATACAGTACCTTTGGCCGATGAATCCTGAGGCTCGGCCTCATTGTCGCTTCCAAACCGGGCATCGATCCAATCCCCGCCGCTTAGAAATTGGGGACGCTTGTCGCTTGGCTCCAGGCGGGCGGGAATGCCGCAGCTGCGGGCAGCAGCGACAAAGAGAATGTCGCGTGACTGCCGGTCGCCCTTCATCAGCTTGCAGCTGCCGGCTGGAGTGGCGGATCCCTTGTAATGCGTCAGGTCGTCGATAAGCTCGAACTCGCCGCCGATCCACGCGGCAAGCTGTTGAGGATCATCTGCATACCTCGACAAGTCCTGGCTGCTGATTTTCTGGCGGAAGAAGGACCGATAAGAAGCAATCATCTCGAAATCGACGCGCGGGTTCAGGATGTAGGAGGCGAACGTGGAATCATCCCATTGTCCCTGCAGCGGCAGGGAATGGATCAGATGGTCTTCCAGCACTGGGCGGAACGTATCGGTCATATCCTTCTCTCTCATCGCCTCGAGCAGACGAAGAGGCCATTCGCCGTAAGCAGGCGTCTGTTCGCGGAGAAACGCAGCGATCTCATGGCTGTTGCCGCGTGCGGGGCGCAGCACGCTCCAGACGCGTTCCGCCGGCAGTCCGCACTCGGCTGCAAGGGAAGCGGCATCCTGCTCATTCAAGAACGTTCCCTCATAAGCGGCCCGGATCGCAGCTTCTTGCTTGATTCTGGCTTCATGGATTGTCCTCATGTCATCCGAGACAGGCTTGCCCTCGAAGTCGGGCAGCTCCGGCGGCGGCACCATGTCAAGCTCTTGCGTCGTACCCGAAAGCATACGAGACGACAGCCGGATCAGAACCTCTTTCGTCTCCTCCATTCGGAATTTGGCCTGTCCCCAGCCGCAGCTGCCGCTCGCCCATATGAACACATCGCCAAGGCCCAGCGTAACCGACAGCCGGCCGAATTCATCCGTCTGCATCGGGACGATCGTATAAAGCTCGGCCTGGTTGTAAAGCTGCAGCTCCACTTTGGCAATGGCCGGATCGAAGTTCTCGTCGACAACGGAAATGGCGAGCTTGCCGGTGGCCGCATAATTGTGCAGCAGGTTCAGCTCCGAGTACCACGGCCGGGCAAGCGTAACTTCCTCCGGACCCGGATAGTTCACTGCGGTCCGGGTATGGACGAGCATAGCTCTGCGGGCTGGCTGGCGGAACCAGCCTTGGTCGAGCACGGGATCCGGCTCGCAGGCTCCGAGGAAGCGCCAAGTCCCGTCGGCCCAGGCTTCAACCCAGGCATGGTTCGAATCGCAGTGTGCCCAACGCGGCGTATACACCTGTCGGGCCGGGATGCCGATGCTCCGCAGCGCGGCGACGGCAAGCGTCGACTGTTCGCCGCAGCGGCCGAGCGCGGTACGCATAAGCGTGAGAGGGGACACAGTGCGGATATCGTTGCCGGCATAGTTGGCTTTCTCATGGCACCAGTGGTTCGTTTCCAGAATGGCATCGTACATCGACATATGCTCAACGCGCGGATAAATATCGGCGAACAATAAAGGACCCGCCGCCTCAATATTTTCGTTGTTCACTCGGTATGGCAGGACGAAATGGAAAAACAGCGAGTCGGGAATACGCTCTCCCCATGGTACCGTATTCCGAACATGCAGGGCATGCCTGACATGGGCAAGAAACAGCTCGCCGTCATAATCGGCCATATCGTTGAGCGGCATATAGGCATACAAATATTTGAGTGCGAGCAGCTCGTCATCAGTAAGTAGCTGGCTGAAAACGCCGAAAAGCTCGGTCTCCCTGGCTGCGCCCAACTGGCGCTTGTAGGCCAGCTTCTCTTCGATCACTTCCATCAGTTCCAGATCGTCCATCCTAAGGGGTCTCATTTGTCCGTTCAAGCCATTCACTCCTTCCATACTTTACCTTCGTGGTCGATATATAGCCGGGCATCTCCATCCGAGGAGGGAAGGGAGGCGAGGAACATGCGTGCGGTTGTCTCCAGAACGAGCTCATCGAGCGGTACCCGAATGGAATCCCCTACAAGCTCTCGGAGGGGAGTCTTAGCGGACTCTCGTCCAAGCTCTTCATGCCGCTGCATTTCGAGCTCCATCACCAGCTCTCCTTGTTGCAGCTGCTCCAGCTCCCGCGCCCCGGCCGCGAACCGTCCGTGCTCAGCGAAGAAGCGGCGCTGGCGATAATACAGCCGCCTAAGCTCCCATTTCCGATGCTCATCCTCCGGCAGCTCAGGCAAAACCTCCCCTGGTGTCTCGTCGCCGAAAAAGACATACCCCCACAGCTCGGGATAATGCATGTTGACGATTCCCATCGGCGACCAGACCCAGTTGTCCTCCGGATAGGGCCGGCCGGTGGCAGGATCGGTTCTCTTCACATAACTCCCGTCGACCGTGTCGACCTGCCACTGCACTCGGGAAAAGTTGACCCTCCAAAACTCGCCGGGAAGAGGGGGACGTCCGCCATGGGCGCATTCCTTCAACGCTTCCCACGGCATCGCTACTTCCACGCTCCAGGACCGGTTCGGAGCGGAAGGATCGTTGAGACGGCCGTCGATGTGGACGGCTGACTGCAGGCCGCGGATATCCCAGCCGTTCACGGGCGGCCCTCCGTCCCGGTAAGGCTTGACCAGCAGCAGGTCCCAGACCGTGTTCATGGCGTTCATTTCAAACTCGTAGTAGCGGTGGGTATCTCCGTCGGGATCGATAAAGATTTCAAAATCGTTGTCATGGAAAATGACGGAGTCCCGCTCGGTCAGCGTCGCCCAGATCTCATCGTCCTCAAGCTCGGCGCCGAAGTAAAAGAAATGGTCGTCCCAAAGCATTTTGACTCTCGTTCGTTTGGACGGGACAATGTCGCTCGCGATATCGACGAAATCGCCGCTCCATTCGGCCGCGTTCCAGAACGGCTTGTCCAGTCGGCCGTCGAGCTCGCCTGCAGGATGAATCGCCCGGCGGCATAGATACCGCCTGGGAGCATATACGGGAATGTGAGGCTCCGGTACCGCGCTTCCGATGACAATCACGCTCCTCATTGGATATAACCGCTTATGGGGAAGATGGAAATCTATGGTCTATGATAGATCATGGACAGCCCTCTTGTCATCCCGGCAGTTGATAAAAAGGTATATTTAATTTAAACTATACTTCAGAACTAGGTATGACCAAAGAATCAGATGAAAATGCAACGGAGAGAAGTGAACGGCGTGACATCGACCAACAAACCGCTATATATGAAAATATTGGAAGAACTGAAAGGGAAGATCCAGGGCGGCGAATACGAACCGGAAACGCAGCTGCCTACGGAGGTGGATCTCGCGGACCAATACGGGGTCAGCCGTATCACCTCCAAGCGCGCGCTGATCGAGCTGGAGCGGGAGGGACTCATCTACCGCAAGCGCGGAAGCGGCAGCTACGTCAAGCAGCAGGAAGGGCCGGCGAGCTATGCAGGCATTCAAAGCTCGAGCCCGATCATTGCCATGGTCCTCCCTTATATGGCGACCAACGAGCTGGCTTACATCAAGGGAGCGAGCGATTGCCTGGATGCCAAGGGGTACTTTTTGAGCATTCACAACAGCAACTGGAGCAAGGACAAGGAGAAGGAGCTGCTCATCAAGCTGCAGAAAAGCGGGATGACGGGCGTGATCCTGTATCCGATCAGCACGATCGGCAACGTTGAAATCGTCCACGCGCTGAGCAGCAACAATTATCCCATCGTGACGGTGGACCAATATTACGACAATCTGTCGGTGAGCAGCGTCGTGTCCGACAACTTCCAGGGCGGTTATGATGCGGCGTCGAGGCTCATCGGGCTCGGGCATCGGCGGATCGCCTTCGTGTCGAGCATCGGCATCGAATACCGCAGTTCGGTGCGCGACCGTTATATGGGGTACTGCCAGGCGCTCAAGGAGAATCGGATCCCGATCGACCCGGAGCTTGTCTACACCGACTTCTACCGCGATGTCACGGAGCACAACGCAAAGGAATTCTACCAATCGCTTCTGCAGAAGCTGCTGGATGGGCAGGCTACGGCTATCCAGGCCGAGCATGACTATCTGGCGGTCGAGCTGCTCAAAAGCGCAGCGGAGGCGGGAATCCGCATCCCGGAGATGCTATCGATCATCGGGTTCGACGACGCCGACTTCACGAAGCATCTCGAAGTGCCGCTCTCGACCTTGGCGCAGGATTACTACACGCTTGGCCGGCAGGCGGCCGAGCTGATCATGGAACAGATCGAAAAAGGAAACGCGGAAACCCGCCAAGTAAAGGTTCCGGTCACGTTGATCGAGCGCCAATCCATCGGAGACCGGATGGAGCCGAGCGATCAAGCGGAGGTTCACTCGATGCCATGATCACCGAATTCGACAGGTAGGCCCAGACAGCCGCATGAGGCGGCTGTCCGGGCTTTTTTTGCATGGATTTGCCTTCGCCTTGGATTGGCACGGGTTCGCTTAGTTTGGCAAGGATGCGCTTGGAATTGGCATGGATTCGCCTAAAATCTCCTTCGATCGAAAGGATATATCAAAACGGGTTATATCCACAGTTGAATATTTTTTAAAATGATATATTCTATATTTACAAATTCATACACTAAATATATAATGGGCTCATGCTTCAAATGATATGGTATATCTAATTAATGAGACAGAAGATTCCTGCGTTGGGAGGCGGAGGAGAGCTTTACCGGGCAAGCAGCATGGCAGCTGCTTGCAGGTACGATACTTTCAAACCATTTCGAGATCATGGAGGGGTTTAAAAATGAAAGCGCTTAAATCATCTTTTCTCACTGCGGCTGCTCTAACGCTCGTGCTCTCCGGCTGCAGCGGCAATGGAACGAATGAGGCAGCCAACGCAGGCAACAATGGAGCTTCGAACGAACCTGCCGTCAATTCCGGAGCAGCCGGCAATGCCTCTGAGCCGGCGGTCAACAATGCGTCTCCCGAGCCCGAGCCGGCCGCGGCCGATCTGGGCGGGCAGACCGTGAAAATCGGCGTCTGGTGGGACGGAGCTGATCCCCGGACGGTGGCCGAAGCCGAACGAACCCCTGCGGTCGACCTGCAGATCAAGAAGATCGAGGAAGTCGAGAAAAAGTACAACGGCAAGATCGAATTCGTCAAGTTCGGCGACTACGGCAAGTATGTGGAGAACTTCACGACGACTTCTCTGGCCGGCCAGCCTTTTGCAGACATAGTCGTCATGGAGCTGTTCTGGGCATTCCCGACGCTCGTCAACAAAGGCTTTATTCAGCCCATCGATCAATGGATCGACGTCAGCGACAAGAAATACATCGACTGGATGAGGGACGGCGGCAGCTACAAGGGGCAGCAATACGGCATGGTCGACTCCGCGCCTTCTCCGTACGGCTTCTTCTATAATAAAACGCTCGTGCAGAAGCTTGGCCTGGAGGATCCGTACGAGCTGCAAAAAAGCGGCGCATGGACGTGGGATAAATTCCGCGAGTATGTAAAAGGCGCGACCAAGGATACGAACGGCGACGGCAAAACGGATGTATTCGGCGTAGCTGGCGCTTATGGCAAGGTTAAAGCCCTCACGGAGCAGTTCCTGTACACGAACAACGCGGCCGTCGACAAAGACGCCGGCGGCGACATCAAGTTCTCGCTGAACAGCGAAAATGCGATCCAGGCGCTGCAATACGTATCCGATCTGTACAACGTCGACAAGTCGATCATGCAGCCGGTTCCCGAGGACGCAAGCAAGGAGTTCATCGCCGGCAAAGGCGTGCTGTACGGCGGCTTCAGCTGGGAGCTCAGCGGGCTTATCGACAATATGAAGGGCCAGGAGATCGGCTACGTGTTTTTCCCGAAAGGTCCGAAAGCCGACAAATACGTATCCTATACGCCGTTCGGCAACATGTACATGGCCGCGAAATATTCCAAGAACGCGGAAGTGGCCGTGAAAATGTTCGATGAGATTTCCCTTCACCAGGAAGGACGCGATCTGTCCCGCCAAGGCTGGGAGACAGCATATCCTTCAGCGGAATCGCTCGATACCCGCATCCAGATGGCGGACAGCATCAAGTACATTTCCTACTACGCGATTCCGGACGGCGAGAAGCTGTTCGAGGGCGTGGTCAAGGACATCACGACCGGCAAGGTGTCGCCGGCTACGGCGGTCGACAAGGTGAAGCAGCAGTACGAAGCCAATATCGCCAAGCTTGTGGATGCAAGCAAATAACAGGTGAGCCTGGCAGGCGCCCCCAATCCCACAGGCACGCATCGTGGCGGTTGGGGGTTCTGCTTACCGAGAGGAGGAAGGCCATGCGGCGGCCGATCATCCGCACTGCACTCGTAACCGTCCTGCTCGCTGCTGCAGGCGCGGCATTGCTTTCATGGCAGGGCAAGCCCGATGCCGGGACCGCCTCGGCTGCATCCGGAACGGCCCGATCGCTGGAAAGCGTCCAGATGGAGGGGGCTTACCGGAAAGGAAGCTACGACGAATACCGCTCGCAATTTCCAGCAGGAGCGTCGACCGGTCAAGCCGGCTTGACGATTGAAGGCGAAAGCTACATAAAAGCCGAGAATATGCAGGTCTCGCTGGCGGACGACGCGGCCGGGCGGCCAGGGAAGGCGATTGTAACCGGGGAGTCCGGAACGGTGGAATGGCGCTTCGAGGTCCCTGCGGAAGGGCTGTACAATCTGCGGCTGAACTACGACACGCCAACAGGAAAAGAGTCGGATATCGAACGGGAGCTGCTTATCGACGGCAAGCTTCCATTCTCCGAAGCCCGAAGCATCGTACTGGCCAGAAGCTGGAAGAACGATACGAACGACTTTACCCGGGACGACCGGGGCAACGAGCTGATTCCCGGACAGCTGGAAGTATCCGGCTGGAGGGAGACGCTTCTCAAGGATACGACGGGTTATTACACCGAGCCGTACTTGTTCCATTTCACGAAAGGGAATCATACCCTCTCGCTGAGATCGGTCAAGGAGCCGCTCACGATCGATTCGATCCAGCTGACAAGCGAAGACTTGCTGCCGTCTTATGAAGAGGCGGCGGCTCAATATAAGGAGGAAGGGCTCCGCAGCGTCCCGGATGTGATGCTTAAGATCCAAGGAGAGCATGCGTCCCTCAAGTCATCGCCGACGCTGCTGCCGTATAACGACCGCTCCAGCCCGCTCGTCGAGCCTTTCCATGTCTCCAAGCTCCGCAACAACGCCATCGGCGCATGGTCATGGAGAATGCCGGGCCAATGGATCGAATGGGAAGTGGATGCGCCTGAGGACGGCCTCTACCAGATCGCGTTCAAGAACCGTCAAAACTATCTGCGCGGCCAATCCGCGCTCCGTACGCTGTCGATCGACGGCAAGGTTCCGTTTGCGGAGGCGAAGAGCGTGGCTTTCCCTTACGGCCGCGACTGGCAAATGAACGTAATCGGGAAAAGCCCCGGAAGTCCGTACTTGTTCTATCTGAAGAAAGGCGCCCACAGCGTCAGGCTCGAGGCGACGCTCGGCGAGATGGCGCCAGTCATACGTGTCGTCGAATCCAGCATTCTCGAGCTCAATGCGATGTACCGGCAGATCATCAGCTTCACCGGCACCGTTCCGGACACGTTCCGCGATTATCAGCTGGAGGAACGGATACCGGACATGACAGCGTTGTTCCGGAAGCAAAGCAAGCTGCTGCGCGAGGTCGCAGCGGTCGTCGAAGGCCCGGGCGGGGAGAGCAGCGAGCGCACCGCCATGCTCAATACGCTGGCTTACCAGCTTGAAGACATGGCGCGCAAGCCGGAGTCTGTGCCCTCCCGGATCGACCGCTTCAAGACGAATGTCGGAGGCTTGGGAGACTGGCTGTTTTCGTTCAAGGAGCAGCCGCTCGCCATCGACTACTTGCTCGTAAGCACGCCGGATGCCAAGCTGCCGGATCCGAAGGCTTCGGCCTGGAAAAAGCTTGAGGCCGGCTTTCAATCGTTCTTCTCTTCGTTTACGGAAAATTATGACGATTTCTCGAGCGAGGATGACAGCAGCGGATCGGTCACAGTGTGGATCACCTCCGCCCGCGACCAGGCGCAAGTCGTCAAAAGGCTTATCGACGACAGCTTCACGGCCAAAACCGGCATTCGCGTCAGCCTGAAGCTCGTCTCCTCCGACGTCGTGCTGCCGGCGACCGTAGCGGGCAAAGGGCCCGATGTGGCGCTGCAGATGGGCAACGAGACGCCTGTCAATTACGCCACCCGCAATGCGGTCCAGGATCTGTCGGCGTTTCCCGATTTTGGCGACGTCCGGTCCCGCTTCCTGGACAGCGCCATGGTTCCGTATGCGTACAACGGCAAGGTGTACGCGCTGCCGGAGCAGATGACGTTCCCGATGCTGTTCTACCGCCGCGACATTGTGGTGGATGAGCTGAAGGAGAGCATTCCGCAAACCTGGGATGACCTGTATGAGCTGATTCCGCGTCTGCAGAAGCATAATCTGGAGTTCGGGCTGCCGCAGAAGCCTCTCAATATGTTCGGCAACGACATTGCGACGACCGACATTATGACGCTGCCGCCGAGCCCGTCTCTGGCCATGCTTCTCTACCAGAATGACGGCCGGTTCTACTCCGAGGACGGACAGGCTTCCGGCCTGGATTCGGAAACGGCGATCCAGGCTTTCAAAACCTGGACGGATCTCTATGTGAACTACAAGCTGCCGATCAGCGTCGATTTCGCCAACCGCTTCCGAACGGGCGAGATGCCGATCGGAATCGCGGATTATACGATGTACAACAAGCTGAGCGTGTTCGCTCCCGAAATCAAGGGCTTGTGGGAATTCGCCCCCGTTCCCGGCACTCCGACGGCCTCCGGAGGCGTGCGGCGGGAAACCGGAAGCGGCGGCTCGTCGACGGTCATGTTCAAGCATGCCAAGGACAAGGATGCGGCCTGGACGTTCATGAAATGGTGGACCAGCCCGGATATCCAGCTTGCCTTCGGCAGGCAGATGGAGATCCGCCTCGGCACGTCGGCGCGTTATCCGACAGCCAACATCGAAGCTCTGTCGCAGCTCCCATGGCCGAGCGCGGATTTCGCCATGCTGCAGGAGCAGATGAAGTGGGTGCGCGGAATACCCGAGGTGCCAGGGGGTTACTTGACCGGCCGGCATATCGACAACGCGTTCCGCAGGGTCGTCGTCCAGGGGGATGACGCCAGGGAGTCCATGGACAACTACGTACGCTACATGAACGAAGAAATCACGCTTAAGCGGAAAGAGTTCAAACTTCCCTACAAGAAATGAGGGGATCGTCATAAAAACGGTTGTCGAGCTCAACAACTCCAAGCCTGATGCTGCCTGGCTGGCGCCGTTCAAAAGAACGGCCGTCGAAATGAGGAAAACGAAGCACGCCTATATTTTGATGGCGCCGTATTTTCTCATCTTCCTTACTTTTACCGTCGTTCCCGTCGTCATGTCGCTGGCGCTCAGCTTCACGCATTTCAATATGCTGGAGCCGCCGCAATGGGCCGGCCTCGACAATTACAAGCGGCTGTTCGTTCAGGACGACATCTTTTTGATCGCGGTCAAAAATACGCTGCTGTTCGCGGCGATTACCGGACCGATCAGCTATATGGCCTGTTTTCTGTTCGCCTGGCTGATCAACGAGTTTCCGCCCAAGGTGCGCGCGGTGCTGACGCTGGTGCTGTACGCCCCGTCCATCGCAGGCAATACCTACCTGATCTGGCAGCTGCTGTTCGCTGGAGACTCCTACGGCTTTGCCAATTCATTCCTTATCAAATGGGGCTTCATCCTCGAGCCGATCCAGTGGCTGCAGGATCCGAGATACATGCTCGGCATCCTGATCCTCGTCCAGCTGTGGCTCAGTCTCGGAACGTCGTTCCTGGCGTTCATCGCCGGCCTGCAAGGCGTCGACCGGACGCTGTACGAGGCAGGCGCCATCGACGGCATCCGCAACCGCTGGCAGGAGCTGTGGTTCATCACTCTTCCGGCCATGCGGCCGCAGCTGCTGTTCGGCGCGGTCATCCAGATATCCATGGCCTTCTCCGTCGCGGAGATCTCGATCTATCTGATCGGCTTTCCGAGCGTCGACTACGCCGCGCATACGATCGTCACCCATCTGATCGATTACGGCTCGATCCGATTCGAGATGGGCTACTCTTCCGCGATCGCAACCACGCTGTTCTCGATCATGCTTCTGACGAACCTGGTTACCCAGAGGCTGCTGAGGAAGGTGGGCGAATAGATGGCGATCATCAAAGCCAAGGCGGCCAAGCGGCTGAACCGTTCCTGGGGCGTCGACCTGTTCCTGTTCGCGCTCATCGGCGCCGTAGCCGTGTTCATGTCGCTGCCGCTGGTGTTCACGGTCAGCAATGCGTTCAAGCCGATCAGCGAAATCTACCAGTTTCCGCCGAAGCTGATCGTGCGCAATCCGACGCTCCGCAATTTCAGCGATTTGAGCGGCATTTTCGCGGATTCGTGGGTGCCGTTCTCCCGCTACGTGTTCAATACGTTCCTGATCGCCGTTATCGGCACGGCCGGGCATGTCGTGCTGGCATCGGCTGCGGCGTATCCGCTGGCCAAAATCAAGTTTCCCGGGCGGAGCCTCCTGTTCGGCGTCGTCGTTTTGTCCCTGATGTTCACTTCCTACGTGACGCAGGTTCCGAACTACATGACCATATCCTGGCTCGGCTTGATCAATACCTACTGGGCGATCATGCTGCCGGCGTTCGGCATGACGCTGGGGCTGTATCTCATGAAGCAGTTCATGGAGCTCATTCCCGACGCGCTGCTGGAGGCGGCCAAAATCGACGGCGCGAGCGAGTACCGCATTTTCTGGCAGATCGTAATGCCGATGGTGAAGCCCGCCTGGCTGACGCTGATCATCTTCTCGCTGCAAGCCCTATGGACGAACGGTTCCGTGACGAGCCACAAATACATCTACAGCGAGCAGCTGAAAACCGTCGATTATGTGTTCAGCCAAATCGCAAGCGGCGGGCTTGTCCGGACGGGGCCGGTGGCGGCGGTCACGCTGCTCATGCTGCTCGTTCCCGTCACCGTGTTCATCATTACGCAAAGCAACATCATCCAGACGATGTCCACATCCGGACTGAAGGATTGACAGGGGGGAGCTGCTTGAGGAGAACAATCGCGCTGCTGTTCATGCTGGCGCTCTTGGCCGGAGCGGCCGCCGCTCCAGCGTCAGCCGAACCGGCGGACAGCTATACGTATGACTATTGGGGGAAGGCCGCGCCTGCGCCAAGCCCTTACGTGCTGCAGCGGACCGTGAGCGGACGCGAGCTCGGCATCGCCTCCTTCTCTTCGCCGAGGGATCTGTTCGCCGGACCGGGAGGCCGGCTCTATATCGCGGATACCGGGAACAACCGGATCGTCGTCCTGGATGCGGAATTCCGGGTGGAGCGGATCGTATCGTCCTTCGATCGCGGAGGGGCGAAGGATTCGCTGAAGCAGCCGGAGGGCGTGTTCGCGGATGAGAAAGGCCGCATCTACGTGGCGGATACGGGCAATCGAAGACTGGTCGAGCTGACGGCCGAGGGAGCGTGGGTCCGCGAGATCGGGGCGCCGCAGTCGACGCTGCTGCGCCAAGGCTTCCAGTACACGCCCGTCAAAGTGTCGGTCGATCGGGCCGACCGCATCTACGTCGTCAGCCGGGGCTCCTACGAGGGGATCATCGAGCTCGATTCGGACGGCGCGTTCGAAAGCTTCGTCGGAACGAACCGGGTCAAGTTCTCCCCCGCCGATCTGTTCTGGAAGCGGATCTCGACGAAGGCTCAGCGGGATCAAATGGCGTTGTTCGTGCCGCTGGAATTCAACAATCTCGATCTGGACGAGGAAGGCTTCCTGTATACGACGACGTCGGAGGAGAACGCCGATCGGCCGCTGAAGCGGCTGAACCCGGCCGGCGCGGATATTTTGCGGAGCCGGGGCTATTTTCCGCCCAAGGGAGACGTCTATGCGCCGGATGCAGGCAGTACGCCGGGAAGCTCGATCCTCGTCGACGTAGCGGCCGACGAAGGCGGCATGTACAGCGTGCTGGATAGTAAGCGCGGGCGGATATTCGCCTACGACAAGGACGGCAACCTGCTGTATGAATTCGGAGGGCTCGGCAGCCAGCGCGACAAGTTCCGCACCCCGTCGGCGCTGGACATGCTGGGAGACCGGGCCGTGGTGCTGGATCAGGACAACGCCCGCATCTCCGTATTCGAGCCTACGCGGTACGGCAGCATGATCCGCGAAGCCGTCGTCTCGCTCTACAATGGCCAGGCTGAGGCGTCAAGCAAGGCTTGGAGCGAAGTGCTGCGGATGAACGCCAACATGGACGTCGCCTATATCGGACTCGGGAAATCCCTTCTGAAGCGCGACGAGAGCCGCGAAGCGATGGCCTACTTCAAGCTCGGCGGGAGCCGGGACTATTATTCGGAAGCGTTCAAGCGCTATCGTCAGGAATACGTGCTGGATCATTTCGGCAAGATCGTGCTCGGGATCGGCGCTGCCGCCGTCGTCGCGATGGCTGCCGTCCGCATCGGAAGGCGGCGTTTCGCAGGCCGGCATTACGAGGAAATCGGCATCATCCGCAATCCGTTCTATACGATGACACATCCGTTCAACGGCTTCTGGGAGATGAAATTCGAGCAGAAGGGCAGGGTCAAGGTCGCGCTCGGCATCCTGCTGCTGCTCACCTTTTTTGCGATCCTGAAGGCGCAGTACAGCGGATTTGTCGTGAACGGCAGCAACCCGAGAGAGTTCAACAGCCTGGACGAACTGAAGTTCATCCTGCTCCCGTTCGCGCTCTGGTGCGTGGCCAACTGGTCGCTGACGACCCTTATGGACGGTGAAGGGAAGTTCAGGGAAATCGTGACCGCGACAGGTTATGCGCTGATGCCGTTTGTGGTCGTCTACATGCCGCAGCTGCTGTACAGCCGGATCATCACCGCAGACGAGAGCTCGTTCTATTATCTGCTCGACGCCATCGCGATGATCTGGTTCGTCTGGCTGCTGTTCGTCGGCACGATGACCGTCCATCAATACTCCGCCGCCAAAACGGTCGTGACGATGCTGCTGACGCTGGTCGTGATCGGGATTCTGATGTTCCTTGGCGTGCTGTTCTTCAGCATGCTGCAGCAGATGCTGTCCTTCGCCGTGTCGATCTACAAGGAATTGTCGTTCCGCTACTAGGTAGGCGGCTGCGCAGGCGGAGTGTTCAATCGCTGCGCAAGCGGAGTGTTCAATCGCTGCGCAAGCGGAGTGTTCTTCCGATCGCTGTTAAGTCCGGATTTCTTGGAACGATTCCCTTGCAGGGGAAATCCGGGCTTAAAGGCGAGCGCTGACGCTTCTCCAGAATCACTCCGCCTGCTCCGCATGGTGGTTATAAATCTAGAAGCAATCCGCTCAACAGCGATCTGAAGAGCCATCCGTTTTTCGATGTTGTTTATGGAAGGAGGGATCGCCGTGACGAAATGGAAACAAACGGCGGCGGGCCTGCTCTGCGCCGGCCTGCTGCTCGGGGGAATCGCCGGGCTGGGGAGCTGGAGACGCGGCACGGATGACAAGCTGCCGGCCGAGTCCGCTATAAGCGCCTCGTCCTCTGCGTCCGTCGGAGAATCGAAGGCAACGGTGCTGAAGGCCGGAAGCTCCTCCTCATCCGCGCCATCCGCGGTGCCGGCAACGGCGGCTATTGGAACAGCAGAGGCTGCGCCGGCGGACCGCCAGTTGTTGTCGGCGAATACGAAGGAGGAGCTGGCCGCGCTGGCGGCCATGGAGCCGGCGGCGGACAACGGAACGCTGGCGCTCTATGTCAACAGGGCTACCGCCGAGATCGCGGTGAAGGATAAGCGGGACGGCTATGCGTGGTTCTCGAATCCTCCCGCCAGGGACTCCGATCCCAAGGCGTCGGGATTGTACAAGGCCGAGCTGGCGTCGCAGGTGCTGCTGGACTACTACAATGACAAAGGGCAGAGAAACAGCA
The DNA here is from genome assembly GCF_053345695.1 of Paenibacillus sp. D51F. Taxonomy (NCBI): domain Bacteria; kingdom Bacillati; phylum Bacillota; class Bacilli; order Caryophanales; family Paenibacillaceae; genus Paenibacillus; species Paenibacillus sp. D51F. The sequence continues at coordinate 420,294 of NZ_JBKFAO010000002.1, read as the reverse complement.
TGAACAGCTTCACCGACAGCGTGCAGAAGAACCAGTTCACGATCGAGAAGACGGATCGGGGACTGAAGATCCTGTACCGGATCGGCATGGTGTCCTCGGATTACGGCAATATCCCGCGCAGAATCGGCAAGGAGCGGTTCGAGCAGGCCATTTTGGCCAAAATCGCCGATGAAGCCGAGCGGAAGGATGTCGGCTACAAGTTCCGCTACATCGAGGCGGAGCAGGTGTACGAAATCCGCAAGCTCCAGGATTACTCGCTCAAGGCCTTGTCGGAGAAGCTGGCCTCGATCGGCTATACCGCGGAGGAAGCGGCGCGCGACAACGGAGAAAGGGCAGGGAGCGCCGCCTCGGCCGACAAGCCGGAATTCACCGTTCCGCTTCACTACGAGCTCGACGGGGAGCATCTGCTCGTGCGCGTCCCCGCCTCGGAGCTTGAGTTCACGAAGACATATCCGATCGCTTCGCTGCAGGTGCTGAAATATTTTGGAGCTGCGGATGAGAAGAAGGAAGGCTATATATTCGTCCCTGACGGCTCGGGCGCGCTCATTCATCTCAACAACGGCAAGCTGAACGCCGAGCCGTACATCATGCCGGTATACGGAGAGGACAGCGCGTTCGACGTCGAGGAGAAGGTGCAGCGGAACGAAACGACGCGTCTGCCGGTATACGGCATGAAGCAGAACGACCACGCCTTTCTCGGCATGATTGAAGGCGGGGACGCCATGGCGGACATAACGGCGGATATCGGCGGGCGGAACGACTCCTACAACACGGTGAGCCCGAAATTCCGGATCGTGTCCATGGATTTCTATACGATGACGTCGGGCACGAAGAGCAGCTCGGTGCCGATGTTCCAGCGGGCATCCCATCAAGGGGACCTGCAGGTGCGCTACGGCTTCCTCGGCGGAGCCGCAGCGAGCTACAGCGGGATGGCCGCCCACTACAGGGACTTGCTGGTCAAGGCATACGACCTGAAGAAAAGACCGCAAACGGACGCGCCTTTCCTGCTGGAAGTAGCGGGCGCCATAACGGACCGGCGCTCGTTTCTCGGCATCCCCTATGAATCGACCGTGCCGCTGACTTCCTACCGGGAGGCGCAGAACATGCTGAGCATGCTGAAGGAGAGGGGAGTGGAGAATATCGCCCTCCGTTATGCGGGCTGGTTCAACGGGGGCATCCGCCACGACTCGCCCTCGAAGATCACGCCGGTCGGCGCGCTTGGAGGAAGCCAAGGGCTCCAGGAGCTGGCGGCCTACGCACGGCAGAACGGAATCGGCTTTTATCCCGATGTCGCGTTTTTGGAAGCCTATGAAAAGCCCGCTAAGGCCGCTTCCTTCCTGGATACGCGGCAGGCGAAAATCTATGACTACGATCCGGTCGCGCATGTAAAGGACATGAGCTCATTTTCCCATTATCTGCTGTCCCCGACGGCGGCAAGCGGGCTGGTCGACCGCTTTCTCCGCGCCTACGGGCGGCTCGGCATCGATGGGATATCGCTGAGGGATCTCGGGGATGAAGTCCATTCGGACTTCAATCCCTCGCATCCGGCCAGCAGGCAGGAAGCGAGGACTGCCGGGACGGAGGCGGTGAAGCGGTTCAAGGAGCAAGCGATAGACGTCATGGTGAACGGCGGCAACGGCTACAGCCTGCCGCTTGCGTCCATCGTCGTCAACGCACCGACCGGAAGCAGCCGCGCGAATATCACCGACGAGGATGTCCCCTTCTATCAAATCGCACTTCACGGCTATTACGATCTCGCAGGAACGCCGTTCAATGCGGACGAGCGGATGGATCCGCGCTTCGCGATGCTCAAGGCGCTCGAAACGGGCTCGAATCTCTACTACCGATGGTCTTACAGCCCGTCTTCCTCGGTCAAAGGGACGCGTTATGACGGACTTTACTCCCTCCATTACGCTGATTGGCTCGAGGAGTCTGCGTCTCTGTATGCGGAAGCGAACCAATTCTTGAAAAATGTCCGGGGCATGGCGATTGCGGATCACCGCAAGCTGGCCGATCAGGTGTTCCGGACGACGTTCGAGAACGGGGTCACGATCATCGTCAACTACAACAAATTCGAGGTTCAGGTCGAAGGCGCGCCAATCGCCGCCCTCGGCTACCGGCAAGGCGGTGGATGACAGCATGCTCAGGAAACCTTTGAAGCTGACGCAGGCCAAGGCGATGTGGGGCTTTGTTTTCAGCCTGCCGCTCCTCTTGGGCATGATCATGCTCTTTATTTTGCCGATGATCCAGTCGTTCCGCTTCAGCTTGAGCTCCATCGAGCTTGTGGCGGAGGGGTTCTCCGTCCGCCACCGAGGCTGGACGAATTACAGCAGCCTGTTCACGTCCAATGCGGACTTCCCCCGTGCCTTGACGGAGTCGGTCGCCAACATGGTCGTCAACGTGCCGGTCATCCTGATCTTCAGCCTGTTCGCCGCCGTGCTGCTCAACCAGAAGTTCCACGGGCGCGCTCTGGCCCGGGCGATCTTCTTCCTGCCGGTCATTCTCGCTTCAAGCGCGATCGCGAATCTCGACATCAGCAGCTTCGTCGGCTCGGCGGCTTCGTCGGCCGGGGACGGGGCTTCCGGACTGCTGGAAAGCTTCGAGCTGAAAAAGACGATGCTGGACTCGGGCTTCGCTCCGTGGATCGTCGATTATATTACGGGCGCCGTCGACCGGATCTATGAAATCATCAGCTCGTCCGGCGTCCAGATCCTTATTTTCCTAGCGGGCCTGCAATCCATCTCGCCGTCGCTTTACGAGGCTTCCCGCATCGAAGGCGCTACCGGCTACGAAATCTTCTGGAAGGTCACCTTTCCGATGATGACGCCGCTCATTCTGACCAATCTGGTGTACTCCATCATCGATTCCTTCAGCAGCAACGACATCAACGTCCTGATCTCCGAGACGGCGTTCCGGCAGTTCGAATTCGGACTGAGCGCGGCGATGTCCTGGATCTACTTCGCGGTTGTCGGCGTCATCCTGGCCGGCTCGACGGCCATCATCTCGAGGAAGGTGTTCTATTATGACTGACGGGAAGCCAAACGCCGTGAAGCGGCCGGCCGCTTACGCCGAACAGCTCGTCATCCGGTACAATCCGCTGGAAAAAGCGAAGAATTGGGTCTGGAAGATAGTCAGGGCGCTGCTCGTGACCGGCTTCTGCTTCATCATCCTGTTCCCCCTGTTCCTCAGGCTCTCCGTCGCTTTCCGCAGCAAGGTCGACATCTATGATCCGACCGTGCTGTGGATCCCGCGCCACTTTACGCTGGAGAACTTCAGAGTGGCGATGGAATCGACCGATTACTTCTCGACGCTGCTCAATACGCTGCTCCTGGCAGGCGGGACGACGATCGTGCAGCTGATGGCCTGCGCGCTTGCCGCATACGCCTTCGCGAGACTGAAATATCCCGGCAGCAGCCTCGTGTTCGGCCTCGTCATCTTCACGATCGTCGTGCCGCCGCAGACGATCATGGTTCCGCTGTACTTGACCTACCGGTACTTCGACGGCTTGGGGCTGGTCGGACTGCTTACGAACAGGAGCAGCTTCAATCTCATCGACACGTTCTGGCCGTTCATCATCTCATCCGCGACGGCTATGGGCTTGAAAAACGGATTGTACATCTACATCTTCCGCCAGTTTTTCCGCGGCATTCCCAAGGAAATCGAAGAGGCTGCGCTCGTCGACGGAGCGGGCGTGGCGAAGACGTTCTACCGCATCATGCTTCCGAACGCCGTTCCGGCGGTCGTGACCGTGCTGCTGTTCTCCTTTGTCTGGCAGTGGAACGACAGCTATTACGTCTCGTTGTTCCTGAGCAAGGTGAAGGTGCTGTCGACCGGCCTGATGGACATGGGCGTGGCGGTCGGCGCCGAGCCGGATCCGGTGTACCAGTCGATGCTCCTCAACACCGGCGTGCTGCTCATGATGGCTCCGCTGCTGATCTTGTATTTGTTCGTGCAGCGTTATTTTGTCGAGAGCGTGGAGCGCACGGGCCTTGTCGGCTGAATTCCAAGACATCATCGATACAACGATAGAATTGAGGTTATTGCAGATGCCGCAGCCAAAAACCGTGCATGTCATTTCCCATACGCACTGGGACAGGGAATGGTACCTGCCGTACGAGAAGCATCATGTCCGGCTGGTCAAGCTGATGGATACGCTGCTTGAGACGCTGGAGCGGGATGCCGATTACCGGAGCTTCCATCTGGATGGCCAGACGATCATGCTCGAGGATTACGTGCAGATCAGGCCGGAAAAGAAGACGCAGCTGGAGCGGCTCATCGCCGAAGGCCGCATCCATATAGGGCCCTGGTACATTCTCCAGGACGAATTCCTGACGAGCAGCGAGGCGAATGCGCGCAATCTGCTCATCGGCCACCGCGATGCCCGGACTTACGGAGCCGTCACGAGAATCGGGTATTTCCCGGATTCGTTCGGCAATGTAGGGCAGGCGCCGCAGCTGCTCCGGCAGGCCGATATCGGCAACGCCATCTTCGGGCGCGGCGTCAAGCCTACGGGCTTCAACAACGAGGTGATCGAGACGCAGGCGTACGAGTCGCCTTACTCCGAGATGTTCTGGGAAGCCCCCGACGGATCGCGCGTGCTCGGCATCCTGTTCGCCAACTGGTACAGCAACGGCAATGAGATCCCTGCAGAGGCCGAAGCGGCGCAGCCATATTGGGACAAGAAAATCGCTGAAGCGGCCCGGTACGCGTCGACGCCTCATCTGCTGCTGATGAACGGCTGCGACCATCAGCCGGTGCAGACGGACCTGCCGCAGGCGCTGCGGACAGCAAGCAAGCTGTATCCCGAGATCAGGTTTGTCCATACCGGCTTCGAGGATTATTTGGACGCCGTCGCCGCAGAGCTGCCGGAAGGGCTGTCGGTCATCCGCGGCGAGCTGCGCAGCCAGCATACCGACGGCTGGTCGACGCTCGTGAATACGGCGTCATCCCGCGTCTACATCAAGCAGATGAACCAGCGATGCCAGGCTCTGCTTGAAAAAGCGGCCGAGCCTCTGGCAGCGCTCGCTCATATGCGGGGAACGCCTTATCCGCATCATTTGCTGACCTACGCATGGAAAACGCTGATGCAGAATCATCCGCATGACAGCATTTGCGGCTGCAGCGTGGACGAGGTGCACCGCGAGATGGTGACCCGCTTCGATAAGAGCCGGCATGTCGCCGAGTCGGTCATCGACGCCAGCATGGAGGCGCTTGGCGCGAGCATCGATACGAGCATTTTCGAAGCTTACGGGAGCAATCCGCTGCCGCTCGTCGCGGCCAACACGACCGGCTGGAGCCGGACCGGGGTCATTACGGCACAGATGCAGCTGGCAAGGGGCTACTTCCGGGATGGAGACCTGGAGGAAACGAAGTCGAGGCTGAGGGCCGTCCCGCTGGATGGCCTGGCGCTCGTGGACCCTGAAGGGCATGAGATCCCGTTCCGTCTGGAAGACAAGGGAATCGGCTTCGGCTACGATCTCCCGGAAGACCGGTTCAGGCAGCCTTATTTCACACGGAGCGCGCTCTTGACGTTCGAGGCGGACGATGTGCCGGCGCTCGGCTACAAATCGTATGCGCTTGTCCGGCGCGCCGGCGCTGCGGCTGCAGCGGGATCGTCGCTCCTGACCGCCCGCCATACGATGGAGAACGGAGTGCTGTCCGTCAAGATCGAGGAGGACGGCTCGCTGTCCGTGAAGGAAATCGCGACGGGACATGAATACCGGGGACTTGGCGTATATGAGAATACCGGCGACATCGGCAACGAGTACATGTACCGGCAGCCGCCCGGCGACGTTCGGATCACGACCCGCGGCGTTCCGGCCCAGATCCGGGTTGCCGAGGATACGCCGTTCCGCGCTGCTGTCGAGATCGTTCATCGGCTTGAGATTCCGGCATCCGGAGACGAGCTTCTGGACGAGGAGCGAAGGGAGATGGTGTGGTTCACCAGCCGCCGCTCGGGCCGCTCCTCCCGCATGCTGCCGCTCGTCATCCGCACTCTGGTGTCGCTGGAGCGGAACGGCAAGGGAGTCTCCGTCCAGATCCGGTTCGACAATCAAGCCAAGGACCACAGGCTTCGGGTCTTGTTTCCGACCGGCCTGGCCTCTCAATCCCATTATGCGGACTCGGTATTTGAGGTTGTCGAGAGGCCTAACAGGCCTTCAGCAGAGTGGAGGAATCCGAGCAACTGCCAGCATCAGCAGGCGTTCGTGTCCGTAGCCGACAGGGAGCGCGGGATTACGATCGCCAATCGCGGGCTGAACGAATACGAAATTCTGGGAGCGCCGAATGCTGCCACGATTGCGGTTACTTTGCTCCGCGCAACCGGAGAGCTCGGCGACTGGGGAGTGTTCCCCACTCCGGAAGCCCAGTGCATCGGAGAGCAGGCAGCGGAATACTTGATCATTCCCCATTCCGGCAGCGCCAGCGGGTCCGGGCTCGAAGGCGACATGCCCGCCCACATGCATGCCGCCATCATCGAGGCTTACCAGTACCAGGCGCCTTGGACCGTACGCCAGACCGAAGCGCATGCCGGCGAGCTCCCTGCGGCTCATGCCTTCTTCGCCTGGTCGGGAGAAGCCATTGCGTTCTCATCGCTCAAAATTGCCGAGTCTTCGGGCAGCCCGGTCATGCGCTGGTACAATCTGTCCCGCACCAGCCGGGCGCTGGCGGTGCGGGAGCTCGCAGCCGGAGGCGCCGCTTATCGAAGCGATATTCTCGAGCGGCGCGGAGAAGAACTGGGGAACGGAACGATCGACATGCTGCTCCGTCCGGCCGAGATCGTCACGATAGGCTGGGAGCAGCCAGACAAGGAGGACGGGAAATGAGCAACCGCAACCATGTGCTCGGGGGTTATGTCGGCTTGTCCTCGCTTTCTCTCGTGACGCGGGAGGATGCCGGCAAGCTGACGCATCTGTTCGTTGCCTTCGGTCACGTCCAGAACGATGAAGTCGTAATGCCGCCATGGGAAAATACCGGCGTGATCGCCAAGCTGAAAAGGGACAATCCGGAGCTGTGCATCCTGCTTTCTGTCGGAGGGTGGGGAGCGGGGGGCTTTTCGGAGGCGGCTGCGACCGGGGAAGGGCGGATGCGGTTCGCGGCATCGGCAGCGAGAATAGCAGTCAAGTACGGCTTCGACGGCATCGACCTGGATTGGGAGTATCCTTGCTACGGCCAGGCGGGCATCGCAAGCAGTCCGGACGACAAAGCCAATTTCACGCTGCTGCTGAAGGAAACGCGGACCGCATTGGACCGCTCGGGCGAGGCCGCGGGCAGACGTTATCTGCTCACGATCGCTGCCGGCGCCGACCAGTATTACGTGGATGGAACGGAAATGGACAAAGCGCATATCTATCTGGATTTTGTCCAGCTCATGACGTACGACATGCGGGGCGGGTTCCAGACCCTTACCGGACATCATGCCAATCTGTTCACGTCCACCGGGGACCTGTTCCGCATCAGCGCGGATGCTTCCGCCACCATCTTCATGAAAGCCGGCGTACCGCCGGAGAAGCTGGTGCTCGGGGCGGCCTTCTACTCGCGCATGTGGAAAGGAGTGCCCGACCGCAATGACGGCTATTTGCAGATGGCCGCTTCCTCCGGAGGCTACGGTCCCGACTACACCGCCTTGGAGTCGGACTATATCGGCAAAAACGGATTCATCCGGCACTGGGACGACGAGGCCAAGGCGCCTTATTTGTTCGACGGGTCCACCTTCATCAGCTATGAAGATGCCGAATCCCTGCAGAACAAAGCGCGATACGTAAAAGAAAAGGGCCTTGCCGGCATCATGTTCTGGGAATACAGCTGCGACCGCACCCATCGGCTGCTCGATACCCTTTACCGCATGCTGGCGGCGGATCCTATGAAGGGCCGGCTGTAAAAGGAATCCTACCGACAAGCGTGCTCGACCTGTTCATCGATTCAGGATGAACCCGGTCGGCACGTTTTTTGGCATTCCGGGAGAACTTTATTTGCATCCGTTGAAATTCAATGAATTCCGCCCCGGTTCACATTCAGTTCACAGAGATGTTTTATCCTTCATGCAGAATCATTTGGAGGAGGAACCTGCTGTGAACCATAAGGATAGGAAAGAGCCCAAAGGAGAATGGGCTGTCGAGGCCAGGGGGCTCGTCAAGACGTTCGGCGACAACCGGGCTGTGGACGGAGTCGATCTGAACGTGCGGGCCGGGTCGATCTACGGCGTTCTCGGGCCGAACGGAGCGGGCAAGACGACGACGATCCGCATGCTGGCCACGCTGCTTAAAGCCGACGCCGGATCGGCGAAAATATTCGGCCACGATACGGTGAAGGAAGCCCAGATCGTCCGCCAGCTGATCGGCGTGACCGGGCAGTACGCGTCGGTCGACGAGTCGCTCAGCGCGACGGAGAATCTCGTGATCTTCTCCCGCCTGCTGGGGCTCGGACGCAAGGAGGCGAAGCGCAAGGCGGAGGAGCTGCTGGAGGAATTCGGCTTGACGGAAGCGGCCAGAAGGCCGCTCAAAAACTTCTCCGGCGGCATGCGCAGGCGGCTCGATCTGGCGGCAAGCCTCATCGCGCAGCCGCCGCTCATCTTCCTGGACGAACCGACGACCGGCCTCGACCCGCGCACCCGCACGCAAATGTGGGATACGATCCGCCGCCTCGTGAAAACGGGATCGACGGTGCTGCTTACGACACAATACCTGGACGAGGCCGATCAGCTGGCAGACCGGATCGCGGTCATCGACCGGGGCTGCGTCGTCGCCGAAGGCACTGTCGACGAGCTGAAAGCCTCGGTCGGCACCTCATCGCTGCATCTGAAGCTTGAGAATACGCTCAAGATCGGCAGCGCCAGAAGGATCGTCGACCGCGTGCTCGGCGTCGCATCCGTCCTGTCGTCGGAAGCCGGCAAAATCACCGCGCCGATGGCCAACGCCGATGTCATCACCGACCTGCTCATCGAGCTTCGCGCAGAGGAGATATCGCTGTCGGAGCTCAGCGTGCAGAAACCGACGCTCGACGAGGTGTTTTTGACGATTACAGGCCATGAGGCCAAACAGGAAGTGGAAGCCGCTTCGGGCAAGGAGGCAACGGCATGAGCCAACCAACCGCACGCACGCTCAAAAACCATACGAGCTTGGGCCAAACGATCCGCAATTCGCTCACGATGGCCTACCGGGGGCTGCTGAAGATCAAGCGCACGCCGGAGCAATTGTTCGACGTCACGCTTCAGCCGATCATCTTCACCCTGATGTTCACGTATATATTCGGAGGCGCCATATCGGGCGATGTGGCGAGCTACCTGCCGATCATCATTCCCGGCATCCTCGTGCAGACGGTCATCGGTACCTCTGTCGTCACCGGCGTCCAGCTGCGGGAGGATATGGACAAAGGCGTATTCGACCGGTTCAAATCGCTGCCGATCGCGCGCATCGCGCCGCTGGCGGGAGCGCTGCTCGCCGATACGATCCGCTATACGATCGCAACTGTCCTTACGTTCACGATGGGCTTCATCATGGGCTACAGGCCCGAGGGCGGCCTGGGGAGCATCGTCCTTGCCGCGCTGCTGGTCATCGCATGCGCCTGGGCAATCAGCTGGATCTTCGCCTTCTTCGGCGTCATCGCGCGCACCGCATCCAGCGTTCAGGGCATCTCGATGCTCGTGCTGTTCCCGCTGACCTTCCTATCCAATGCTTTCGTCCCGGTCGACACGATGCCGAACTGGCTGCAATTTTTCGTGAAGATCAATCCCATCACCCATCTCGTCAGCGCTGTCCGGCAATTGGCCAACAACGGGACCGTGGGCTGGGATCTAAGCCTCTCGCTTATCGGGGCGGCCGTCATCGTCGCCATATTCGCTCCGATCACCGTCCGCGCGTATATGAAGAGGACCTAAAGGCGCGAGCCGCTTGAATTCCTTTATGGACAGCTTGACATTTAGGACGGCGATTCTTTAAGTGGGAGTAAAAGAGGGACATAAAAACCGCCGCTTGCCGTGGCGGTTTTTTGCATCCATTTGAATCCATTGGCCATGGAAGACCGGCACAAGCGCAGGAGACATGCCGGATTCACCCATGCATAGCGGCTATCGCGGAGGGCAACCTAGCTGTGTTCGCTATTATAAGATCAAATGGAGGTCAACCAATGAAAAAGCTCGCTCTTACGCTCGTGGCTGCAGCCGGCATCGCCGGAACGCTCGCCAGTCCCGCATTCGCCAACAATAACGATATGATGCGGAATACTGAACGGGGAATGAATGCCGATTGTTACCATGCCGCTGGGACGAACATGATGGACGGCAAGGGCGTCAACCGTATGGGCATGAACGACATGGGCATGAACGACATGGGCATGAAACGTGCAGGCACGAACGGAGTCGGGTTGAACGCCACTCCCTGCTATCCGAGCACGTACGGAACAGGCTTGAACCGCACTGGCACCGGCACTGGCACTAGCACTGGCACTGGCACTGGCACCGGCACCGGCACCGGCACCGGCACCGGCTACGGAATGAATGGCGTCTCCTCGTATGGAACCGGGTTGGACGGCACCCGCATGAATGATTACCGGAACAACAGCTACCACACAAACTTTGCCGCCAGAAATTACACGGCCAAGGCCGCTACCGGCAAAAGCGGCTCCAACTGGGGCTGGCTCGGCTTGCTTGGCCTGTTCGGCCTTGCGGGCATGAGAAGCCGCAATCCGGAACGCCATTAATCAAAAGCAATGGCCGCAGCGGACGCTGCGGCCTTTTTGGCTGAGTTCATCTGGAACAGAAGGGCAGGGCAAGGAGGACAACCTGCACGAATGAAAGACAGAGCAGAGCTCGGAGTCTTTCAGCTATTCCATCGGATCCGCTTTTCTTGTAAAGGAAAGAACGATGTCCTGAGCATGGTCTCCGAAGTCCGAGCCGAACAGGTTGAGTCCACGCGCGTTGGCGGCATCCTCGGCGATCTCGAAGCGGATGCGGACGGGCTCGCTGAAGGAAAGCCCCAAGGCATCGATGGAAAGGTCTCCGCAAGGAGCTCCATTGATCAGGCTTCCCGTACGGGTTACTTTCCATTCCGTCAGTCGGCCATACTCGGTATTGCCCCGCCATTTCTCCGGCGTGAACCGGCCTTTGCGGTCGCCGAAATCGCCTGGGCTCGTCCAGGTTCCGACAAGCAGATCATTCATATAGAGCGATATGTCGGAGGGCCAGTCTTCGCGGAAGCCCGGCGCCTCCGAACACAGCTCCGCTGTCAGGCTGATTTCCTCCAGCTCGGTACCAGGCGGCATTGGATTGGCGAAGCGATACTCGAGGCTCCCGCTGCCGGAGAACCATACCACGGAGGCATGAATGCGGTCCGGCATGTAGAAAACCCTCGGATCGTCCGGCGATCCGATTCCGGAGCCGTCGCGTGAAGCCATGCCGCAAGGCGGCTGGACGGAGCAGGCGGAGAACATGCCGATCGGCATGCGGATTTGTTCCGTACGGTGCAGGGCATCGCCGGCTCTGGCCGGCATTTCCAGCAGGATGGAGCGGTAATTGACCGAGCAGATCTTCTCCCGGGCGGAACCTTGGCGGCAAGCGATCAGCTCGGCCTGTTCCAGCGTCTGCACGTTGATGGATATGGTCGGCTGCGCCGCGCCGAGCACCTCCGCCAGCTGGCTGACGCTCATCGCCTTCTCCCCGAGCGCCTCCAGAATTCGCAGCCGGACGTCGCTGGAGAGAGCCTTCGCCACGTCGATCATCCGGGAAGCCGGAAAGCGGATCAGTTCCTGTTTCGTTTCGCTCATGTCAACGCTTCCTTTACATAAATGGATAGCTTCAGTCTACAAGGAATATGATATATTGTAAAACCATAATGTACATTGCCTAATTAATATATACCTGCTAGAATGGGATCAATTCCCATTCGAAAGGTGTGTGCCGAATGCTTGAATCCTTAACCGCCCATGCAGGCCTCATGATTCCCCGTCCTGAATATCCCCGCCCGGATTGGGAACGGGGCGATTGGCTCAATCTCAACGGATCCTGGTCTTTCCGGCTGGATCAGGAAGGAATAGGCGCATCGGAAGCCTGGCAGTTCAAGGATGAGAGCCACTTCGGCTCGACCATTATGGTACCGTTTTCATGGGCAAGTCCCTTATCCGGAATCGGGGAGAACGTGAAGGGTACCGGATGGTATCGCCGCACAGCAAGCTGGGCTCCCTCGGAAGCCGGCTCCCTCGTGTTCCTCCGCTTCGGCGCGGTAGATTACGAATGCGATATCTGGGTGAACGGGGAGCATGCCGGTTCCCATCAAGGCGGATACGGCACGTTCGAGTTCGATGTTACCTCTGCATGGAAGACTGCGGAAGAGAACGTGATCGTCGTGCGCGCGCAGGATGAGGATCATAACCACCAGGCGAGAGGCAAGCAAGGCTATGGAGAAATTCGCGGCATCTGGCAGACGGTATGGCTGGAAGCCCGTCCCGAGGCCTATATCCAGAATGCGGAATTCCATACCTTCGTAGATGGACGCGTGAAGATCAACGCGCGCATCAGCGCCGCACAGGATGGCGAAGCGCGGCTTGCGCTCGATTTCGCGGAAGGCTGCGTCACGGCTCAATCGGTGCATCAGCTGAAGAAGGGCGACAATGAAGTCTCGGTGTCCTTCCAAGTAGCGGAGCCGCAGCTGTGGAGCCCGGAAACGCCTCATCTGTACGAAGGGGCCATCACCTTGACCTCCCTCTCCGGAGAGGACAGGGTGTCCACGTACTTCGGCATCCGCGAGATCGGAACGGCCCGATTCGGGGAGCGCGGCTACCGCTGGCTGACGCTGAACGGCAAGCCGGTCTATCTGAACGGAACGCTCGACCAGGCTTATCACAAGAGCGGCTACTTCACCTATCCGAGCGACCAGGACATGCATGACGAGATCTATATGATGAAGCGGCTAGGCCTGAACTTCGTCCGCATCCACATCAAGCCGGAGGAGCCCCGCAAGCTGTATTGGGCCGACAAGCTGGGCATTCTCGTCATGGAGGATATGCCCTGCTTCTGGGGCGATCCGGACGAGACGGCTCGGGCGTCGTATGAGCGCGAAGCGCTGGAGACGATCCAGAGGGATTTCAATCATCCGTCCATCTTCTCGTGGGTCATGTTCAATGAAACCTGGGGGCTGAAAACGGACAGCAGGACGGTATCCGTGACGGGAGACGCGGAACAGCGGCAGCTGTACCTTCCCGAGACGCAGGAGTGGGTCAGGGAGCGCTACCGGTGGGCCAAAAGCATCGATCCGACGCGCATCGTGGAAGACAACTCCCCGTGCAACTGGGACCATGTGGAATCGGATATCAACACCTGGCACTTCTACATCAACGGCTACCGGCAGCTGCGCGACCACTTGGAGCATGTCGCCGCCGGAACCTTCCCGGGGTCGGAGCTGAACTATATCGGAGGCAACAAGCAGTCGGACGCGCCGCTGATGAACAGCGAATGCGGCAACGTATGGGGCATCGAGGGAGGGGCCGGCGACAGCGACCTGGCCTGGCATTACCGGTACATGCTCAACGAGTTCCGGCGCCACGACAAGCTGTGCGGCTTCGTGTTCACGGAATTCCGTGACGTCACCAACGAATTCAACGGCTACTATCGGCTGGACGGCTCGGCCAAAGACTTCGGCTATGATGGCATCGTGCCGGGCATGACGCTGCGCGACCTGCATGCGGCAGACTTCATCGTCGTGGATGCCGCTCCGTGCGTGACGGTGGATGCCGGAGCGGAGGCGACGGTTCCGCTGCTTCGCTCCAGCTTCTCGGACCGCTATCATGGCGAGGGGCTGACGCTGGAATGGGAGCTCGCCTATGACGAGCTCGGGGTCCGCCGGGTCGAGAGCAGCGGCGCCGTCCAGCTGCAATGGGACGGCTACGGAACCTCCGAGCTGCAGCCGCTCGTTCTGACGATGCCGCAGCGCGACGCTCTGGCGATCCTTGGCCTGCGTCTCGTGGACGGCCAAGGGACGGTCGTGACGCGGAACTTCACTTCGTTCGACGTCCGGAGCGGGCAGCAGGGCGGCGGATACGGAGCGGACGGCGGCACGCTCAGCATTCCGGTCGGCTCGTTCTCGGAGCACAGCTTCGCTTATCAATGGGAGGCGATCGGCGGCCACAAGCAGAACGGAGGCAAGGAAGGCTCGTTCGTCTTTGACGCGGTGCTGCCGGATTCCGGAGAGCATGCCTTGATCACGGATGTGGACATCTGGTTCGAAGCCAGCTCCAAGCGGCTGCTCGCCCGCAACTGCGAAGGCGGCAAGGAGCAGCGGACCGACATCAATTATATGCACGGGGATTCGGCGGACGCCGAATGGAACATGAACAGCTACCCCATGACGGGAGAACAGAAGCATGAATCCCGGGTCGAGGTGCTGATCGACGGCGAATCAGCAGCGAGCTTCGCGTTGCCGGACGATCCCGCCGACGCGCGCGGCATTCTCTCCTGGCATCATCAGCCCGTTGACAACAAGCTGGACGAAGCCGGTTCCTATGGCTACCTGTGCCGGGCATCACTGCCGCCGAGGCTGGCGGCCAAGCTGAACTCAGCCCGCCGCTTCAAGCTGGAGCTGAGGGCTGCGGAGGGCGGCCTCGCCCTGTATGGACGCAACGCCGGCCGGTATCCGATGGATCTGGTTGTCCGCTATCGTTAAGGATCGGCTGAACCTGAAGGGGCATCCGCCCGAAAAGAGGGGATGCCTCCGTTGAAGGAGGAGACATGCATGAGAGGAATCGTGAACCCGGTCATACCGGGTTATTATGCCGATCCGGAAGCCCGGATCTATGAAGGCAAGTTTTGGATCTACGCGACCCGTTCCTTCACGGCCTACACCGACCAGATGAATCTGGACGCATTCAGCTCCGACGATCTGATCCACTGGCACAAGCATGAAGGCATTGTCGAGATGGAAGGCTTCCCGCATATCTGGAGGGCGGTCTGGGCGCCTACGATCATCGAGCGCGCCGGAAAGTACTATCTGATCTTCGCCAGCAACGACATCCAGTCGGACGAGGAGACCGGAGGCTTGGAGATAGCGGTCGCGGACAGTCCGGCAGGCCCGTTCCGGGCCTATCTCGGCCGGCCGCTCGTAGACCGCTTCGTTCATCGGGCGCAGCCGATCGACGCCCATCTGTTCAAGGACGACGATGGAGCGGTCTATCTCTACTACGGCGGCTGGAAGCATTGCAACGCGGCCCGCATGAATGAGGAGATGACCGGCTTCGAGCCGCTTGAAGGCGGGGAGGAGATCCTTTCCATCACGCCGCCGGGGTATGTGGAGGGACCCTGCATGCTGAAGAAGGACGGCCTCTATTATTTGATGTGGTCGATGGGCGGCTGGACCAACGGCACTTACCGCGTCGCATACGGCACAAGCGGCAGTCCGCTGGGACCGTTCGAGAACAAGGGGACGATATTGGAGAGCCAGCCGCCGGTCGCCGAAGGTCCGGGCCATCACGGGTATCTGCATCTGCCGGAAGAGGACGAATGGCTGATCGTGTACCATCGCCGGATCATCGGCGACCGCGATCCCGGCAGCCGGATTGTCTGCATCGACCGGATGCGGGTGGAGGACGGCATCATCAGGCCGGTCGTCATGACGGATGCCTGGCAGGAGGCATGAAGGCCGAAGATCTGACGGCAGCTCGTGTCGATCTTCAGCAGCTTGGTCTCCGTGCAGCGGTCGTAGACCGGAACGAATTCCATCTCGTATCGGCCGTCGTCGCTGGTGGCTCGATTTTCAAGCCGTTCAAAAGAGGTCTGACAGCAGAACGCAGCCCATATAGACGCCAGTTCCCCACATCATCAGCGCGGAAATACGGTTGATCCCCGTCCGCATTCGTCCGGATGAATCCAGCCTCGCCGCCGATCTGCCGGCAACGCCAAGGCCGATGAACCAGAACCAGGAGACGGCCGCGCAGACGATCGTAAAGGCGGCCTTCTCATAACCGGCGTAGCCGAGCGAGCTTGTGCCGACGACGCCCACGGTGTCGAGCAGGGCATGCGGGTTCAGCAGCGAGACCGATGCGGCGAAGGCGATCTGCTTTTGGGCTGGCATCGCGCCGCCGGCTGCCGCGCCCGGGACGGCGGGCTTGGTTCTCCAGGACGCGGCGCCCATATACATCAGGAAGAAAATGCCGGCGAGATAAAGGATGATCTTGATCTCCTGATTGTCGAAGATGATGACGGAGACGCCCCATACGGCGAGCAGAATGAGCATCGTGTCGCATAGTCCGGCGGCGATGATGGCGGGCAGCGCCCGGGCGAACCGGGCTTGAGAGGCTCCTTGATTGAAAATGAACACATTTTGCGGCCCTAAAGGCAGAATGAGCCCAAGCGCCAGCAGAAATCCGTGAATGGCTGCAGTCAGCATATGATCCTCCCGATTGGTGATAGAGCCATTGTAAGAGCAATCCGGCCGGGAGTCTCCATCCAATCGGTTGGCGGCAGAGCCAACCAATTGCTATAATGTCCCCACTGAAGCGGATGGAGAGTGGGGTATTCATGACAGAGGATTGGAAGCTGGACAAGCGAGGGGCCGGGCCGCTCCACCAGCAGATCTACGATTTCGTGAAGGGGAAAATCAGGAGCGGCGAATGGCCGGTCGGGATGAGGATTCCTTCCCAGAGAGAGCTGGCAGCGGCGTTGGCGGTCAACCGCAGCACGGTGGTCCATGCGTTGGACGAGCTGGCGGCCGACGGGCTGGTCGAGTCCGCCGTCGGCCGGGGAACGGTCGTGGCGAACAGCACCTGGAATCTGCTTGCCGGTTCCAGGCAGCCCGATTGGGGGCGCTATGTCCGCTCCGGCGCCTACCGGCCGAACCTGTCCTTGATCCGGCGGATCAATGAAGCCGAGCCGGATCCAAGCCTGATCCGCCTCGGAACCGGAGAGCTGTCGCCGGAGCTGCTGCCGTCGAGCCGGATCGCGGAGCTGCTGGCGGGCAGCGTCTCCGGACCGCTCAGCCTGGGGTATCCGGAGCCGAAAGGCAGCTATCCTTTGAGGCAGGCTTTAAGCTCGTATCTGAAGCGAAAAGGGATCGCAGCCTCGCCATCCTCCATTCTGATCGTGTCGGGGGCGCTTCAAGGCCTGCAGCTGATCTCGCTCGGGCTTCTGCGCCCGGGTTCCGTGATTTTAGCCGAAAATCCGACCTACTTGAATTCCGTCCATGTCTTCCAGTCCGCAGGCATGGAGCTGAGAACCGTCCCTATGGACGATGACGGCATCCGGCCGGATGCCGTCGGGAGACTGATGCGCCAGCACGGAGCTTCCTTGCTCTATACGAATCCCACTTACCGCAATCCGACCGGCGGCGTGATGACGCAGAAGCGCAGGGAAAGCTTGATGCAGGCATGCGCCGAGGCGCGGCTTCCGGTCGTCGAAGACGATGCCTACGGGGATCTGTGGCTGGACGAGCCGCCTCCGTCTCCGCTCAAATCGCTGGACAGCCAGGGACTTGTGCTGCATATGGGGAGCATGTCCAAATCGCTGGGACCGGGGCTGCGCATCGGCTGGATTGCCGGACCCGAGCCCGTCATCGAGCGCTTGGCCGATATCAAGATGCAGACGGACTATGGATCCAGCACCCTTTCGCAGCATGCCGTCGCAGAATGGCTGGCGGCCGGCTGCCATGAAGAGCATTTGTCCTTCTTGCGCGGCAAGCTGAGGGAGCGCAGGGGGATTGCTTTGGCAGCCCTGGAGGCCTCCTTCGCCGATCTGGCGGATTGGACGATTCCGCGGGGCGGATTCTACATCTGGCTGCGGCTCCGCAAGCCCTTGGACATGAGGCGCCTCTTCGAGCTTGCGCTGCAAGCCGGAGTCCTGCTCAACCCGGGCAGCATCTACGACCGGGAGGACCGGCAGCATTTGAGGCTGTCCTATTCCTATGCATCCTTGAGCGAGCTGAGGGAAGGCTTGGCGGCATTGTCCAGCCTGATCCGATCGTTGGCTGCCGCCGGATAATACAATGCCTGCTTAGCTGTCTATCACTTCGCTGATCGGCGCCAGCTCTTCGGCGGATTCTCCTGCGCCCAGCCGAACCTCGCTTTCCTTTCCTTCCAGGCGGTGGGTCGAATTGGTTTGAAGTCAAACTGTACCTGTACAATCCGACTTGTAAGTGGATACAATAAAAGAACTGCGCGCGGCAAATCTCCATGGATGGAGGAGCGCGCCCGATAGGAGGTGAAGCAGGTGAACCGCGAATTGGTCCATTCTATCGTCAGCCGGCTGCCCATTGCCATGGCTGGCATCGTGCATGATTTTTCCGCGAACGGGATCACTCTGTCCATGTTGCCTTGTTTGAACCACCCAATCGCGAGAAGACGCCTGCCCTAACCTCTACGGATCGCCATGCCATCCCGAAGAGCCGCGGCCAGCTGCGCGGCTCTTTTTTTGCGCTGTGGCGCAGCGTCTTCCATAACCAGGAGGATGAATGCCATGATTATCGTCAACGCTCAGAACGTAAGAAAATACCACGCCGCCCATCTTGTGCTGGACGGAGCCGCTTTTCAAATCCAGGATGGAGAGAAGGTAGGCCTGATCGGCCGCAACGGCAGCGGCAAATCGACGCTGCTGCGGCTCATATCCGGCCGGGAGCATGCCGACGAAGGCATGCTGACGGTGCGCAGGGATGCGCGCATCGGATATTTGCCGCAGATTCCCGAAGCGTACGAATCGATGACGGTGTACGAGGTGCTCGCCAGCGGATTCGGCAGCTTGATGAAGGCGAAGGAAGAGCTTGCCGGGCTGGAAAGCCGGATGGCCGATCCTGCTCTGACTCCTTCCGCGCTGGAGCGGCTGCTCGTCCGCTATTCCGAGGTTCAGGAGATGTTCGAGCAGGGAGGAGGCTACGACATGGATACCTTCATCGATCAGGTCGCGAGCGGCCTGCAGATCGACCGCAGCCGGGACGGGCGGACGCTCGGGAGCTTGTCCGGCGGGGAGAAGACCCGGGTCGTGCTGGCTTCCCAGCTGGTGACACGTCCCGATCTGCTGCTGCTGGACGAGCCGACCAACCATCTGGATCTGAAAGGGATGGAGTGGCTGGAGCAGTTTTTGCGAGGGTATGCCGGCTGCTGCGTGATCGTCTCCCATGACCGCTATTTCCTGGATGCCGTCGGGACGAAGATGATCGAGCTGGAGGACGGCGAAGCCCATACCTATCTCTCCGACTACAGCGGATACCTCAAGCAGAAGGAGGAGCTTCTGCTGCGCCAGTTCGCCGAATTCCAGGAGCAGCAGAAGGCGATCAAAAAGATGAAGGAGACGATCCGCAAGCTGGAGGAATGGGGACGGATCGGGGACAACGAGAAATTTTTCAAGCGCGCGGCTTCGATCCGCAAGGCGCTGGATAAGATGGAGGCGGTCAAGCGCCCCGTCCTGGAGCCGAAGACGGCGGAATTCAGCTTGAATCCGCAGGACCGGTCGGGGAAGCAGGTCATCGCCTTCGAGCGGGTTTCGAAGCGGTACGGTGACCGCATCCTTCTGCAGGGGGCCGAAGGAAAGCTCCTCTATGGGGAAAAGGCGGTGCTGATCGGGGACAACGGCAGCGGCAAGACGACTCTGCTGGAGATGCTCCTGGGCCGGGAGTCCGCGGATGAAGGCGAGCTGAAGCTCGGAACCCGGCTGGAGATCGGTTATCTGGCCCAGCAGGAACCTGCCGCGGAGCCGGAGAAGTCCGTGCTGGACTACTTCCGGACCGAAGCGGGCATGGAAGAAGGCGAGGCGCGCCATCTGCTGGCACGTTACCAGTTCTACGGAGCCGCCGTATTCCGTCCGCTCAAGGCTCTGTCCGGCGGAGAATGGTCGCGGCTTCGGCTCGCCTTGCTGGTGCGGAAGCGGCCCAATCTGCTGCTGCTCGACGAGCCGACGAACCATCTCGACACCGCCTCCAGAGAAGCATTGGAGGAGGCGCTCGAGGAGTTCCCGGGCACGATTCTGGCCGTGTCCCATGACCGGTACTTCATCAACCGCATCGCCGGGCGCGTCTGGGAGCTCTCCGGGGGCCGCATCGTTTCCTGGAATGGAAACTATGACGGGTATAAGGCGGAGCAGGTCAAGCTGCAGGCAGCAAGCGATTTGTTCCGGGAAGATAAGGCTCCGCATCGGGGAGAAGGCGCGGCTCCACAGGTCAAGCCGACCCTCTCCGGAGAGAGGATGGCGGCCAAGAGCGGCAGCAAAGAAAACGGAAAGAAAACGGAGCAGCTCGCAAAGCAAAAAGAGCAGCTCGAAAAGGATATCGCTCTTCTGGAAGCCAGGATCGCGGCAGCAGCCGCGGAGCTTGAGCTGCTTGCCGTGAACGGCAGTCCGGCGGAGCTGGAGAAGCGATGGAAGGAGCGGGAGATGAACGAGCAGCAGCTGGCCGGTCTGATGGACCGCTGGCTGGAGCTGGCCGGAGAGTAAGGCGATTGCTGCCGTTTTTGTTTTGGCAGAGAGATACGGCTCCAGGCGTATGGACTCGAGGAGGCAGGCCTGCGCCATGATAGCCGCATCCGCCAGATCGAGGAGTCCCATCCCGAGCTTGGGAGCGTACCCGATGCGAATCGGTCCGCGGTCCCTAATCGGGCAACTCTCTGTACCCGGCGCTCAGACAGGGAATAGACCTGAGAAGGTCCTTCGGGGCGGGGGAGATTCCGAAATCCAACTGCTGCTTGCCAAAGCAACCGGCCATTTCGCATGGCAATGAACGCTGATCGAAGGCGCCATTCAAGATGGCGCCTTCTTGCATTCCATTCCCTGAGAATTGACGTATAATAGTGTTCGTTCCAGCAAGTCTTTCAGCAGTAATCGGAAGAGTCGTTCATTTTCGGAGCGGCTCAAGCAAAACGACATTTTAACTTGCATAGCCGCAGAGGGGAATGGATCCAGTGCTTCAATGGGCAAAAGGGAAAATAGGACGGGGAACGGCCGTTCCGCCGGAAAAGAAGCTGAGCCGGGATGCGGTCACCTCGCTGATCATCCACAGCTGCTTCCAGTTCGGGGCTTCGATGTCGGGCTTGTTCCTCAACCTGTACTTGTGGAGGCTGACTCAGGATCTAGCGATCAACGGGCTGTACAACATCATCTGCTTCGCAATAACCCCGGCGGCGTTCGCCGCGGGAGGCTGGCTTGCCAAGCGCAAGGACCGGATGGCGGCCTACAGGCTTGGCATCGTCATGATCGCCGTCTTCTACCTGCTCGTCGTCATTGCTCAGGAGCGGGTGGCGGAATATTATGTCCTGTTCGCGCTGTTGAACGGAATATCGTCCGGCTTCTATTGGGTCGGCTATCTCGTGCTTCAATACGACGTATCTACGGAGACGAACCGAATCCGATATCTGGCGATCAACATGATCGCCTTCAACTCCGCCGGGCTCGCCGGGCCAGCGCTGGCCGGCCTCATCATCCGCCGCAGCGAAGGGCTGCAGGGATACATCATGATCTTTGCGCTTGCTTTCGTCATGTTCGCGGCCGCTGCCGCGATCAGCTTCCGGATCCCGATGCAGACCGTGCGCCACCGAACCTATTATCTGAACCTGATGGGCTTGCTGATGTCCAAGCACAGGCGATGGCGCAGGGCGCTGTACAGCTTCTTCGTCTTCGGCCTGTTCCAGGGAATCATGCTGTTCCTTCCCAATATCCTGCTGTTCCGCACCGTCGGCCGCGAGGATTGGGTCGGCTATCTCGGCGTGCTGTTCTCCGCCTTGACGGTCGCTACCGGGTATGTCATTTCCCGCTCCGCCCAGCAGGAGCATGTGCGCCTCTACCTGCTGATCTCCTCGATCGGAGTCACGCTCGGGGCGGCGCTCTTGCTGCTGGACGTGAAGCTGTGGTCCGTCGCGGCCTTCATGATCCTGTTCTCGGTGTTCAATCCGCTCGCGGTCAACACGCTGACCTCGTATTATTACCGGCTGATCGGACAGCTGCCGCTCAAGGGGCAGCTGCGCGTGGAGTCGGTCATCATGAGGGAGCTGTTCCTCAACGCCGGGCGTGTCGTATCGATCGCGCTGCTGCTCCTGTGCGCGGCCGACATGCGGCCGTCGTTCATGGCGGCGGTGCTGTTCGGCATGGCGGCTCTGCAGTTCACGCTGCTGGGACTGGTGAAGGAGCGTCAATGAATGAAATGGAAGGGTGTTCGACTATGCCCTTGCTGCATCCGCATCGCGGAGGCGACCGCGCTGCCCCCAAAGCCGTTGTTTTGGAGACAGCGACAGCGGATTGCCTGACAAAAGCGCTTTGAGCTTTCTTTCATCCATAGAAGTCAACATCAATCCATCCATTCGTCCGTAGATGTCTACTTGTCATTCATCCATAGATGTACCTATCAAGGGCAACTCCATCGGGAGGGGCTCTTTTTTTGATTGCCGCTTCTTTTCCCAGCCTGGTGACATGCAAGCGCGCCGCTCCGGTCCAGCCTGCCGTGATGATGAAGAAACCGGAAATGCCTTTTGAAAATGCCGCTCAAACGCATGGCTACTTCCTTTCATCCGGAGCCGTCAGCCGGATAGCTCCATCCGCCAGCTCCAGCTTGACCTTGTTGCGGTCCTTGGCACCGATGGACTCCAGGTAGGAGGCCGGAACCTGCAGCCGTCCGGCTTTGTCGAGGACGGCGTATTCGACATGCGAATCGTCTTCGTCCCGCGCGCCGGGAGGAATGCCTTGTTCCAGCTCCAGCAGCTCCTCGGCATAGGATTTGCGGCGGATCATTTCGGAGGAGGTCTTGCCGTCGCGGATCGCGACGACCCTCTCCACCTTCCGGGCGAGCAGCGGATCATGGGTGACGATGACGATCGTGATTCCCGTCGTCCGGTTCAGGTCGCGGAACAAGTCGAGAATCTGGTCCGACATCCGGGAGTCGAGCGACCCCGTCGGCTCATCCGCGAGCAGCAGCCTCGGTCCGCATGCCAGCGCGATCGCGACGGCGACCCGCTGCTGCTCGCCGCCGGACAGCTGGTGCAGCTTGCTGCCGCGGCGATGGCCGAGACCGACCGCCTCCAGCAGCTCCAGCGCGCGTTCGCGGCGCGGCTTCCCGCCGAGCAGGAGAGGCAGCTCGACATTTTCCTGAGCGGTGAGGTAGGGAATCAGGTTGCGGGCATTGTTCTGCCAGACGAAGCCGACGCTGCTGCGCTTGTATGCGACGAGATCACGCTCGCTCATCTTGAGCATGTCGCGCCCGTTCACGACCAGCTTGCCGGCCGAGGGGCGGTCCAGTCCGCCCAGCATATTGAGCAGAGTCGACTTCCCGCTGCCGCTGTTGCCGATGATGGCCATCAGCTCGCCGGCCTCGACCTCGAGATCGAGGCCTTGCAGGGCGAATACCTCCAGCTCGGCGGCCTTATAGATTTTGACCAGCCCTTCGCAATGAATCATTCCAATCAATCCTCCCCGAGCTTGAGCGCTTGATGGATCCGGCTTCTGGACAGCATGATCCCGAGCACGGCCAAGCCGATCAGCAGCGTCATGCCGACCATCCCGTACAGTTTGGCGAAATCGCCGGCGGCAAGGATGACCCGGAATGGCGGGACGAGAGCCGCCGGATTGAATGCCAGCTGGAAATTGGGGACGAACAGGCGGCTCGCCGAATAGCCTGCGGCCAAGCCGATCAGGACGGCCGTTCCCGAAGTGAGCAGCTGCTCCAGGGCGAGCATGCCGATCAGCTGGCGCAGCGACAGGCCGACGGCGCGCAAAATGCCGTTTTGAAGCGTACGCCCTTTCAAGGTCAGAATCCAGTACAGCATGAACCCGGCGAAGGCGACGAGAATCGAGATCAGGAACCCAAGCGTCAGGATGCCGTTGAGCGCCATGAAGAAGGGATCGTTTTTGGCTCGCGCGAGCTCGTCTCTCGTATTGACGATGCTGGTCAAGTTCAGGCCGGCATGGGAAATGCCCTCGTAGAGCCGTGCCGTGGAGGCGCCGGGCTTCATCTTCAGCCAAACCTGATAGGGCTCGAGCGCGAGCTGGAACTGAATGCGCGGCAGATGGCCGACGATGAGCATCGGCGTGCTGCCGGAGGCGGAGTCTTGTGAGGCCATCCGGCCGCCCGACGCTCCCGGATTGGGATTGAAGGACGGAAAGAAAGGCAGGATGCCGTAAACGACGAACGGCTGCGGATCGATCTTGTCCCAGCCGGCCCAGATCGTGTCGCCGGGCTTCACCTTCTTGTCTTCGGCCAGCGTCTGCGAGATCAGAACCGCGCGCGGATCCGGGGCGATCAGATTGAGATAATCGGCCAGCGGATAACGGAGGATGGAGTCGCCGAACCAGGCCGTCTCTCCGAAATCATCCGTATCGATGCCCATGAGCTCGGCGGTTCCGCCGCTTCCGCCTGCAGTGAAGGCGGCATCCTTCTTGATGAACACTTTCGCCGCGTGCTCGACTCCGGGCAGGGCCGGGTAGGCGTCGAAGGGAGGCTCCGTGTAATGAACGACGGGGGAATCGGCCCCGGCAGCCTTGGCTTCTCCGCCGCCAGGCGAGTAAGCCGAAGCGTCTGCCGGCACATCGGTCTGCCATGGGCCGGAGAGGACGAAGTCCGCTCCGTTGCGATACCGGATCTGTTCCTCGCGGTTGTTGTTGATCGTTCTGGCCGCCCCCGCGCTGAACACGCCGGAGGCGATGGTCAGGATGAGGAAGAGCATGAGGAACTGGTACTGGACGAGAGAGCGGCCCACCTGGATCAGGGAAGCGTACCAGGCCGGCGGCCACCAGCGGCGTCCCAGCCTGTAGACGGCGGCGAGCAGCAGCGGATAGAGGCGCAGCAGCAGCAGGCCGGCTCCGATCATGAACAGCGCGGGTACGACGAACTGAAGCGGATCGATCCGCAGGTCTTCCGAGCCGAGGCCGAGCGTCTTCAGGCTGTCCAGCCGTTCCCGGAACGTATAGAGGCCGTAGAAGGAAACGCCGAGCAGGATGATGTCCACGAATGCTTTGCGCCATAAAGGCGCCTGACCGGCTCTTGCCAGAGACTGCTTGTGGCCGACGATCGTAACGCGCGTGGCGCGGATGACGGGCAGCAGCGTCATGGCGAAGGCGATGATGGCCGCCGCTCCCGAATAGGCGAACGCCTCGGCGCCGACATGGACGGGAAGCCTGGAGCGTTGGACGAATTGCAGGAAGCCGCTCGATGCGCCGAGCAGCTCCGTCAATCCGGCTGCGAGGTACGGTCCGGCCGCGAAGGCGGCTCCGGCAATCATCAGCCCTTCGGCTGCAAACGCAGAGATGATCTGCAGCCTCGAAGCGCCGCGGCTGCGCAGGACGGCGATCTCGTTCCTCTGCCTGCCGGCGATGAGTTCGGACACCATGTACATATAGAAAGCCAGCATGATCAGCACCGGGATGTCGAGGGACCACATCAGCGTCGCGAGGCGCTGCGACCGCTCTCCATAGCTGTCGATCGCCGCGGCGGCCGGGACGTCGAACTTGGTTTGGCTGACCGGGACGAGCTTGCCTGCGGCGCTTCGGATCGCCTGATCGGTGCTCAGGAAAGGCTTGATATCGCGCAGCGTCATCTTCGTGTAGTCCAGCACGAAATACCAGCTGGCGGAGAATAGGGGAGCCTTGCGGGCAGTCAGCATCTCCTTGGCGAACAAGCCTTCATCCATGACGAAGACGCGGTTGTAATCATCGAGCGACGGGTCGCGGAAGAAGAGGTCGCCTTCCTGCTTGACGCCGAAGCTGCCGACGGGCTTCAGGCGCAGATGCAGGTTGCGGCTGTCGTCATCGAGCCTGACGATCCGGCCGAGCACGAAGTCGAGCTCCTGAAGCGTCCGCTGGTTGACCATGACCTCATAGGCGCCGTCCGCATCCGGCTGCGGTGAAGGCAGCCGGCCGTCGATCAGGCGGATATGATCCTGGATGCCGCTGACGGAGCGGATGGCACCGGTAGGCTTGAGCTGCTTGGGATCGGCGGCGGAGCCTTCCACCTCCAGCACAAGCTGTTCGGTCTGCAGCTCGGCCGCAGCCTGCTTGAGCGGCAGTCCGAAGCCGGGGACAGCCTCGTCATTCATGAAGCGCTCCAGACTGGAGACGGCCTGGAGCTTCTTGTCCGCCTTCATGTCCATCAAGGTGATTCTGGAGAAATAGGTGCCGGAATGCACGCCCGAATCCTGCTGCCGCCTCTCCAGGTCCTTCACGAGCATGCGGGAGAGGATGGCGTCGGAGTAGACCGGCATCGTACTGACGAGGCCGGTCGTCAGCACCATGCCGAGAAGCAAGCTGACGGCCAGCCATTTGTTGTTCGCCATCTTGCGGAAGATCATCGTCAGCAGGGCCATGTCCAGGCCTCCTCTATGAGCGGGGTGAGAGAGCGGTTATTGCAGGACAATGACCTGCCCCTCCTTCAGGCCTTTCAAAATCTCGACGTCGGTGGAGCTGGAGATGCCGGCCTCGACATCGGCTTCCCGCAGCCGCTTGCCGTCCTCCAGCAGCCGGACGAACGTCCGTCCCTGGTAAGTCCGCAGGCCGCTCTTCGGAATGACGAGCGTATTTTTGCGCTGCTCGGTGATGATGAGGATGCTTGCCTGCGTGCCGATCTCAACATTGCCGGGCAAGCCCTGGACGCTCAGATACAGGGTGGAGGCGTATTTGTCCGCCAGCGCCTTGTTCGGCGTCTGCGGAGCCGAATCCGGCGTCTGCACGACTTTGGCGGCATAGGTCTTGTCCTCGATCTTCACTTCGGCCGGCGAGCCGAGCTTGACGCCGCCGAGATCTCCTCCTGAATCGAATCCCATCGCGAGCCGCAGCCTGGACGGATCCGAGACGACGGCCAGCGTCTGGTAGGGCGCGACGAGATCTCCTTCCTGGAGCGAATCGGCAAACGTGACGACGCCGCTGAGCTTGGAGCGGATGACGGTATGGTCCAGCTGCTCCTTCAATCTCGCGTATTTGAGCCTTTCGATATCCAGCTGCAGGCTCGCCAGCCTGCGCCCTTCCTTGTCGGACGAGGGCATCCGCTTCAAGGCATACGAAGCGCGCTCCGCGGCAAGCTCCTGCTCCTTCACCTGCAGATCGAGGCCGTCCACAAGCAGCCGGGCGAGCACATCTCCGGCTTGGACGCTGTCTCCAGCCTGGACCTCGATCTTCTCCAGCCTGCCTCCTTGGCCCGACAGCTGGGCCCGGTCGGTTCTCAAGGATTCGAAGGATCCGGTGCCGCTGACTTCTTTCTGGACGGTGCCTTTTCCGGCTTCGGCCGTCCGGTAATTTTCCGATGCGGGCTTGACGAGCGGCGGCTTCAGCTCCGCTTCCTCGCGCGGAAGGAGGGAGCAGCCCGATGCGGCCAGAGACAGGACGAGAAGAGCGGCTGCAGCGGACAAGCTAACGGACTTCGGCAATGTGGCCATCCTCCAATTCGAATACGAGATCGACGATTTCCATGACGGCGGGGTCGTGGGTGGCGAGCACGACGGTCAGGCCTTGCTGGACAAGCTCGCGAAAGGCTTTCATGATCGTAAGCCCGGTGCGGCTGTCGAGCTCGGCCGTCGGTTCGTCGGCCAGCACGAGCGCGGGCCTGCGGGCGATCGCCCTGGCGATGGCGGTGCGCTGCTGCTCGCCTCCCGACAGCTCGAACGGACGGTGATGCATTCGCTCCGCGAGGCCGACCTGCTCGAGAGCGGCGATGGCGGCTGCCTGGCGTTCCTTGGCGGGCACTCCCGCTACCCGGAGCATGAACTCGACGTTCTCGTAGGCGGTCATGAGCGGCACGAGGGCGAAGGACTGGAAGATGAGGCCGATCTCGGTCCGCCGGAGCTCATCCCGCTGGCGGCCGGTCAGCTTCGTCAGGTCGCGGCCGCCGAGCTCGATGATGCCTTCGGTCGGCGTATCCAGCGCTCCGAGCAGATTGATCAGGGTCGTCTTGCCGGAGCCGGATCTTCCCTTGAGCGCGACCAGCTTGCCTGCGGGAAGCGCGAGATCGATTCCCTTGAGCACGGCGACGGAGTTCTTGCCCCTGCCGAAGATGCGGGTGATGCCGGAAGCCTGGAGAATAAGCGGGGAAGCTGCGGGCATGGTTCGTTCACCTCCCAATGTTCAATTCCTTTACCATTAATTTACTGCATCTGGGAACGGTTACAAGGTCTGGATCCACCTTGGTTATGTCTGATCTTATGATCTTGGCCTGTGGCCTGCTGGTTCGCGACATCCCTAGCGGCAGGAGGTGCGAGATCGCGACAACATGGTCCTGAACGTACTAAAGGGCCAAGTCCGGCCGTATGTTGGTATTGGCATTTCGTAAGCGCATTCATCGTGAAGCGGATATCGGGAGGGGATTCCATGAGGCCAGGCAATCGGAAGCTGCTGTCTGCGGGAGCAGTCGTCATGTGCACGGTGATGGCGATAGGCTGCAGCAGCCAGTCCGGGGACGGCGGCAAGACCAGTTCCGGCAAGACGACGGTGACCATTACGTACAGGGATGACGGAATCGGAGAGAAGGGCGTTCTCTACAAGTGGATCAAGGAGGTCGCATCCACGTTCCCGGACAAAAGCATCGAGATCAAGCCGACTCCGATCCAGGCGTCGGAGGGCGATTATTTCGCAAAGATCGCGCTCGCGCTGAAGTCCAAGGACACCGCCCCCGACATCGTGACCGAGGATACGTTCATTCTCAACTCCGACGCCGCGGCGGGTTATCTGGAGCCGCTGGACGAGAGGCTGAAGGGCTGGGAGGACTGGGGCAACGGCTCCTTCATCGAGGCGATGAAAAAAGGCGTGACGGCCAGCGACGGCAAGGTGTACGGGGTTCCTTACAATACAGATTCACGCGGGCTTTGGTACAACAAGGAGCTGTTCAAGAAGGCGGGGCTGCCGGAGGACTGGAAGCCGAAAACCTGGGATGAGGTGCTGGACGCCGCCAGAGCGATCAAGGCCAAGGAGCCGGATGTCGTGCCGATCTGGATGAACATGGGCAAGGCGACGGGCGAGGCGACCTCGATGCAGACGTACGAGATGCTGCTCTACGGAACCGGGGAGAGGCTCTACGACGACGCGAGCGGCAAATGGGTCACCAAGAGCCAGGGAATCAACGACGCGCTCTCCTTCATCGATACGGTCAACAAGGAAAAGCTGGGCCCGCCGCTCTCCAAGGTGTTGAACGGGCAAGCGGGCAATACGGCGACGCGGGAATACTTGCCCAAGGGCAAGCTCGCCATCTCGCTGGACGGCTCGTGGATTCCGGGCAACTACCTGGACGGCGGAGCCGCTCCATGGCCGGAATACAAGGATGTGCTCGGCTTCGCCCCGATGCCGACGAGCAAAGGGCAGGCGCCAGGCTCCATCACGCTGGCCGGCGGCTGGGCGCTCTCGATCCCGAGCAACGCCAAGCATAAGGACGCGGCATGGTCATTCATCAAGTACGCTCTGAATAAAGAAAACACCGCCAAGCTGGTCATCGCTTCAGGCAACATCACCGTTCGGGCGGACGTGTCCAAGGACCCGGCATACACGAAGATGCCGTTCAACGAAATCGCCACCGATTACCTGAAAAACGCGGAGTTCCGCCCTGCGCAGGATAAATATCCGGAAGTATCCACCCAGATCCAGGCGATGGTGGAATCGGTCGCGACCGGCACCTCGCCGGCGGACGCTGCAAGCAAGTACGCGCAGGACGTATCGAGAATCGTGGGGGCCGACCATACGATGGAGAAATAGCAGCACGGCCGCGGCCCCGGACTGAAAGGCGGTCCGGGGCATACCGGCGAAGCGGGAAGCGGGACGCCTGCGCATATCCGATAGGAGGGATCGACCATGAGCTCCATAGCGGCCGCCGTGCCGGGCAGGACGCGCAAGAACCGTACGTGGATCTACTTTCTGCTTCCGTCCGTCGCCATCATGCTGCTCTTCTTCATCTATCCGATCCTGCTGACCTTCTTCTATTCCTTCACGAATCTCGCGCTGACCGGGGAATCGGCCAAGGAGCTCAAGTTCATCGGCATCGACAATTACACGCATATGTTCAAGGATCCTACGGTGAGGACGGGCATCTGGAACACGATCGTGTTCCTGCTCGGATCGGCGGTCATCGGCCAGCAGGTGCTCGGCTTTCTGATCGCGCTGCTGATGAAGCACAAGAACAAGACGTTCCGGCGCATCATCGGCACGGTCGTGCTGGCGGGATGGGTGACGCCGGAGATCGTATGCGCTTTATGCCTGTACAGCTTTTTCGGAGACGAAGGGACGCTCAACGCCATTCTCGGATTTGTCGGAGCGAAAGGAATCGCCTGGCTGTACACGATGCCCATGTTCACGGTCATCCTGGCGAACATCTGGCATGGCACGGCCTTCTCCATGCTTGTATTCCAGGCTGCGCTGGACGATGTGCCGAGCGAGATCGAGGAGGCTGCCGTCGTGGACGGCGCTTCGAGATGGCAGATTCTGATCCGGATTACGATTCCGTACATCAAGGATTCCATTACGACGAATATGATGCTCGTGACGCTGCAGACGCTGGGAGTGTTCGGCCTCATCTACGCGATGACCGGAGGCGGGCCCGGCACGGCGACGACGACGCTGCCGATCTTCATGTACAATCAGGCTTTCGTCAATTATCAGCTCGGATACGGTACCGCCATCTCGCTGCTGCTCCTGCTGATCGGAATCGTGCTGAGCCTGTTCTACATCCGTTCGATGAAGTCTTAAGGAGAATCCGCCCTATGAAGAGGATGAAACGCAAGCATGCGGGCCGGATGGTTCCCTATGCCATCCTGGCCGCCATCGGCCTTTGCTTTGTTCTGCCCCTTTTGTGGGTGCTTGTCGCGTCCGTGGATCCCAATGCGATGCAGACGCTGAAGATGCCAAGCCGCCTGACCGGAGGGAATTACGCGTCCGTGCTGTCGGACAGCGGCAACCAGCGCGTGTTCGCGATCGGACTGCTGATGTCGCTCGGCCAAGCCGTGCTCGTCGTGCTGCTGGCTCTGCTGGCGGCATATCCGCTCTCCCGGTATCAGCTCAAATACAAGAAGCCGTTCATGCTGACGGTGCTGTTCATGACCTCGCTGCCGATCACGGCGGTCATGGTGCCCGTGTATCAACTGTTCCTGAGCCTCAAGCTCTACGACAACGTGATCGGCGTCGTGCTGTTCTACGTAGCCTCTTCGATGCCATATGGAATCTGGATGCTCAAGAACTTCCTCGATGCCGTCCCGGCGGATCTCGAAGAGGCGGCCTGGGTAGACGGCGCTTCCGTGTTCGCCGGCATCCGCAAGGTCGTGGCGCCGCTCATGGTGCCGGGCATTTGCACCGTCGCGATCTTCACCTTCTCGGGCAGCTGGGGGAACTTCTTCGTGCCGTACATCCTGCTGCAGTCGCCGGGCAACTTTCCGGCCTCGCTCAAGCTGTACCAGTTCTTCGGCCAGTATGGAATGGCGGATTACGGCAAGCTGGCCGCCTTCTCGGTGATGTACGCCATGCCGTCCATCGTGCTGTACGTCCTGTCCCAGCGCTTCATGTCCAAAGGGTTCGGCTTGCAGGGCGGGACGAAGGGGTAGGATGAAGCGGGGGAGAGAAGAGAACGTGAAAAAGGGGCGGCTGCCTGCGGCATGCCGTCCTTTTTATTTTCCGTATGGGATCTAGCAGGAGAAACAATTTAGAAAGCCGATTTCGAAATATACTTTAGTACTGAATTAATAATGGCGGCAAAGAGTAATGACATGAGCGACAAGAGCTGATGAGGCTGGCGGCCGCGAGCAAGGTGGATCTGGCCTGTGCCCGATTGGACGGAACGGTTTCCTTCCGCTCGTCGGACTCCCTCCTTCCAGGAGTGGACAACGATATAGACGGTGACCGAATTATCACCACATAGGCTACGTGTCCCCAGAGCGCGTCCAGCAGCTGGGTTCTTAAGAACACCTGGTTATTGTGGCTGGCCAGATGGAGTAGAAGCTCGAATTCCTTGGCGGACAAGGCAATCTCTTGCCCGTCTGCCGTGGCTGTATGACAATGACATTCTATATTATGCAGGCGCCTTAACTCACGACATCAGCAAAATCGGTATGCCCGACACAATCTTAAAGGGCAGGGGTCTTTTGAATGCAGAGGAGCGTGCGTTAGTTCGTCAGCACGTCGAAGATGGCCATGACTTGCTCAAATATCTGAATATGCCGGTTATTATGCTAGATATCGTGCGGTATCATCACGAACGGTTTAATGGATCAGGCTACCCTATTGGGTCTATCTGGACAGGAGATTCCACTTGCCGGACGAATAGCTGCTATAACCGACACTTACTCCGCTCTTACATCGGATCGACCGTATTCCAAGGCTGTGTCGCATGAAACGGCAATAGCCATTATGGAGAAGGATGCAGAGCAGTTTGATCCTAAAATTCTTGAGGTATTCATCCAAATGCCTGACGTTAGATTACCTAACCGAATGGTAGGCCAATGCCGAAGTAAAATTCAAAAGAAATTAAAAGGAGCGAAAAATAATGAAAAAAGTAGCTATCGGATTTGCAGCACTTGTGCTTGGAAGTATGACTCTATTGAGTCCAACAAAAGGATCTGCGGCATCAAGCGAGGTTATTATTCAACCTAAGCTTTCTATTGAAGTTCTTGTCAATGCCCGAAAAGTACAATTCCCAGATTCGAAACCTCAAATGGTAAACAATACGGTTCTTATTCCGCTACGCTTTGTGTCGGATAAGCTCAATGTGAAGCTTTCTTTAAGCGGCAAAGCCATCACGATGGTTAAAGGTGACAAAACGGTTAAGCTGACAATCGGAGCAAAAACGGCGAGTGTGAATGGAAAAACCATTACCCTGGGAGCAGCTGCATCGGCAACCAATGGCCGGACGATGGTCCCTCTTCGTTTTATCAGCGAGGCATTTGGAGAAGTTGTAGAGTGGGATAACTTGAATCAGTTTGTATGGATTGGAAATAAAGAAATACCTGACGCTGAGGATCTTGGAAAGAAAGAAGACATGAAATCATACTTGCATTACTACGGCGATCAGGATTTCTTTTTAGACACCTTTACTGACAAAGGTAAAATCAGATTATCAACTGCTAAGGTTCTATCCTCAAGGGATCTACCCTTCAAAATGGGCAAACAAATTTATTATCGTTTGGATCTAGCAAATACAAACCGGGGGGAGAAATATATTCGAGTATCCTCCACTGACTTTACTAATATCGGAGTTCTACTGGTATGCTTGGCCGATGATAATTCGGCACGTTCAAGACTTAGTACACTTCGGTTTAAAGAAGGCAATAAATCCATCAATATTCAATATAATCCCATTACATCAAGGACAGATGAAATTCAGATAAACAAGAAAGACTGGGAGAATTTTAAACCTTCTAATATAGATTTTCTTCAGATTACCGGCGGAACTTCTTACGCTTTATTATTCAAACCTGATTGGAGTGAATAAGAATTGCAAATCTCCAAAAAGACATTTATATCAATTTTCTTGATCCTCAGTATTTTATCAAGTTTTATACCGGCATTCGGCAAAGAAGTTCTTGCTGCACCAGGCGAAGGAAACCCAAGTATTGTTCCAGCTCGAGATATAAATAATCCGAACAGCGTATTCAGATACGCTGTTGGTTTTATGTATATGGATATTTGGAGTAATTCCGCGGGTCAGTGGACTACATATAAACCCAATGATGAAGTAACTTTTGACGCTCCTTATACTTTTAGTTTTCCAGGCAGAACTGTAAAAGACGTTACGATTCGGAAATTTAATTCATCTTCCCAAGCAGATATTGATTATTTTAATGCTTCGCGCCCGACGGAAGACGGGCAATATCAGAGTTATGAATGCTACGTTGGTCAAACCATAGGAAGTCCACAAGTTGTAAGTGGTTCCAAGACCGGTATAGATACAAGTACGGTGAATTTTAAAGCGCAAATTACAGGGAAGCTGTCTTCCAGTGTCATTTTCGAGCTTGAATGTCCAAACTGTTCTTCAAACGTTCACGGATATAGATACAAGCTTCAACGATCAAAGTAGAGCTATGAAGAAGGGGGAGTCGGTTACCCTTGGTACAAGCAGTGATTATGAATACATCGGTTATAAGGAAAGCACGTCGGAGGTACCAAGCGGAGGAGCAATCATATCAGGGAATCCTTCGGCCTTCATATACGATGGAGCATACGATACAAAATTTATTACTCTATACTATTCAAAAAAAGCAGATGGAACGGCATATATTCGTCATGTGACTCGGGATGGCACTAGTATTGACAATGTTTTTACTGACAAGTCCTGCCGGCGCGGCCATGCGGTCATGCCAGCAGAAGTAAGCATTGATGCATGTTAGCAATTCGCTTAACGAGAACGGCTTCCTTCATATCCGGAAGCATGAGATCAAGAATGACATAATTTGGCTGAAGCAGCTCGATGATCTTCAAGCCGTCTAGGCCGTTTCCGGCCACAGCGGCTTCATAGCTGTTTCGGTCCAAGTAATCTCGTGCGGGAAATATTCTTTTCATCCTCGATAAGGATTTTTTTTAAGTCTATTCATCGTGACTAATTCCAAGCATAATTTTTCCCTCAATATCCTTATTGTAGCTGACGCGGGGCTCAGTTGGACAGGTCATGCAGCGAGCTCACATAATCAGCGCGCAGCAAAAAAAATCTGTCTTACAGACAGGTTTGGAAGATGTTCAATAGAATCGGCGCGGCGCTACTTCAAAATCTTCTTGATCCACTTCAGTTTATCTCCATAAGGCGGATACAGGAAGCTGGAATTGAACTTCGTACTGCGCTTCAAGATGCTCTTCTTGTGGGAGAACAGCTCGTAGCTGTGGCGCCCGTGGTAAGCGCCGATCCCGGAATTGCCGACGCCTCCGAACGGAAGCTCGGGATTGACGATATGGGAGATCGTGTCATTGACGCTGCCACCGCCGAACGGCACGCGGGCCAGCACTTCCTGCTCCGCCTGCTTGCTGGAGGTGAACAGATAGAGCGCCAGCGGCTTGGGGCGGCTGTTGATGAGGCGGACCGCTTCGTCCAGGCTTTCGTACTCGAGAATGGGAAGCAGGGGACCGAACAGCTCCTCCTGCATGGAAGCCGAGCGGTGGAAGTCCGCCTCCAGCAGCGTCGGCTCGATATAAAGCCGGTCGCGGTCCATTTTGCCGCCGTGCAGAATGCCTTCCTTATCCTTCTCCAGCACGCCGGCAAGCCTGTCGAACTGGCGGGCGTTCACGATTCGGCCGAAGTCCGGGCTTGCAGAGGCATCCTCCCCATAGAAGCGGGTGAAGGCTTCCTTCAGCCGGGCCACCAGCTCCTGCTTGATCGATTTGTCCACGAGCAGATAGTCCGGAGCGATGCAGGTCTGGCCGGCGTTCATCAGCTTGCCCCAAGCGATGCGCATCGCCGCTGTCTTCAGGTCGGCCGTCCGCTCCACGATGACAGGGCTTTTGCCGCCAAGCTCCAGCGTCACGGGAACAAGGTTTTTCGCCGCGGCCTCCATGACGATGCGGCCGACGGGCACGCTGCCCGTGAAGAAGATGTAATCGAACGGAGCCGCCGTCAGAGCGGCCGTCGTTTCCTTCTCGCCTTCGATCAGGCGGATATAGGAAGGGTTGAACGTGTCCCGGATGAGCTCCGCGATGACAGCCGACACATGCGGCGTATTCTCGGAAGGCTTGAGCACCGCGCAGTTGCCGGCGGCGATCGCCCCGAGCAGCGGCTCGATCAGCAGCTGGAACGGATAGTTGAACGGGCCGATGATGAGCACGGTGCCGTACGGTTCCCGGTGAATGCGGCTGCTGGCCGGCATTTGGAACATCGGGGTGCCGGTCCGTTCGGGCTTCGCCCAGCGCTTCAGCTTGCGCGTCATGAGGCGCAGGCTGCTGAGCGTATATCCAATTTCGGACATATAGGCTTCGGTTTCGCTTTTGTGCAGATCCAGGTAGAGAGCCTCGCTCAGGCGCTGCTCGTAGCGGCGTATCGCAGCGCCAAGCCGGTTCAGCTGCTCGATGCGGTAGGCGATCGGAAGAGTGGCTCCGGCGGCGAAGAAGCGGCGATGCTCTTGAAGAACGGCTTCGACATCAGCGGGGGTAACGGTATTCATCCAGCGTCCTCCTTGACAAAAATGATGGCTTACAGGCAGTGTTCTTCCAATGCGGCGAGAAGCTTCTTCAACAAAGCGGCTGAAGCCTCCAGGGTGATGGAGTAATGGCGCTGCGTGCCCTGCTGCTCGCAGGCGACGAGGCCGGCCTGCAGGAGCAGCTTCAGGTGGTGGGAGACGGCGGGCCTCGATAGATGGAGCTTGTCGGTCAGCTCGTTCACGGTCAAGGTTCCATGCTCATGCAGCAGCATCAGAATTTCCTGACGGTTGGAATCTCCCAGCGTCTGAAAGACAGGAAGGCATTCCCGCAGATGCTGAAGCGTCAGCTTGCCCATGGGAATCTCCTCCTTTATCTATAGTCCAAAGGTTTAAAAATTTGAACGGATCTATTGGAATTATATCATGATGGCCTGAATGATCCAAACGCTGCGGCGCAAGCCGGCGATACCGGCCTCCGTAGGGATTCCGGCATTTCGGAGCCATACCAAAGGAAGCCCGGGATCGCTCCCGGGCTTGTTCCTTTTCCATCGAATTCGTCAAACGGCTTCGGCAGTGCCTTCTCCGCTGCGAGGGTTCCTGGACGCAAGGCAGTACCAGGCCAGCACGGCTGACGATATCAGGCTGACTCCCAGCAGGACGGCATAGACCTTGGAATAGCTGTCGGCAGCGGGCAGAGCGGAATAATGATGCAGCAGCAGGCCGCATACGGCGGTGGAGACCGAGCCTCCGAAAAACTGCATCAGCTGCATGAGCCCCATGCCTGAGCCGAGGGATTCTCTCGGCAGCAGCTGCGAAGTCTCGTTGTTCAGCGATGCGGTCGAGGCTGATATGGCAGGCGAGAACAGCATATATCCGCACAGGATGAAGGCCGCCGAATGGGGCAGGCCGAGCATCTGGGCGAGCAGAACGCCGGCGAGCACGCCATGCCCGATGAGCAGGAACAGCCGGTTCCCGAAGCGGTCGATCCAGCGGCCGACGAACGGCGTCAGAATGGCGGACAGGACCGCTCCCGGAGCGATCGTGAGGCCGATCGCCAGCGGAGAGCGCCCATACAGGTCGGCCAGGGCGAGCGGCATCAGGAACAGATTGCCGAGGTTCATGACGAGCACGCACCAGCCGACGGCCAGCAGCTTGCGGTAGCGCCGGTTTTTCAGCAGTCCGGAATCGAGGAACGGAGCCGGGCGGCGGCGGATATGCCAGACATGGGCGGCGAGGGACAGCAGGCTGACGGCAAGCCACCATGGCGACAGCCTCGTTATTGCTAGCAGCAGCGAGAGCGCGTTGACGACGGTCAGCGCCGCCCCGGCCTTGTCGAAGCCGCTGGACGGCGGCGCATCCTTCGGCAGCAGCCGGAGCAGGAAGGGCATGACGAGCAGCACGAGGCATGTAAAGCCGAACAAGCCGTTCCAGCCCCAGTACTCGGTGATCAGGCCGCCCACGATGGGACCCATCCCGAAGGCCATGGCGCTTCCTGCCGAGATCATCGCAATGGCGCTGCCTCTGCGGTGAGCCGGGACATACCGTCCGGCGATGATCAGGCCGAGGCCGGCCATGACGCCCGCGCCGGCCGATTGCAGCAGCCTGGCTCCGAGCAGGATCGCGAAGCTGCGTGCGAACAATCCGGTCACAGAGGCGATGCCGAGCACGGTCAGGCCGATGACGAGCAGCCGCCGGAGCGGCACGGAATCCGAGAGCCGGCTGTAGATCACGGTCGAGAGGGCATAACCGATGGAGTAGCCGGAGATGATCCAGGAAGCGAGATCGGCGGTGATATGAAGATCCCGGATGATGCTCGGCATCGAGACGTTGAACATCGTTGTGTTCATGATGACGACGAAAAGACCGCAGGTCCAGACCGCCATGATCAGACGATCGTTGACGGGCCGCGGCGATGAAGCGGAAGCGGATGACAAGGCGAAGGATTCCTTTCCAGGCTTTCTATAATAGCTTACTATATCATAGTTCAGAAGTGAGATTTATTCCGGCGGAGATATTGCATAAGGTTATTCTGGCTGCGCTTGTCGCCGCCGGCGTCATCTTCATCCCGCAAGCGTTCGTCAGCAACCCCTGGGAGCTGATGGGGCTGCGGTTTCTGCTCAGCTTGACTGCGGCGGGGCTGACCCCGTCCGTCAACATCCTATTTAAAAAAATCACGCCGGTATCCCTGACGGGCAGGATGTTCGGATTCTCGATGTCCTCCAGCCGGCGGATCAGTGGGATGACCGGATGACCTGATGAAGCAATACGCAGGAGACAACAAATAAAGCCGCCCGGATGCTCCCGGGCGGCTTCGCGGTCGGGACGGTCCATTTGGACCGTTCCGTTTTCATTGATCAAGCTTTTTTGAGCAGAAGATAGATGAAGTAAGGGGCTCCGATGAACGCGGCCACGGTTCCGGCCGGGATGCCGGCCGGATCGGCCATGTTGCGGCCGATCATGTCGGCCGCCATCAGCAGCACGCCGCCGGTGAGGATGGCGATCGGCAGCGACAGCTGGTTGCGCGGTCCGACTAGCGTCTTGGCGATATGCGGCGCCATCAGCCCGATGAAGGAGATGCCGCCGGTGACAGCGACCGAGGAGGCCGCCAAGGCGACGGCGGCGATGAGCAGCTTGATCCGCTCCCGGTTCACGGGCAGGCCGATGCCGACGGCTACCGGCTCGCTCAGCTCCAGCAGATTGAGCTGGTTGGCCTTGTAGAGGGTGAACGGAATCAGGATGATCAGCCACGGCAGGAGAGCCCAGATGAAGATCCAGTCGGTTCCCCAGATGCTGCCCGCGAGCCATTTGGCGATGAAGTCCACCTTCTCGCGCGTGGCGGAGGAGATGATCACGACCATGACGCCGGAGAGGGACAGGGAAAACCCGACTCCGACCAGCACGAGCCGGACAGGCTGGAGGCCTTCTCCTCTTCGGTAGGAGAACAAGTAGATGAGCAGGGCCGTGGCCATCGCGCTGGCGAAGGAGACGAACGTGATCAGGTACACGAACGAGCCGGGCTCGATGGGGGCGAACAGGAAGAAGAGCGCGACGCCGAGGCCGGCGCCGGTATTGATGCCGATAATGCCGGGATCGGCCAGATCGTTGCGGGTCACCCGCTGCAGGATGGCGCCGGAGAGGGCCAGGCCCATGCCGGCCAGGAACGTAATGAAGATTCTCGGGAGTCGGATCGACAGGATCAGATCCTCCTTGCCGGTTCCGTGGCCGGACAGCACGGGGAGCAGGCGCTTGTAGCCGAGGCTGGAGTAGCCCCATCCGGCGCTGATGAACATGAGGGTTGCGGCGAGCGCGATCAGGACAGCGACGATGATGCGCTGCCGGCGGATAATCGAAGAGGCGATCATTGGAAGGCAGGCCCTCCTTTCTTCACGATCCAGAGGAAGAACGGCAGGCCGATCATGGCGACGATAGCCGTAATCGATGTTTCGTACGGAGCGTTGATCGTACGGCCGAGCGTATCGGCGACCAGCATCAGCGCCCCTCCTCCGACAGCCGATACCGGGATGACGAACCGGTAATCGGGTCCGACGATCTTTCTCGCGATATGCGGCACGAGCAGCCCGAGGAACGCCAGGTTGCCTGCCAAGGCGACCGACGCGCCCGCCAGGATGATGACGACGACATACAGCAGCAATTTGATCCGGGCGATGTTCTGGCCGAGCCCGGTCGCCACGTCTTCATTCAGGCTCATGATCGTCAGATGCCTGGAGAACAGCAGCGCCAGCACGATGCCGGCGGCGATGAAAGGCGTAATGGCGCCGAGCTGCTTCCAGGTCGTGCCGATGACGCCGCCGGAGTTCCACAGGGACACTTGCTGCGATATTTTGAAATAAAGGCCGACAGCTTCGGCGACCGCGTAGAGAAGAGCCGATACGGCCGCTCCCGCAAGCACGATGCGAAGTGGCGAGAAGCCGCCCTTCTGCACGGCTCCGATTCCGAAGACGACGAGCGCGCCGAAGGAGGCTCCGGCGAAGCAGCTCAGCATGATGCCGAAGTAGCCGGCCTGAGGGAACAAGGCGATCGTGATGGCCAGCATCGCGTTGGCTCCGGCCGTCAGTCCCAGCAGGCCCGGATCCGCGAGCGGATTGCGGGTCATTCCCTGCATGACGGCGCCGGATACGGCGAGCGCGGCTCCGACGGCAAGCGCGGCCAGCTCGCGGGGAAGGCGGAATTCGCGGATGAGCACTATTTTTTTGCTCGTTTCGCTGGAGGTCATGGCCAGCCATACTTCGCGGAAGCCGATGTCGGCCGCTCCGAGCAGCATCGAGGCGAGGAAGGCGGCGGCAAGGACAAGCAGGGACGCGGCAAGCTTATACCCGAAGTGAAGCCTTCGGCGGATTGGACTGGACATCGTTGATCATTCCTTTACCCGAAATAGCGGAAAGGAATCCAGATAGAGTTCCTTCCGGCACGGATTAGTTTCCGAGGAAATGCTGCTTGAAGAATTCAAGCTGGTATTCGAGCGAAACCGGGTCGTTGAAGTAGAACTCTTTGCGTTGGCTTCGTACACCCGGTTGTTCTTGACGGCCGGAATGTATTTTACGTTTCGGATTCCTGGTAGGAGTTGTCGGTCCGGGTTTTTGCTGATGATCATATAGTTGTCCTTGAAGCGGGGATTGTCTTCGGACCAGCTTTCCACTCCGACCAGGTTGACGCCAAGCGTTCTTTATAAATGATAATGATTATCAGTATTAGTTGGTTCCCACTATAAAACGAGTAGGAGGAGGTTGTCAATACAAAATAAGGATGGGAAACAAACGATCGAGGCAGGACTGAAGTCCTTCTCCGGAAGTCCCAACGTTAACAGGGAGTTGATGAAAATCATCATGTTCGTTAACTTTCCTCTGCTAGGATAGATGCTGAACTAGCATAAATTTACATCATGCGGGGGCTGACGAGATGAAGAAGATAAGCGCGGTTGCAAGGTCCATGAAAATGAAGCTGGCGGCAAGCTTCCTCTTTATTGCCCTCTTTTTCCTGGCGGCTGTCCTCTATCAGGGCGGCATGCAGGGCGGCGTCAGGAATTCCATGACGCAGCTGAAGACGGAGATGGAGAAGCGGATAACGACGGCCAAGATCAACCAGTTCCTGCAGGAGATGAACGCAGCCGAAAGCCTGCTTAAGCAGACAAGCGACACGGAAACGGCCAAGTCGTTCGAGACGATGAGCGCCGCCCTGCATAAGGAGCTGGACAAGCTGTCGTTTCCGGAAGGAGGGACGGCTGCGGAGGATCTCGCCAATCTGAGAAGCAAGGTCGGCGAATATGAGAAGGATTTCGCCGGCATGGTCGAGGTACTCGACGATGAGGACATGGATCCGCTCGCCGTCCTGGACAAGGTCGATCAGCTCCATACGCACGCCTCGGCGGAAAGCCAGAACATGCTGGACATCACCTCGCGGCTGGGAGCGGCAGCAGACCGGAACGCGCGGTCGGCGCAGGAGCATTCGTTCGAGCTGCTCAGCCAGACTTCAGATGCATCGCTTTACGGTCTTGCCGTCGTCCTGATCTTCACGGTTATCGTGGCTTTCGTCCTGATCCGGTCGTTTGCCGCTTCGGTGAGCCGGCTGCAAAAGGCGGTCGCGGCGCTCGCTTCGGGAGATATGCGCGTGCGGATCAATTCCCGCAGGCGGGACGAGCTGGGAGAGCTCAGCCGGCACTTCGACGATATGGTGTCCAAGGTCCGCAGCATGCTGGGACAGACACGCGGAGTGGCCGCCTCGATGACGGACTACTCCGAGTCTTTCCGCTCCTCTGCCGGCGTTACAGCCAAGGCCAACGAGGACATTCTCGTCTCCATCGGGGAGATCTCCGCCGGAGCGCAGCAGCAGTCCGGATTGTCGGAGCATAGCGCCCTGCTTATCGGGCGGCTGGAGCATGAGCTGGATGAGATGCTGAAGGCGATGGACGCCGTCATGTCGGCAAGGGAGCAATCCGGCGCCAATATCGGCAGCGGGCTGTCGGCGATGGGCGAGCTGGGCGGTTCGGCGAAGCGCTCCGGCGAATCGATCGAGGGGATGTACCGGCAGCTGGATACGCTTAGCCGCCAGTCGGAGGAAATCAGCGGCGTCACGCGTCTGATCGCGCAGATTTCGGCCCAGACGCAAATTCTGGCCTTGAACGCCTCCATCGAAGCGGCTCAAGCCGGCGTTCATGGCAGAGGCTTCGCTGTCATCGCGGAGGAAGTCCGCCAGTTGGCATCCCAGACGAAGCAGTCCACCTTCCATATCGGCGGCCTGATCGAAAGGCTTCAGGAAGGGATGGCGAGCTTCCGGGAATCCATGCTGGAGACGAAGCGCGGACTTGACGAGCAGGAAGGACAGGTCGCGGTCACGCTCGACGCCTTTGAATCCATCAGCCGTTCCATGGAAGACATCGGCACCCGCATCCATCATGTCCACGGCCAGGTGCAGCGCACGCGCAGCAGCAACGAGGAGTTGGCCGGAGCGGTCCGCAGCGTCGCCGCCATAGCCGGACAGACCGCGGCGGGAGTAGAGCGGATGAGCGCCTTGAGCACGGAGCAGCACGAGGCGATCCGGGGAATCGCCGGCCAGGCGGGAGATATCCACGATCTGTCGGGCCGGCTGTTCGGGGAGATCAGCGTATTCGTCCTTGAAGACGAGGATTCCCATCCTCGATCCTAAATGAAAAAACGCCTGCGAAGGCGTTTTTTTCTTGTTCTTATTTGGCGCCCGGAATCTCGACCTGAGGGTCGACATCCTGATCGTAATCGACGCCTTCCGTCTCGAATCCGAACAGCTGGAAAAATTCGCGGCGGTAGCCTTCGAGATCCGTCAGGCTGTAGATGGAATCCGTGTCGACACGGTTCCAGACGGCATCCACTTCCTCCTGCACGTCGGCTCGCAGCTCCCAGTCGTCGATGCGGATGCGGCCTTTCTCGTCGACCGGCGTGCCTGCCGGATTGTAGAGGCGGTCGGCGAAGAGGCGGTGGGTCTGCTGGATCGTATTCTCGTGCAGCCCCTTCTCCTTCATGATCTTGTAGAGAGCCGAGACATAGAGGGGAACGACGGGTATCGCCGAGCTCGACTGCGTCACGAGCGCCTTGCTGACCGATACGTAAGCGCGTCCTCCGATCGGGGAGAGCTGATCTCCGAGGCGCAGCGCCGTTGCTTCCAGGTCGTCCTTGGCCTGGCCGATCGTGCCGTCGCGGTAGATGGCTTGCGTAATTTCGGATCCGATGTAGGAATAGGCGATCGTCGCGGCTCCTTCGGCGAGCAGGCCGGCGTCCTGAAGCCGGTCGATCCAGCGCTGCCAGTCGGCTCCGCCCATGACGGCTACAGTCTGGGCGATGTCGTCGCCTTCGGCCGGCTCGATCGTCACGTCGGTCACTTCGCCGGTATGAAAGTTGACGGTCTTGTTGCTGTACGGAGCGCCGATCGGCTTCAGGACCGAGTTGAACGTCTCTCCCGTATCGGGATCGGTACGGCGGGGAGCCGCGACGCTGTAGACGACGAGATCCACCTGGCCGAATTCCTTGGCGATGACGTCAACGACGCGGTCCTTGGTCTCGTCGGTGAAGGCGTCGCCCGTCACGCTGATGGACTTCAGTCCCGCTTCGGCCGCCTTGCGCTCGAATGCGGCGGAGTTGTACCAGCCGGCGGATGCGGTGCGCTTATCCGTCGCGGCGCTCGGGCGGAAGACTCCGATCGTGTCGGCGCCGGCTCCGAAGGCGGCGGCGATGCGGGCGGACAGGCCGTAGCCGGTCGAGGCGCCAAGCACGAGCACGCGCTTCGGCCCTTCCCATCTAGGCTGGCTTTTTATGTAGTCGATCTGCTCCTGGACCTGCTTGGCGCAGCCTTCCGGATGGGCTGTCGTGCAGATGAAGCCGCGGGTTCTTGGTTTGATGATCATGAAACGCTTCCTCTCTGTACCGATAATGATTGCTGTCTATATTTTAACGAGTTTGGCGCCAAAAGGGAAACAAAAGGGCTGAGGCCATCATGACTTCCGGCATGCAGGGGCATTCTAAGCAGGCTTCGCTGCCTGGCCGGCCGCCTGCCTGGCTGTCTGCTTGGCCGTGTCAGTCTGCCTGTCTATCCGGCTGTCTATCCGGCTGTCTATCCGGCTGTCTGCCTGGCCGGCTGCCTGCCAGCGGAGCGGGCGCATGTTCAGGAGAGAAAGGAGGCATGAGCCATGTCGCGCAACAAAAAGCATTCGTTCGAAGACAAGCAGAAGGGATACGCGGAGCGGAGCAAGGAAGCCGAGAACAACCTTGCCGCTTCCACGAACGAGAACAGGAACCAGAAAGGCCATGTGCCGAACAGCCCTTCGACAGGCTGATCGGGCAAGAGCCAAGCGTGAGGGGGCCGGACCGGGCGGAAGCCGGGTCCGGCTTTTTTTGGAGGTTTGACGGCGGCTCCCCAAGGTAAAGTATGATAGGCAGGGAATGAACGCCGAAAGGGGAGGATGCAGGGTGAGATTCAAAGGAAAAACGGTCGTCGTGACCGGAGCCGGTTCCGGAATCGGACGGGCCGTCGCGCTCGGATACGCTGCGGAAGGCGCGGATGCCGTGCTTGTCGACCGGAATCGGGATGGAGCCGATGAAACCGCGTCTCTGATACACGCAAGCGGAGGAAGCTGTTCGGCATGGACGGCCGATCTCGGCAAGCCCGAGGACATCGGCGCATTGTTTGCAGGCATAAAAGAACGTTATGGAAAAGTGGATATTCTGATCAACAATGCCGGCATCAGCGCGTTCAAGTCCATCTGGGAGCTGGAGGTGGAGGAATGGGACGAGGTGCTGAACACCAATCTGCGCGGCGCCTTCCTTTGCAGCCGAGCAGCGGCCCTCCTGATGAAGGCGAACGGCCGAGGAGGCTCCATCGTCAATATGGCCTCGACGCGCGCGTTCATGTCGGAGCCTTCCTCCGAAGCCTATGCGGCCTCCAAGGGCGGGATCCTGTCGCTTACCCACGCTTTGGCGCTGTCGCTGGGCG
Source organism: Paenibacillus sp. D51F (assembly GCF_053345695.1). Lineage (NCBI taxonomy): Bacteria > Bacillati > Bacillota > Bacilli > Caryophanales > Paenibacillaceae > Paenibacillus > Paenibacillus sp. D51F. Next base: position 375,369 of record NZ_JBKFAO010000002.1, on the reverse strand, counting down.
AGGAGGGCATTCGGGTCAACTCCGTGAGCCCGGGCTGGATCGAGACCGGCAGCACGGCCAGGCTGAGCGAAGCCGACCACAAGCAGCATCCGGCAGGACGGGTAGGACTTCCGGAGGATGTCGTCCGGGCCTGCTTCTACTTGACCGACCCGGACAACGATTTCGTCACGGGAACCAATGTGACGGTCGACGGGGGCATGACCCGCAAAATGATCTACATCGACTGACAAGCGACCGCCCTTCGATGATGCTCCAGCCGGATGCGGCAGAGCCATCATCAAGGGCGGCTGTTTTCGTTTTGCTCCTGGGAGAAATAAGCCCAATGCGAGCAGCGGCGAAGTCAAAGGGCTCGAGCGCGGATCGGGATACGATGGATAAAGTTTCCGCCATAGGGCTAATCTATCCTCGAAAGAGAAGCGGCTGGCCAAGAGCGGGGAATGGCATCCGCGTTCCGAGCAGCTGAAGGTCGCGTTCATTTCGACCTGGTCCACACCGGCAAATTACATCTGACCTGAACCTGGCTCGCGTTGAAAAGGCGGACAACCATCACATTCCCCTTCTATCGGCATACGATAGTCTATCAAATGCTGATAGAGGGGGGTAACGGGGATGAAAGATGCGTCCACGGGCTCGCTTGTTGCGATCATCGGCTTGATGATCGGATTTGCGTTCGGCGCCTGGCATCAATCGCTGACGCTGCTGCTCGTCTGCATGGCGGTCGATTATATTTCCGGAATGGCGGCTTCTCTGCGCGAAGGGAGACGTCTGAGCAGTCTGGTCGGCTGGTGGGGGCTGGCGCGCAAGGGACTTACGCTGCTCGTCATCCTCATCGCGCACCGGATCGACGAGCTTATGGGAGGCAACGCCGTCATGACGACTGCGATTTTCTTCTATACGGGCAACGAGCTGTTGTCCATCACGGAGAATTACGGCCGGGTCGGCTTGCCGCTGCCGGGAAGGATCAAGGCGTTCATTGAAATCTTCCGCAAAAAAGATTCATGATCGCCACGGAATGTTCATGAATCTGTCAAACATTTCGGGATAAAATAAAATTGAAAACGGTTAAAGCTTGTGATCATTTCCTATTCTTAGGTATTATAGAAGCAGTCATGGTCAAATATGGGCATCTCATCTAAGCATGAAGGGGAGCAAGGAACGCATGAAATACGTAATGTCTACAATGCTGATTATCGCAGCCCTGCTGGGTCTGTACATGCTGACGATCGGACTTCCGCTGCCGCCGAAAGACGAGAGCGCTGGACTGCCCGAGGGCGTCGAGCTGCTGAAGGTAACTGCGTCGCAGGACTTCGTGTTCGACCAGAAGGAATACAAAGTCAAGGCCGGCCAGAAGTACAAGCTCGTCCTGCACAACAAGAGCGGCATGCACGGTCTGGCCATCGAGGATTTCGGCATCGACCTGCAAGGCGACAAGATGGAGCAGGAAGTCACCTTCGACAAGCCGGGCCGCTACAAAATGCACTGTTCCGTCATGTGCGGAACCGGACATGCGGACATGGTATCCGAGCTCGTCGTCGAGTAGCATCGGCATCGGAAAAGCGTTTCTCCTTTTTGAGGAGAGACGCTTTTTTTGCGCTTCAGCGCGTTTTTTGCGATCGCTCATGCCGCCTGAGATGCCGTCGGCGCAGTCGCTGCGTCTCCAGCGCCGGATTCGATCGGCCTGCCGTCCGGCTGCTCCTGTCAGAAGCCATGCAGCCGCTTGTAATCTCCGGTTCACGCTCCGTTCACGCAGCATCTCTAAGCTGAAGGCATGAGAAGGAGGAGATGTTCATGTTTTTGGCTTTGCGGGAAATCAGGCATTCCAAGCTGAAGTACGCGCTGATCGCGACGATCATGCTGCTCGTGTCTTTCCTGGTGCTGTTCGTGACCGGGCTGGCGCAAGGATTGTCCTATGCGAACGCATCCTCGGTCGTGAATATGAAGGCCGATTACTTTATTGTCCAGAAAGGCTCGGACAGCCGGCTCGCCCGCTCCGCGATAACGCCGGTGCAGGGGGCCGCGGCCAAGGAGGCAGCCGGGGAGGAAGCCGTCCAGCTGCTTGGCGTTCGCATGGCTTCGCTTCAGAACGAAGCGACGGGGGCCCGGCTTGACGCCGCGCTCATGTCGGTGCAGCCGGATGGCTGGCTGGCGCCGCCCGTTGTCGAGGGGACGAAGCCGGCCGCAGGGACGGATGGCGCCATCGTCGTGGACCGGAAGCTGTCGGAATCGGGAGTTAGGCTCGGGACGAAGCTAACCGACACGGTCACGGGCCGCAGCTGGACCGTCGCCGGCTTCGTGAAGGATGAATCCTACAGCCATACGCCGGCGGCGTTCGTCAGTCCGGCGGAGTGGAGCAAGCTGCAGCAGTCCGGACGGGAAAGCGGCTACAACGCGATTGCGTTCCGCGGCAGCCAGGCCGATGCGGAAGCGCTGCAGGGCAAGCTGCCCGGCACGGAGCTGCTCGCCAAGAATCAGATTATCCAGGCGATTCCCGGCTATTCCGAGGAGCAAGGCACGCTGGTCATGATGATCGCATTCCTGTTCGTCATCTCGGCATTCGTCCTGGCGGTGTTCTTTTATGTCATGACCATCCAGAAGACGAGCCAATTCGGAATCTTGAAGGCGATCGGCTCCAGAACCGGCTATTTGTCGGCAAGCGTCCTCTGGCAGGTGCTCCTTCTGGCCGCGGCCAGCTTGACGGGGAGCCTGCTGCTCATCTGGGGCATGCGCGCGGCGATGCCCGCCACGGTTCCTTTCCAGCTTGATGCCGGAACGGCGGCCTTCACCTGCGCCTTGTTTCTGCTTACATCGATAGTCGGCTCGTTGTTGTCTGTCATTAAGGTAGCGCGCACCGACGCGCTGGATGCGATAGGGAGGACGGCATGATGAAACCGAGACTGATCATGGAAAATGTGACCCAGAAGTTCCAGGACGGCGAATCGAGCGTGACGATTCTGGACGGCTTGTCGCTGGAAGTCGGAGAGGGGGAGCTGGTCGCCGTGACCGGACCTTCCGGTTCCGGCAAAAGCACCTTCCTCTCGATCGCCGGAGCGCTGCTGTCTCCGACCGGAGGCGAGGTGAGCGTAGACGGACAGCCGCTCGTCGGCATGGATGCCGGACAGCTGGCGGATCTGCGGCTCACCAAGCTGGGGTTCGTGTTTCAGTCCGCGAACCTGATTCCTTATCTGCGCGTCGAGGAGCAGCTGCTGCTAGTGGCGAAGCTGTCCGGAACTCCTGCCGCCGCGGCATCGGAGCGGGCGAAGGAGCTTCTTGAGCGGCTTGGGCTTGGCCACCGCAGAAGATACTATCCCGAGAAGCTGTCCGGAGGCGAGCGGCAGCGCGCGGCCGTCGCGAGGGCATGGATGAACGATCCGTCGGTCATCTATGCCGATGAGCCGACGGCAAGCCTGGATGCCGAACGAGGCCGGGATGTTGTCCGCATGCTCCGGGACGGCGTGAAGGCGCAGAAAAAAGCGGGCGTCATGGTCACGCATGACGATCGGGTTCTGGAGTTTTGCGACCGCGTGCTGAAGCTGGAGAACGGCCGGCTGCAGCCGGCTTGAGCCCGGCCACTGCAGGAAACGGAAAAGCCCTGGCGGACATCTGCTCGAAGCAGGTGTCCGCCAGGGCTTTCCGGTTGATCAGGCGTTGCTTTTGCGGCGCTCGGCCTGGATGATCCGGTCGCAGGCGTATCCGATGGCCGCATAACAGGCGATCGTGAGCGCGTACATGATCCAGACCGGCGTGGCATGGATGTCGTAGAATACATCCGAGATCCAGGCGACAGGGCTGAACATGAAAAAGAGGAAGTTATGGGGGTCATACCCCGTCGAGCTGAAAAGGCATAGGGCAAGGCTGATCAGGACCGCGGCGATCGTGACGGGATAACGCACCTGTTCTTGCTCCCTTCTGCTGGCATTGCCGAATGCTGCGGCTTGAGTTATTATGGGTCAAAAGGGCTCGGGACATGCAGATGACGCAAGTTCCGCGCCGATTCATGATCAAGAGGGAGCGTTTTCACTACCATGCTGACCCATATCGTGTTCTTCCGCCTCAAAGACCGCAGCGCAGACAGCGTGGAGCGCACGGCCTCCGTCCTGCGGGACATGGAAGGCCGCATCGAGGTGCTCCGGCACCTGGAAGTAGGCGTCGATGTCGTCCATTCCGAGCGTTCGTACGATATCGCTCTCGTGACCAAGTTCGATTCCCTGGAAGCTCTTGGAGAATACCAGGTGCATCCGGTCCATCAGAAGGTCATCGAGCACATGAACGAGGCCCGCGAATCTTCCGTGAGCGTGGACTACATAGGCTGAACCAACAAGCAGGAGGAGCTCCGGCTTCTTAAGGAAGGTGCGTAAGTATGCAGGAAGAATCGCTTGGGGAAGATTTTTATCAGATGATCGTCTATCTGTTCGTCGTCATCGTCAGCAGCATCATCATGATAGTCTGGCTGAAGCGGCGCGGCAGAAAAAAGAATAACCGATAACGGAGGCGCTTCATGTATTACGTCAATGTGCAAGACATCCGTCTCAGGCTCGGCGCCATGCCGGAGCTTGAGCAGGCGCTCAGGGAGCTGGCGGCCGGCTGGCAAGGAACGCTGCTTCAGGGGCTCGCGCAGGAGAGAGCTCTCCATCTGGCGATCGAGACCGTGACGGACGTAGGCAGCTGCCTCATCGACGGCTATATCATGAGGGATGCGAGCAGCTACGAGGATATCGTCGAGATCATCGGCGGCGAGGAAGTCATCGATGCCGGGCTTGCCCGCAGCTTGTCGGAGCTGGCATCGCTGCGCCGCAAGCTCGTCCAGGAATATTATGATTGGCCGCGAAGCGAGCTGCATCCTTTCACGACGCAGCTGCCCGGCTGGCTGGCGAGCTTCCGGGATCAGGTGGAGACCTATCTCGCCAAGGAACAATGACAGCACGACTTCAAGTTCGAAAGCCGCCCTCCGGAGGGCGGCTTTTTTATTTTTAGATTGAAGTGTCAAGCCAAGCCCACGCCGCATCTACTGATCTCAGGCAATGGGCTCCCGCCCGGAACCGGAACATGCAGGAGGTGGAGGCATGGCAGCTTGGATCGCGGCGCTAGGGGCCGCCGTGGCGGCAATCGCCGTCGCTGCGGCGGCATGGCAGTTCGTCGTGGTGCTTCGCCGTCTTAAAGCCTGGATGGAAGAAGCCCAGTCGTCAGGAAACAAATCGCAGGAGCAGCTCGACGAGCTTCTGAGCGATGCGCGCCATGCTCTGCGGCCCGCAAGAGAGGCGGCTGAGGAAGCGAGGCGGCAGCTGATGCTGCTCGGTCCGGTCCTGGAATCCGCCCTCAAGCTGCAGGACGCAGCGAACCATGCCCAGATGGCGGCGCGCAAGATCGCTCATGCGGCTGCGGACACGGCCGAATCGGCTGCAGTCCGCGTAGAGCAGGCTGCCGGCAAATACCGGGAGCAGATCGATCAGGCCATCGGCATCGCCGAAGTCGCGCTCGAAGGATGGATGTTTTGGCGCAGCCGCCGCGAAAAGATTGGGATTTCTGCATGTTCCGTACGGAAGAATGGGAACCCTAACGAGGAAGGGAGCGATTAAGATGGCGAAGAAGAAATTTGGATTTGCATGGGGCGCGATTGCAGGAGGTATCGTCGGATCGGTGACGGCGCTGCTGCTGGCTCCGAAGTCGGGCCGCGAGCTCCGCTCCGACATCGGCGAGTATGCCGTCAAGGCAGCCGACACGGCTGTTGAAATCGGCGAAATCATCGGCGACAAAGCTGCGGCCGCGGCAAGGCAGACGGCTGCCGGAGCAACGGCTCTGAAGGAAAAAGCCATTCAAACGGTCGATACCTTGGCATCCGGAATCAAATTCTGGGACCGCGAGGAAGATCGCGAGCTTGCGGTTATCGAATTGGCGGCAGCTGCCGACGATTCCGATGTGTCGGATTTCGTTATCGATGAGCGCCTTGACGCGATCGATAGCGAAGCAGACGGCTCCGGCAAAATCTGAGGAGCCTCCAGCTCATCCTAGCGGATGCGGCTGGCGTACATAGACGGCGGTTCTCCATAGGAGCGCTTGAACACCCGCTGAAAGTAGGACACCTCGGCATAGCCGAGATAGGCCGCGATTTCTTCTACGGTGAGCAGCGATTCCTGCAGCATGTAGACCGCCGTTTTCATCCGCAAGGAATGGACATAACCGCTGATGGTCTGCCCGGTGCCGCTTCGGAACAGCGAAGCGGCATAATTCGGCGTGCGGCCTATGCATTCGCCAAGCTCTTCCTTGGTTATATGCTCACGGTAATGATCCTGAAGGAAAGCTTTCATCTTGTCGATATGGCGGCTTCCGGCTGCCTTGGCTTCCCCCTTGGACCGCTCTCTTCCCCATAACGCCATGATCTCCAGCAGCAGACCCGTTCCCAGCAAGCGGGAGTAGGGCAGTCCCTCCTTGCTTTCGCCGAGCATCGACTTGATCCGGTCGAGCAGCAGATCATAGGCGGCAGGCCTTATCCGCTCCCATCTCCCTGGCAGGGGGAAGCCGGAGGCCGGGGAGGAATCCAGGCTGAACGAGATGACGTACATCTCGTGAAACACCCCCGGAAGAGCGATGGACCTGGCCTCTGCCGCCGCGGGAATGAAGATGAGGTCGCCACGGGCCGTCCCGAGGGGCTCCCCGTCTATATCGAGCGTGAATTTTCCGTAGCTGGCCAGCAGCAGAACATTCCGGTCGCCGGTTCGACGGCTGATCAGGGATTCGGAATTTCCTTGAATCCGGTTGATATCCCAATTATTAGGCCATTGCGCCATGAGTCGGCTCCTTTTATCGTACTATAGGTTTTTTATTATACTATAGGACGTCGTTTTGGTCTTCTTCAACAGGTACAATAGAGGAAGCAAACACCTAGGAGGACTTCAATCATGCTGCGCAAAACAAAAATCGTATGTACGCTCGGTCCGGCAAGCGAGTCGGTCGACACCCTCAAGCAAATGATGGAGGCCGGCATGAACGTGGCCCGCATCAACATGGCTCACGGGGAGCTGGAGGACCATGCCGCCCGCATCCGTTCGGTCCGCGAGGCTTCGGCCGCTGTCGGCGGACAGCTTGTTCCCATCCTGATGGATATCAAAGGACCCGAGGTGCGGATCGGCAAGCTTTCCGCTCCATCGGTCCACCTGCAGACGGGCTCCGAGCTGGTGCTGACCACGGTCGAGCTCGAAGGCGATGCGTCCCGCATCTCCGTCAACTACCCCGGCTTGCCGGAGGATGTGCATGAAGGCAGCACGATTCTGATCGACGACGGCCTGATCGAGCTGAGAGTGAAGGAATCCGGAGGCACGGAGATCCGCTGCGAGATCGTCAGCGGCGGCATGCTCAAGCCTCGCAAAGGCGTCAATCTTCCCGGCGTCCGTACCCGCCTGCCCGGCGTCACGGAGCGCGATGTCAAGCATATCCACTTCGGCATCGGCGAGAACGTGGACATCATCGCGGCCTCGTTCGTCCGCAAAGCGGAAGACATCATGGAGATCCGCCAGATTCTCGAAGAGAACGGTGCCGGACATATCCAGATCATCTCCAAAATCGAAAATGATGAAGGCGTCGAGAACCTGGACGCCATCATCGAGGCATCGGACGGCATCATGGTCGCCCGCGGCGATCTCGGCGTGGAGATTCCTGTCGAGGACGTGCCTGCCCTGCAGGAGGAAATGATCACGAAGTGCAACATCGCAGGCAAGCCGGTCATCGTCGCTACGCATATGCTGGAGTCGATGCAGGTCAACCCGCGCCCGACGCGCGCGGAAGTGAGCGACGTCGCCGGCGCCGTGCAGCAGGGAACCGACTGCATCATGCTCTCCGGCGAGACCGCTGCCGGCAAGTATCCGGTGGAATCGGTGCGCCGCATGGCCTCGATCGCCGTCAAGGCGGAGTCCATGCTGAATTACCGGCTTGAATTCCAGTCGCGCCAGGCGCTCCACGCCACGACGACGACCGAAGTGATCAGCCAGGCCGCCGTCGGCTCCTCCATCGATCTCGACGCCAAAGCGATCCTGACGCCGACGGAATCCGGGTTCACGGCGCGCATGGTATCGAAATACCGGCCGAAGGCTCCCATTATCGCCATTACCCCCGATCCTCGCGTAACGGCCAAGCTGTGCCTGCTGCGCGGCGTCATTCCCGTGCTCGGAGAGCGCGCGACGAGCACGGACGAGCTGCTTCAGTCCGCGATCGTCGACGGCAGCAAGACGGGCCTGCTGCATGAAGGCGATTATGTCGTCATCTCCTCCGGCGTGCCGAGCGGACGCTCGGGAGCGACCAATCTCATCAAGATCCAGCAGGTATAGAAGCAGGACCCGATCAAGATCATTATCCGTCCAGCAGGACGGAAAGCAGCCTCTGCTTCCGCATCATGACAGGCAGCCCCGAAGCGATCGCTTCGGGGCTGCCTGTTTTTTATGGGCCGACGAGACGCGCCCGGTAGGCGGAAGGCGAGCAGCCGGCGCTGCGCTTGAACTGCCGGGAGAAATAGAGCGGATCGGAGAATCCGCAGGATGCCGCCACCTGCTCCACGCTCAGTTCCGTGCCGAGCAGCGCCATCGCCCGGCGCAGGCGGATATTTTGGAGATACTGCATGGGAGAGAGGCCGGTGACGCTCCGGAACACCTTGGACAGATGGGAACGATGGTAGCCGAGAGCTTTCGCCAGCGCCGAGATGGATACGGCTTCGGCATAATGGGTCTGCAGCCAGCGCGCAGCCTGCTCCGCCTGCCGGCGGGCGGCGGCGGTGGAGCGGGCCGAGGGCAGAGCGGCATCCGGCTGCAGGCGGGCGAACTCGGCCAGCAGCAGCCGGAGCCAGCCGCTCGCCTCCATGTCCATCAGAGAAGCGCTGCTTCCCGATGCGAGGGAAGCCCGCAGCCGGGCGTACAGCTCTGCGGCCTTGCCGCTTCCTTGGCCGAGAATGGCGGGATTTTCCGGCGTAATCCCGGCCTCGGCGAGAAGCTGCAGGGCGGCATGTCCTCTGAACGCGACCCAGTTGTACTGCCAGGGATTCTCGCTGTCCGCCGTATAATGGAACAAGACGCCTGGAAAGATCGTGAAGCTGTCTCCTGAAGTCAGCTCGGCGGCCTGGTCTCCGCAGCGGAACGTTCCTTTGCCGCCTGTAACGGTATGGACAAGGACGTAATCATGAATGCCGGGACCGTTCTCGTGGCCGGGAATCGGGCTGCCCTCGCCGCTGAACAGAACCGTCAATTCTGCAGCGGGCACAGAACCCGGATTGTCGCTTACCTTGAACTCGTAGTGGTCCGGAGTGGCCGGCATCGGACGAAAGCCTCCTCAGCTTCTTTTGATTCCACAGTAGCGGAAACGACCACAAATGTCCATGCATTGCCTCCAACCTTCCATACCGCATCTGAAAGCGTTCTTTTACAATAATGACGAGGTTGAACGCCCGAAGCCGCCAACGTCGGCAAATGGCCTGCGGCTTAGCCGCAAGGCACACAAATGAACGTATTCAAGGAGGATGCACCTATGGACAAAATCGCCTTCCTCGGCGCAGGCAGCACCGTGTTCGTGCGAAATGTGCTCGGCGACGTCATGAAGACGCCGGCTCTGCAGTCGTTCGAGCTGGCTCTGTACGACATCAATCCCGAGCGGATGAGGGAATCGGAGCAGCTGCTCGGCGCCATCAAGGCGACCAGCGGAAGCAGCTGCCGGATCAAGGCTTATTCCGATCGGAAAGAAGCTCTGCGCGGAGCCAAATATGTCATCAACGCCATTCAGGTGGGCGGATACGATCCTTGCACGATTACGGACTTCGAGATTCCGAAGAAATACGGCTTGCGCCAGACGATCGCGGACACGCTCGGCATCGGCGGCATTTTCCGCAACCTGAGGACGATCCCGGTCATGCACGACTTCGCCGCAGACATTCGGGAAGTTTGTCCGGACGCGCTGTTCCTGAACTACACGAATCCGATGGCGGTGCTGACCAACTATATGAACACCTACGGCGGGGTGAACACGGTCGGCCTCTGCCACAGCGTCCAGGTATGCGTGCCCCATTTGTTCAAGGACCTCGGAATCAGCGCCGAAGGCGTCAAGACGAAGATCGCCGGCATCAATCATATGGCGTGGCTGCTGGAAGCGACCCGCGACGGGGAAGATCTGTATCCGGAGATCAGACGGAGAGCGGCGGAGCGGCAAAAGGAGAAGCATCATGACATGGTCCGTTACGAATTGATGCTGAAATTCGGCTATTACGTGACGGAATCTTCCGAGCATAACGCGGAATACCATCCTTATTTCATTAAAAAGAATTACCCGGAGCTGATCGAGCGCTTCAACATTCCGTTGGATGAATATCCCCGCCGCTGCGTGAATCAGATCGCCGACTGGAACCGGCTGCGGGAGGAGCTGCTCGGGAAGCAGGAGCTGGCGCATGATCGGACGCATGAATATGCTTCCCATATCATCGAAGCCATCGAAACCGACGTGCCGTTCCGGATCGGCGGCAACGTCATGAACACGGGCCGCCTGATCCCGAACCTGCCGAGCGAGGCGTGCGTGGAAGTGCCTTGCCTCGTCGACCGCGGCGGAGTCCAGCCTACGCATGTCGGCAATCTGCCGCCGCAGCTGGCCGCTTTGAACCGGACCAATATCAATACTCAGCTGCTGACGCTGGAGGCGGCGGTAACCGGCCGCAAGGAGCATATTTACCAGGCTGCCATGCTGGATCCGCATACCTCGGCGGAATTGTCCATGGACGACATCATCGCGCTATGCAACGACTTGATCGAAGCCCATGGCGACTGGCTCCCGAAATACCGCTGACGGCGGCGGCGGTCTGCCAGGCTGCCGTCAGCTGCGCTGTGTAGGCGAAAGCATCCCAGTCTTTTCCTTTCTTGCCCACGCGAAAGCGTTGCCGGCACGCATTTGAAAGCGGCAGATCCCCGATTGCAGATTGCAGCGGGGGTCTGTTTTTATATTCGGTCATGCTCCCGAGTACATATTCAGTTCATATAGGACGGTTACTATAAGCCCATCCGCTAATCCGGCACAATCAGGTTTACGGAATGAGAACACAACCGATAAAATGCCTATATGCGCAATTGGAAAGGCGGAACCGACATGACTCATATCCTTGTCGTCGACGACGACAGCCATATCCGCGAGCTGGTCTCCCATCTGCTCCGCAAGGAAGGTTATGCGACGGAAGAAGCGGCCAACGGCCGCGAGGCTCTGCTCAAGCTGTCTTCCAGGCGAGCCGATCTCGTCGTGCTCGATATCATGATGCCGGAGATGGACGGGTGGGAGCTGTGCCGCCGGCTGGGAGAGAACTACGAGGGCATGCCGATCCTCATGCTCACGGCCAAGGGCGAAACGGTGCATAAGATCAAGGGGTTCGAGCTCGGCACCGACGATTACCTCGTCAAGCCGTTCGATTCCCTGGAGCTGACCGCGCGGGTGAAGGCTCTGCTGAAGCGCTACCGGATCGCGGCTTCCCAGCAGATCCGGATCGGGGAGCTCGAGCTGGACCGCAAGACGTTCCAATGCCGGATCGGCGGCAAGGAAGCGACGCTTCCGCTTAAGGAATTCGAGCTGCTCTTCCTGCTCGCCAGCTACCCGGGCAAGACGCTCAGCCGCGACTCGCTGATCGAGCAGATCTGGGGCTTCGATTACGAGGGAGACGAGCGTACGGTCGACGTGCATATCAAGAGGCTGCGCGAGCGGCTGACCGAGGCGGAGCATCTGGAGATCCGCACGATCCGCGGGCTCGGCTACAGGCTGGAGGAGAAACGATGAAAAGGCTGGGCTCGAAGAGCAGGTTAAGGCTCATGGTCGCCTACACGATGGCGAGAGTCGCCGTGCTGCTCGTGCTTTGCTGGACGGCGTCGTTCTATTTCTTCGAGTGGCTTGCTTGGGAGCCCGCTCCTCTGGCCGGCCAGCTGTTGAAATCAGGGGCCGGCTTCATCCTGTTCGGATGCATTCTGTACCTATGGGGACGGTTCGCGCGCAGAAAGCAGATGGAAGCCTTTCAAGGAATCCTGGATGCCTTGGCCGCGATCGCAAAGGGGGACTTCCGCGTATCGATCGAGATGCCGAGGGAGATGAACGAAGGCTACATGGAAAATCTTGTCCAAGGCATCAACAGCATGGCAGCCGATCTCGACAAGATGGAGATTCTTCGCCAGGAGTTCATCTCCAACGTCTCCCACGAGATCCAATCGCCGCTCACGTCGATCAGCGGCTTCGCCCGCGTCCTCAAGGACAGCGAGCTGACTCCTCTTCAGCGCGAGCATTATCTCGATATCATCGAGCAGGAGAGCGTGCGCCTCTCGCGGCTGTCGGACAGCATGCTGAAGCTGGCCTCGCTCGATTCCGACAAGCATCCGTTCCATCCTGTCCCGGTCCGGCTCGACAAGCAGCTGCAGCGGGTCATCCTGGCATGCGAGCCCCAGTGGAGCGCCAAAAGCCTGGAGGTCGAGGCGCAGATGGACCCTGCCGAAACGGATGCGGACGCCGATCTGCTGGATCAGGTATGGATCAATCTCCTTCATAACGCCGTCAAGTTCACGCCGGACGGCGGGTCCATCCAGATCACCTTGCGGAGGACGAATGGGGAGGCGGTCGTCACCTTCAAGGATACGGGGACCGGCATTCCGATCGCCAGCCTGCCCCATGTTTTCGAGCGCTTCTACAAGGCCGACCAGTCAAGGACCCGGACCGGCGGCGGCAGCGGCCTCGGCTTGTCCATCAGCCGGAAGATCGTGGAGATGCATGGCGGAGCCATTGCAGCGCACAACGATTCCGAGGAAGGAGCCGTCTTCACGGTCACCCTGCCGCTGTCGCAGACGCCCCCGAGCTCCTTGCGTCCAGCCAGGCAAGCCGAGAGTGCCCAGGGGGCGAGTCCTGCCGCTCCTCGGCTTGAACAGGCCTGTCTAATCCGCTAAGATGAAGGTACGTTTGCAATATGGCATTCATATGCTGTCATAGTCGAAAACGGACCCTCATTTTGTTCATGGAAAGCGGTGTGTACGTGCAAAGACCTATAGCCATCCTAGATTCCGGAGTAGGCGGGCTGACGGTTGTCAAGGAAGTGATGAGACAGCTGCCCCGCGAGAAGGTCATCTACTTCGGAGATACCGCACGAACGCCCTACGGACCGCGTCCGTCCGATGAAGTCGTCCGGTTCACGCGGGAGATCGTCTCCTATTTGATGCAGTATAAGCCTAAAATGATCATTATCGCCTGCAATACGGCTACGGCCGCGGCTCTTGAGGATATCCGCTCCATGGTGGACATTCCGGTCGTCGGCGTCATCAATCCCGGCGCAAGAGCGGCCATCAACCAGTCGAAGACCGGCATCGTCGGCGTCATCGGGACGGTCGGAACGGTCCGCAGCCGCGCCTACGAGGACGCGCTCAAGCGGCTCAATCCCAATATCCATGTCGTGAGCCTGGCTTGTCCGCTCTTCGTGCCTTTGGTGGAGCAGGGCAACTTCCGTTCCCAGGAGACGATGGATACGGTGCGGGATTCGATGGAGGAGCTCAAGGACATTCCGCTCGACACGCTCATCCTCGGCTGCACCCACTATCCGTTCCTGTCGGAGACGATCCAGGAAGTGATGGGCAGCGGCGTCAAGCTGATCAGCTCCGACAACGAGACGGCCCGCGAGATGAGCACGATTCTGCAGGAATCGGGCAAGCTTGCGCATGGGCCCGAGCTGCCGATCCACCAGTTCTTCTGCAGCGGCGAGCCCAAGATGTTCAAGCGGATCGCCCAGCAATGGCTCGGAGAGCAGATCGAGCTGACCCCGGTCGTCTGGCAGATTCCGAAGATCGGATAGAGCGGATTCGGACTGCACAGCCTCTTGCCTTCGTGGCAGGGGGCTGTTCGGGCTTGAACCTTCATGGATGAGCGAGGCATTGCGCGTGCAATCCCCGCCTTCCAGCCCAGTCTACCGAATTTCTCCGCTGCAGCGGCGCTGGAGTTCCATGCTGCCCGGTTCCACCTGCATCGGAGGCGTGTTAGGTGGGCAAGTTCCCGCATACAATGGTCGTATCTCGAAAAAGGGCGGGATCCTCCATGAATGTCCAAGACAACGACATTGTACGGCCATGCCTGTACGGACCGGCCGTTTTGGCAGCCGATCTGGATGCCTTGAAGAAGCGCTACCCTTGCTTGCCGAGAGTGCCTGCCGGCACAAGCGTCATGGGCAAGCCGATCGAGGCGCTTCGCTTCGGACGCGGACCGCGCTACGTCCAGATCAACGCTTCCTTCCACGCCAATGAATGGATTACAAGCCTCATTTTGATGAAGTATGCGGAGGCATTGGCGGCACGGGAAGCCTCGGGAGATCGTTTCGCCGCGGAAACGACGGTATGGCTGCTGCCGATGGTCAATCCGGATGGAGTGGAGCTCGTGCTCGAAGGCGTGCCGGACGGCCATCCTTACGGACGCCAGCTTCTGGAGTGGAATGGCGGCAGCCTTGATTTCAGCGGCTGGAAGGCGAATATCCGCGGCGTCGACCTGAATGACCAATTTCCGGCCGGCTGGGAGGAGGAGCGCCAGCGCCGGGGAGTGCAAGGCCCCGGTCCGCGGGATTATTCGGGAGAATGCCCGCTCAGCGAGCCTGAAGCCCGAACGGTGGCTGCCCTTACGGAACGCGAATCCTTCGATATCGTCGTCGCCCTGCATACTCAAGGGGAAGAGATCTACTGGAACTACCGTGGCTTCGAGCCTCCCGGGGCGGAGGAGATGGCGGCAAGGCTCGGCGCTGCCAGCGGTTACGCTCCTGTCGCCCTGACAGACAGCGATGCCGGATTCAAAGACTGGTTCATCCAGCGCTTCCGCAGGCCGGGATTTACGGTGGAGACGGGCCTGGGCGTCAATCCTCTGCCATTGGAGCAGTGGAGCGGCATGTACTCCCGCGTGAGCCTGCTGCTGGACGAGGTGCTCCTGATCGCGATGGGAAGAGAATAGGATGGTTTGATGGAATGGGTGCCAGCAGATTCTTGCTGGTCGCGGTTTGATTTGAAACGGCAGAGAGCGGCTCGCATCCGAGCCGCTCTCTGCGTTTTATAATGGCAAGCTCATCGTTATGTTTCTGGCCGCGAATCCCATCCGCTCATACAGCCGGATCGCATGGCGGTTTTCCACGTACGCATTGAGACGGATTTCGGAGCAGTCCTCTTGTCTCATTTGGTCGATGGCCTGGTCCATCAAGCGGCTGGCGATGGACTGCCCTCTTGATTCCGGAAGGACAAAGAGCTCGTAGATGAAGCCGATTTCCTTGTCGGAGAACTCATCCGCTCTCTTTCCGAACAGAATCCAGCCTCTTACCTCCTGGTTCTCGGACGCAACCAAAAATCGGGAGCCTTTCGCCAGCAGCTCTCCGACCATCAGCTTCATTTTCGCTTCTGACGGCTTGGACCGGCCCATCGTGCCTTCGAAGGTGGATTGCGGCGAGAGCCTCATGATTTCTTCCCGTTCTTCGTCCGTGGGAGTTCGAATTTCCATTCGGATACGCTCCTTCCGCTTCGGCCATCCTTTGCCGGAATGTCATTTCTGCGCCTGCGGAGATGCTTCTCCGTCGACAGTGTGTATTTCGCCATCTCTGCGGCACAAACCCTTTTTTCCGGATAAAAGAAAGGAAGAACGTCTTCGGAACGGTCCCCTTGGGAAGCCTGCAGTCCTCCGGTGGGAATGCTGCGGCTGCCGATCCGCAACCTTTGGGGCTGCCGGTTCGTATAACCCTTCGCCGGGTTTGGCTCGCGCCTGATTCGGGAAAGATAGAACCATAGGGGGAATGAGCCTTGCGCAAGCTTCTATCGCTCAACCATTGGAGACATGTGTTTGTCCGGGTATTCCGGCTGCTGCGCTCCAAGAACGTCAAGCTGACGGATAAGCTGCTGTTCCTTATTCCTGTCGGACTGTACTGGGTTCTTCCGGACGTCATGCCGTTCATGCCCGTGGACGACATCGCGGTGACGATGATGGCAGCCGGCTGGTTCGCCAAAGGAATGGAAAACAAGTACGGCGCGTCTTGATGTTTTGGCCGTCTTTCGATAGAATTACTGGATGAGAGAGATGCAGTCGACAAGCTTGCCGCGCCTGCAGCGGGCAAGCTTTACTTTATAGCCAGGAGGAACCGCCATGAATTGCAAAATTACCCGCAATGCCGCGAAGGTGCTGAAGCTGGAGCTGGACAAGCCCGAGCATGAAGGCAAGAAGCTGCGCGTCTACATCACCCATTCCCACGGAGATCATGCCCACTACGGGCTCGGCATCGACGATCCGACGGAGAAGGATGAGCTCGTATCGACGGACAAGGAAATCGACGTGCTGCTCGAGAAGGGCGTCGAGCTGCTGGACGGCGTGAAGATCGATTATCTCTACACCCCCGAAGAAGGATTCGTCATCACGAATCCGGTCAAAGGAAACCACGGTGACCACTGAGACGCTGCCCGCACGGCAGGAGGATAGGCCCGCATCGAAGAACGACATCCGCGTCTGCGAGAAATGCAACTTCATGCGTCTGAAAACGATCATTCCGAAGCTGCAGAAGCTCGATCCGGCTGCCGACATCAAGATCGGCTGCAAGTCCTACTGCGGTCCTTGCGGCAAGCGCGCGTTCGTCTTCATCAACGGACGCTACATCGCGGCACCGACCGAGGACGAAGTCATCGAGAAAGTGAAGCCCTACATCAAGAAATAAAACCGGCGGCTGTCCGGGAGGAGCTGCATCTTCCCGGGTTTGCAGCCGGCTTTTTTATTGCAGAGCAAAAAAGCACCCTCTTCCCGAACCGTAAAGGGAGAGGGTGCTTTGCGTTATTCGGCGGAGCTGGAGGCCGGTGCGCCATCGAGCCGAGGCCTCGGAGGCAGCGGCCCCAGGTACTGGTACAGCTGGCATTCGATGCGCCCGTTGTACAGCTTGCGCTTCTTGTCCGCGTTGCGGCCGTAGCTCTGCTCGAACGACTTGGAAGGGCTGAGTGCGAATACGGACCAATCCTTCTTGACCGCGTCGATGAAGCCGAGCTGGCGGATGACCTTGTCGGCTTCCTTCTCCGTGCCGAGCCGCTCGCCGTAAGGCGGATTCGTGATGATGCAGCCGTAGTGCCCTTGAGGCTGCACGCGCGCGATCGGCATCGTCTGGAGCTTGATCTCGCGGGCGAAGCCGGCTTTTTTGAGCGCGGCCTCGGCGACCTCGATCGCTTCGGGATCGATATCCGACCCGGCGATTTCCAGCTTCACGTCATCCTTCACGGAATCGAAGGCTTCCTCGCGGGCGAGGTCCCAGCGGCTCTCTCCCATGATGTCCCAGGCGTCGCTGCTGAAGGATCTGCGCAGGCCTGGAGCTACATTCCAGCCGATCATGGCCGCCTCGATCGGAATCGTGCCGGATCCGCAGAACGGATCGTACAGAGGGCGCTCCGGGCTCCAGCGCGACAGCAGCACCATTGCCGCCGCCATCGTTTCCTTGATCGGAGCTTCGGTGACGAGCTTGCGGTAGCCGCGCTTATGCAGGCTCGGTCCCGTCGTATCCAGCGTAATGAGCGCCATGTCGTTCAGCAGGCTCACTTCGATGACGTAGCGGGCGCCGTCCTCGCGGAACCATTCCGTGCCGTACTGCTCCTTCATCCTCTCGACGACCGCTTTCTTGACGATCGACTGGCAGGCGGGCACGCTCGACAGCTGCGATTTCTGCGACCGTCCATTGACGGGGAACTCTCCGTCTTCGGGGATCCAGTCGGGCCAGTCCAGCGCACGCACGCCCTCGAACAGCTCCTCGAAGGTCATGGCGCGGAATTCGGCCATCTTGACGAGAACCCGGTCCGACGTGCGGAGCCAAAGGTTCGTCCTGGCGATATCCTCCAGGCCGCCCTTGAAGGTGACGCGGCCGTTTTCTGTTTTGACATCGGTATAGCCAAGATCCTTCAGTTCCCTGGCGACCACTGCCTCCAGCCCCATGGGCGAAGTGGCAATCAGTTCAAGCTGCATAGTCTATCGTTCACTCCATCTCTTGCCTGCGGGCGGAATTTGTATCCGGCCGCAGGTCGTCATACAATCAAGTATAGGCGATAAACGCAAGCAAGTACACCGACAGAAGGGATTGAGCCGCAATGAACGAAATGGAAGCTTATATCGAAGCTTTGTTTCCTCCCGATGAGGATCTGGCGAGGGTGCTGACGAGCATCTCCGCGAAGGGAATGCCGGAAATATCCGTTCCTACCGGCTACGGCAGGCTGCTTACGCTGCTCGTGCAGATGTCCGGCGCGAAGGAGCTGCTAGAGATCGGAGCGCTGGGCGGTTACAGCGGCATTTGCCTGGCCCGCGGACTGGGCGGCGAGGGGAGCCTCACCTCGCTGGAGCTGCTCCAGGAATACGCGGACACAGCGAAGGAGAACCTGGAGGCTGCCGGGCTCGGAAGGCGCGTCTCCTATCTCGTCGGCGACGCGGGCGAGAGCCTGGAGCGGCTCGCTTCCGAAGGGCGGCGCTACGACTTCTTCTTCATCGACGCCGACAAGGGCGGTTATGTCCGCTATCTGGACGCGGCGATCGGACTGGCCAATCCCGGCGCGGTCATCGTAGCCGACAATACGCTGCTGCGCGGCCGCGTCGCCGATCTCCAGCGGAGCGGACCTTCCGTGCTGGCGATGCGGCAGTTCAACGAGCGGGTCGCCTCCGATCAGAGGCTGACCGGCACGCTGCTGCCCGCCTATGACGGACTGGCGGTCGTGCGGGTCAATCCGTAGGGGCGATCAACGCTTGCCGCAAGCATCCCTTGATCGCTCAATCCAGCCGGGCAGGCTTCCTGCCCGGCTTCAGCAGCATCCGCCATACCCAGTAGGCGTTGGCGAACAGCAGCACGGAGCTGAGCAGGAAGATGCCTTCGATGCCGATCACTCCGCTGAGCAGGCCGCCGGCGATCGGCCCCAGCGTGTTGCCGAGCGCCAGCGTGCTGCTGTTGAGGCTGTAAGCCCGGCTTTCCTTGCCCTCGGGCGTATACACCCGGATCAATGCGTTCACGGACGGAATGAGGCCGCCGAGGAACAAGCCGAGCAGGAAGCGGACGATCAAGAGATCCCAGACGGATCCGGCGAACGCCTGCGGAATGAACATGGCGGCAGCCCCGAGCAGCGATACGGCCAGCACCTTGGTCTGGCCGATCCGGTCGCTCAGCCTGCCGAGCACGGGAGAGGCGACCAGATTCGACAGGCCGGTTACCGAGGTCACCATCCCGGCCAGAAAGGCCAGATTGCCTTTGGTCCCCGGCAGCTCCTGCACATACAGAGGCATGAGGCTCGATGGGCTCATCAGGGCGAACTGGATGAGCAGGGTGACGGTGAACAGCGCCATCAGCTGGGGAATTCCGCTCAGCTCCTTCATTCCCTGGAGGACGGAAGGCTGGATGACCTTGGCCGCCTTTTCACGGTCGAACGTCTCGCGGACGACGAACAGGACGAGCAGCGTCGCGGTGAACAGCATGGCTCCGGTTATGTAGAAGATCGGCCGGTAGCCGACGGCGTCGGCCAGCAGCCCGCCGATCAGCGGACCGAGGATGGTGCCGGCGATGCCTCCGGACTGGAGCATGCCCATCGCGAAGCCCATCCGCTCGCGCGGCGCGCTGGAGCTCATCAGTGACACGGCGGCGGGATTCATGCCGGATATCGTGCCGTTCAGCAGGCGCAGGGCGAGCAGCTGCCAGGGATGGTTGGCGAAGCCCATGAGCACGATGACGAAGGCCATGCCGAAGCCGGAGCGCAGCAGCATGATCTTGCGCCCGTACTGGTCGGACAGCTTGCCCCAGAGCGGCTGGAACAGGAACGAAGTGACGAAGTTGCCGGCAAAGATGACCCCGGCCCAGAGGGCGACGCTGTGGGGATCGCTGATGCCGAGATCCTGCTGCAGGTACAGCGGCAGGAACGGGGTTATCATCGTCATTCCGGCCATGCCGAGAAACAGCGTGACCCAGAGGACGATCAGATTTTTCATCCATGCTTCCATGGCGGTTCACCTTCTTGATGAGTCGGGCCTAATCCATGGGAGGATCCGGCCTTCGATTTGGAGATGCGAAGGGACATGACGGACGGGAATCATCGGCTGCTGCGGCGCATTCAGACGCTGCTGCGAAGCACGAGGCCGGGGACGAGGCCGACTCTCTCGACCGAGGAATGGGGCATCCTGATCCGGCGCTCCAGAGCTTCGACGGCTCTCTGGCCGAGCACTTCCTTGCCGAGATCGACCGTCGTCAGCGGCGGCTGGCTGCGCGTCGAGCCTTCGATGTTGTCGATTCCGGCGACGCGGCAGCGATCCGGCACCGCCACGCCGCGGGCGCGCAGCATGTTCAGCAGGACAATCGCGATGTCGTCGTTGGCGCACAGGAAAGCGTCGGGAAGGTCCTCTTCCTTGAGCCTCCCAAGCCTCGCATCCAGATCGCCTTCCCACTCCCCGGAGTAAGGCATATTCCATCGCCGCAGCTCGCCCGCCTTGCGCAGGGAGAACATCTGCTCCAGCGCCGAGCGGCAGCCGAGCCAGCGCTCGCGGAAGCTGACCGAGAACTTCTCGCTTCCGACGAAGATGAAGCGCCTGCAGCCATGGTCGAGCAAGGCGCCGGAAATCATGCGCGCGGCGGCGATGTTGTCGTTGGCTACGCTGTCGAGCCCCGAGAACGGCTCCTGGTGGTCGACGAGCACGACGGGAATCCCGGTTCTTTTCATGGCGGTGAGATGCCGCAGGGGAAACGCGCCGACGGCGAGCCCGCCGACGCACAGCGAACGGCTGAGATAGGGCGGCAGAATATCTTCCTGCCGGCTTTCTCCCATCGGAGAGAGGACGACGGTTCCCCAGCCGCGCGAGCGGCAGCCTTCCTGGATGCCGGACAGGACGCGCTGCCAATACATAGGTTCTTCCAAATGTCCCCGCGACATCCATATGACGACGAACCGCTCATGGCCGGGGGCATCCATCGCCCGTTCTTCCCCGCCATCGACGATAGCCTGAATGCCGGCGGCCGTGCCCGGCGATTCCGACGCGCGCGGCGCGGAGCGGGACAGGCGGACCTCAGGCGGGCTGTAGCCCATCGCTTTGGCCGTGTCCAGCACCTTCTGGCGCGTCGCTTCGCTGACGCCTGACTTGCCGGACAACGATTGGGAAACGGTATATTTGGACACTTGCAGACGATCGGCGATCTGCTGCATCGTGATTTTTTTTCCTCTTGACATGAAAGCCTTCACCCTCTAAAGTTTGGTTGCTTTCTGGTTGTTATTAGCCTAACAAACCTAACAAAACTATTATAAATCAAAACCGCGGGGTGCTCAATCATGAATAAATGGCTGACCTTCTATGACAACGAATTTCCTTTTGCCGGTCCGCGTCCTGGCGGCGCCGATCTCGGCGCTTTGCAGGACACGCTGATCGGAGCGGCCGAGCTGGCCGACAAATTGCGGGAAGAACGGCCGGCAGCGCTCGTCATGCTGCATGGACCTTATTTCCCCAAGCAAGCCTGGCCGGCTCTGCTGGAGCATGTGAAGCGCGGCGGAGGGCTCGTGACGATCGGCGGCATACCGCTGCGCATCCCCGTTCTCCATACAACGGAAGGCTGGCTGCCCGAGGCGGAGCAGACGTCGTACCACCAGACCATCGGCATCCATGAAGCGCTTGAAGTCCAGACCGGCTTGGTGACGGAGCTCAAGACCTCCCGCGCCATTCCGCTGCTGTCCGGCGACGAGGGACTCTTCTCGCCCGCTCCGACTTACGGGCTTGCTCTTCATGTGACGCGCTCGCATGACCATCCGGCCGAGAACGGTTCGGGCGGTCCGATGGACGCCCATATCTATCCGCTGCTGACCGGCCTCGACAAGGACGGCCGCGAGCGCTGCGCTCCCGTCGTGCTGATCGAGAACACGAAGGGCGACTTCGCCGGCGGACGCTGGATCCTTGCGAACCGCGAAGCCGGGGCGGCATTCTGGGAGAACGGGAAAGGCGCCGAGTCGCTCGCCCGCTGGGCGGCATTCGCCGCCAGCGGCGTGACGGAATGGTGGCTCAAGCCGAACTACGCCTGCTTCGAGATCGGCGAGAAGCCGGTGCTGACGTTCCAGCGCCAGCGGCTGAACGCGCAAGGGGACAGCGAGTGGAGCGTACGCTATGAGGTCCGTCTTGCGGACGGGCAAGGGAACCGCGTCGTGGCCGAAGGCAGCCTCGAGCTGTCTTCCGGCGCGCTGGCCGATTATGAGCGCGTGCCGCTGCCGTTCCAGGCGGAGCCGGGCTACTACAGCGTCGAAGCGGAGCTGACGGGCAAGCAGAGCGGCGAGATCCGCCGCCTCTCCCAGGGCTTCTGGGGACGCGACGAGGAGCTGCTTCGCCAAGGCGAGATGATTGCGGTGAACCGCGATTATTTCGTCAAGGAAGGCAAGCCGCTGCCGATCGTCGGCATGACCTACATGACGAGCGACGTCGCGCGCAAATATCTCCATCTGCCGAACGCGTCCGTGTGGGACCGCGATATGGCGCAAATGGCGAAGGCCGGCATCAACACGATCCGCACCGGCCTCTGGACGGCGCTGCGCAAGATGGCCTTCGTGGACGGGCATGTCAGTGAAGAGATGCTGCGCGCCGTCGATGCGCTGTTCCTGACGGCCAAGCGCCACGGCCTCGAGGTCGTCTTCAACTTCTTCGCCTTCACGCCGGAGCTGTGGGAAGGGGAGAACCCTTATCTCGATCCGCGCAGCGTGGAAGCGCAGAAGCGGTTCATCACGTCCATCGTAACCCGTCACAAGCATTCCGCCCACGTTCACTGGGATCTCATCAACGAGCCGACGATGTTCAATCCGGACAAGCTGTGGAACGCGGCCAGCACGCTCGGAGACCGCTTCGAGGTCGCCGCTTACCGCGAATGGCTGCAGGAGCGGCATGGCTCCATCGTCAAGCTGCAGGAGCGGTGGAACATGACGGAAGCCGAGCTGCCGTCGTTCGCCAGCATCATGCCGCCGACGCCGGGCGATATCGCCTTCTCCACGACGGAGCTGTACGAGAAGCGCAGCGGCCAGTGGCTCGACTACCTGCTCTTCTCGCAGGACATGCACAACCGCTGGGCTTCCGAGCTGCGTGCGGCTATCCAGGCCGTCCAGCCGAAGCAGCTCGTGACGGTCGGCCAGGACGAGGGACTGCAGGCGCAGCGTCCGTCCCCGCTCTTCTATGAAGAAGCGGTCGACTACACGACCGTGCACTCGTGGTGGAAGAACGACCAGCTCGTGCTGGACGGCATTTTCGCCAAGACGCCTTACAAGCCGAATGTCATCCAAGAGACCGGCATCATGTATATCGAGACTCCGGACGGCTTCGCCAAGCGCACCGAGGAAGAGCTGCACAGCATCCTGGAGCGCAAGTACGCCTATGCGTTCTCGACAGGCGGAGCGGGGGCGGTCCAATGGATCTGGAACATCAACTTCTACATGCACAACATCAACGAGTCGCATATCGGCGCCCTGCGCGCCGACGGCACCGAGAAGCCGGAGGCCGATGTCTCCTACGACTTCGGCCGCTTCATCCGCGAAGCGGGCCATCTGTTCGAGGACCGCAAGCTGGAGGAGGTCGCGGTCGTTTATCCGTACAGCAACGACTTCTCGAACCGCTCGCTGGCCGAGGACATCACTTCGCGCCTGACGCGCTCGCTTGCCCACCGCATGAATGTGTCGTTCCGCTCCTTGGGCGAATATGACCTGCATGTGCTGAAGGATGCTGCCTACGAGCAGCCGAAGCTGATTCTGATGCCGTCGGCGCATGCGCTCAGCGACGAGGCTTTGCGCGATCTTACGCACTGGGCGGAGACGACGGGAGGCACGCTGCTCGTGACCGGCCCGCTGAATCTCGATGCCTACTGGCATCGCAGCGACCGCGCCGAAGCGCTGACCGGCCCGGCCGTTCTCGCCAACATCCGCCGCGAGGAGGCGCTGGAGCTGGACGGCGAGCTGCTGCAGATCGGCTTCGCCGGCGACGCCATCGCCAAGCTGAACAAGCAGACGCTGCTTGGCGAAGACGGACGTCCCGTGCAGGCTCCCTCCCGGCTGCATGAGATCGCGATCGGCAATGGCCGCCTCCTCTGGTGTCCGCTGCCGCTGGAGCTGGCCGAGAGCTATATCGCTCTCGAGGCGGTGTATGACCGCGCCCTCGAGGCTGCGGGAGTATCGGCCGAGCTGGAATGGGAGCAGGGTGGAGAGCTCGCGGGCGTTTATGGACGCAAGCTGGACTTCGCCCAAGGCGCCGTGTATATTTTCGTATCGGAATACGCTCTGGACGCCAATATCGCGGTCAAGGACCCCGTTACGGGCATCCGCTATTCCTTCACGCTGGAAGCCGAGCGCTCGGTGCTGTTCGCGGCGGACCAGGAAGGCCGCATCGTCAGCGTCTACCGTCCGGATCAGGTCGAAGTCCAGGCGCAGAACGGCTGAGACGGAATGACTTGAGTTCTCGCCCATGAACCCTATCGCATACGGAAAGAGCCTCCGCCAGTTCGACTGGCGGAGGCTCTTTTATGTTTCAAGCATCCGCAAACGGCGCGACCGGCCGGGAAACGCTGTGAAGGAAGGCGCATCCAGTCCCGTTCAGGCATCGGACCCGTCATCATGCGCCGACAAACTCGGGAAAGCTATGGATTTGTACGATCATTTCGAGGGTAGGTGTGGTACAGTGTGCTCAAATCGTCCAAATAAATCCATGCTGTGGAGGGATGGCTGATGAAATTAAGCACGAGCGTAGATGTGAGGAAAGAACCGTTTCATCTCAATCATTATAAATGTTCCGGCAAGCAGGTTTGGGAAATCTATCATGCTCACCCTACGATGGAATTTCTTTTTGTCTATGAGGGCCATGGAACTGTAGAGGTGAACAAGCAAGTGATGGACATAAGCCCTGGCACGCTGCTCATGTTTCAACCTTTCCAATTGCATCGGATTCAAGTGGAAGGGCCGTTCATTCGATCGATTCTCATGTTTGATCCCTATAGATTGGATTCTGCGCTCCTTGCTTTCAGCTGCATACGGAAGCGGTTCAATATCCTTTGGAAGCAGCCATTAAAGTGTCAATCGCTGCCGCAGCAGCATCATCTTGCCCATCTGTTTGAGCAATTGAATCATAAGCTCAGGAACATGCCGGCCCATAAGCGGCAAGAGGAATTCATGCTGTGCCTATTGTCGATTCTCCAGCATCTGGAGCCCTTCGAGAAAGGAATGCATCTCGGCCAGGACGACCCGTTCATGCCGCGCTTCAGCCATACGGTCATGCAGATGATGGAATGGATCGAGCTTCACTACAAAGAGAAGTTCGATCTCCACCGGATGTCGGAGGACCTCCATCTGTCCACGTATTACTTGTCGCGCATGTTCCGGCAGTCGACCGGCAGCTCGATCACCGAGTTTATTATTTCGCGGAGGCTGAAGGAAGCTTGCCTGCTGCTGGAAACGACCACGAAAACAGCCGGCTTCATAGCCCAGGAGGTCGGTTTTCACAATGGATCTTATTTTTCCCGAGTATTCAAAACATCGCTTGGCGTCACCCCGAAGGGGTACAGAAAGCAGCTTTGAACAAGCGCAATACAGTGCAAGATTTAGGCAATAGATTGGCACATGGATGATTGACGTTCTTTTATACTGTGTAAGCGTCAGGTTAAAAATTTGACTTCAAGGAGGATGATTCACTTGGTTGGACCATTCACGGGAAACAAAGGCAGAAAAGGGGGGATCGCGTTCCTATCGTCGCTCATCGTGTTGAGTATGATGAGTGTTCCGTCGGTCGCCAGTGCGGCGGCTGCGTCCACGCTCAATCCATCGGAGGACTCCTATGTGTATTCAAGCAATGCGACGACCAATTTTGGAACAGCGACCTCGCTTTATGTCAAAAACGATTCAAGCGCGACTCGAATTGCATACTTGAAATTCAACCTGACTGGACTGACTGGAGTTACTAGCGCCAAGCTCCGCATTTATGGCAGCGCTTCCGCAGCAACCGTTCTCTCGGCGTACCAGACGACGGACAGCTGGACGCAAGCCGCCGTAACGTGGAACACGAAGCCTGCGGTCGGCCTTTCGGCGGGCAGTGTACCGATCAATACAACCAATATGTACAACGAGATCGACGTTACTTCCTACGTGGCAGAGGAGGCGGCAGGGGATGCTGTCGTTTCATTTGCCCTGCAGGAAAGTGTCGGCAAATACACGACGTTGAACAGCAATGAGAATGCTGCCAATAAGCCGCAGCTCGTTGTCGTCAGCGGCGGAAGCGGCGGCGACACGCAAGCGCCGAGTGCTCCAACAGGGTTGACTGGTACGGCGGCGTCTAGCTCCCAAATCAATCTGAGCTGGAGCGCTTCTTCCGACAATGTCGGCGTAACCGGATATGAGGTGTATCGGAACGGCGCTTTCCTTAAAAGTGCCGCAGGCACTGCAGCCAGCGATACAGGCTTAGCGGCTTCAACCTCCTACAGCTACTATGTCAAGGCGAAGGATGCTGCCGGCAACGTCTCCGCGCCAAGCAGCACCATCCTTGCCACGACGAATTCCGGCGGCGGAGCTCCTAGCTGTTCGAATGCGCTAAGTTCAACAACGGCTATTCAGAATGCGATGAAAAATGCCACAGCAGGTACGGTGATCTCCATCGCGCCGGGCACTTATGCGGGTGATCGGACTGCCAGCGGCGACCCTGGCGGGCAAGGATTGTTTTTCTCCGATAAGAACGGCACGTCCTCCAACCCTATCATCTTAAAAAGCTGTGATGCAGCCAACCCGGCTATTCTTAAAGGCGTCAATGTCAATGACGGCTCTTACGGCATTCACCTGACGGGAGACTACTGGCAAATTCTCGATGTCGAAGTGATGAACGCGCAGAAGGGAATCGTCATTGACAATGGCAACCGAAATCTGATCCACAATGCCGAGGTGCATCTCATCGGGGATGAGGCTGTTCACTTCCGTGACGGAAGCTCCTACAACACATTGGAATACTCGCTCATCTACGATACGGGCAGATATCAAGCTGATTATGGCGAGGGAGCTTATGTGGGATCCGATTCCAGCTCTCCTTATGAACATATCGTTGCGGGCAATGTGATCCGGTATACGAATTTCAATGGCGGCATTACAGCCGAGCATATCGATGTCAAAGAAGGCGCCAGCGGCACGATCATCGAGTACTGCACGTTCAATGGAACAGGAATCAGCGGGGCGAACAGCGCGGATAGCTTCGTAGATGTCAAAGGCGTGAATACCATTGTTCGTTATAATCAAGGCTATCGCAATGGCAATGCGAATGTGGTGGATGCCTTCCAGGTCCGTACACATGGGAGCGACTATCCGACCGGCATGAACAATTCGTTCAATAACAACACCGTGAACTTGGATAACTCAAGCGGTTATGTGGTCTATGCGACAAGCGCAACAACGGGTACGACGGCGCAGAACGATACGCGCACAGGCGGCGGGAACAAGTATAACGCGAATGTCAATAAGTGAGGAAGCCTGGCTGACTCTTTGAGGCAAGGAAGAAAAAAACAGACGCGGATTCCGACCCGCGTCTGTTTTTTTCTGTCATTTGTCTTCTTTATACTGGATGATCGGCCGGATAACCTGCGAGATCAGCCTGATTTTCTCGGGGGAGCAGCCTTCGAGCATATCCATGATCTCATGGCGGAGAAAATCTTGCGAGATGCTGTTGGCTCCGCTGAGCAGATATTCCGGAGTTTCCTCCAGGACGACGCAAAGCTCCGATAGTCGGTCGAGATTGAGCGGGGTTTTGCCGCGTTCGATTTTGCTTATGTAAGCATTCGATACATCCAGATGCTCGGCAAGAGCCTCTTGGGTCATCCCCTTCTGCTCACGGGCTTTCTTGATGCGCTTGCCAATTATCGAGTAGTCATATGCCACTATTCCATCACCCTACCAAACTATAACAACCTTTGAAACGGTCTTACATGTATGCCGATTCCAACTGAACCTATCGTTCAATCGATTTCGGAATGCGGGCATTCCTGGTACAGAAGTGATTCCCTGGATGTGCGATCGTTCATTTCCAAATGAAAAACCCCTATGCAATCTCTGCCCGGGCGGTGCTGAAGGCGCCGGCGAGCGGAGCTTGCATAGGAGATTGCAAGGATACGGAATCATTCACTTCTATTCATCGCTGGCGCGGGAGCCGATCGCGCCTGCGGCGAGCCGGCTGAGCACGCGGGCGACTTCGGCAGCGAACACCGGCTTGCTGATGAAGTCGTCCATGCCTGCATCGGCGCAGATCTTCTTGTCGGATTCCTGGGCGAAGGCTGTCACGGCAGCGATGGCCGGCTGCCTGCCGGGGGGCAGCCGGCGGCGGATGGCGGTCGCCGCTTCAAGGCCGTCCATGACCGGCATCTGCAAATCCATGAACACGATATCGTACCTTTGGCGCTCCAGGATGGACAACGCTTCCGCGCCGTTGCCCGCCGTATCGGCGAGGCAGTCCATCTTGGCGAGAATCGTCTTCAGCAGCGACCGGTTGACGGAGTTGTCGTCGACGACAAGCGCTTTGATGCCGGGATAAGAATTCGCGGTCAGCAACGGCTCTGCATGCGCCGCTCCGGAGCGTTCCTGCTGCAAGAGCTCATGGTCCCCAGCCTGAGGGAGCGCGAAGCGGAGGACGAAGCTGAATACCGAGCCTTGGCCTTCAACGCTCTCGACTCCGATGGACCCGCTCATCAGCTCCACGAGCTTGCGGCAGATCGCAAGTCCGAGGCCCGTTCCTCCGTACTTGCGGTTGATGGCCGGATGCAGCTGGGAGAACGATTGGAACAGCAGGCTCTGCTTGTCCAGCGCGATTCCGATCCCGGTGTCCCTGACGCTGAACTCCACCAGGCAAGACGCCTGATCCGAAGCTTGCAGCGAAGCCGACACCTTGACGAAGCCTGCGTCGGTGAATTTGACGGCATTGCCGATCAGATTGGCGAGCACCTGGCGGATCCGTCCCGAATCGCCGATGACGCTGGAGGGCAATTCATCCGGGAAGTCGAGCTCGAGCGAAATGCTCTTGGCGCGCGCGCTGCCGCGGAACAGATCCGCAACGTCTGCGACGGTCTCCCGAATCTGGAACGGCTCCAGCTCCAGCTCCATCTTGCCGGCTTCGATCTTGCTGAAGTCCAGCACCTCGTTGAGGATGCGCAGAAGCGCGTCGCCGCTCTCGATGATGGTTTGCGCGTATCCGCTCTGCTCCTCGTCCAGCTCCGTGCCGGCGAGGAGATCGGCCATGCCCATGATGCCGTTCATCGGCGTCCGGAGCTCGTGGCTCATGATGGCAAGGAATTCCGATTTGGCCCGGTCGGCTTCTTCCGCCGATTCCTTGGCGCGGATGATTTCCTTTTCCCCGGTAATGTCGCGGAAGACGATGACGGAGCCTTTATGCTCGCCGCGGTCGAGGATCGGGGTCACGCTGCATTCGGCCAGGAAGCTGGATCCGTCCCGGCGCCACAGCACCGTCTCCTGGCTGAGGTAAGGCTGGCCGCCCCGGATCGCCTGGTGGATCGGCGAGTGCTCGCTGCGGTAAGGAGTCCCGTCCGCCCTCGTCTGCTCGATCATGTCGAGGTAGGATCGACCGCCGATATCCGGGTGGCTCAGCCCGAGCATGGAGGCGGCCGCCGGATTCATGAATATCGAGGCTCCATCCAAATCCACGCCTAATATCCCCTCGGAGACGGCGTTCAGGATCAGCGTGTATTGATAGCCGAGCTTCTCGATCTGCTCCAGATGGCGCTTCCGCTCGGTGATGTCCTCGGAAAGGCCGTATACGCCGACAACTTCCCCGTCTACGACGATCGGAATGTTCATGGTATTGATCTCGAGCTCGTACCCGTCCTTGTGCCTGATTTTCAAATCGTAGGATTGCGGATGGCCTTTGCATGCCTGACCGAAGTGATAGAGGGTCTTGTCCATGTATTCGTCCGGAACAAGAGGCCCCCAATGATTGCCGAGCAGCTCTTCCAGAGAATATCCCGTCAGCTTCTCCAGGTTCGCATTCGCCGTCAAGTAGTCTCCCTGGAGGTTCATCGAGTAGACGGCCTGGGGACTGTTTTCGAACAGGGACTTGTACTGCTGCTCGCTTTCCTGCAGGCGCTTCTCCAGAAGCTTCTGCTCGGTGATATCCTGCACGAAGCCGGTATAGTGGTAGGGCCGGCCGGATTCGTCCACCCTGGGCACGCATTGGGAGTAGACATATCGAATGGTGCTGTCCGGAAGCGTGACCGGGTATTCCCATTCTCTCGACGTGCCCGGATTGTCCGCTCCTCGCCTCAGGAACAGCTTGATGTCTTCCGACACATCGGATCCGATGCGCAGCGCGTCGATGATTTCGTCGCTCGCGGGGGCAGACAGCGGCAGCCGGCCTTCGTACATGGCGCGGGTCTCCTCGGAGAACGACATCCGATTGGAGATGACATCCCACTGCCAGGCTCCGATCCGAGCCATGTCGAAGACGGTCTGAAGCATTTCCTCATACCGTTTCATGGCCGATACGTCCCGGGCAAAGGTAAGGATGCGCTGCCTGCCGTCCGGCATGTCCAGCACCTTGAAGTAGGTTTCCATCCAGATGAAGCGGCCGTCCTTATGGCGCGTCCTCCGCACGAAACTGCGGTTCTCGTCGAACATGCCGCCATCGGCCATCTGGACAGCCTCGTGCTCATGGTAGAATTCCTTGCGGTTATGCCCGATCAATTCATGAACCTCGTAGCCCAGAATTTCCCGGATGGACGGCGCGATATACAGAATGGTTCCTTCCGGAGTGCTGCAGCTGACCAGATCCCGCGTATTCTCCACGATCAGCTCGTGCAGGTCATCATCCAGGGCGTGCGGAAGCTCCCGCTGTGAATCGGGGGAGGACTGGACCATGATGAACGCATCCTGATCCTCCTCAAGCAGCGTGAGCAGGCAATCGATCATGATGGAGGAACCGTCAGCCTGGCTGAGAGTCAGGCTATGCTGCAAAGGGGACTGAGCCTCGAGCATCCGCTTGAGGCTTCCCGGATCGTCGCCGCCTCCCAGGGCGGGGCCGCGCCGGTCGAGTTCCGGGCTGCCTGATTCGGCGCTCCATCCGCATAAGCGGCGGAAAGCGGGATTCATCGCGCTCCAGGCGCCGTCCCGAAGAGACAGAAACGCGATTCCATCCTTCGAATGGCGGAAAGCCATTTCCGCGAATAGCAGTTCATTTTCGGGCAGTTTCATCTAGTATGATTTCTCCTTGTCCTTGTCACGCTGGCAGCAGCCCGCTTTGCTGATAGTATAATCCTTTTCCAATCAAGAAGGAATGCCTATCGTTTGTCATAGGATTGTCATCACCCCCCGCCGGGTAAAGGTTGTTAGCGTTTTTAAAAACGGGCATAATGGGAAGCGAAGGGAAATTCATAGAAAGAAATGGGGAGCGGATATGATGCAGAACGACTCCTTCCTCCGGGCGGCCCGCGGGGAAAGCACGGATCATGTGCCGGTATGGTACATGAGACAGGCAGGGCGGTACGATCCGGATTACCGCAAGATCAAGGAGAAGCACACGCTCCTGGAAATTTGCAGGCAGCCCGAGCTGGCAGCGGAAGTCACGATGATGCCGGTACATAAGCTTGGCGTCGACGCCGCCATTTTATATTCCGATATTATGAATCCCGTTGCGTCCATCGGGATCGATTTTGATATAGTCGCCGGCATCGGTCCCGTCATCCACAATCCGATCCGCAGCGCGGAGGATGTGCGCAGGCTGAAGCCGATCGACGTGGAAGGGGACTTGTCCCACGTCCTGGAGACGATCCGAATTCTTGACCGAGAGCTGAAGGTTCCGCTCATCACGTTCGCCGGCGCGCCGTTCACAATCGCCAGCTACCTGATCGAGGGCAAGCCTTCCCGCAACTATCTGCGCACCAAGGCGCTCATGTACGCCGAGCCGGCCGTATGGTTCGAGCTGATGGACAAGCTGGGCGACATGGTGATCGCCTATCTGCGGGCGCATGCGGACAACGGAGGCAAGGCGTTCCAGCTGTTCGACAGCTGGGTCGGCTCGCTCGCCCCGCATGACTTCCGCGTCTTCGTCCTGCCGACGATCACCCGTATCTTCAGCGAGCTGTCGGATCTCCGGCAGCCGGGCATCTACTTCCCGGGAGTCAGCTCGGGCGAGCTGCTGCCGGAGCTGAAGGGCCTTCAGGCCGACGTGATCGGCCTCGACTGGCGAGTCGGCATCGCCGAAGGACGCCGCCGCCTCGGAAGCGGATATGCGGTTCAGGGCAACCTCGATCCGGTCGTGCTCACCGCTCCGATGGATGTCATCAAGGACCATGCCCGCAGCATCATCGACGAGGGCATCAAGGAGCCGGGCTACATTTTCAATCTCGGGCACGGCCTGTTCCCCGAGGCGTCCCTCGAGAAGCTGAAGCTGCTGACGGAATACATCCATGAATATTCGGCCGATGCCATCGCCACCCGGAGAACGGCCGCAAAGGAGATGCCTCATGTCTGACAAAACGATCGGCGTCCTGGTCATGTCTTACGGCACGCCGGAGAGCCTGGATCATGTGGAAGAATATTACACGCATATCCGCCGCGGCAGCCCCCCTTCGCCGGAGCAGCTCAAGGAGCTCAGCGACCGGTATGAGGCGATTGTCGGCGGCGTCTTTCCGCTGCGCGAGAACACGGACCGCCAGGTAGCCAGCCTGCAGGACAAGCTGGAGCAGGCCGCTCCCGGCCGCTATCGGTGCTATCAAGGGCTCAAGCATGCCCGTCCGTTTATCGAGGACGGGGTAGAGCGGATGGCGGCGGACGGAATCACGGTGGCCGTCGGCATCGTCCTAGCTCCCCATTTCTCCACCATGAGCGTCGCCAGCTACAACAAGCGCGCGATGCAGAAGGCGGAGCAGCACGGCATCTCGATGGTGTGCGTGGAGTCCTACCACCTTCATCCCAAGCTGGTCGAAGCGCTGGCGGAGCGCGTGAGCGAAGGAATGAAGGCTGTCTCCGAAAAAGCGGGAGGCGCTTCGGTCAAGGTGCTGTTCAGCGCGCACAGCCTTCCCGTCCGCATCCGCGAATCCGGCGATCCTTACGAGGAGCAGCTGCTCGAGACTTCCCGCGCCGTAGCCGACGCTTCCGGCGCGCAGAACTGGGAGTTCACGTGGCAGAGCGCCGGCCGCACGAAGGAGCCATGGCTCGGACCGGATATTCTGGAGACGATGACCCGGCTGGCCGGCGAAGGAGAGCAGGCGCTGCTGGCGGCTCCGATCGGTTTCGTATCCGACCATCTGGAAGTGCTCTACGATCTCGATATCGAGGCGATGGCCGAAGCGGACAAGCTGGGCATCGCCTTCGGCCGGATCCGGATGCTGAATTCCGATCCTCTCTACATGGAGGTTCTAGCCGACGCCGTCGCGCAAGCGGCGCAAGGACTGGGGGAATGAACGGCGATCGGAGAGCTCTGCGGATCGCTGTGGTCGGCGGAGGCTTGACGGGCCTCAGCGCCGCCCATTATATCCGCAAGGGGCTCGAAGAACGGAATCTGGAGGGCGAGCTCGTGCTCGTCGAGGCTGGAGAACGGCTTGGAGGGCGCATCGAGACGCTGCGCAAGGATGGATTCACCATTGAAAAAGGACCGGATTCGTTCCTGGCCCGCAAGCTGCCGATTCTGGAGCTGACGAGAGAGCTCGGTCTTCTTGACGAGCTGGTCCGCACCAATCCGCAGGCGGCCAAAACGTACATCTATCAAGGCGGGCAGCTGCATCCGATGCCGCCCAAGCTGGTGCTTGGAGTGCCGGCGGACATGGCCGCATTCCTGAAGACGGAGCTGCTCGGCACGGATTCCAAATTCCGGGCCTCCTGCGATCTGCTGCTTGCGCCGCGCCCGGACGACGGGGAGGACGAATCCGTCGGCGCTTTCCTGGAGCGCCGCATGGGTCCCGATATCGTGGACCGGATCAGCGAGCCGCTGCTTGCCGGAATCTACGCAGGCGACCTTTACAATCTCAGCCTCGCAGCGACCTTTCCCCAGTTCCGCCGGGCGGAGCTCGAGCATGGCAGCCTGATCCGAGGCTCGCGGGCCGGCAGCAAAGGCGCGGCCCCTGCGGCTCCTCCCGATTACTTGCCCGAATCCGTCAAAGGCAGCGTCTTCATGACGTACCGGAACGGTCTGCGGACTCTGGTCGAAGGATTGGAGCGGTCGCTGGAAGGCGTGCGCATCCTGATGGGCACGACGGTTGCTTCCATCCGTGAATCCGGCGGGGAAGGCCGCCGCTACGAGCTTGAGCTCGGCAGCGGAGAGCGGCTTGAGGCGGACGCGGTCATCGTGACCGCTCCAAGTCAGGCTGCGGCTTCGATGCTGGAGCCGCTCGCGGACATGTCCGAGCTGCGGGAGGTCAAGTATGTATCCGTCGCCAACGTGGTCATGGCCTTCACGCGCCAGGATGTGGAGTCGATGGAATTCGACGGCTCCGGCTTCCTGGTTCCGCGCTCGGAGGGCCGCACGATTACGGCCTGCACGTGGACCTCTTCCAAATGGCTGCACAGCAGTCCTTCGGATCATGTTCTCCTCCGCTGTTATGTGGGAAGGGCTGGCGCCGAGGCCGCGGTGGAGCTGTCCGACGAGGAGCTGACGGCAGCCGTTCTCCGCGACGTGAAGGATACGATGGGCATCGAAGCGCGCCCGCTGTTCACCGAGATCACGAGACTGCGCCATTCGATGCCGCAGTATCCGGTCGGCCATGTCGCCGCCATGGCTCGGCTGCGGGCAAGAATGGCGCAGCAGTCACCTGGCGTTTACGCGACGGGGGCGGCTTTCGACGGCGTCGGACTTCCGGATTGCATCCGGCAAGGACGCGAGGCGGCGCAGCATGTTTTGGGTCTGTTCCAATAATTGGACGGCTCCTTTTCGCTATGAGGCGGAGAACTTGGTATAATGGCATGGTATTTGCATCGCGACCATCCTAATCCAAGCTACTTCATCATACCGAGAGGAGCTGTCTTTTTTTGTTCCTATCCCGTTCCAACTCCAGACAGCATCACAGTCGTCAGCGCAGGCACCGGCTCCGCCGGCTCGTCATCTTCAACTTCATTCTTCTGGCGGCCGCTGCCTTGCTTGTCGGCGGATTTCTATGGAACCGGCCGGAGCCTTCCGCCAGCGGAGACGGTACTTCAGCTTCTTCCGGAGACGCCGGCAGCGAGGGGGAGAACCCAGCGCCGGCAGCTTCGTCCTTTCCATCCAGCCCGAGTCCGCTGCCTTCTGCCAGCCCGGAGCAGCCTTCGGCGACTCCCGAGCCTAGCGAGGAGCCGAGCCCGTCGATGAGTCCGACGCCGGTACCGGCCGTCTCGGCGACTCCGAAAGCCACGCTGCCGCCGGCCGATTCCACGAGCCCGGGCAGCGGCTGGAGCGGCGATATGCCGAAGGATGCGGGAACCGTCCGCTTGGCTTTTACGGGCGACATCCTGCTGGCATCCAAAGTGGCGGATCAGATGGAGGCGAACGGCCTTGACTATCCGTTCACGGGCGCTGCTCCCTATCTGTCCAAGCCGGACCTGACGGCCGGCAATCTGGAGACGCCGATCACGCTGCGGGGCACGCCCGCAGAGAACAAGCAATATGTGTTCAAAGGCAAGCCCGGCTACTTGAAGCCGCTCAAAGACGCCGGCTTCGACGTCGTCACCGTCGCCAACAACCATACGCTCGACCAGGGTACGGAAGGGCTTCTGGACACGATGAAGTACCTCGACGACGTCAAGCTTCCCCATGTGGGAGGCGGCCGCAACGACAAGGAGGCCTTCGCTCCCGTCATTCTGGCAAGCAAAGGCGTCAAGATCGCCTACATAGGCGTCAGCCGCGTGCTTCCTGTAACGGACTGGATGGCAGGGCCGAAGCGGATCGGAGTCGCGGAAGCCTACAATTCGGCGAGGGCCGTCGAAGCGATCAGATCCGCCAAGGAGAAGGCTGATCTGGTCGTCGTCATGGTCCATTGGGGCACCGAGCGTTCCGAGCAGCCGAACGCGCAGCAGAAACGTCTCGCGAGGGATCTTGTCGATGCTGGAGCCGATCTCGTCATCGGCGCGCATCCCCATGTCCTGCAGGGCTTCGAGCTGTACAAGGGCAAGTGGATCGCCTACAGCCTGGGCAATTTCATTTTCACCTCGAATTCGAACTCGAAGACGAGCGAGACAGGCGTGCTGGACGCCGTCTGCTCCAAGGAAGGCAACTGCGGCCTGCAGTTCCATCCCATGAAAATTGCGCTGTCCCGGCCTGCTCCTATGGAAGGAGAGGAAGCCGCGGCGCTGCTGAGGCGTCTCGACAGCATCAGCTCCGCGGCTTCGGTCGGATCGGACGGCAAGGTGAAGTCGCGTTGAGGAATCCATGCGTCGCCCACCGCGGCTGGTCAGGCGCCGCGCCAGAGAATACGCTGGCCGCGGTTCGGCTGGCCGCGGAAGCGGATGATGTCGAGTGGGCCGAGATCGACGTGCAGCTATCCAGCGACGGCATTCCCGTTCTGATGCACGACAAGCGTCTGAGCCGCACGACGAATGGCGGGAGGGCGCAGGCTGCCCGCGTTGCTTCCGCCAAGCTTCTGTCCCTGGATGCCGGAAGCTGGTTTTCTCCGGCCTTCAAGCAGGAAGGCGTGCCGCTGCTGGAGGAAGTCCTGAAGGAAACAGGGGACAGGCTGAAGTTCAACATCGAGCTGAAGCGCCATGACCGGGTGGACGGCTTGCTGGAGGAGCGGGTGGCCGAGGCGGTGGAGCGGAGCGGAATGCGGGAGCGCTGCGTGCTGACCTCGTTCAGCAGGGAGTCGCTCAGGCATTTGAGCTCGCTTGATACGGGCATCAAGACCGGCCTGATCAGCGACAGCTGGAGCGCTTCCCTGCCGGCCGAGCTGTCGGCGCTTGGCTGCAGCCTGCTGTCGGCCGATCATTCCGCGATGAACCGCGAGCGGATCCGCCTCCTTAAGGCGGCCGGCATCCGGACGATGGTCTGGACGCTGAACGACTTTCGCCTTATCCGGCGTTATGCGCTCATGGACCCTTCGGTATTGATCTGCACGAATTACCCTGACCGCTGGCGGGAAGCGATGCGCAGCCTGCCGCAGCCGCTGGAGCTGCCGGGGCAGGAAGCGTGGCCGGGATGAGCAGACGAGGAAGCGGGGCGGAACGATGACGGAGAACGAGCTATGGACGCTGCTTGAATCGGAGCCGCTGCTGCGGCTGGCAATCGGAGCGGCAGGCAGCCTCGCCATTGCCGCAACGGCTTATCGGCTGCGGGCATTGTCGGGATCCGGGGCGGCAGCTGCCGCTTTCATGGGAGCCGGCTACGTCTTTTACGGGGGGCCGGTCTGGTTTGGTTTGCTGATCGCTTTTTTCGTCTCTTCGACCTTCTGGTCGAAGTGGAAGAAGAAGCATGCCGCCAAATCCGGAGCGGAAAAAAACTACGCCAAGGGCAGCAGGCGGGATGCCGGCCAGGTCATCGCCAATGGAGGCGTCGGCCTCATCCTTTGCGCGATTTACGGCTTCTGGCCGGAGCCATGGCTGCTGTATGCGTTTGTCGGCGTGATGGCCAGCGTCAACGCCGACACCTGGGCGACGGAGATCGGCGCGATCAGCCGCCGGGCGCCGGTATCGGTGCGCACGCTGCGCCGGGTGGCGCCCGGCGCGAGCGGCGGCGTCACGCCGCTCGGCAGCCTGGCGGCGCTCGCCGGCGGCGCCTTCATCGGCGCCTGCGCCATGCTGCTGGCGCAGGCGCCCACGGCCTGGAGCGCCGCGGCCATGCCGGCGCCGCCCGCAGCGGCTCTGCTGCTCGCCGGCGCCGCTGCGGGCTTGGCCGGCGCGTTCGCCGATTCATGGCTCGGCGCGACCGTCCAAGCCATGTACCGCTGCCGTGTCTGCGGCAGCGAGACGGAGCGCGCCGTCCATTGCGGCGCCGCTTCCAAGCGCATCCGCGGCTTTGGCTGGATGACGAACGACGCGGTCAACCTGCTGTCTTCCTTGATGGCCGGGGCGCTGGCTGCCCTGCTCGGACAGCTGTTCTAGCCCCGAAGCTGGAGAAATGGCGAGAGGGATAGGCTGATTTTTCAATCCAAAGAAGAGCCGAATGAAAGCATGCTTTCATTCGGCTCTTCTTTGTTCAGCAGCCTTGGGCTGGCCGTTAAGTTTGGACAGATTTATCCGAGCGTTCCTATCTTTTAGCCGGTAGGTATCAGATTGAATTCAACCTCGCCGTCATTTTTAAGAGGGTCCATGATGGAATATCCCAGATAGTTTTCGCTATTGAACAATTTGGAAGTGGTGAGTTCAAAGGGGGACTCCTCTGAAATTTTACCGCTTACTAAGTCGAGGCTGAGGATTTGATACATGGAATAGCGGTAATAGAGCTGATTTTGATCCGTAATAAAGGGTGAATCCACAGTCAGCTCCTTATCAGGCACTTCGACGATATGTTTGATTTCCCCTGTCTTTCTAAGAGCCGCCGTGATCTTGCCCATTTCCGTCCAAACGAACCAATCCTCATTTGCCGTGAAGTCGATCACAGCCAGACCATCCTTCAGCAGCTGAGGAGCTTCCTTGTTATCATAGCCGTAATGGACAAGCTGCACTTTTTTTTCGCTCTTACTCGCGAAGGAAGTTTGTTGGATCAGCATTCCGTTTTTGATGGGGCGCTGAAGCACAAAAAATGTCCCTGTGCGCTTCCCGCCTGTTTCGTCCAATTCGGCTTCTGCGACGATCTCGGCTTTCATGGCCGACGGTTTGAAGAGAATCGCATAGCTTGTTAGGATTTCCTTCTCTTTCTTTTTTTCAATCCAGGTCAGATCGTCGCCGTAGATCCGGAGGACGGGCGCATCAATTTCGGGGATGCCGCCGCCTTTGCGAATGGTCTGCAGGTCATTCGTGCTCAGATCCAGCGATCTGATTTCCCATGACAGCTCCTTGACCCGCTCCCGGTCATACTCGACCCAGTACAAAATGTTTTTGATGCCGACAAGCGAATTGATTATTTTATGGTCGGGAGCCGTGTATAGATCCTTGACGGATTTGCTGTTGATTTCCATCATGCTTATATAACTTTTGGATTCGTTGCTGCGGTCATATTCAAAAGCGATCAGCTTCTCATTTATATAGCTGGGAGCTAAAAAGGTGGATTCAAAAAATTTTTGTTTGATGGCATAGACATGCTCCTTGCGCACAACCGCTTTTTCAGGCACAGTCTCTACAGCCTTCACATCTTTTTCTTCCAGGGGCTCCAGTGCAGCGGGGGGAGATGTTGGTTCAGGCTCGGGCGTGCCTCCTCCGAAAAGGGAGCATCCGCTCAGCATGAAGACAAGTGAAACCGCGATGGCACTTGTCACGATCCTCTTCATCAGCTCTTCTCCCTCCTTTCTTTGACAGCGAGGGGGATTCCCCCTCGCTCGTTGCTTCACCAGATAACAGCCTTGCGGAAATGGGCTTGGTTTGCTGCCCATACACCATCGAACGGGTGCCATATGTTTCCAATCGTCACACCGCGCCCGCCTTGATCATAAGGGTCTGTGAGACGAAGCCTTTTGTTTTTGGAGTCCAATAAGTTATACCCGGAGGTATTCAAGATATGTCCCTCTACCGAGCTTGTATATAGAGGCATATTTTGAGGAGTGATTCGAAGATCCAGTACAGCGGGATTTCCCCAATCTATCGACAGAATCATAATTGATTTCCATGTTTCGTATTCTGTAGAAGAGAGGCTTTGATAGATATAACTTACAGCGCTTTGATGATTATTCAATATATCGTCCACCAGCGAGAAGTCCGTGCCATCTTTTGTTGTTCCCAATTTGCCGGCATAGTAGGTTTGCGACTCGGAGCTTCCATTTATTGCACCGAGAACTTGCTTTACTGTAGCTGGCCCGCACCAGTAGGATGTTTCTTGCTTATACCCTGTGACCGCAATCGTCCTGCTTTCAAGATCGGCCATCGTACCGTAGTCACCGTTTGCTTGGAGTTTTTGTGCGGCTAGTTTTTGCTTATGTTCTTGAACAAGCTTCATTTTTTCCGTGCTTGCTATCTGTTGTTCGTTTGTAGGCTTATCTTGGGTGTTTGTCGGATTATCGCCGGACCCAGCTGCAAAAATCGCGTTCGGTGCTGCAAGCGTAAGCATAAGAGCAGTCGTAGAGAGAAGCTTAACGGATTTTTTCATTTTTTCTCCTCCAGACTTATAGTTGATGCTCGCAATGTAGCTGCCGCGCGTTACAGCTTCATCAATGGGCATCTACTAACAAGAACCTTTATTCTTCCGGGCAGGTTGCATTTTTTTTGTAGAATTTTTTCATATATCAGTTTTTTTTGAGGATTAATAATGAAGATGAAATAGAAAAATATTGAGTCATAGTTTAATCGAAAATAAATATTTTTGCAGTAAATGTATTTGAATTAAATTAATTGGGTTTTATTTATCGCTAGCTGCAATGAAAGTTGAGTTGATATACCGTACTAGTCCTATCCTTTTCCGGCAACAACTTTGCTGACCATTGCCATTCCCCATGAAAAAAGCGTCCGTTCAAGCAGCTTGAGCTGCCTGTACGGACGCTTTTTGGGATGAAAGCTTACTTGGCCGATGCCGTCAGCTCCTCGAGCTGGCTGATGACGCTCTCGAACACGCTCATCGCCTGCTCGATCGGCTCCGGCGAGCTCATGTCGACGCCGGCCTTCTTGAGGATGTTGATCGAGAAGTCGCTGCCGCCGCTCTTCAGGAAGCCGAGATAGCGGTCCACCGCCGGCTGTCCTTCCTCCAGAATCTGCTTGGCGAAGCTGGTGGCGGCGGAGAAGCCGGTCGCATATTTGTACACGTAGAAGCTGTTGTAGAAGTGGGGGATGCGCGCCCATTCCATCTCGATGTCCTGATCCACGACCATGCCTTTGCCGTAATAGAGGACGTTGAGGTCGTAGTAGATCTTGGACAGCTCCTGCGGCGTCAGCGATTCGCCCGCCTCGGCCTTCTCATGGATGATCTTCTCGAACTCCGCGAACATCGTCTGGCGGAATACCGTCGTACGGAACTGGTCCGCATAATAGGTCAGAAGGTACATCTTCTCCTTCGGATCCGTGGATTTGTTCAGCAGGTGGTCCATCAGCAGCGCTTCGTTCAGCGTGGACGCCACTTCGGCGAGGAAGATGGTGTACTGCGCGTCGCGGTACTTCTGGTTGCCGTCGGAATAGTACGAGTGGAGGGCGTGGCCCATCTCATGCGTCAGCGTGAACATGCTGTTGAGGTTGTCCTTGTGGTTCAGCAGCACGTACGGATGCGTGCCGTAGGCTCCCCAGCTGTAGGCGCCGCTGCGCTTGCCTTCGTTCTCGTAGACGTCGATCCAGCTGTTGGCGTAGCCTTCCTGAAGCGCCTTGCCATAGTCGGCGCCGAGCGGCTTCAGGCTTTCCGCCATCATTTTTTTGGCTTCGTCGAAGGAAATCTTCATATCGAACTCATCGACCAGCGGTGCGAATAGATCGTACATATGGAGCTCGTCGACGCCGAGCAGCTTCTTGCGAAGCTCCATGTAGCGGTACATGAGCGGAAGCGACTTGTGCACCGTGTCGATCAGGTTCGTATAGACCGACTTGGGGATGTTGTCTCCGTAGAGCGACATCTCCAGTACGGAAGGATATTTGCGCGCCTTGGCATAAAAGACGTTTTTGGTCACATTCGAGCTGAGCGTCGAGGCCAGCGTATTTTTGAGCTTGCCGTATGTAGCGTACATCGTCTTGAACGCGTCCTCGCGGACCTGGCGGTTGCGGCTCTCGAGAAACTCGATGTAGCGGCCGTGGGAGAGCTCGACTTCCTCGCCCTTCTCGTTCTTGACTTTGGGGAATTTCAGATCCGCGTTGTTCAGCATGCTGAAGATCGTCTGCGGCGAAGAGCTGATGTTGCCGACCTGGGCCAGCAGCGACTCTTCGTTTTTGGAGAGGACATGTGCCTTCTGGCGTTTCATCTCCTCCAGCGTATGGCGGTAAGGAGCGAGCTGCGGATCGGCGATGAAAGCATCGAGCTTGTCGTCCGGAAGGGCAAGCACCTCGGGCGTAATGAAGCTGAGAGCTTCGCCGGCTTCGACGCTCAGGCGCTGCGATTTTTCGGACAGGGCCTGGAATTCAGGCTCGGCCGTATCCTCGTGATGCTTCATGTTGGCGTACACGTACAGACGCTCCACATGGTAGCCCAGATCGTCCTCGAGCTCGAAGCAAGCTTTGAGCTTGGCGGCGTCGCTGAGGGTGCCTTGATAGGAAGCGACGGATTTCAGCTTGGTCTTGGCTTCCTGGTATTCCTTGTCCCAAGCTTTCTGGTCGGCGAAAATGTCTTCCAGCTTCCAGCGGGACTCTGGCGCGGTCTCGGAACGTTTCGGTACTTGGCTCATAGTCGGCCTCCTTGTCGGGGTCTTGGATAGGGCCTGAGCGGGGGGCGGGAACGCCCCGCCGGCTCCGGATCGGGACAGGACCGCTTCGCTCTGTTCGGCGGAAATCCGCTGGGGACTTCCGGGCAGCAGGCTGAGGGACAGGAGCAGCGGAATCCATTTCATGGCATGACCTCCAACCAGGCATAGTCTGCCTAGTATGGCATGTCTTTCCCTTCGTTATGACCCCAGGTTGAACAAGGTCATGACGACGACGAGGAAAGCGAATGCCACGAGCACGATGGCGGTCAAGGCGAGCGGTTTGCGCAGCCGCTCGGGAATCTGGTTCCGGCTCATGAGGATGACGGCCCCCAGGACGAAAGCGGAAATAATGAAAATGGCAGCGGAAGTCGTATCCATCGCTAAGGGTTGCCTCCAATGCGGATTGCTGACGGCTGCCTGCATGGGCGAGAAAGCCGGCGCGGCCTTGCATAGGGGCAGGACAACAGACAACGCGCAACCGCTCGGTTATCCCATTCGGTGCGGAGCGCCGTTTTCCTGCCGGAGGTTCGGAACGGTCAGACTTCGCGGAGCGCTTCCAGGATGGCGATGCGCTCTTCCTCGCGTCCGACGAAATCGTCTGCACGGAACCTGTTCTCCGCCCAGTGCATCATTTCGGGACGGGATACGAACGTGAAGCATTCTTCGCCCCACTGATCCGATATTTCCCTGGCGATGAGCGTTTTTCCGTGGACCTCCACATTGAGCATGTTGTATTTGTCGCGTTTATAGATCTGATGCTTCTTAATCACGTGGCTTATGTCCTCCCGTTATTTGTTATCC
Source organism: Paenibacillus sp. D51F (assembly GCF_053345695.1). Lineage (NCBI taxonomy): Bacteria > Bacillati > Bacillota > Bacilli > Caryophanales > Paenibacillaceae > Paenibacillus > Paenibacillus sp. D51F. The sequence continues at coordinate 332,198 of NZ_JBKFAO010000002.1, read as the reverse complement.
CTTCATCATAGCGTTAAAAAAGTCTAGAAATCAACCGCGGAATCGGTCAGAATCTACCCGTCTCCAGAATATGGAGATTCTTCCTGCGCCGAGAGAGCGCCGGAGAAGAAGAGCGGAGGAGACCAAGAGAATGGGAACGGGAATGAAGCCTTACGGGCAGCAGGGAGTCGCCGTCACATGCCGGAGCCTCGAAGAGTACATGGCTATGTTCGGGCTGTCCGAGGAGGATCTGGCTGTCGGGGAGATCGCGGATGTCGCGGGAGGAGCATCGTCGTTCGCGGCGGATGCAGCAGCGCCCGGCTACCGGGCCGCTGCATTCGATCCTACGATTGATGGAAGCGGTTGCGGGTGCAGGCGGAATCGCGGACCTGATGCCTTCCCGACTGCCGTTCATCCCAGGCTCCGACCGGTATTTGCAGATTGCGATTTCGGCACGGTAAAAAATGGATTTAACCGTTCCGGCTCGTTGCATTCGGCATGGCTGGTGTGTATAATGAGCTTATTCGTCGCTCTCCAAGGCGGCGTCATTTTAGGAGGTTGTTCATTTGAAAGGAACAGTTAAGTGGTTCAACGCAGAAAAAGGCTACGGTTTCATCCAAGTCGAGAACGGTGAAGACGTATTCGTTCACTTCTCTGCTATCCAAACCGACGGCTTCAAGTCCCTGGACGAAGGTCAAGCTGTAGAATTCGACATCACGGACGGCAACCGCGGTCCTCAAGCTGCTAACGTCGTTAAACTGTAGGTTTATAGGATCCGCTTAGGCGGGTTTGCTTCTAATAGAGCAGAACAAGGCCCCCTCAAGGGGGCCTTGTTTTTTTGCGCCTTTTTTTAGTACCGGGAAAAGCATGGATGGCGAGGATGCTTGCCGATGCCGCCAAGGCCAGGCCGGAGAAGTCCCTTAGGGTGCTCCGTGATGAGGCTTCCCGGGCTGCCGCTCCGGGCGCCGACAACGCTTTGGGGGCGGTCATGTCGGACATGTGCCGAGCTTCACTCCTGTGGATGCCAATATCCGGCCGCAAGGACTCTTGAAAGGATAGCGCGGACGGTCGCACGGTGACATTGTTTTCGGCTCCGGTACTGGATTTTAGGGTTTCGGGATGGTAAAGTTATTTTGGAGGTTTACCATGGGGAATCGTTATTTCCGTACGGACAGCCGGCTCGGAATCCAGCTTCCGTCGCTGGACAAGCGTTGGGAGGACTACGAGGCCGGCGAACAGCTGTTCATCATCGAGCAGTGGGAGCTGATCCGCGGCCGCATACCGGATCTGGTCATGGCTTTCGAGGACAGGATCCGGGACAAGCAGCGGCTGCTCGAGGAAGAGGATGACTTCAGCCATTCCTGCTTCCTGAACAGCGAGATCGCCGAGCTTGCAAGCCGGATCAACGATCTGCATATCTGGTACCGCGTCAATCAGGAGATTGAACTGCGGCGCCATTCCTAAGCATATTCGGGAGGCGCCATATATGAGCGAACGAACATTGACAGCCGGCAAAGCGCCGGCAGAGCCATTGCGTCTGATGTACCGGGTGTACAAATACGCGCTTCCGGACGTCTCCGCGGAGCTTGAGAGCCTCAGGCAGCGCGCCGAGCGCATACCCGATCCCGAGCTCCGGACGCAGGCTCTGAGCAGCATGAAGGAAAAAAGGTTCCATTGCCAGGGAGGCTCCGTGTACGCAATCGCGGATCCGGCTTCCCGCAAGGTCCTCATACCGCTGATCGTCGCGCTGCAGACGATCAGCGACTATCTGGACAACTTATGCGACCGCAGCACATCGCTGGATGCGGATGATTTCCGGCTGCTGCACCGCTCGATGCTGGATGCCGTCGATCCGAAGGCGGAGCTGACGGATTATTATGCGCTGCGGGCGGAGCGTGACGACGGCGGTTATCTGCATCATCTGGTGCGCACCTGCCAGCGCCAGGCGGCCATGCTGCCCGGCTATGCCGCCGCTCAGCCGGAAGTATCCCGGCTGGTCGGCCTCTACGGCGATCTGCAGGTGTACAAGCATATCGCCAAGGATCTGCGGGAGGAGAAGCTGCTGGCGTGGTGGGAGCTGCATCAACGGGAGTACCCCGAGCTTCGGTGGAACGAATTCGCCGCGGCGACGGGCTCGACCCTCGGCATGTTCACGCTGTTCGCCGCCGCTCTTGATCCGGCTCTGACGCCGGATAGAGCGGTAGAAGTCAGGAGGGCTTATTTCCCCCACGTATGCGGGCTTCATATTCTTCTGGATTACTTGATCGACCAGGAGGAGGATCGCGAGGGCGGAGATCTCAACTTCTGCAACTACTACAGCGGCACGGGCGAGGCTGCCCAGCGGATCGGAGAGATCGTCCAGCGGGCCCGCGAGGATATCCGCAGGCTGCCGGAGCCCGGCTTCCACCGGATGATCGTTGAAGGGCTTTTGGCTCTTTATTTGTCCGACCCCAAGGTCAGCGGCCAACAGGATGTCCGCAGCGTATCCCGGAAGCTGATGAGGCGCAGCCCGCTGACCCGCTTGTTCTTCTTCATGAACAGCGTAGTCATCCGCCGCATACGCGCCTAAAACGAAGCTGTAAGCCATTTTTTTAAATAAATGCGTCATTGGAGGATTTACACATGTCAGCTGTTAAATCGATTGCTGTTCTGACCAGCGGCGGGGATTCCCAGGGAATGAACGCTGCCGTGCGCGCCGTGGTGCGCAGCGCCCTGTATTACGGACTGGATGTATACGGCGTCCAGAGAGGCTACCAAGGCTTGATCAACGATGACATCCGTCCTATGGACCTGCGAAGCGTCGGCGATATCATCCAGCGCGGAGGCACGGTGCTGCAGACGGCCCGCTGCAAGGAATTCCTGACGCCGGAAGGCCAGCAAAAGGGGGCTGACGTCCTGCGCGAGCGCGGCATCGACGGCCTCATCGTCATCGGAGGGGACGGCTCTTACCAAGGTGCGAACAAGCTGAGCAAGCTCGGCATCAAAACGATGGCATTGCCGGGCACGATCGACAACGATATCGCGTATACGGATTTCACCATCGGGTTCGACACGGCAGTCAGCATCGTCGTGGACGCCATCAACAAGCTGCGCGACACGATGACCTCGCATGAGCGCTCGTCCATTGTCGAAGTCATGGGCCGCCATTGCGGCGATATCGCACTCTATGCCGGTCTGGCGAGCGGAGCGGAGACGATCATCGTTCCCGAGGTCGAGTACGATCTGGACGAAGTGTCCCGCCGGATGCAGGACAATTTCAAGCACGGCAAGCGCCACAGCATCATCGTGGTCGCCGAAGGCGCGGGCAAGGGCGAGAATGTCGCCCAGCACATCACGGACTGCTGCGGCATTGAGCCGCGCACGACCGTGCTGGGCCATATCCAGCGCGGCGGGGCGCCAACCCACAACGACCGCATCCTTGCGAGCCAGCTTGGCGATTTTGCCGTACGCCAGCTTATGGAAGGCCATTCGGCCAAGTCCTGCGGCATCATCAAAGGCGAGCTGACCGCAACCGATATCGATCTTGTCGTCAACACGAAGAAGCCGTTCAATATGGAGCTGTACAACCTGGCTCTTCGCTTGTCCCAATAAGAAGCGTACCGTTCCAGAGCCAGAGCCAAGCCCTGTCCAGCGGCCCCAAGCCGCAGCGGCAGGGCTTTCTGGCAGGCCGGGCGCTGAGCTCGCTCCTAACGATGACATCTCTCAAGGAGGTATCACCTATGTTCCTGTATAAGATCGAGATTCAGCTTGAGCAAGGGCAGGCGCATCTGATCGTGCTTGCCGCGACAGACGAAAAGGCGTTTTCCTATGTGGAGAGCCATGTGCAGCGGCATTTCCTGAAAGTTCCCGAGATGACCTCCATCGCGATCGTGGAGAAGAAAAGGACGGAGCCGGGCAACGGCTATGTGATCGAAGGATAGCAGCGCGGGAATGCGAAATGAAAAAGGTCAGCAGCCTCGTTGAGGCTGCTGACCTTTTTGCTGGTGGAGGCGAAGCGATTGCCGCTCCTTTGGATGGATGGGAATAAGTGCGGTTATTTGAAGTTGGCGCTTTCCGTATAGCTGTTGCCTGCATTCCAGAGCAGATATTCCTCGACGCCCGTATCGTGAAGCGCCTTGATCTGGGCTTCCACCTCGGTTTTGCCGTACTTGATGTAATGGCCTTTGCCGAGCCAGCTGGCGGTGAAGTCCTGAATCCATGGCCGGATGACGGGCTTGTAGCTGCCGATCGGATCCAGCTTCTTGTGCGTGTCGACCATGGAGCCCTTGATGACCTGGTAGGGACTCGTGTCAGGGTTGGAGGCGCCGAACCAGCCGGCGGAATAATGGCTTGGATAGACCATCGGGCTGATCACGTCGACATACTTGGAAATCTTAACGAAATCCTGGCCGATGCCTTCCGCTGCCGGGACAGAGGCGGCGTATCCGAAGATGTCGACCGATACCCTGACGTTGAGAGGGGCCAGCTGCTCTCTGGCGTACTTGACGAATCCGGCGACCGCATCGACGCGGCTGATGTCGGTCTTCTCATACTTGAGAGTATCGGCTTTCTTCTCGAAGCCTTCCGGGAAGCGGACGTAATCGAACTGGATCTCCTTGAAGCCGAGCTTGGCGGCTTCCTTGGCCACCGCGATATTGTAGTCCCATACTTCCTTGGAGTAGGGGTTGACGAAGGCATCGCCTTTGCCGTTCTTCCAAAGCGTGCCATCCGGACGGACGTAGCTCAGCTCATGATGTTTCTCGGCGAGCACGGTGTCCTTGAACACGACGATCCGGGCGATCGGATAGACGTCATGCTCCTTCAGCTGGGACATCAGGGAAGGTATGTCCTTGATGTATTTCTTGGCGGTGCCGAGCTTGAGCAGCTCGGCGTTGTCCGTCGGGTACGTCAAGTAGCCGTTGTCGTCCTTGATGTCGATGACCATGCTGTTGAGATCCGTTTTGTCCAGAAGGCTCAGCAGCTTCGGGAGCCTGGCACCGCCCGCGCTGTGAGCGGTCACGTAGATGCCTTTGACGGCAGGAGCGTCCGGCTGCGGATCCTTTTTGACGTATTCGGCTCCGCCGGCATCCGGCGCCTGGACTTCCTTGGCCGGAACAGCCATGACTTCCTTGCCTGCGGCGGCGTTGAGGTAGGTGGCCATCATCCCATGGGATGCGTCTGCCTGCTGGCCGGTTCCTCCGGAGAGGAGCTGCATGAGGAGCAGCAGCGTCGAGTAAACCATTTCCATTCTATTCTCTCCCTATGTACTCTTCTCTTGAGATTATAAAACAGAATGGGCATGGCTGACACAAGAAATTTCATGCAAGTTGTTGAATTTGGGCGAATGGTGTCTATGTGCAACCGGAATGTGCAATCGGGTTGCATTTGTAAATGCGCGCAACCAAAAAGCCCGCCTCGAGGAGAGGCGGGCAGCCAGACGCATTCGGAACGGTACGTTCCTATCCTCGGGGCTTTCGCCTTGGGAGACGAAGCCAGCAGGCAGGGCCGGGCATTTAATGCAAAAGCGTTTGTTTCTGGTATTCACAAATGCTTTGCTGAACAATTTCCATTGCATCGGCGGGTTCCAGAACCGAAAATCCGTCCCGCAGGACGATTTTGAGGCCCAGCTCATGCTCCGTAAGGAAGGAATGAAGCTCAGGCGCCAATTTTTCCACAATCCTCGAAAGTTTGACCGTTTCCATATCCACCTTGCATCACCCTTTCTCATCGATGTGTTCAGGGCAGAACGCTGGGCATGAAACATGAACTACGGGATAGGGTCAGTATACCATTTCAGGGCTGCCATTCAAAGGTAAGCGGATAGAAATCCGCTGCTGCCCAATTGAGCACCCGTTCAATTCACATTGCGCCTGAAATCGCCGAGAATGCCGACCGTCTCCACGATATTGACGAAAGCCTTGGGATCAAGCTTGCGAACCATCCGCTTCAGCTCGTCCAGCTCGTAGCGGGTCGTGACGGTCATCAGCATGTCGTTTTCTTCGGAGGTGAATGCTCCCCTCGTGCGGATGACGGTGACTCCCCGAGGCCGTGCAAGCATCTGCTGGAGCATGTCCTCCGTGCGCTTGGTAATGATGAACACGGTCACTTTGAGATGGCGGATATAAATGATATCCACGATTTTCCCGGCGGTAAAAATCGATATAAGCGAATATAAAGCAATATCAGCGTTGCGGGTGAATGCGACAAGAATGACGATTACAAGGCTGTTGAGAAGAAAGATCATCATGCCGACGGGAAGGTCGCGGGTGCGGCTCAAGATGGATGCGATGACGTCGAATCCTCCGGAAGAACCTCCAGCCCGCAGGCAAAGCCCGGTTCCGAAGCCGAGGACGATGCCGCCGAATACCGATCCGAGCAGAATATCCCGGGCCAGGGTTTCGACAGGAATCAGCTGCATGAAGAGGGAAGCCGCCGCGACCGAGTAGGCGCTCCAGCCGACGAATCGCCTCCCGAGCGTGAACCATCCCCAGAGCAGCACCGGAATGTTGAGCACCAGATACAGCCAGCCGATATTGCTGCTCGTCAGGTAGCCGATCATCATGGAGATCCCGGAAATGCCGCCGCTCAGCAGCTGATGGGGAATAAGAAGCAAGTTGAACGCTGCGGCGATCATCAGCGAACCGGCCGTGACGGAAAGCCAGGACAAAGCGGCGCGCATTGGTTTCATGAGGACCTCCGGTCAGATTGCATTGAATAGCCTGGGGCGAGAAGCGGAAGGCTATTTGTCATGTCCACCCTAGTATGGCTTTGCATGCGGCTGGTATTCATGTATGTATTTGTGCTATACTAAACAGGATATTTTTGAAGCGAGCTTTACAAAGAGAAGGAGTTTGAATAAGATTTGAAAACATTTGCTGAATTTGGCCTCGACCCTAAGGTGTTGCAGGCAATTACAGAGCTTGGGTTCGAGGAATCCACGCCTATTCAAGACAAGTCCATTCCGATCGCGATGGGCGGCAGTGATATGATTGGCCAAGCACAGACCGGTACAGGCAAGACAGCGGCGTTCGGCATTCCGCTGATCAACAAGATTCCATCCAGCGAAGAGCGCATCGTGGCCCTGATCATGACGCCGACCCGCGAGCTGGCCATCCAGGTAGCCGAAGAAATCGGCAAGCTTTCCCGCTTCAAGGGAACCCGTTCTCTTCCTATCTACGGCGGTCAGGAAATCGGACGCCAGATCCGCGCTCTGAAGAAGCGCCCGCAAATCATTATCGGTACTCCAGGACGTCTTCTTGACCATATCAACCGCAAGACGATCAAGCTGGACGATGTCCAGACCGTCGTCCTCGACGAAGCGGATGAAATGCTGGACATGGGCTTCATGGAAGACATCACGTCGATTTTGAGCCTCGTGCCGGAAGAACGCCAGACGATGCTCTTCTCCGCGACGATGCCTCCGAACATCCAGCGTCTTGCCCAGCAATTCCTCAAAAATCCGGAGCATGTATCCGTCATTCCGAAGCAAGTCAGCGCGCCGCTGATCGCCCAGGCCTACATCGAAGTTCATGAGCGCCAGAAATTCGACGCCTTGAGCCGCCTGCTCGATATGGAAAGCCCTGAGCTCGCCATCATCTTCGGACGCACGAAGCGCCGGGTCGACGAACTGAGCGAAGCTCTGCAGAAGCGCGGCTATTCCGCGGACGGACTGCATGGCGACCTGTCCCAGAACCAGCGCGACAACGTCATGCGCAAGTTCCGCGACGGCAGCATCGACGTCCTCGTGGCGACGGACGTTGCGGCACGGGGTCTCGACGTATCGGGCGTAACGCATGTCATCAACTTCGACCTCCCGCAGGATCCGGAGAGCTACGTCCACCGGATCGGCCGTACAGGCCGTGCAGGCAAGGAAGGAACGGCATGGAGCTTCGTGACGCCGCGCGAGACGGATCACCTTCACTTCATCGAGAAGGTTACCCGCCAGCGCATCTCGAAGAAGCCGGTGCCTAGCCTGGCAGAGGCAATCGAAGGCAAGCAGCGCATTACAGCCGAGCGTATCCTTGAAATCGCGCAAAGCGAGAGCTTCCAGGAATACAAAGGCATCGCGATCCAGCTTCTGGAGCAATACGATTCCGTCAACCTGCTCGCCTCGGCGATCAAGCTGATCACAGGCGAGAAGAAGGATGTCAACGTCGAGCTTACACCTGAAGATCCGATCCGCGCTAAAAAGCGTCGTCCGGACGTTCGCTCCAGCGGCCGCCGGTTCTCCGGCAGCGGTTATGGCGGCGGCGGCGGCAACCGCAGCGGCAGCGGAAGCACCGGCGGCAGCGGTCCTCGCGGACGCAGCTACGGCAGCGGCGGCGGCAGCAGCTACGGCGGCAACCGCAGCAGCAGCAGCCGTGACGGCTATAAGCCAAGAACGGAAGGCAACCGCGGTTATGAAGGCCGCAGCTACGAAAATCGCAGCAGCGGCAGCGAAACGCGCCGTCCGACTGAAGGTTGATTTTCAAACCAAAAGCCGGGAAATCCGAATGCGGATTTCCCGGCTTTTTTCAATTCGACATCCATAAGCGAACGCCCGCCGCCAACAATGGCTGCGGACGTTCGTTTTTATTTCATCTACTGAATTTCAATGCCCCATGTTTGCCCTGATTCCATTCCTTGATGGATGCCGGCAGCGGTCCTTGCTTGACGGCAAGGATTCCCGTAGTCCGCAGCGGCAGCCAGCCCGCGAATTAGTACCAGAATGCGCGAGCGATGATGACAAGCAGAATGAACAGGACCAGAATCGCGCCAATGCCGTAACCGCCGAAGCCGTAACCGCCGCAACCGCCGTAACCGCCTGCGACTCCTCCGTAAGCTGCGCCCATGTGAAGTACCTCCTGTAAAGTTTGATAGGGTGAAGATGATACACATTATTCCGGTACGGCTGCCGTGGGAAGGACGTTAGCCCTCCAGTCAAAAAGTTGGGCTTATGGGCTCGGCTGAGTTATAATGGAAAAGCAGATGTTCAAGCATGCTTCTAGGGGGTCCGCTTATGGAAATGAGAGGAATTATGGGAGGGTTCTACCGCATCTCGGAATGGATCATGAGACTTGCGGTGACGAATATTCTCTGGATCGTATGTTCGCTGCCTTTCGCGTTTTTTGTATTCACGGCATTCTTATCGACCGGCTTGGAAGAAAACGCGATGAGCATGTTTTACTGGTGGTTGGTCATGGGACTGGCCGCAGCACCTTTCACGCTTTTCCCGGCTACATCCGCCATGTTCGGAGTCGCCCGCAAATGGGTGATGGGGGATCTTGACGTCCCGCTCTTCAGGACCTACTTCCGCCATTACAAAGAAAATTATCTTCAAAGCATGATCGGCGGAATCGTGTATGCGCTTTTATTCGGCATCATGATCGTGGACTTCAAGTATTTCCAAGGCAATTCGAGCCTTCAGCTGGTGTCCTATGTATTTCTGGGGCTGATCCTGCTGCTCGGGATCTCGCTCTTCAACTTCTTCTCCATGGTCGTCCACTACCATATGAAAACGTTCCAGCTGCTCAAGAACGCGGTGCTCATCACGATCGGAAGGCCGCTCCGCTCGTTCTCGACGGCAATTGTAAGCGGATTTATCATCTATATCAGCTTTTCGACGAAGCTGACATGGCTGATTCCATTCTTCATGGGCAGCATCATCGCTTATTTCGCATTCTGGAACTTTTACCTGACGTACCAGAAAATCCAGGCTCAGACGGAAGCGAGGAACAAAGAAGCCGAAGAAGATGCCTTGGAAGCAGAGCTGAGCGAGGATACCAAGAAATAACGGTCTTTTTAAGCCTCGGCGATTTTACTTTTGTTTCGACAAAGCTTATAATAGCTATACATCCTGCGGTGCTCGTTATGGCTTAACGTGTTTTGAACCAATGGCTGTTTCACGGGAGTTCAACATCGGCGGGCGGCTGACATGCCTTCATTTTATGGAGGACCTCAAAACCCTGCCTGAGGACACCCACCTGCGAGAGCGGGTTCAGAAACAAGCAAGCCAGACGGCACTGCGGGACTATAATTTTAGAGTTCTTCCATGACTCTGACTGCTGTCAGGGCCTTTTTTTTGCAGGGGTATACATATAGATGCCGGAGGGGGAGACCATCACTTGCTGAAACGTACGTTTATCGGACTGCTCCGCAGCTTCGAACAAACAGGCGACAAGGCCAAGGATCCGCAGCTTAAATCCCATTATTACAAGCTATCGAAGGACAAAGCCTGGGAAGAAGTATTGTCCACGCTCAAGAAGATGCAAGGCTACAAAGTTCTTCATGACGTGCAATCGGTCGGGGAGATCGTGCTTGAAAAGAGAACGGTTACAGGCAGGACAATGGATATCACGGTGTCGGTCATCGGGGTCGGACCGGTAACATCGGCGGTGGATATTTATTCAGCTTCCCGCGGATCGCTTGGGGATCTGGGAGCCAATTATCGCATTATCCTGGACATTTACCGTACGCTCGACAAGAAGCTGTCTGCCTTCAAGACGACTCAGGCTTGAACATAAAAAAAGCGAGCGAAGGAGTTCCTCCTTGCTCGCTTTTCTCTATCGTGGAAGCGGCCTATTGCAAGGCGCGAACCGCTTCAACCGCTGCTTCATAGTTCGGATGCTCGGTCATTTCGCCAAGAACCTCAACGTATTGGATCGTGTTGTCGGCGTCCAGCACGAAGATCGAGCGCATGTCGAGAGCGAATTCCTTGATCAAGACGCCGTAAGCTTGACCGAACTCGTTGCCTTTGTAGTCGGACAGCAGGGTGACTTGATCGATGCCTGCCGCTCCGCACCAGCGGGCTTGGGCGAAGGGGAGATCGGCGCTGACGGTCAGCACGGCCACGTTGCTGCCGAGCTTGGCTGCTTCTTCGTTGAAGCGGCGGGTCTGGGCGTCGCATACGCCCGTATCGATAGAAGGAACGACGCTGATAAGCTTGATCTTGCCGGCATAATCAGCCAGGGATACGTTCTCGACGAGAGATTTGTTCAGGGAAAAGTCCGGCGCTTTATCGCCCTTTTTGAGCTCAGGACCAACGAGGGTGATCGGATTTCCTTTGAAAGCCGCTTGACGTTCTTGTGCCATGGGGAATTCCTCCTTCAACAATTCTTGGGATAGGAAATGCTAGACCATTATAATCGTTCGCTAACCGTGTTGTCCAATCGGCTAAGGAGGAGACGCCCTAATGATATTCCTGCGCTACGAAAGCTTCCGGGTCTACTTGAAGTCCTATCCGGTCACATCGTTGCTGATCGCGCTCAATATCCTCATGTACATCGCCCAGATGGCAAGCGGAGGGATGAACACCGGAACGCTGACCAGCCGTTTTTTATTCTATCAAAGCGCGCTGGACCCTTACGGTCTTGAAGAGCCTTGGCGCTACGTGACGTCGATGTTCGTTCACGGGGGATTGCAGCATCTGTTGTTCAACATGTTCGCCTTGCTCGTGTTCGCCCCTCCGCTGGAGAGGCTGCTCGGTTCCGCCAGGTACCTGGTCCTGTATCTGCTCAGCGGCGTTGCAGGCAACCTGATCGGCGCGGTCATCGTAACGGGCACTCAGTTGTCGCTGGGTGCTTCCGGGGCGATCTACGGCGTGTATGGGGCTTATCTGTTCATTGCCCTGCTGCGCAAGGGCATGATGGACAAAAGCTCCGAGCAGACGGTATACATCATTCTGCTGTTCGGGGTCGTCTATTCTGTCATCAATGTCGGCGTTGATCTGTGGGCGCATGTAGGCGGGGCAATCGGCGGCTTCCTCCTGTACGGACTGATGGACAAGAGGGAAAGATACCGCAAGGACCGCTATCGGCGGTAGCGGGGGGAGCATTCGATTCGATACGGAAGCTCATGAATGGGCATATGAAAAAAAGGCGTCCCATAAAATCTGGGAACGCCTTTTCTCATGTCCATGTTGCTACTCGCGGTTCGAGGAGGTGAAGATCATGATGTACTTCACGAGCTCCAGCAAGGAAATCAGCGCTGCAGCCACATACGTGAGGGCGGCGGCGTTGAGGACCTTGGCGACGCCGCGCTCTTCTTCGTTGCTGATGAATCCTTCGGATACCATCAGCTCGCGAGCGCGGTTGCTGGCATTGAACTCGACGGGCAGCGTGATCAGCTGGAACGCGACCGCTACCGAGAAGAATACGATGCCGGCGCCGATAAGGCCCGTGGCGGAGAACAGGAAGCCTGCGATCAACAGGAACGGCGCAATGCCGGAAGCGAAGTTCACGACCGGGAAGATCCGGTGGCGCAGAACCAGCATCGGGTAGCTAACCTTATGCTGGATGGCATGACCGACTTCGTGGCAGGCGACGGAGATGGCCGATATGGAGCTTTCGTAGTAAACCGGCTCCGACAGTCTGACGACGCGATGAATCGGGTCGTAGTGGTCGCTGAGGCGTCCTGGGACCGGTTCGATCGGCACATCGTGGAGGCCGTTGGCATCCAGCATGCGCCTGGCAGCCTCGTAGCCTGTCATGCCGCTCATGGCAGGAACTTCAGCCCAGCGGTTGAACGTGCCCTTGACCCGGAACTGAGCCCAGATCGAGAGGCCGAAGGCGATCAGAATCAAGAAGTCCATCGGATGAAAAAACATAGTATCCCTCCATGCTGCATGGTTTGCGTTGGCTTACATGAAATTGCCTTTGTTCAGAATCAGCATCAGCGCCTCGATGCAGGCGGCCGTCTGCGGAATCAGCCGGTTGAAAGCCTGATTGGCCTGCTTGGGCTTGAGATTCTGGATGACGGGCTCAAGCTCTTTCACTTCACGCTCAAGCTGGCTTAGATGAAGCTGCAGATCACTCAGCTTCTGCGTGACTTGAGACACGGACGAGACTTTGTTCCAGCTGTCCAGCGCCTGCTTGATTTCATCCAACGTATATTTGTCTTTCTTCATTTGTTCTATACGCTTCAGCCGTTCAAAGGTTTCAATGCTGTAGAGCCGGTAATTTCCCTCGGAACGCGTCTCGGGGCTGATCAGGCCCAGCTTCGTATAATAATCGATTGTTCGCGCGCTGACGTTGGCCTGGCGGGACAATTCTCCGATTTTTAGCAGGTTCTCGTTCATTCTCCTCCACCATCCTTATAAACCCTAACGCTCTCTATTAAAAACTATGATAATCGCTAACGAACGATGCCGTCAAACAAACGGACTCCAAACAGCCCATATTTTAATGGAAGCGATTGCAGGAAACCTGACATGACCGTCCGGCAATCCAATCGCGGGCCCTGGAGACGACGCGAGAGGACTCGGACATGCCTCTTGAAATACGAAGGAACCAAGACGGATGGCTTGGTGAGGAGGCCAAACCGGTTAAAAAACATAACATTCGTTACGATTAGATAGGGGAATGTCGGATATCCTTTGCGTTTTTATTCAATTGTATATTGTCAAACCAGGTACTTCTGACTATAATGACATTAAGTCTTTCAAAACGTGTCAGATAAATTAACATTGGGGAGTGGTCGTTGTGGTCAAAAAAAGCTTGATATCTCTCGTTGCCCTGCTTGTGCTGTTCCCGGCAATGGCATTCGCGGAAGATCCTTCCGCCGGAACGCTCAACATGGGACTTAACGCCCTCTGGGTCATGCTGGCCGCCATTCTAGTCCTGCTCATGCAAGGCGGATTCATCCTTCTGGAAACCGGATCGACCCGCATGAAGAATGCCGGGCATGTCGCCGGCAAGACGATCTTTACCGTAGGCCTTTGTTCCCTGATCTACTGGGCCGTAGGGTACGGCATCGCATTCGGCGGCGAAGGCAACTCGTTCATAGGATGGGGAGACTTCTTCTTGAACCCGGCCAAGGCCTCGGTTGACAACGGCCTTCCGACAACAATCTTCTTCTTGTTCCAGCTTGCATTCGCGGCTGTATCGCTGTCCATCGCATGGGGCGGCTTCGCGGAACGCGCCAAGCTCTCCGTATACTTGATCTTCACGGTACTGTTCACAGCCCTCATCTATCCCGTTATCTCCCACTGGATCTGGGGCGGCGGCTTCCTTGCCAAGGACGGAGCGCAGGACTTCGCCGGCTCGACCGTCGTCCATTTGACGGGCGCATTGGCCGCATTCGCAGGCACCGTGCTGCTGAAGCCTCGTATCGGCAAATTCAACAAAGACGGCTCGGCCAACGAAATTCTCGGCCATAACCAAGTGTTCACGGCTTTGTCCGTATTGATCCTCTGGGTCGGCTGGTTCGGCTTCAACGCCGGCAGCACGGTTGCTATCGGCGACGGATTCTTCGGATACGTTGCATTCAACACCCAGCTCGGAGCGGCTGGCGGCGCTGTCGCAGCCCTGCTCATCTCCTGGGCGGTAATGGGCAAGGCCGACATCGGGACGACGCTGAACGGAGCTCTCGCAGGCCTCGTCGCCATTACAGCATCCTGTGCCTTCGTCGATCCTTGGGCGGCTGTCGTGATCGGCCTCGTAGCCGGCGTGCTCGTCTTCTTCAGCGCCCGTTTCTTCGAGAAAATCAAAGTCGACGATCCGATCTTCGCGATGTCCGTTCACGGCGCAGCCGGCATCTGGGGCACGCTCGCCAACGGCATTTTCGCCACGCAGGAACTGGCAGACAAAGTCGCGGTAGGCCGCGGAGGCCTCATCGACACCGGTTCCTGGCATCAGCTGTGGGTTCAGCTTGAATCGGTCGTCATCTGCGGCGCTTACGTTCTCGTCGTCAGCTTCGTGCTCCTCGGCATCATGAAGTTCGTCATGGGACTTCGGGTTACGGAAGAGCAGGAGATCGCCGGACTTGACCTCAGCGAGCACGGCAACTATGGCTATCCGGAGCAGCTGAAGAAAGCAAGCCAGAATATCCAAGCTTGATCCCGATCGGCTTCATGATATGCTGATAGCAAGAGGGGAGAGAGCCGAATGACGGATTTGGGATGGCAGCAGCTGCTGCAAAGTATAAGCAATGCGGACAATGCCGCAGGCTTGCGCCGAATCCGCGAATCTGTCCATGATATCATGATCAGCCGGCTGCCTCAGCAACAAACGGAACCATTCTACGGCGAGCTCAATGATGTGCATGATGCCATGGTCAGGCGCTGCATCTGGCTCGCGCAAAAGGAACTGGCACGGCTCGGGAAAGGCAATCCCCCCGTGCCTTTTGCGTATCTATTGTTCGGCAGCGGGGGCAGGATGGAACAGACCCTGTTCAGCGATCAGGATAGCGGGATGATCTACGCGGATCCGCAAAACGAGGCGGATGCCGTTCATTGCAGGGAGTATTTCGAGCTTCTGGGAAAAGAGACGGTCCAATTGCTATTGGAGGCAGGATACCCTCTGTGCGAGGGCAATGTGCTGAGCAGCAATCCGGACTGGTGCAGCTCCTCCTCGGTATGGAAGGCGCGGCTGGGGGAATGGTTCAGGGAGCCGGCGTGGGAAGCGGTCCGGTACCTGCTGATCGTCGCGGACAGCCGCTGCGTGCACGGCAGCGCCGAGCTCCATGCCGACATGATGAACCACTTCTACGGCGATATCCTCGATTCGACGCTGATCGTGAGAAGGATGCTGGAGAATACGATGAAGCACAAGGTGCTGCTCAACGTATTCGGCCAGCTGCTCAAGGAGCAGTACGGAGCGGATGCGGGCAGTCTGGATATCAAGTACGGGGCTTACATTCCGATGGTGAACGCCGTAAGGATGCTGGCCATTGAAGCCAATCTTCGCGAGACTTCCACCCTCGGGCGGATTCGGCTTCTGGAGCAGGGAGGTGTCATCACCGCCGAAGACGCCAGGGAGTGGATGCAGACCTTCCGCTTGTTCCTGAGGCTTCGCATGATGACGACGGAAAAGCTCGAGGGAGGACAGTTCTCCACGAACGGGAAGCTGTCTGCCCGGAAGCTGAGCAAAGAAATGGCTGAGGAACTGAAAAGCGGCCTCAAGCTCGGGAAAAAGCTGCAGCGGCGTGTGTACAGGCACACGATGGGCAGGCTTTGACAAGAGCGGAGGGAGGTTGGAATGAAGGAAACCAAAGGCGTGAACCGGATGTGGCAGCTGTACAAGATGGGCGGCGTTACGCCGGCGATCGCCTCCATGCTCGGAGCGCAGAATGCGCAGCAGATGGCTTTCATGCGTTCGATGAACAAGGATCTGCGCAAGCAGGCAATGCTCGATACTCCGTTCGACGAGATGGAGACCATCGTTTTCGATCTGGAGACGACTGGCTTCTACCCTTATAACGGAGACGAAATCATCAGCTTCGGGGCGTTGCTGCTCAAGGGCGGGGCTGTGCAGGAGGATAAGTTCTTCTATAGCCTGGTCAATCCGAAAAGAAAGGTTCCTCTCCACATTACCGAGCTGACCGGCATCACGAGCGGAATGGTCGAGGAAGCTCCGGATCTCCTCGATGTCCTGCACAGCTTCATGGAATTCTGCGGCAGACGCCTGCTCATCGCCCATGGCAGCGGACATGACAAGCAGTTCCTCAATGCGGCTCTCTGGCGGACCTCGAAGGTGAACCTGTCGCATCGGGTGCTCGATACGATGATGGTCGCCAAGTGGCTGAACCCCGGCAGGGAAGCCTACGGGCTCGACGAGCTGCTGGAAGAGGAAGGCATCGCGGTCACCCAGCGGCATCACGCGCTCGAGGATTGCAGGATGCAGGCACAGCTATGGCTCAAATACTTGGACAGAATCCGCTCCCGCAATATCAAGACGCTCGGGGATCTATACGCGTACCTCAGCCAGCACTAGCTTGCGAAGTCCTGCATGGGACGGCCTGAACGCTGCGATGTCCGGCCGGTCTGCATCCATCAGCGAAACGATCCACATGACGAGCCCTCCGGCGATGCCGGAGGGCTCGTCCGCGTCGGAATAAGTCCAGATGGGGCTGGACCTGTCCAGATCGGACGGGAATGCGGGAGTGCTGGGATGGGAATGATAGAAGCCGGCAGCATCCAATCCTTCCCGGCGCATGCGATAGAAGAGCGCGACCCATTGCTCCGGTCCGAAGGCATAGCGGCTCCCGGAGTCGGCATGGCCGTTCGGAACGGGAAGGACGGCCGTTACGATCCGCAGGGGATCGTCCAAGCGGCAAGCGGCGATGCCGCAGCATTCTTCGAGGGGAGAAGCCATGCAGTTCCGAAGCATGGCTTCTAGGGCATCCGGCGTTATCCGCGCGATGGGGGACATGATGATCACCTCTCGGGTTCGTGTGTCGCTGACTTCATGCGCCAAGTTGAGCGCCAGGTCCATTCATGATAACATGACGGTACTAATGTCTAACAGAGAATGAAGGTAGGTCGCGCTATGAAACGGACAGGCATCATCGTCGTATTGGCTTGCGCCGCGGTTTTGCTCGGAGGCTGGATGTGGCAGAGCGGTTCTCTCGCCTCGCTGACGACCTCGGGCAATCCGGCTTCCAAGCCGAAGGCCGGTTATGAGGCTCCCGCATTCACTCTGCCGGGTTTGGACGAGCGCCCTTATTCTGTTGGCGGACCGCGGGAGAAGCCGGTTTTGATTAATTTCTGGGCTTCCTGGTGCGGCCCTTGCGACATCGAAGCGCCGGATCTTCAAGCCTTGTATGAAAAATACGGCGACAGAATCGATTTCTACGGCATCAATGCGACCAGCTACGACCGTGAACGCGATGCGCGCAAGTTCGTAGACGAGAAGAAGCTGACCTTCCCGATTCCGATGGACCGCGAAGGAGAGGTCGCCAAGCTGTACAAAGTGAACAATTTTCCGACTTCGCTGCTGATCGGTCCGGACGGCAAAGTGCTGGAGCGGATACCGGGAGTCATCCCTCGCGAGGAATGGGAGAAGAAGCTGTCCGACCTGGTTGCAGGCGGAGGAGGCTCCTGACGCTCTTCCGGCTGTTCTCGTGAACGCGCCGGCATGCCTGTCCAGCGGGCAAAAGAGCGTTTGGCGAGAAGACATGAGGCCAATGGAAATGCACAGCAAAAGCCCGGCCAGGATATGGCCGGGCTTTTGCTGTCTGCTGCAAGAGCTCGTAAGAGGCTGGGCTGCTTGCAGTCCGGCCGGGCTTCGCCCGCAAGGGCGGCTTGCCTTCAGGCAACGCTCAGTGGTTGATGACGCCTTGGCGGGGCGAATGGTCTTCGCCGACGGCGGGCTCGACCTTGGTCATGCCGAGAAGAGCGTATCGCAGGCTGTCCAGCAAGGCTTCCCAGCTTGCTTCAATGACGTTGCCGGATACGCCGACCGTATTCCAGCTGCTCGTGAAGTCGCTGGATTCGATCAAGACGCGGACCTTGGCTGCGGTCGTATCCTTCTCGTCGAGCACGCGGACCTTGTAGTCGGCGAGATGGATGTCGTTGATGCGCGGGAAGAACGGCAGCAGAGCCTTGCGGAGCGCATTGTCGAGCGCGTTGACTGGACCGTTGCCTTCGGCGGCGGTGTAGACGGACTCGTTGCCGACCCGCAGCTTCACGATGGCTTCGGTGACCATTCCGTGGGCTGTTTTTTCCAGCAGGATCTTGAAGGAATCCACCGTGAAAATCTCGTCCAGGCCGCCGAACGCATCGCGAAGCAGCAGCTCCATGCTCGCCTCGGCACCTTCGAACTGATAGCCCTGATGCTCCAGATCCTTGATCCGGTCGATGATGGATTTCGTTTTCTCGTTGTTCGCGCTGACATCCAAGCCCATTTCCTGGGCTTTGGAGATGACGTTGCTTTGGCCAGCGAGCTCCGAGACGAGAATGCGCTGCTTGTTGCCGACGAGCTCGGGAGAGATGTGCTCGTACGTCTTGGAGTCCTTCAGGATCGCAGAGACGTGGATGCCACCCTTGTGGGCGAATGCGGCATTGCCGACATAAGGCTGTCCGACAGGCATGCTGACGTTGGCGATTTCGCTGATATAACGCGCCGCAGGAGTAAGCAGCTTCAAATTCGCTTCTTCAATGCAGGAGTAGCCGAGCTTGAGCTGCAGGTTCGGGATGATGCTGCATAGATTGGCGTTGCCGCAGCGCTCGCCATATCCATTGATGGTGCCTTGAACCTGGAGCGCCCCTGCTTGCACGGCAGCCAGCGTGTTGGCCACGGCCAGCTCGCAGTCGTTATGGGTGTGGATGCCGAGCGGAGCTCTCAGCTCCGAGGCGATGCGGGAGACGATGCCGCCGACTTCACCTGGAAGCGTGCCGCCGTTGGTGTCGCACATGACGAGCCAGTCTGCTCCTGCTTCATGGGCCGTCCTCAGGACGGCAAGAGCGTACTCCGGATTGTTCTTGTAGCCGTCGAAGAAATGCTCCGCGTCGAAGATGGCTTCAAGCCCTCTCTGCTTCAGGAATGCGATGGAGTCCTGGATCATGGAGAGATTCTCCTCCAGCGTCGTTCCAAGAGCGGTGTGGACGTGGAAATCCCAGGATTTACCGACGAGAGTCGCGGCCTGAACGCCTGAATCAGCGATCCGGAGCAAGCCGGCATCCTGATCGGCGACAGCGTTTTTGCGGCGCGTGCTTCCGAACGCCGTGATTTTGGCGCGAAGTCCGAGCTTTTGCACCCGCTGGAAAAATTCAATGTCCTTGCTGTTGCTTCCAGGATTGCCGCCTTCGATATAATGAACCCCCAGCTGGTCCAGCTTGCGGGCGATTTTGAGCTTGTCGTCGGCGGACAGGCTGATGCCTTCCCCCTGGGTCCCGTCGCGCAGGGTGGTGTCAAAGATGGAGATGGCTTGGTTCATACCGGAAGTGCCTCCTTTAATGTCTTAACCCAGCAATGTGTGAAAGCGTTCGACTCTATAATGCTCTATTATATCACCTTGCCATGTCAGGATAGAAGTGAAGATGCATAAATTTTCGCTCATTTCGCTGGCGGAAGATGAAAAGGACCGAATTGGGCCTCGCTAAGAGGTTTTTGCCGCTCCGACAGGATCATATGGGCAGGATGAAGGTCCAGGGGGATTAAGGGTTGAAGTCTGCCGCAATGCCTCCGGTTTGTTGACCGTGATGGCAGGCAGGGGTATGCTGGTTAAACGAAGGGGAGGAGGAGGAAGGATGGGCGAGACGGAGACGGGCGGCGCGAGAAAAGGCCGGATCATTCTGCATTTGGACATGAACGCTTTTTACTGCTCGGTCCATGAAGCCGAAGAGCCTGAGCGATACGCGGGCAAGCCTACGGCCGTGGCCGGCAGCGTCGAGCTTCGCAAGGGAGTCATCGTCACCTGCTCCTACCCCGCGCGCGCTAAAGGCGTACGCACCGGTATGACGGTCAGGGAAGGCCTCAAGCGATGTCCGGAGCTCGTGCTCATCCAGCCGGATTTCAACCTCTACAGACGCTACTCGCGCGGATTCATGGAGATCGCTGCCGCTTATACGCCTCTGATGGAGACCGTATCCATCGACGAATGCTATCTGGACATCACGGGCTCAGGCATGTTCGGCAGTCCCGTGGAAATCGCGCAAGCCATCCAGGAAAGAGTGCGGCTGGAATGGTCGATACCCTGCTCGGTCGGCATCGGCCCGAACAAGCTTCTCGCCAAAATGGCATCCGATATGAAGAAGCCTTCCGGATTGACGATTTTGCGCATACGCGATGTTCCGAGGCTTCTCTGGCACAAGCCCTGCGATACGCTGTTCGGCGTCGGCCGCAAAACCGCCGACAAGCTGCGGAAGCTGAACATCGCGACGATCGGCGACCTTGCTGCAGCCGACGAATCGCTGCTGACTTCCCAGTTCGGCGTATACGGCGCCCATATGAAAGAAGCGGCCAACGGGATCGACCGCTCGCCGGTGCGGGAGACGAGGGAAGCGAGCAAGTCGGTCGGCCATACGACGACGCTCCCGGAAAATGCGACGCGGCGGGAAGACGTGCACCGGGTGCTGCTCAACCTGGCCGATCAGACCGCCCGCAGGATGAGGCGGAAGGGATTCCTCGCGGGAGGCGTGCAGATCACCGTCCGCTTCCCGGATATGACGACCCTCACCCGCTCCCGCGCGCTCGATAAGCCGATCGAGGATGCGGGCGTCATCCACCGCGAAGCCTGCAAGCTGTTCGATGAGCATTGGAAGGAAGTCGTGCCGGTCCGCCTGCTCGGCATCACCCTTCACAGCCTGCATCCCAAGGAAACGGCCGCGGTGCAGCTGGATTTGTTCGATTACGAAAGCGAGCCGCGCCGGGAGGCATTGACCAAGGCCATGGACGCCATGCGGGACAAATATGGAGAGGGTGCTGTGCTGACGGCCGGCATGCTCGGCGACGATCCTTCGACGCTCATCCGCAACCGCCGGATTAGGGGAACATCCTTGCAAATTGATGATGATTTTGTTATAAATTGATGTGTAAAGTCAGACTTATGACAGGGAATCATACACTTGCCTGGTCAAGGGAATGCTGATGATGCATGACACATAGAGGAGGGAATACCATGTCTAAATATACTTGGGTTGACAAAGATACTTGCATCGCATGCGGAGCTTGCGGCGCAACAGCCCCGGATATCTACGATTATGATGATGAGGGATTGGCCGAGACGATCTACGACAAGGACGGCAACACCGGCACGAAGGCGATTCCTGAGAGTCTGTACGAAGATCTGCAGGACGCTGCGGATGGCTGTCCGACGGATTCCATTCAAATCGCGGACGAACCGTTCAATATGTAATTCTTTCCATGAACTTATCATGCCTGCTCCCGCCTGCCGGGAGCAGGTTTTTTTGTTCGGACGCCGAACAATATGTTCTTCGGCAGCCGATATAGGATGGAAAGGAACGGGAAGGGGGCGGCGGATTGGATAGCGGAGAAAGCGTAGAACCTGATCAGGGAGGCGGTACCGGGATCGAGGAGCTGAAGGCATACGTCAAGTCGCATCCAGGCAACAGGCTTGCCTGGTTCTTTCTCGGCAAAGCCTACGCGAGGCAGGGAATGGACGCCAAGGCCAACTATTGCTACCTCGAATCCGGCAGCGTGTACGAAGCGTTCGAAAACGAAGCCCATCCGCTGACGCTCGGATCGGGACCGCTGCATGCCATGCTCGAAACCTGGGATCGGGACAGGAGGCGCAAAAAGGGAGCGGCAAGGATTCTGCTCGCAGTCCTCGCCGCGTTCATGCTCACTTCCGTGGCGGCCGCTCCAGGCGTGCCAGGCGTGCCGACGCAGCTGTCCCAGACCGTCAGCCTGCCTGAAGGAAGTAAGGCTGGGGAAGTCCCGCCAGCCGCATCAGCGGCATCCAAGGCCGGCATGAAGCGAACCATTGTCTGGGTGGACAGCGATAAGACGGGGAATGCAGCCGCAGCAGCAATCGGGGCTCTGGAAAGCGATGACGCTCTTCCATCCGCAGCCGCATTTACGCTGGCACGATCCGGAGGCTACTATTGGTGGCGGGCGGGCGCCAAGGGAGTGCTGGAAGCTTCCCGCTCCGACGGAAAAGGATCTTATGCCGTGCAAACGGCCGATAATAAGGACTGCGCATGCGAAAGCGGCTTGTCGGAGGCAGCGGACCGCCGGATCCGTGATGAGACTATTATTCAGGAGCAGGCTTGGTCGACGATCAGCGGCATCAGGCAATTCAAGCGGCTCAACGGGAAATGGCCGGATTCCGCCGAACAGCTTGCAGGAGATTACCCGCATAATATCCTTCCCGGGCTGCCTGACGAGGCGGAGGAGCATTTCCCGGAGTGGCTGCTCCAGGCTCGTCAAGGCGATGCGGGCGCTTCAGCAAGCGGAGGCGCTGGCGGAGCGGCGCAGCCAGCTGCGGGAAAGGCTGCCGGAAAGGAAGGCGTTCTGCAGGAGGCGATGACGGCGACGCTGAAGATCGTCGTCGACCCGCATTCCAGACAGCTTGCGCTCATGAGCGGCGCCGTCGTCGTCCGTGCTTACCCGGTAGGCGTCGGTGGCGGCAAGACTCCGCGCGGAAGCTTCGCCATATCCGAGAAAGTGCGCAACCCGAACGGAAGCTCCAAAGGTCCGTTCGGAAGCAGGGGCATGACGCTTTCGGATACTCGGTATGCCATTCATGGTACGGACGAGCCGGATTCGATCGGAACCGATCGCTCGCTCGGCTGCATCCGCATGGCGAAGGCTGATCTGGAGGAGCTGTACGATCTTGTGCCGCTCGGAACGGAAGTGGCGATCGGCGACGGAAAGCTGGCCTTCCTGCAGCGGCAAGGGGAAGCTGAAAGCGAGAAAGGCCGCTACAAGGTGCGGCCGGGTTCCCGGGAAGAAAATCCGGACAAGGTATACGACTGGCTGTAGGGCTTGGGCTGATCAGCTGAAGATCAGAAGCAGGATCATGACGATGGCGAATACGGCGAAGATGGAGGCGGCCACAATGATGGCCTTGCGGTTCGGCTGCTGACTCGCCGGAGCCTTTCTCGTCGGAGGCTTGCGTTTGGCTGTGCTCATGCTTATCGACCTCTCCTGAAGAATGATGGCAGTGCTTGTACGGTCATTGTAATCGCTTGCATAAGAATTGGGCAAGCCTTTCATCCATTCGCAAGGCAATTCCGCCGATGTCCCCATGCGGGGGATTTTCCTTGGAGAATAGAAATAAGCAACTCCAGGATGAAATGCAAGCGCTGCCCGAAGCACTGGCGGCCTTTTCTTTTGGTGCTGAACAAGATAAACTGAAAGGCAGAGCCTTTTTTTGCCGTATGGGTTGGATTCGTACGGCCAACATCTCTACATACCTATGCAAACGTCCGCCGCCACTAGGACGGCGAAGCCGTTTTGCTTGAACGGAAACGGAGTGGACTTCTTGCTGTACCAATACTTTGCCAAGCCGTTCTTTTTCCGGCTTGATCCGGAAAAAGCGCATCATCTGGTCATTGACGGCCTTCATCAAGCTGCCCGAATGCCGGGCATGACCGCCTTATTGCGCGGCATGTACGGCGTGCCGGAATATCCCGAGCTCAGCATGGATCTTCTGGGGCTCTCCTTCGCGCATCCCGTAGGTCTTGCCGCGGGACTGGACAAAAACGCAAAGTCAGTGGAAGGCTTCTCCAGCGTCGGCTTCGGGTTCATGGAAGTCGGCACCGTAACGCCGCTACCCCAGCCCGGCAACGAGCTGCCGAGACTGTTCCGGCTTCCGGCCGACGAAGCGCTGATCAACCGGATGGGCTTCAACAACGACGGAGCCGCCGCCATGGCCGGGAGGCTCGGCAGCCTGTCCGCCAGGCCGATTCCTGTATTCGTGAACATCGGCAAAAACAAGGCGACTCCGAACGAGCTCGCCCATGAGGATTACCGGCGCTGCGTCAAGGAACTGTTCGCATACGGCGATCTGTTCGTCGTCAACATCAGCTCTCCCAATACGCCGGACCTCAGGGCGCTTCAGCTTGGAGACGAGCTGAAGACGCTGCTCCAGGCCGTGAAGGAAGAGATGGCCGTACAGGCCGCCCGGCATGGATCAGAGCCGAAGCCGGTGCTGGTCAAGCTGGCGCCGGACATGACGCCGGAGCAGCTTGCCTTCTCGGTCGATACGATCGCTGCGAGCGGAGTGGAAGGCATCATCGCGACGAATACGACGCTGTCCCGCGACGGGCTCACACATGCCAACGCCTCGCAGGCCGGAGGCATGAGCGGCCGTCCGCTGCGCGAGAGATCGACGGAAGTCGTGGCTGCCATCTACAAGCAGACCGGCGGGAAGCTGCCGATCATCGGATCCGGCGGCATCTTCACGGCGGAGGATGCGTATGCCAAAATCAGAGCGGGCGCATCGCTCGTGGAGATTTACACCTCGATGATCTACAAGGGTCCGGGGATCGTGAAAGAAATCGCGTCAGGTCTCAGGGAGCTGCTGCTCCGCGATGGGCACTCCCATCTGCGCGAAGCTATCGGCGCCGATCATCATTGACAAGACAGGAGGCGGACGGATGGACGGCCGGGATTGGAACCAATTTCTGCAGCCTTATGAACAAGCGGTAGAGGAAATGAAAGTGAAATTCAAAACGCTGCGGACCGAGCTCAAAGCCCGGGAATCCTACGCGCCCATCGAATTCGTGACCGGCAGGGTCAAGAAAATATCCAGCATCATGGATAAAGCCCGCCGCTTGAACGTGCCGATGGATCAGCTGGAAACAGGCATCGAGGACATCGCAGGCATCCGCATCATGTGCCAGTTCGTCGACGACATCCTGCGGGTCGCTGCGATCATCCGTTCCAGGCAGGACTTGAAGCTGGTCTACGAGAAGGATTACGTCACCAACTTCAAGGACAGCGGCTACCGCAGCTATCACATGATCGTCGAGTATCCGGTGCAGACGGCGATCGGCTTCAAAAAAGTGCTTGCCGAGATTCAGATCCGGACGCTGGCGATGAATTTCTGGGCGACGATCGAGCATTCGCTCAATTACAAGTACAAGCAAAGCCTGCCGGAGGAAGTGAAGCTGAGGCTGCGCAAGGCATCCGAAGCGGCATTCAACCTCGACACGGAGATGTCGAGCATCCGGCATGAAATTCTGGAAGCGCAGATCGGCTTCGAGGAAGGCTCCAATATCGTCAACAAAGTGCTGAGCGATATCCAGGACCTGTATTTCTACAGGCGGGTGCGCGAGGCGGTGCAGTTCCAGCTCAAGTTCAACGAGCTGTGGGAGCAGGGAGACACGTTCGAGCTCAAGCAGCTCGCGCAGGAGATCCAGTACTCTCTCCACAAGGCGAGAAAAGGCGGAAGCCCATCCGATTAAAACGGTTCCGGCTTCTTCCCGATGAATAGATCATCTGCGCTTGCCGGATACGGGCAAGCCTCGACGCACGGCAAAGCGGGACGATGTTGTCCCGCTTTTGGCATTTTCACCCGAATCCAGAGGAATCCTCGAGGAATAGATGCAATCGAAAGGAATGATGGTTGATGGTCAAAAGAATTCGACTCGACAAGCTGCTCTCATCCATGGGATACGGCTCCAGAGCCGAAATACGAAGAGTCCTCAAGACAGGGATCGTGACCGTGGACGGCTCGGTCGAGAAGGACAGCGGCCGCATCGTGGATCCCGGCTCCGAGCAGGTCCGGTATGATGGAGAGCTTGTAGAGTACCGGGACAAGATCTATCTCGTGATGAACAAGCCTCCCGGAGTCATATCGGCGACAGAGGATGCCCGAGACCGGACGGTGATCGATCTGCTCGATCCGCGGGACCGTGTGCTGGAGCCGTTTCCGGTCGGAAGGCTGGACAAGGATACAGAAGGGCTGCTGCTGCTGACGAACGACGGCCAGCTTGCGCATGATCTGCTGTCTCCGCGCAAGCATGTGCCGAAGACGTACTTTGCGCTTGTGGAAGGCGACACGCCCGTAGGCGAGAAGGACAGGGAGCAGTTCGCCAAGGGAGTTACGCTTGAAGACGGGTACACGACTTTGCCGGCAGAGCTCGCCATCGAAGGCATAGCCGAGCCGGAGGCAGGAGAGAGCGCTGGCGTAACGACCCGGATCCGGCTGACGATCCACGAGGGCAAGTTCCATCAGGTGAAGCGGATGTTTCTCTCTACAGGGCGCAAGGTCACTTATCTGCAGCGCATATCCATGGGCTCCCTCGAACTTGACGGCACTCTCGGCCTGGGGGAATATCGCGAGCTTAGCGCGGCCGAGCTGGAAGGACTGAGAAGCGCTTCGTCCATAGAGGACGGTAAAGATTGATTATAGCTGTGTTGAAACTTGTATGCGGCTTCAGGATATGAGTAAATGAAGTTGTCGGACCGACGCATCCTCTACTGGAAGGAGGCTGATACAAATGGATCAGGCATACGAGGTGGTCTCCGCCTAAGGCGGAGGCCATGCCAAAAAGGGAGGCCCTAATCAGGCCTCCCTCGTTATTTTTCAGGCAAGGAAGGATTACGCAAGCAGACAGCGAATACCATTAATTAGAACTGTTGCAAAAGCAACAGTCAACATTTTGAAAGGAGGCGCAGCAAATATGAAAATCATGAACATGATTTCCGTTGCTGTAAGGCAAAAAGGCATTCTTGCCGCTAGTCGTCGTTTGGTCGTCAAGGGTTACGCAATTGAGGAGGTAGGGAACCTTGAATTACAAAAATGGAAAAGACGTGCTTCCCCCTAGTTTGCTGCAGGAGCTGCAGAAATACATCAACGGGGAATTGATTTATATTCCGAAGCAGCAGGAAAGGCGCGCTGCATGGGGAGAGCTTAGCGGCTCCCGCAAGATGATTCAGCGCCGCAACGAAGATATTTACCGGCACTACCTGCGCGGCCTGACCTTGGCGGATCTGGAGAAGAAATTCCATCTTTCCGTCGAGAGCCTGCGCAAGATCGTGGTCAGGATGAGAGCAGCCGGCGTCCGCCTGGAGACGGCTGCAGGTTCCTCGGCCTTGCGGCCGGAAGGAACCGGCGTCCATTCCTGATCATGGCAGCCGTGAAGCCGCTTGTCCGGCATCCAATCAAAAAGAACCGCCACTCCATTATAGGAGGGCGGTTCTTTTTGATTGGCAAATGATTGACTGCGCAGCAGCTTGATCTATACCAGGAAAACTTGGGATACGATGACGAGCAGGATGAACAAGACCAGAATGATCGCCGTGCTTGTGTAACCTGCGCCAATTCCCGGACCATAGCCTGCACCTGACATATGGTTCCCCTCCTCTGCGGTTCCGGCAGCAATGCTGCTCTGTACGATAACCTATGCCCGCCGGGCGGATGTGACTAGACATTCGCCCAGTTGAGGGGATAAATGGGCAGGAGCCCGCTTGGAGGAGGGGAATCAGCGTCCGCTGCGGCGGCCGGGGCCGGAACTGCCGGGCTTGCCGCCGCGGCGAGCGGAGCCCGCGCTGCCGGATGAGCCGCGTCCTGCTCCGGAGGCGCCGCGGCTGGAGCCTGAAGCTCCGCCGCGACTGCCTTTGCTGCCGCCTGAAGCTCCGCGTCCTGCTCCGGCAGCACCTCTGCGATTGCCGCGGCCAGTACCGGAATCGCCGCTGCCCTCCGGGTTGAAGCCATGGCCAGGGAAGGCGGGCTGTCCGGATGCTCCGGCAGACCTTCCTTGAGCCGGTCCGCGGCCGCGGACCGATGGGCGGGCGGACGGAGCGGACTCGTCGGACCAGCTGCGAGCCGTCTTGGCCCCTGCCGAGGAGGCGGCGCCAGCACCAGCCCTGCCTGCCGGCTTGGCTGCGAAGCGGCCTGCGCGCTCGGACGGAGAAGCTTCTGTGCGCGAACCGGAACGGCCGCCTCCTGCATTGGAACGGCCTCCCGAGCGTCCGCCACCGTTATCGCGGGAGCCTGGGCGGCTGGAGCCGCGGCCGCCGGCTGGAGCCTTGCGTGCGCCGGAGCTGCGTCCGCCCGTGCGAGGGGAGCGCGGCTCGGCATCAAAGCGCTCGGTGCCCGCTTCGAGTCCGATGCCGTACTCCGAGCCTTGGATGCGCTTGATGGAGGCGCGGATTTTTTGCTCCACAGCCTCGAGGCTCGCACGGTCGCGGGCAGTGGCGAGCGTGATCGCTTTGCCGGATTCTCCGGCACGGCCCGTCCGGCCGATCCGGTGGATATAGGTGTCGCCGTCGGCAGGGGCGTCATAGTTGAACACATGGGTGACGCCTTCAACGTCGAGACCGCGCGCCGCGACGTCCGTCGCGACGAGCACCTGCAGCCTTGCCGAGCGGAACCGCTTCATGACGGCTTCGCGCTTGGCTTGCGTCAGATCGCCGTGCAGCTCGTCGGCGGGGACGCCGGCTTCCTGCAGCGCTTCGGTGAGCTTCTTGGCGCGCAGCTTCGTGCGGCAGAAGACGACTGCAAGATACGGGTTCTCCGTCTCGAGCAAGCGGAGCAGGAGCGGCTGCTTGTTGCGGTCTGTCGTGATGACGACGCGCTGCTCGATGGCGTCGAGCGTCACGGCCGCGCTCTTGATGCGGATATCCTGAGGCACGTCCATATAACGGGCAGCCAGCTGCTTGACGGCATCCGGCATGGTGGCCGAGAACAGCATCGTCTGGCGCTTGACGGAGCATTGGTCGATAATGGCTTCCACTTCGGACAGGAAGCCCATGTGGAGCATCTGGTCGGCTTCGTCGAGCACGAGCATGCGGATGGAGCTCAGCGTGACCGTCTCCCGCCGCAAGTGGTCGAGCAGTCTGCCCGGAGTCGCCACGACGACATGCGGGGCGGCATTCTTGAGCTTGCGGATCTGGGATTCGACGTCTTGCCCGCCATAAGCGGCCAGCACGGTAATGCCGAGCACAGGGGCCAGCTTGGCCAGCTCGCCCGTAATCTGTATGGCAAGTTCTCGAGTCGGCGTGAGAATCAGAGCCTGCGTATATGTTTTGCCCGGATTGATCTGTTGAAGGGCAGGCAGAGCAAATGCAAGCGTTTTGCCTGTGCCGGTCTGAGCTTGTACGATAACGTCCTTTCCTTGGAGAAGGACGGGAATGGCTGTCTCCTGCACCGGAGTCGGCTCCGAGATGCCTTCCTGCGCCAGGCGTCCGGCAAGCTCGGTCCTGATGCCGAGGGCGGTGAATGATGATGACATGAATGGGGTTCCTCATTTCCTGATTGTGCGCCGGCGCCTGCCGGCTTCGCTGTATCCTTACCAGTATACCAGCAAGCGCGGGCGGATGCACACGGCATCGGCTGAATTTCCTTCGCATTCGACGGCGTTTTTTTGCCCGCCGACTCCGGGTATGGTAGTCTGTGACGGACAAAGGAATATTATGAGCCTGCAAAGGAAAGGATGATGGAGGATGAACGGAAGCAACCGTGCGTCTATCCGGCCGGGCATGACCGTAGATATCGTGCTCAAGCAAGACCAGAGAAGCGGCAAGCTCACCCGAGGCATCGTGAAGGATCTGCTGACCAAATCGCCTACGCATCCGCACGGGATCAAGGTGCGGCTGGCAGACGGCCAAGTCGGGCGGGTCAAGACGATTATTGACGGCCAGCCGGCTGCCGAAGGGAACTGAAGGTGGCCTTCGGGATCCGAAGAGAAGAGCTGCAGAGCTGGAAGGAGGCCGTTGACCGGGGAGAACTGACTTTCTTGACCCATTATTGGATCGACGAACGGTTTCCCGGCGTCAAAACCGTGACAAAGGCCGGCTGCAGCGACATCGTCAAGCTGGAGTCATGGTGCCGCAAGCATGGGCTTGATCCTCGGCATATCCACCGCAGGGAGCGCTATCCTCATATGGATTTGTTTGGTCCGGCTCAAATCCGGGTATTGCAAGCGGAAGGCTTGCAAAATCATTTGGCACGTTTTGGCATCGACACTTGAAAAAGCCCAAATCATGAGTTACACTAAAAAAGTGCGTTACTTAAGTAACTAAAATAAACCCACTTTATTGGAGGTAAAACCACATGTCTTCCGAACAATTTTTCGCAGCGGTAAAAGGTCGTCGTTCTCTTTATGCCATCAGCAAGGAAAAAGTGGTCTCCGAAGAAAAAGTGCAATCCATCATTGAAGAAGCCGTCAACTATACGCCATCGGCATTCAATTCCCAAAGCTCCCGCGTGCTGGTGCTGTTCAACGAGCAATCCGACAAGCTGTGGGATCTGACGCTGGAGACGCTTCGCGTCGTGACCGGCGGCGGCGAAGGCTTTGACCAGACCGAGCAGCGCATGGCGGGCTTCAAAGCCGGCTACGGCACGGTATTGTTCTTCGAGGACGAGAATGTGGTGCGGGGCCTTCAAGATCAGTTCCCGACCTACCAGGACAACTTCCCGAAATGGTCCAGCCATTCGTCCGGCATGCTGCAGTTCGTCGTATGGACGGCACTCGAGGCCGAAGGTCTCGGCGCTTCCCTGCAGCATTACAATCCGCTCATCGACGAGCAGGTCAAGCAGTCTTGGGAGCTGCCCGAGAGCTGGAAGCTGATCGCTCAAATGCCGTTCGGCAAGCCTACAGCTCCTGCAGGGGAAAAACAGTTCGCTCCAATCGAGACTCGCGTCAAAGTCGTCAAATAAACGGCTGAGCGATAGGCTGGTCCGGGTTACCCGGGCCAGCCTTTTTTGCTGTTTTGGAGATGAGCTCGTTCCGGCATTGTTAAGCTGCGGAAATCCGCCGGCAGGAATGCAGGAACTTCCCGGATGGGATATACTGTATACCATATGTGGTCATCGGAACCGCAGGAGCAAGAATTGCAGCATGATCTTCCAGCGGAAAGGAACACGGAAACGCAATGTCGATATGGCTATGGACGGCTGCGGCCGCGGCCGCTTTGCTGCTTCTGCTGGCGGCGGCCAGCATGTATTTCTACCGCGTCGCCATCGCGCGCACGCCCAAGACTTATCTGGAAGGCAACCCCGATCTCCCTCAGAAGGAGGCATCCGTCTCCCGGCTGGATCCATCCGATAGGGAGGAGCAGGTGTGGCTCCGAAGCCGGCATCCGGAGATGGTCCGTCTTTTCTCCGACGACGGCCTGGAGCTGCAAGCCTATTGGATTCCGAGCAAGGCTGAAAGCGCCCGAATCGCCATCCTCGCCCACGGCTATTCCGGAGAGGCGACGCAGATGGCTGTGTTTGCCCGGTACTACGCCGAGGTTCTAGGGTGGAACGTGCTCATGCCCGACGCGCGCGGCCACGGCCTGAGCGGGGGCGGATACATCGGCTTCGGCTGGCATGAACGCAAGGATTATCTCCGCTGGATCGATTGGGCAGCCGGTAGGATCGGCAGCGGCGCGGAAATCGTCCTGCATGGGGTTTCCATGGGCGGCGCCACGGTATGCATGACGAGCGGCGAGGAATTGCCGCCTCAGGTCAAGGCGATCGTGGCGGATTGCCCCTACACATCCGCGAAGGACGAGCTCGTCTATCAGCTGAAGCGGATGTACAAGCTGCCGGCGTTTCCGTTCCTGCCGATAACGAGTCTGGTGACCAGGCTGCGGGCAGGGTATTTCTTCGGCGAGGCTTCGGCTCTTGAGCAGGTCAAGAGGGCGAAGGCGCCGATGCTGTTCATCCACGGCGAGGCGGATACGTTCGTGCCGACGTGGATGGGGGTGAAGCTGTACGAGGCTTGCCCGCAGCCGAAGCAGCTGCTGCTTGTGCCGGATGCGGAGCATGGGGCGGCCCGCCAGAAATCCCCGGAGCATTACGATGCCGCCGTGACGGCTTTCCTGGATCAGTGGCTGCCCGGAACGGCCGCGGGGGAAAGGCTGGGGGAGGAGCAGGCTGCAACGACCTGATCAGCCGCTGGAGGCTGGAATCCGACAGGCATGTCAATGCGGGAGCGGCTTCAACGGAAGGTTGAGCTGGCCGGGCCACGAGCTTGCCAGACAGGTGCTGCATGCGAAAAAGAGTCCTGGGCCAAAAGCTGGCGGCAGGACTCTTTTTATTCCAATGTCTGAGGCGGATTTGCCTGAGGCAGCCATCTCTTATCGTGATGATGATGTCTAAGGCTCAGTATCCGGCGTATTTTCTGCTGACGTCAGCGATGCGTCAGGACGGAAAGAACTTGGGCAGGTACCTGCGGTTCGCTTCCAGCATTTCATCCAGCAGCTCCTTGGCGACGCTGACGGACGGAACGAGCGGATGATGGGCCATCGCCTGCAGCGCCAGGCTGCGGTCGCCGGTTACGGCCGCTTCGATCGCGAGCGCTTCGTACGTTTTGACGGCATGGATGAGGCCTTTGGCCTGCGCGGGAATGTTCGTCAGCTGGAGCGGAACGGGTCCTTGGGAGGTGACGAGGCAGTTGACCTCGATGCAGGCGTCGTCCGGGAGGAAATCAAGGATGCCGTTGTTCGCCACGTTCAGCGTCTGCACGTCGCCTGTGCTGTTGTAGAGCGAGCGCATGAGGTTGACGGCCGCTTCGGAATAATAGGCGCCGCCGCGCTGCTCCAGCTGCTTCGGCTTCTCGCTCAGGTCGGGATTTTTATACAGGTCGAACAGCTCGGCCTCTACGCGCTTGACCACCTCAGCGCGGTTGCCGTTTTTGCGCAGGGACTCCTGCTGCTCGGCGAGCATGGCATCCGTCATGTAGTAGTATTTGAGATAGTAGGAAGGCAGCGAATGAAGCCCTTGGATAAAGACGGGGTCCCATTCCCCGGCTGCGACGTTGGCGGCGGAGAAGGAATCGTCGCCGCGCAGCAGCTCCGGCAGGCGGTCGACGCCGTCGACCTCGGCGCGGCTGACCCAGTGAAGATGATTGAGGCCGACGAACTCGGCGTAGACCCGGTCCGTCGTCGTGCCGTATTTGCCGGAGAGCCACTTGAGCAGGCCGATCGGGGCGTTGCACAATCCGACGCTGCGGACCGAGGAATGCTTGTGGATGGCCTCGGTCACCATGCCGGCCGGGTTGGTGAAGTTGAGCAGCCACGCCTGCGGCGCCAGCTCTTCGATATCCCGGCAAATATCCAGCAGCACCGGAATCGTGCGCAGCGCCTTCATCATGCCTCCCGGGCCGGTCGTCTCTTGGCCGATGACGCCGTATTTGAGCGGAATCGCCTCATCCTGGCCGCGCGCCTCCAGCATGCCTACCCGCATCTGCGTGCTCACGAAGTCGGCACCGGCGATGGCGAGCCGGCGGTCCGTCGTCAGATGGACTTCGATCGGAAGGCCGGATTTCTCCACCATGCGCTTGGCCAGCTCGCCGACGATGTTCAGCTTCCACAAGCCGGCTTCGATATCGACGAGCCACAGCTCTCTTACCGGCAAGGAATCGTAATAACGGATAAATCCTTCGACCAGCTCTGGCGTATAGGACGAGCCTCCGCCGATGACGGCAACTTTCAATCCTTTGCTCATGCGCGATCACTCATTTCCGTTGGATTGGGCGGCTGTCATGCCGCTTGAAGATGGCAGGGAAGCGGCGAGGATCAGAGCTGCCCGCTTGAGGTCCGGATGTCCTCGAAATTCTGGAACCGGCCCATGGCTGCATACATCTCGCCGGTAATCTCCCGGCCGCCGGCGTCGAGCGCGCTCCACAGCGCACCGATGACGGGCTCGATCTCCAGCTTCACGAGCGAAGCCAGAGGAGCGGCATCCTTCAGCATCATCTGGATAGGGCCGCTGATCCAGCCGGCGTCGCCGCGTGTAAGCAGGCTGCCCGCCAGCACGACGTCGAACGGGATGCCGGCCAGGCCAAGCTTGGCGACGACCGCATGGACGGATAAGGCCAGCTCCTTGCCTTGCTCGCGCAGGATGTCCAGAGCGACGTCATCCCCGCTCTCGGCGGCCTGGAACAGCAAGCGCACGGCATCCAGCGGCACGCTGCGGTTATGGTCGAGATAATCATGGAACATCTCGTCGACCGTGGCATACCCAAGCAGTCCGAGCAGCATCGGCGTCAGCTGCGTGGCGGCGCCCCGGCCGTCCCAGGAACGGACGACCGCACGGAACACTTCGACGCATAAGCCGCCTCCGCCGCCCCAATCCCCGTACATGTAGCTGAAGCCGCCGCATTGGTACGTCCGGCCGTCAGGATCGACGCCGGCGCAGTTCACGCCGGTGCCGCAGATGACGGAAACACCGTAGGGGCGGCGGGTGCCTGCCCGCAGGCCGATGATCGTGTCGCAGACGATCGTGTAGCGTTCCGTGAAGCCGAGGCTGTGCACCAGCGGATGCAGAATGCGGAAGTCCGCCTCCCGATCGGCTCCCGCCAGCCCGAAGCAGGCATGCTCCACGTCTGCGGCCGTGATTCCCGCTTCTTCCAGAGCTTGCTGGAGGGAGATGGAGAGGTTGGAGCGGGCTTCCTCATAGCCGTTCTGATGATTGCCTCCGCCTGCGCTTCCTTTGCCTGCAATCCGGCCGGTATGGTCGCATACAAGCGCATAGGTCTTGCTGCCTCCGGCATCGATTCCTACATAGTAGCTCATCAAGAGTCTCCTTTTTCCTGATTGTCCGCAGCGCGACCGGGACTTCGTCCGGTCGATTCCCGGATGACGAGCTCCGGCTGGATGACGACGCCTTCCGGCGCCGCGCCGTCCGCCATCCGGGCCATAAGGGCTTGCACAGCCGCCTGGGCGATGGGGAGGACCGGCTGCCGGACCGTCGTCAGCAGGGGATGGAGCAGGGAAGCCAGGTTCTGATCGTCGAAGCCGATGACGGACAGGTCTCGCGGCACCGAAAGCCCCGCTTCCTGCAGGGCGTTGATGATTCCCGCAGCGATGTAATCGTCCCCTGCGAATACGGCCTCCGGAAGCCGGTTCTCTTCCAGCCAGCGTCTTGCGCTGCGGTAGCCGTTCTCGATGGAATAGCCGCCCGCCTCGATCAGGAACGGCTCCAGTCCGGCCTCCCGAAGAGCTCTCAGAAATCCGCTCTTGCGTTCCCGAGTGCTGTCGTAATGAGCAGGCCCGCTCAGGTGAGCGATCTTCTGCAGCCCCAGTTCCGTCAAATGCTTGCCTGCCATATATCCTCCGGCTTCATGGTCGACCTTGACGGTGGACGGGGCGGCCTCGGCATCCTGACTGTCGATGACGACGTAAGGAATGCCGCTCTGCTCCAATTCGCGGACGATTTCGTCTTCGTCGGAAGGCGACAGGACGATCACACCGTCCACCCGGTTCTCGCGGATGAGATAGCTGCTGCCGGGCTCCCCCGATTCCGATGATATCGACAGCGCGAGGAAATAGCCTTGAGCCGACAGCTCGTCATGCACGCTCTTCACGATGGCGTCGAAGACGGAATCCTGCAGCGTAGAGAGGGTGAGTCCGATGACGCCCGTGCTTCCGCGCGCCAGCGTCCGGGCTGCGGCGCTCGGGCGGTAGTCCAGCTCTTTCATCGCGCTGAGCACCTTCAGCCTGTTGTTCTCACGGACGTTGCCGCTCCCGTTGAGCACGCGGGACACAGTCACGACCGACAAGCCGGAGCGCTTGGCGACATCGAAGATGCTTGGTTTCATGAGTCTTTGCCCCCCGAGTGGAAAGTTTCCTTGATGCGGCAGAACCAAAAGTTATAACGCTTAAACTTTTAACGCAAAAAAAATTTTGCTGCTTGCAAAGCGGAAAAAAGAAAAATGGGTTGAATCAAAGTTAAAGCCCTTAAACTTTATTTGTTCTCATTGTATCGATTAAGAGGCTTAATGGCAATCTTTTTGTGGTAATATCGGAACAAAACGCAACGCAAGGAGGATGCGAATGGGTTTATTTCTGATGATCGGAGGCATTCTGATCGCTGTATTCGGGAGCGCGTACAGCTTCAGCATTGCCGGCGACTACGTCCATATCAGCTTTTTGGCTTGCATGATAGGGGGATTGATCCTCGCCGGAATCGGCAGGATCATCGATATCATGGAAACGTCGATCAACCGCGACAGGCCTCCCGGCCGACGGGAAGCCTGAACGGCTCCTTAAGTTGCAAGCGGATCGTTGATGGCGCCGAGGAACAGCCACAACCCAGTGGTCGTGTCTTCGATGGCATAAAAGAAGGGGCGGTCCGCTCTGAACGAGAATGGGTCGGACGGGGCGCTTGTGCCGGCCATCCCGAGCGCGGTGACGGCCGCCGCTTCGGTTCCTTTTTCATTGACCTCGAGGACAGCCTGATGCTTGATGAGGTTGATGAAAAGGCCGGAAGAAAGGGCGGAAGGCTCGAACATGCCGGTGAAATCTGCCGTTCCAGACACAAAGGCGTCCTGCATGCCGAAATGCTGCAGGGCCGGAATCAGATCCGCCTTGTAAGAAACCTTGAACCGAGGAAGCGCAACAGAGCCGAGGGAGGCGGCCAGCTGGTCCTTCCAATCCCCGTACCGCTCCAGATCGCCGACGATGTCCGGAACGCCGAGCCCGGCCTGGGGCACGACGACGAGCAGATCGAGCTTGTCCTGGAGATACGGAATCCGGACCGCTTCCAGGCGTTCCGTCTTCACGTGCGCGTAAGAGCCGGATCTCTGCATCATCGGGACTTTTTGGGCAGCCCCGTCCAACATGCGGAACGGCTCCGGCTTTGTCCGGGCAGGGTCGAATTCATCCTTCCAGGCCCCTTTGAAATAAACGGCGTTCATCATGATGGCGCGGTTTTCCGGATCCAGCGTTTGGGATGGATCAAAGACGGATTCGATCATCCCCTCGGTATGCTTGGAGGTCCATTCGTTCATTGCCTCGACCGTTTTGGGCGAAGGCAGGTCGACTGCCTGCAGGCCGGCCTCGTAGCTGTTCTTGAGCGTGGCTTCATAAGGTTCAAGGAGATGCAAGCCTTTCTGGTACCAGAAGGAATTTGAAGCCTTGAGCTTGATGCCCTCTGCCGGAAGGCGGAGATAGGAACGAAGCTCTCTCGAGCTTGCCGCGATCTCGTCCGGGTGCGAGCCGCTCCAGCCGACAGCTTTTGCCATTTCCTCCATGGTCTTCCCGCCGCTTCCGTTCCAGGCCATGCCGAGAGCCTCCGAGACGCTGTACGGAGAGAGGACGATGTTCTTGTCCTTGTCTTCCTTGGCCAGCTCGCGGAACAGCGACAGCCCGAAGGCGTTGGCTGCCTGCAGATACGGCTCATCCAGCGTGAGAGCCGCCTTTGAACGATCATGCTCCTGATCGCGGATGCGGCCGGACTGCTTGCGGAACTCTTTCTCCGCTTTCGCTTCCTTGTCTTGGGCAGACAATCCGCAGCCGGCCATGAGCATGGACATGCCGAGCAGAACAAGCGCGGATATTCGGGCCTTTCGTCTGATTGGCATTTTGCCGCCCCCCTCTGTTAGGTCTGAATTGACTCTTCAGACGGCAAGCGGCAGTTAGAAGTTGCAGACTTTTCCATCACTTGGCGGATGTGGTAAAGTGGGGAGCATACAGGTCTGGCAGCAAGAAGCCGATCAATAACCGTTATCTAGCCAAGTAGGAGGGTGTTCGCCCTGATCATTCGGGAAATGGAAGAAGAGTTCGTCCTGATCCGCCAGCATGACCATGCCGCGCTGTCGGCGGCGCTGGCAAGAGCGGCGTCGGACCGCTTTTTGCCGATCGGAAGGTTTTCCGCGGAGCTGCTTTATGCGATCGAGCAGCATGACCGCGGCTGGATCGAGCTGGACGAGACCCCGATCTGGAATGACGCCGCCGGCAGGCCGTTCGCATTCGAGGATTATCCGCTCCTGCCCAAGATGGCCTACTACCGGAGAGGCATCGAAGAAGCTGAGGCTGTAAGCCCTTATGCGGGGCTGCTGATCAGCTTGTTCTACACCGCATTTTTCGAAGGGTTCGAAGGAGCGCAGGTCGATGCGTTCCGCAAGCGCGAGGAGGAAAGGCAGAGGCGGATCCGCATGAATATGCGCGCGAATGCCGAAGAGGCTGCGCTGGATATGGCGCGGCTGCAGCTGTTCGACAGCCTGTCGCTGTACGCTTGCCTCAACGATCCCGGCACGCCCAAGAATCAGGAGCATCCATGGTACCGGGCAGGGTTCGGCGCTTCCCGCAAGCTGTTTCCGGACAGGGACATTCTGTCCGCCAGCTGGGAAGGCCCCGGCGCGGTGCGGTTCTCCGCTCCCGTGCTGGAGCGGGAGCTGACGACCTCGCTTCCGGTGAAGAGAATTCCGAGAAGATTCGCCGGGGAGATCGGAATCCACGCGGCTTACAGCCGAACTTCTTGGACCATTGAGGAAGTCACCTGGCTGCCGCCGGAGTGATTCGGTCTGAAGGATATTTCTTGAAGCAGTTGCGTCCGCAAGCCCAAAAGCCGCCTGAGCACAGGCGGCTGCTTGCAAATGACGATGGACGGAACAGGCGGACTCCGCTTGAGGAACGGCCTGGCTTCAATGCTTCTCGGAGCTGAGCGCGGCCGGCTCCAAAGCAAGGAAAGCCTTCCGGGCGAGCCCTCTTTTCGTAATCAAGGAAAGCCTTTCGGCCGAGCCCTCATTTCGTAATCAAGATGAGCCTTCCGGCTGCGCCCTCTTCTCGTAATGCTCCGCGATCTGCAGGATGATGATTTTGGCCATCATGTAGACGGGAATGGAGATCATGACGCCGACGATGCCGCTGACGGCTCCGGCGATCAGCACGACGACGATCGTGGTGAGCGGGTGGATGTCCATCGTCCTCCCGTAGACGAACGGGGAAATCAGGTTGCCTTCCAGCTGCTGGGCGATCAGGATGATGACGAGAACCCATACGGCGGACGAGAAGGAATCGGTGAAGGCGATCAGAATGCATGGCACCGCGCCGATAATGGAACCGATATAGGGAATCATGTTCATGGAGCCGACGAATATCGCCAGCAGCAGCGAATAAGGCAGGTCCACGATCAAGAAGCCGACATAGCAGAATGCGCCGAGCGCAAGGCAGCAGACGACCCGCCCGATCACGAACTCGCTGAGCATCTTGTCGATGGAGTTGAAGATTTCGATGGCATCGCTGCGATATTTGGCCGGAGAGAACCGGACGAACGATGTATAGCCTTTCCGGTCTTCCTTCAGCATATAGTAGAGCAGCACCGGTACCGTGCCGACAACGAGGAAGACAGTAGTCACGATGGACACGGCACCTTGCAGATAAGTGGAAGCGTAGTTGATGAACTGCTCCAGGTAGGTCGACACCTTGGTCGTCAGATCAAGCTCCTTCAGGCTGAAGCCCGCGATGCTCTGCTGCTGCAGATAGTCGATCTGGTCCTGTACGGCGGACGCCAAGGCAGGCAGGTTGTTCAGGAATTCCTGTGTCTGCGACTGCAGAGGCGGCCATACGAGCACGATCAGCAGAGCGAAGACGGAGAAGATCAGGATGAACAGCAGCAGCACGGCCAGCCACTTGGGCAGGTTCCACTTGTGGAGCTGGGTGACGAGCGGCCTGAACAGGTAATAGAAGAAGAAGGACACGACGAACGGCAGCAGGAGCATGTTGAATGCCAGCAGCACCGGACGATAGACGAAGTCCAGCTTGGACATCAGGTACAAGATGAGAAGCACGAGAATGATGCTGATGCAGATTTGATAGAAACGTCCGATTTTCACCCGGCAGACCCCCATTAACAGTCGAAGCTTTTACCACAGTTGTACCCTGACGGCGCTTGCTCTAATCCATGCAAAAAATGTGGTGAGAAAGAAACCTTCCTGCCGCTGCGCCGTATGTAGATTCAACGGCAGAAAAAATTCGGTTCAGAGCTTCTCACTAGCTAACTATGCTCATGCCGATTCCATTCAGAACCGACCTAAGGAGGAAGATAAACGATGTCCCTGTTCAAACGGCTTCGCGACCTGACGCTCTCCAATGTGTACTCCCTGATTGAGAAAGCCGAGGATCCGGTGAAAATGACCGATCAATACATCCGTGACATGGCCGACGATCTGGAAGATGCCGAGAAGGCGGTCGCCGCCCAGATCGCGCTTGAAAAAAGATTCAAGAAGCAATATGAAGAGCAGGAAGCGCTCGCGCAGAAGCGCAACGAGCAAGCCCATCTCGCCGTCCAGAACGGCAATGTAGATCTGGCCCGCCGCGCTCTGGAAGAGAAGAAATCCGCCGAGGCGAAGCGCGACGAGTTCAAGACCGCTTACGACAGCAACAAGGCTTCCGCCGACAACCTGCGCGAGAAGCTTGGCCAGATGCAGAAGCAGCTGGCAGACCTCAAGAACAAGCGCGAGACGCTCGTAGCCCGCGCCAATGCGGCCAAAGCCCAAGTGGACATCAACCGCACGATGAACGGCTTCGGCAACGATACGGCGATGGCCGGACTGAAGCGCATGGAGGAGAAGGTGCTCCAGATGGAATCGCAGGCCGAGGCGAGCAACGTGCTGAACGACAAAGGCAAGTCGCTCGACGAGGAATTCGAGGCTCTGGGCAAAGACAAGGCCGTCGAGGATGAGCTGGCCGCCCTGTTGAAGCAATACGAAAAATAAGGCTGTAAGGGGAGGCGCGTGCCGTATGGCGCGGCCGCCCCTTATCTAATGAACGGGGGAACTTCTGATGACGCTTGAATCCGCTGTCCGGCTCTTGACCGGAACTTTCGCCTGGACGGCTGCCGGAGCTCTGCTCCTGGCCTTGCTGATGGCCGTCGATTCGCTGACGACCCGCTATAAGGATCTTGCGGAGATGCGCAAGGGGAACGTAGCGGTGACGACTCGGTTTATCATGAAATTATTTGCCCAAGGATACATACTCGCCCAAGCGGTACGCACCTCTTACAGCTTGTCCGAGGCGTTGATCGTGTCGGTCGTCTCCTTCGTCATCCTGCTGATCATCGAGCTTGTCGTTCGCCGGCTGCTGGACCGCTTTGGAGGCTTCCATCTCGATGAAGGGACGAAGGACGGCAAGATCGCCCATGCGCTGCTGGCTGGATCGCTGCATCTCACCGGGGCGCTGATCGTCGCCTCCACGCTGTAACGCATAAGGACGGAACCTATAGACAGGAGGAACGGGAGATGAGCCTGTTCAAACGAATCTCGGGCATCCTCCGGAAGCCGGAGCCGCCCAAGCCTGAAAAGAGCCTGCTCACGCTGGGACCGGGCGATATATGCGAGGTTTCTCTGGTTACCTATGAGGTCATCGGCAAGACGCAGAACGTCAGGCGCAAGGAAACATTCCTTTCCCTCCAGGACGGGACGGATCTGCGCTATCTCCATATCGAAGACCGTCAGAGCACCGAGTATACGTTGTATGCTCCGGTGGACGGAAGGATGGATTCCATAGAAGAGATCCCTTCCACGATGGAATTGGACGGAAGAGACTATTACCTGGAAGAGAACTACTCGTCGCCGGTCCAGGTGACGGGCCGCTCGCCGCATCAGGCGGCGGGGGAGCTTCATGTATGGCAGTACCAATCCGACGACCGCAGGCTGCTCCGCATCGAATGGCAGGAAGGGAGAATCCTTCTCTATGAGGGGGAATCGATCCTTACGGCCGACGTGAAGGTGCTGCGGGGAAGCTAGGAGGGCTAGCAGATGGGCAAAAAGTGGTTGAACGCCCTTAAGTGGGTCCTGGCCGCGACGCTGATGGTATCGCTGCTCAGCGGCTGCGGAGCTCCCAGAGTAAGCGATCAGTACCCGCTCGTGTCGGTAAGCAAGGACGGCGGCCAGACCTCCTATGTGTACCGGGCTGCCGGCGAGACCGTTCCGGAAGTCGCGGCGAGGCTTGCGGAGCAGAAGAAGCCCCAGCAGATGTCGGATTCGGACGATGAACGGATGTTCCTCGTGTATTCCGACCAATGGTATCATTTGCAGAGGGATCCGGCCGAGCCTCAGGATACGCTGATCGAGATAGACAATAAGGAATTCATACAGCGAAATTACAGCCCTTCCTTCCTGGAAGGCTACTTGACGGCTGTGCTGGTCGGACAGCTGTTCGATACCATCGGGAGCTACGGCAAATACCGCGGATATACAGGCCGCGATGTCTACAAGCCGGCGACCGGCTCGTACCGGACGCCTACCGCGTCGGACAAAAAGATGGCGCCCCCTCTTACAGTGCCCGGAAAAGGCTTCATCACCAAGCGAGGCGGCAAGGTCACGGATCGTCCGAGCGACAGCGGAGGCCTCTTCGACCGCAATCCGACGACCTCGAGCGGAAGCAAAGGCACGATCAAGCGGGACGGCGGATCCTCCTCGGGCAGCAGCGGATCGTGGCTGTCTCCGCGCAAGAGCGTGCCGAAGACGAAGTTCGGCAGCTCCGGCAAAATAAGACGCCGACGATAACCGGCAAGATAGATATGCCCAATCCGCAATCGGCATAGACTTAGATCAGGCGCGCTTCATCAAGGAGGATGCCTATGGACAGAATCGCCATCATCTCGGATATCCACGGCAATATGCCGGCGCTCGAAGCTGTGCTGGGCGACATCTCCAGACGGGGAATCGGCCGGATCGTCTGCTTGGGCGATCTGATCGGCAAGGGACCGGGCTCGGCTGAAGCTGTCGACAGGATCCGCAGCAGCTGCGAAGCCGTCATCAAGGGGAACTGGGATGACTTCATCAGCAAGGAATCCGAGCTCGAATTCATCCGGTGGCATCAAACCCGTCTCGGGGAGGAACGGCTCCGCTATTTGGCCGGTCTTCCCTTTTTCGCGGAATATGTTTTGAGCGGCAGGCTGATCCGACTTCTCCATGCCTCTCCGGAAAGCGTGTATAAGCGCGTGCAGCCTTGGGATTCCAAAGAGACGAGGCTGGCGATGTTCGAGCCTCCGCTCGGGGAGGCAGAGAGGGCCGATGTGCTTGGATACGGCGATATCCACCAAGCCTATGTCCAGCATCTGAACGGCCGGATGCTGTTCAATTGCGGCAGCGTAGGCAACCCGCTGGATATGACGCAAGCTTCTTATGCGGTTCTGGAGGGATCGCGGCAGGCGGACAGCACGGCTCCGTTCTCCTTGCAGCTGATCCGGGTGCCGTATGATATCGAGGAGGCGGTACGGCTTGCGCTCGAGGCCGGCATGCCCGATACCGCCGCTTACACGCTGGAGCTGAGAACCGGCCGTTATCGCGCAAAACGATTAGACAGTGGAGGCGATGCCGATGATACGCGCGATCCTGTTTGACCTGGACAACACGCTGCTCGACCGCCAGGCCGCTTTCCTCCGCTTTGCCTCCAGGCTGGCGGATGACTACGCCGATGCCGCGGGCGAGGAACGCCAGAGCTGGATCGATTCTGTCGTCGAATGGGATGAAGACGGATACAAGGACAAACCGCAGTTGTTCCGGGAAATACTGCAGCGCCTTCCGTGCAGGCCGGCGGCGGGGTGGGAAGAGCTGTACCGATACTACCAGAAGCATTATGTGGCTTCCGCCGTTCCGATGGAAGGGATGAGAGAGCTGTTGTCCGCGCTTCGTCCCTATTACAAGCTGGGCATCGTCACGAACGGCAGGGACGACATCCAGAACGGCAAGATCGACAAGCTGGGCATTCGGGGCTGGTTCGGATCCATCGTCGTCTCGGAGTCGGCCGGAATCAAGAAGCCGTCTCCTCTCATATTCGCCCGGGCTCTGGCTGAGCTCGACGTCAGTCCCGAACAGGCGCTCTTCGTCGGGGATCATCCCGTCAACGACGTCGAAGGAGCTCTTCTCAGCGGGATGCGGGCCGTATGGCTCAAACGGAGCCAGCCCTGGAACGAGTCCATCGCGGTCATGCCCGATGCCGTCATCTCAAGCCTGGCCGAGCTTCCCCAAGCGATCCGGCATGCATGGGGCCAGACGGCATCATCCATCAAGCGGCTTTCCTGATTTCAGGGAGCCGCTTTTTTTGCCGCGTCCAGAGCGGACCGGCGCATTGACGACCGTCACTTTGTTCTTGCCCGTCGTCTTGGAGCGGTACATGGCTTCATCGGCTTCCCGGATGACTTCCTCCACGGTGCTGCCGCTGCGGGAATAGCTGACGCCGATGCTCATCGTGACGATGGATTCCTCTTCGATCCGGCGCCGGAGCAGCTCCGCGATATCGGCGGCCTTGTCCCCGGAGCCGACAGCGAGCAGCAGCTCCTCGCCCCCGTAACGGCCGGCAATGCCGCCGCTCTGGCTGATCTCCCGCATGATTTCGGCGACCTGCTTGAGCACCCCGTCCGCCCGATGGTGCCCGTGGGTGTCGTTCAGCTTCTTGAAGTTGTCGATGTCGCCGAAGATGACGGCGATTCCCTTGCCGCGCACCATCATCTGGCCGGCCTTATGATGGAAGTGCTTGCGGTTGTACAATCCCGTCAGCCCGTCGGTGATGGAGGAGCGGTAAGTCGTCAGCAGCCTGTCGACCACCCATTCGAACAGCAGCAGGAAAAGCAGGATGAAATAGATGACGGGCAGCATTCTCGAGAGCAGCAGCAGCATCGGCACGCTGCCTTGGAAGACGTAGCGGTCGGTGACGCGGGCCAGGTCTCCGGCGAAATAG
This sequence comes from Paenibacillus sp. D51F, assembly GCF_053345695.1. NCBI lineage: Bacteria > Bacillati > Bacillota > Bacilli > Caryophanales > Paenibacillaceae > Paenibacillus > Paenibacillus sp. D51F. The sequence continues at coordinate 287,733 of NZ_JBKFAO010000002.1, read as the reverse complement.
ATCATGAGGCCGACGGAATACTTCGTGCGCAGCTCGACCCCTCTCGTGTCCAGCAAAATCAGGAAATTGACGAGAATCCCATAGAAATCAAGGCCTACGAACGGAATCGGCGCGCCGGCGGAAGTCTCCAGGAGCCGCGGGTTGAATGCGACCTCGAGTCCCGCGATGAGAGCGGCGGCGAGCGCCATCAAGAAAAAGGGCGCACCCTTGAGGCGGACGGCGGGATGGCTGTATAATTTCATAAATACAAAGTTTATAATGATGAAAGCGAAGATGCCCAGCAGTCTGGTCCCGAGCTGAAGAAGCGGCGGGGAGGTCCCGCCGTCGGCCCCGGCAGCCTGAAGCAGCTGCAGCATCATCAGGAGCGGCAGCACGACGATCAGCAGCCGGTAGACGGGATGCCGCCGGTAGCTGCGGTACAGGCGCACGGACATGAACATCATCATGGCCAGCACGGTGAGGGAGCAGGCAGAAGCGAACAGTCCGATGGAAGGATTCGACATCCAATTGGTCATAGCGATTACACTCCGTCTTTGTCAACTTTTCTTCCTGCGACTTCGGATCTCGATCTTCATTATCTTGCTGCCTTGAATCTATCGATGGACCATTCATGCTACAATGGCGGTATCGGCTTGACGGGAGGAAGATATGAGAGGGAACGTCCGTTCTAGTATAACATGATCATGTCTGTTCGGAGGAGATGCGGACGATGGAAATTTTGCAGGCCTTGTTTTTTCCGCCGGAACAGCCCGGCGGCGTTTCTTCCATGGTTCCGTACATGCAGGAGAGGTTCAACAAAGTCGGCTGGCCGACAGAGCTGTTCTCCCTGCCCAAAAGAATCCGGGGCAAAGGAAAAGAGGACTTTCCGTTCCTCCATCTGGATGCGGGCGAATACGAGGACAATCCGATTACGGCCAAATATTTGCAGACTCTTCGGGATTACTTGTGGTGGACGAAGCTGCGCATCAAGCGCTCCTATGATCTGATCCACGCGCATCATCCCGTAGCGGCGCTTGTCATGAAGCAGGTCTTTCCGGATACGCCGCTGGTCGTCACGATCCATTCCAGCTACGAGAGGGAGCTGATCCTGAACGGCAAAATCCGGGAGGGCGGTCCCGAACACCGGTTCCTGACATCCATCTACAAGGAAATCGAGGATACCGCGGACCGGATCCTGACGGTATCTGATTCATTCCGCGCCTATCTGGCGCCCTATGTGGAACGCCCCGAAGAGATCGGAATCATCGCCAACGGCTTCGACGAGCGCAGATTCAAGCCGATCAGCCACGAAAATGCGGTTCCCCAGCTCATTACGGTATGCCGGCTCGTCCCGGCCAAGGGCATCGACATCCTGCTTCATGCCTGCGCGGAGCTGAAGGCCAAAGGGCATCCGTTCGTGCTGCACATCATCGGCGACGGCCCGATCCGCGAGGAGCTCGAGGCGCTGGCCCAGAGCCTGGACTTATATGACGACATCATCTTTTACGGCTACATGCTCCATCCGGAGGAGTTCATGCCCTTCTTCGACGTTTTTGTCCTTCCGTCCAGAGCGGAGGCGTTCGGCAGCGTGTTCGCCGAAGCGGCCTTATGCTGGCTTGCGCTTGTCGGGACGGATGTCGGCGGCATCGGCGAGCAGATCGACGACGGCGTGAACGGACTGCTCGTTCCCCCGGACGATCCGGCCGCGCTCGCGGCTGCGCTTGAGAGCCTCGTGACGGATTCGACGTTCCGCTATCAGCTGGCGCGAGCGGCATGGGACAAAGCGAAGAAAGCCTATTCTCTCACGAGAGTGATTTCCCAATTGAAGCAGGTCTATCTGGAGACGGCGCCTGAAGCGGGCGGGAACGGCTAGTTCCCCCCCCTCCCGGTTTTTTTGCGTATCATCAGCAGCAGCCATCCGAGGCTTACGAAGCCGAACAACGGGTAGAGCGTCGAGACGAGCGGGCCGAAGCCGATCTGGCTTAGCAGATAGCAGAAGATAAGGATGAGGATGATGATCAAATTCCGGGGAATGGGGAGACGGTCCTGCAGCTGGAGCGCAAGGCCGTATACGTCCGCGATCAGCGTCGTGAAAATCTCGGAGAAGATCAGGAAAATGTAGATGAGCTGCACGCCGCTGCCGAGCTGCCGCGCGATGCCGCCCATCGGAATCGCATATTGCTGGACGCCCGGCATATGAGAGCTGAGGGCGATATGGCCCGCCAGCAGCATGAAGCCGATGCCGAAGCCTCCGAACCAGGAGCCGAGCTTGATTGCCTTGCGGTCGGCGATCTCGGCTCCGAGAGGCACGAGCACGGCCTGGGCCATGGCGAGGTTGAAAGCCGTATACAGGAATGGGGAAGCCCATATCCGAAGCGGCGATGCGTCGGTCTGCAAAGTGATCCAGCGGCCTGAGCCGGGAGAATGGAAAGTGTCGAACAGGACGAACACGGTGAACAGCAGCATGACGGGCACGACGATGCTGTTGACGGTAAGGATCGCCTTCATTCCTCTGCTCAGCATCGCATAACAGGCGACGAGAGTGACAACGAGGCCGGTCTGATACGAGATGTTCCAGTTCTCATAAAAGATCGTTCCCGCTCCGGCGAGCATGATCGCATTGACGCCGAGCAGCACGACAAGCATGAAATGGCTGACCAGCTGCCCGATCGAGCGGCCGAACAGCGCCTTGTTCAGATCCTCGTAGGATTTGGCGCCGATTTCCCCGGCCAGAATCATCATTTTGGCTCCGAGCCAGATGAAAAAAACCGTCGCGACAGCAATGGTGAAGGAAGCCCAGTAGCCGTACCGGGTGAAAAACTGCAAGATTTCCTGTCCGGTCGCGAAGCCGGCTCCGACGATGGTGCCCATATACGTAAACCCGATCTGCAGCACTCGCCCTGTGCGTCCCGGCATCCGCGTCGCCTCCGCTTCTGAATCAATCCTTACCATCCTATGACAGGGACGGGACGGGCATGACAAGTCTTTGGCAGGCGGCGAGCCGGTCCTGGGTTGCGCGAACGCTCCAGCTATGATAATTTAACGGAAAGAATGACGCCGGAAGGGACTAATGCGCCATGGAACAATTGAAGCAACGCATCTTGCAGGAAGCCTCTGTCATGTCGAGCGACGTGGTCAAGCTCGATGCGATTCTGAATCATCAGGTCGATCCTGTCCTCACGATGGAGATGGGGCGGGAATTCGCGCGCATCTTCGCCGAGGAGCAGGTGACCAAAGTCATTACGGTGGAATCGTCCGGCATTCCTGTCGCATTTGCCACCGCCCTCGAGCTCGGGGTGCCGCTGCTGTTCGCCCGCCGCAAGAAGACGCTGATCGCCGATCCGGATCATTATTCGGAACGGGTGCCTTCGTTCACCAAGGGGATCGTCACGGATCTGATGGTTTCCAAGTCCATGCTCTCTGCGGACGACCGGCTGCTGTTCATCGACGACATCATCGCCAACGGAGATGCGGCGCGCGGCCTGGTCCGGATCATCGAGCGGTCCGGCGCTTCGCTGGCCGGTCTCGGCGTCGTCGTGGAGAAAGCATTCCAAGCCGGCGCAAGCACGATTCGGGAGAGCGGAATCCGCGTGGAATCGCTGGTCAAGATCGCCTCGCTCGAGAACGGGAACATCGTGTTCGCGGATTGAGCACAACAGCAGCGGGAAATCAACTCTTTTCCCCGATAGGCGTATCCCCTATAATAGGAACAAGATCTTCAAGGGAGGCATAAGGATATGGAAAACGCGAGTTCCGAGTTTTTTGAATCCAAGCTGTCCGATGCCAAAGTCCATTTCGAGCGCGCGCTCGATTGCAAGCATACGGAGTTTGACGATCTCTATCCTTACATGATCGAGCATCCGCAGTTTTTCTGGTATAAGCGCTACGTCGCCTGGTCGGAGCTGCTGACGGTCGTGAAGCTCAGCGAGGAGCTGGGGATGGAGTGGAAGGGCCAGTTCACCGAACGCCAGGCCGACTACATCGGCAAGCGCGTGATGTCTTCCAGGGTTCTGGACGAATGGTTCGAGACCAACGACACCAAGGAGCATGTCGGCAACGCCGAATGAAGCCTGACGGCAACGCCGAATGAAGCATAGAGAGGCCCGGGAGACATGCGGTCAGCCAGTCTTCCGGGGCTTTTTTGCGTCTTAAGGACACGATATGCAAGCTGGAATTGTTTCAACCTAGAGAATGGAGGGTAATTTTATGAACATCGCAAGCGAAGACCTGCTGAACCAATATCGGCTCTCAGGAGAGAAGGTCAGGGTGATCCGGGATGAGATGGAGCAGAACGATGTGCTCGGAATCGTGGTAGCCTGGGATGACGATTCGGTCATGATCCGAAGGCCCAACAAGCGTGTCGTCAAGCTAAGCCGGAGCTACCGGTACGAGCCTGCAGCGGCTCCGCGTTCCTGATCGTCCTCAACAAACGAAGGAGGCGGCGCAACATGTTATGCCCTAACGACCATATGGTCATGAATCATTCGGAGACGGACGGAATCTCGATTCACAAATGCCCGGTATGCGGAAGCGTGCGGCTGACCGGACATGAAGAGGACAAGCTGGCATTCGGAGGAGTGGAGCTGTATCCTTACACTCCCGGTCCTGCGGCTGAGCCTGCGCAGGAGGCCCCGTTCGGCTCGGCGGTCAAGGAAAGCTCCGATCGATCCGGCATTGAAGGAAACGATGCGATTGTTTACGGAGCCCCGGAGCAGTTCGGCAACGGGGCTTCCGATTCCGGCCGATACGGCTATGTGCCGGAGGAGGTTCGGGCAGCGAATACAGATCTGCATATCCAGGCTTATGGAACGCCTCCCGAAGATTTCGGGAGGGTACATGAGAATGCGGGTGGACAAGAGGCAGGAGGCAGCTACGCCTATCAGCCTAGCCCATCCAAAATCTGAATTGCGGAACTTCTTGAACTACATTGACTTGGCTATGACAGCCATGATAATATAATCAACGTTGCAGCGTTTCATCAGCTGTCGAAGCGTTTTACTTGCGGTCATGGCGGAATTGGCAGACGCGCTAGATTCAGGTTCTAGTGTCAGCAATGACGTGGAGGTTCAAGTCCTCTTGACCGCACCACTTTATCAGCAACAGGTTTCTGATCTGCCCGCCAAGGCAGATTGGAGACCTTTTTTCATTTCAAGCTATTGCTCCTCTCTTGGGCAGATGAATGCCGCTTTCATCTTTGTCATTCCGTACGATTTGTCCGCTCCCTGAAGAGACAGCAGGAGTTTACCGCGAATCTGAAGCTCACCGACAAAACAAGAAAGCTGCTTCCATTGTGGCAAAGGAAAAGATAGAATTGGTACGTAAGCCGCGAACCTTATTGGCGTTGGGCTTAGCAACCAAGTCCTTTCTGAAGCGCGCAGCAAGGTTTGTGAGCGGACCAACCGGCAGAACGTCAAGGGGGAAATACAGAAAGTGGAAAAGAATGATGACGCTGTTCAGAATGAGCCTAAAAACCATCCTCGGGCTCTCCTTGAAATATTAGCTGTATCAACAAAACTGGGGCTCACTTCATTCGGAGGGCCGGTTGCTCATCTTGGTTATTTTCATGACGAATACATACGCCGCCGCAAATGGATGGACGAACGGAGCTATGCGGATCTGGTCGCACTGTGTCAGTTTTTGCCCGGTCCTGCCAGTAGTCAGATTGGGATTGGAATCGGCGTTATCCGCGCCGGACTTCTCGGCGGACTGACTGCTTGGCTTGGCTTTACGCTGCCATCGGTCATTGTACTGGTACTGTTCGCCTTCCTTTTGAAGGGATTTGATATCGGCAGCTCTGGATGGATTCATGGTCTTAAAATCGTCGCTGTAGCCATTGTTGCACAAGCCATACTTGGAATGGGAAAAAAACTCGCTCCAGATCGAAACAGGGCGACTATCGCTATTATTGTTGCATCCGTCTCGCTCTTGTGGCAGGCTGCTTTTAGTCAGGTCCTGCTTATTGCTTTCGCAGGGATGATTGGAATGATGTTGTTACGAAAAACGGATGTTCCGGAAACAGCGGATCTTACCGTTTCCATCAGCCGCAGCTTTGCTGTCATGTGTTTGGCTGTTTTCTTTGGACTCCTGATTGCCCTGCCGGTTCTTAGACAAGCCTTTGCCGCGGACTGGCTGTCCTTGTTCGATAGCTTTTATAGAGCAGGCTCACTTGTATTTGGCGGAGGCCACGTCGTGCTTCCTTTACTGGAGAGGGAAGTTGTACCGCCGGGGTGGATCGGCGAGACGGATTTTTTAGCCGGATACGGAGCGGCACAAGCGGTGCCAGGACCGTTGTTCACCTTTGCTGGATATTTGGGTGCAATGATTAGCGGGGTCAAGGGGGCCCTGATTGCAACAGCCGCCATTTTTCTGCCTGCTTTTCTTTTGATCGTAGGCGCATTACCCTTTTGGAACTCGTTGCGTAAAAGTCCAAACGTACAAGGGGTGCTCATGGGGATGAACGCAGCGGTCGTCGGCATCTTGTTAGCAGCGCTTTACAACCCGTTGTGGACGACGGCTATTCTGGCTCCCTCTGACTTTGCTCTCGCAACGATTCTGTTTTTGATGCTCGTATTTTGGAAGTTGCCGCCTTGGGTTGCTGTCATTACGGGTGCGATTGGCGGAATGCTGATCGGACATGTTTGAACGATTTTTCCTGTGCTGTTAATAGATCAACGCGGGACGGATCCCGTTTTCTTTTGGGCCTCGAAATGCTACTATGAAATCAAGTTCATAACAGGCAGGAGCCGGATAAACCACATTGTCCCCCCTTTGCGATCGGCGCAAAGGAGGATGGTGGTTTTTTTCATTTAAGCAGGATAGCTCGGCATCCAAGGATGTCGGCATCTTCGAAATGACAGCGTTATCATTGGGGGGCTGACCATGTCGGAAAAAGTATGGTGCGACATTGTGCTGGTGGACGACGAGGTGCTGATCAGGCAAGGCATCAAGCATTATCTGAATTGGGAGCAGGAAGGGTTCCGTATAGCGGGCGAGGCTTCCAACGGCAAGGAAGCGCTGTCGCTCATCGACAAGCTCCGTCCCCATATCGTGCTGACGGACATCGTCATGCCTGTCATGGATGGGGAAGAGCTTACACGGCAAATCAAGAGCCGTTATCCGGATATCGAGGTCATTATCTTAAGCAGCTTCGGAGAATTCGATTACGTGAGAGCGACCTTCCAAAGCGGCGTCGCCGATTATATCTTGAAACCCAAACTGGAAGAGAACGAGCTGCTGCGCATCTTGAAAGAAACGGCTGCCCGGATTCCGGCGCTCGCAAGCGAAAAGCTTGCCTCCCCGGAGAAGCTCTCCAAGAGGGCGGCGGTTGAAAGGCTGCTTGACGGCTGCGGAGCGGATTGGGACCAAGCTTGGATGGAGGAAATGTTTCCTCATCGTCATTTCTGCCTGGTGGGAGCCGAGTTGAATACCCGTCCATTCTCGAATTCCGGCGGCACAGGAGAAATGCGGAAGAGCGTGGAGGAAATGCTGGCTGGCCTGCTGCCGGACACGGCCGCATGCGTGCTGGAGCCGAAGAGCGGATCTTTCCTTGCTCTGCTCAACTTGGAGACTCGCGACACTTCCGGCATTCTCGAAGCCGTGCGAGCCGTTGCCCGCTTGACGGAGGAACAGTTTCCGCATGCCGCATTCGCCTTGAGCCATGTCTACGGCAATATCGCCCTGACGGCGGATGTGTACAACAGCGAGCTATCCAAGCTTCTGAAAGGCCGATTCTATTTCCCGGACCGGAGGGTCATCGTAGAGGAGGAGCTGCCGGATGCCGGGCAGTCGCCGGGGCCGTTCCAGCTCAATCGGTTCGCGGACGAAATCCAGCATGGCCGTTATGAAGCTGCTTTTGAGGAGTTGAAGAACTATGTGGAAGCATGGGCCTTATGCTGCGAGACGGATGTGTTCGAATTCAAATCGTTCCTGACCGCGATCATGTTCAATATTACGGTGCTTCTGGTCAATGGGAAGCATGACGTCAAGGAGTTGGAACGGGTCAAATACGCTTACTTCAACGAGATCAACGAGTCCTTGTACGCCGCGGACGCAGTGGAATGCCTGAATGCTTTCGTCGAGGAGGCGAAGCTGTGCATCGGGCAGCAGGGGCAGCCCGGCGGCAGCAACATGAAGAGGCTGCTTGAATATGTCGAGAAGAATTATGCTGAGCCTCTCACGCTGAAGGAAATGGCCAAGCACTTCCACTTCAACCCCTCTTATCTGTCCAGCTACTTCGCCTCTCATAACAAGGAGGGCTTCACGGAGTATCTGAACAAGATCCGTACGGACAACGCCGCCGAGCTGCTGAGGCAGAGAGAGGCGACGATTTCCGAAGTCAGCGAGAGGGTCGGATACTCGGATCCCAATTATTTTTCCAGAGTGTTCAAGAAGGCGACGGGCTTCTCGCCAAGCGAGTATCGACGCCATTATGCGAAATAGAAAAGGATGGCTGGCATGAAGGCAATGAAGCGGAGAATGGAACGATTGAAGTTCCACGGCTTGTTCATGAAGATGTTTGTCGTTCTGCTGCTCAGCATCGTATCCGTATCGCTTCTTACCTCCTGGAGCACGATCCGGATATCCGAGCGCTTGTTCATCGATACGTTCAGCATCACGAACGCCAAGGTGATCAGCCAGATCAAGTCGGGGTTCGAATCGTTCAACGATTCCGTCTCCACATCGATCATCAACATCCAGCAAAGCGGGACGGTGCGGCAGTTCCTTACGGAAGGGACTACCGATTCGGCGACCTTGTTCAAGAGCTACTACAGCATGAGCAAGCAAGTCAAGCCAAGCAGCTCGAACCTCGATGCCTATGATGTCGATCTCCTCTTGCTCGGGAACAACGGCCGCACATATTCGACCAACCGCAACATCTGGTCCGTTACGGACGAGCAGCTCAAGGCAAGCCCGCTTACAAAGAGCGTCCAGTCGGCGCCGGACCGGCTCCAGTACCAGTTCCATTACGATCCGGATCACGGAGAGCAAAAGCCTTTTATTGTCGCGGCGAAGGCGCTGATGGACCGGACGACGAGAAAGGTATACGGGTCTTTGTACGTAGCGATTCCAGAGAGCCAGCTGAGAAGCTTCTACAGCAGCTACACGAGCAGAGGGAACTCGGTGGTGATCCTGAGCAAATCCGGCGTCATCCTCTCCAGCAACGATTCGGCTCTCATCGGTCAAGAGGCTCCTGATCTGCTTCGGCATGCCGTGGACATCCATCAGCAGGGACTTTCCTTCAAGGAAGCGGAATTCATGGGCAAAAAAGACTTGATCCTAGCGCAGGACCTCTCTTTCTACGACATGTACATCGTCAATCTCATCGACAAGCAGTGGGCGCTCGGACAACTGATCGATACCCGGTCGATCCTTCTGATCTGTGTGGCCATCGTGGCCGGAGCCCTCATCGTGGTGTTCTTCATCACCCGCAAAATGACGAAGTCGCTGACTCGGCTGGTCAAACAGATCTCCACCATTTCGAAGTACGAGTTCCATCATTACGTGAAGGTGTCGGGAAGTTATGAAACCCGGCAGTTGGCCCAAGCCTTCAACTTCATGCTCGACGAGCTGCATGAATATGTGGAGCAGCTCGTGCAGACCCAGCAGAAGCAGAGGCAGGCGGAGCTGGCCGCGCTGCAGCGCCAGATCAATCCCCATTTCCTCTACAATACTTTGGCCTCGATCAAATTCATGGTGAAGCAGGGGAGCCGTGAGAAGGCGGCGGAAACGATCAACGCCCTGATCTCTCTGCTCCAGAACGCCATAGGCAACGTCAGCGAGACGGTCACGGTCGACCAGGAGCTGGACAATCTCAAGCATTACGTATTCATCAACCAGGTGCGTTACGGCGAGCGCATCCGGGTTCAGTATTTCGTATCGGAGGACTGCAAGGAAGCGTCTCTGCCCAAGCTCATCATCCAGCCTTTCATCGAAAATGCCTTTTTCCATGCTTTCAATACGAAGCCTGAAGGTCATGTGTACGTTACGATTACCCGGGAAGGCGAGACGCTCGCATGCGAGGTCGCCGACAATGGAGACGGCATGGACATGAGCGAGCCGAGGCCCAAGAGCTCGAAGAGCCGGCGGCAGCTGTTCACGGGAATAGGGATGAGCAATGTGCACGACCGCTTGATCCTTCTCTATGGTGAACCTTGCGGAATCTCCATCCACAGCGTGAAGGGAGAAGGGACGCGCGTACGGATTCGGATTCCTTTTCAAAAGATCTGAAGATCGTGCTACTTTCCAAATACAGTGCGGAATGAAAGGGCTGTCATCTGCAGGGAAGCAATAAATGTACCGGTTGAGATAAAGATAATGCTAACCCCCTCATTTTCGCCGATGCTACGATGGCTTCACGGCGGAAATCGCTTACAAACTATGATTTTGGGGGTTCGAGAAATGAAAAAAGCAACCTTGCTTTTAGCCATGGCATTGCTCCTGATCCTAAGCGCTTGCAGCTCCAACAGCGGCACCGGCAACAGCTCCAGCGCCAATAAAGGCGGAAATGAGCAAAGCGGCGGCAGCTCTTCCAAAGAAATCACGATCTGGGCTTGGGACAAGAACTTCAACATCAAAGCTTTGGAGCTCGCGAAGGAAATGTATGCAAAGGATCACCCGGACACCAAAATCACCGTGATCGAAAATGCCCAGGCCGATATCGTCCAGAAGCTGAATACCGGCTTCGGTTCGGGATCGAACAAAGGGCTTCCGAATATCGTCCTGATCGAGGACTATCGCGCGCAAAGCTTCCTCCAGGCTTTCCCGGATATGTTCTTCGATCTCACCTCTTCAATTAAAGGCTCCGACTTCGCCCAATACAAAATCGGGCCGACGAGCGTCGACGGCAAAAATTACGGCCTTCCGTTCGACTCCGGCGTAACCGGCCTGTTCGTCAGGACGGATTATCTGGAGAAAGCCGGCTACAAAACTTCCGACCTGCAAAACATCACTTGGGACCAGTACATCGAGATCGGCAAAAAAGTAAAAGAAGCGACCGGTAAAAATATGCTCGCCCTGGATCCCAACGACCTGGGAATTGTCCGGACCATGATCCAGACGGCAGGCTCCTGGTACATGGACAAAGACGGCAAGAAGCCTTACCTGGAAGGAAACCCTGCCCTCAAGGAAGCCTTCCAGCTGTACAAAACGATGATCATGGACAACATGGTCAAGCCGGTGTCCGATTGGAGCCAATATCTGGCCGCATTCAACAGCGGCGATGTCGCTTCGGTGCCGACCGGCAACTGGATCAGCGCTTCCATCAAGTCGCAAGCGGATCAATCCGGCAAATGGGCGGTCGTGCCGATTCCAAGACTTTCCGGCCAATCGGGCGCCGTCAATGCATCCAACCTCGGAGGCAGCTCGTGGTATGTGCTCAACGTGCCCGGCAAAGAGGCGGCTGCCGACTTCATGGCCAAAACCTTCGGCTCCAGCACGGAGCTGTACCAGAAGCTGATCACCGACATCGGCGCCATCGGAACCTATGCGCCGGCCGCCTCCGGAGAAGCCTATTCCCAAGCGGATCCATTCTATAACAATCAGACCGTCATCGCCGATTTCGCCAATTGGACCAATCAAATCCCGCGTGTCAACTATGGCGCCAGCACTTATGCGATCGAAGATATCCTGATCGTGGAAATGCAGAACTTCTTGAGCGGGAAATCGATTGACGATGTTCTGAAGGACGCTCAGCAGCAGGCGGAAGCGCAAACCCAATAATCCTTCCGAAAACTTAGGCGTCCGAAGGCAGGCGGTGTGGAGACACCTGGCCAGCTTCCGGACGCTCTCCCCTTATTTTGGCGTCCTCAAAAGAAAGGAGCTGCTCCCGCATGAATGCGAGAACCCGGGCGAGATTGCAGCGGAAATCCCAAGCCATCGGCTGGATATTTGTTTCGATTGCTGTGCTGCTGATCTGCGTCTTCTATTTCTATCCCATGATTCAAGCGTTCCTATTGTCATTGAAATCGGGCAAAGGCACGAACCTGCACGCTGCCGGCTTTGCAAACTACGGGCGCTTGTTCGGAGACTCGACCTTTCTGGCAGCCGTGAAGAACACGTTCACGTACCTCATCATCCAGGTTCCGATCATGATCATCCTGGCTTTGTTCATTTCCGTGCTGCTCAACGACAGCGGGCTTAAGTTCAGAGGTTTTTTCCGCACGGCGATCTTCCTGCCCTGCGTCACTTCCCTGGTCGCTTATTCCGTCATCTTCAAGTACCTGTTCGGCCAAGACGGACTGGTCAACACGGCGCTGATGCAGCTCCATCTCGTCTCCCAGCCGATCGGGTGGCTGACGGACCCTTTCTGGGCCAAAGCGACGATCATCATCGCCATCACGTGGCGATGGACTGGTTATAACATGATTTTCTACCTCTCCGCGCTCCAGAACGTCGACAACTCGATCTATGAAGCAGCCCGCATCGAAGGAGCAGGTCCGGTCCGCCAGTTCTTCGGCATCACCGTGCCGCTGCTGAAGCCGATCATCCTGTTCACTTCGATCACTTCCACGATCGGGACGCTGCAGCTCTTCGACGAGGTCATGAATATTACCAGGGGCGGTCCGGGCAACGCGACCACGACCATTTCCCAGTACATCTACAACCTGTCCTTCAAGTACACGCCGGACTTCGGATATGCGGCTACGGTGTCTTATTCCGTCGTAGCCCTGATTGTCCTCTTCTCCATCATCCAGTTCAAAGCGGCAGGTGATCGAAATGGTTAAATCGAGAAGGGCTTTCACGTATGCTTTCCTCATCGCGGCCACCGTCGTCTCTGTGTTCCCGTTCTTGTGGATGATCGTCAGCGCGACGAATAAATCCGTCGACGTGACGCAAGGGAGGCTGCTGCCAGGCAGCCATCTGATCGTGAACATGCGGAATCTGTTCGATCAATACGATGTCGTGACCGCGCTGGCCAATTCCGCCAAAGTCTCGCTGACGACCACATTCCTGGCGCTTGTCATCGGCTCTCTGGCCGGATACGGGTTCGAGGTCTATCGCAGCAGAGCGAAAGATATCGTCTTCAATATTCTGCTGCTGTCCATGATGATTCCTTTTGCCGCGCTGATGGTTCCGCTGTACCGGATTTTCGCCGCCGTCTCCCGCAGCGTACCCTTCATCGGCATCAATACTGCCGCCGCCGTCGTGCTGCCGACGATGACAACCGCTTTCCTGATCTTCTTCTTCCGCCAGAGCACCAAGATGTTTCCGCGCGATCTGCTGGAAGCAGGAAGGGTCGACGGAGTGAGCGAGCTGGGGCTGTTCCTCCGCATCTTCGTCCCGACGATGAGAACCACCTACGCCGCCGCGGCGATCATCACGTTCATGTCCAGCTGGAACAACTATCTCTGGCCACTGATCGTGCTTCAATCGGAGGATACTCGGACCATTCCTCTGCTCATCTCCAATCTCGGCTCAAGTTATACTCCGGATTACGGAGTCATCATGATGGCCATCGTCATCGGCACCCTGCCGACCGCGCTCGTCTTCTTCCTGATGCAGAAGCATTTCGTGGCGGGCATGACGGGTTCCGTCAAATAACCGGAATCAGACGGCAACAGTAGAACATTTGCAATCGCATCGCTGTTCCCGATAGGCCTTCGAAGATTCTAAGGCGGATGGGGGAAAGAGACCGCAAGAAGGGGGAACTTGGTTCCCATTCTTGCGGTTTTTTCGTTTGTACGCTTGCAAGCGAGAGCGGTCTTGGCTGGCTGCAGAAGGTCGGGAAAAGAAAAGGCTCGGAGAACGGAGGCATCCGAAGTACGTACCGACATGGTCATCCCTTGACTGCGGATGCTCGTGACGATATGATGAAGTGAGAAGTAAATTAGTAATTCAGTAACTTAGTGATTTAGCAACTTAGTAATTCATCGTTTCGATCACATCTTTCTTTTGGAGGATTTAGAATGAAAATTCCAACTACGCTCAAGCATAAACCGGTCCTTACGGTTGAGAACTATGTCAATGTCGATGGACGCCAGGCCGGCCATTCGGATGCGAAAGGCTTGTCGCTTGGCCTTGCCCAATGGAATGACCGCGGAAAGGTCGACATTTCGGCAAAAGTATGGCGCTACACGGGAGAGAAATGGTCCCGGCAATCGGAGGAGCTCCCTCTGCACAGAGTGCTGGATCTGGCGATTCTTGTTGCGAGCGGCATGGCTCACTTCCGCGAAGCCTACCAGCATCCCAAGCTGTACGATCCGGCAAACCCTGTGATCGACCGGATCGGCCTCCAGGGAGATGCCATGACGGTAGCCGTATGTACGGATAATGACAAGCTCGACGAGGACATCCAGCTGTTCAGCCAGGCGCTGAGCGATGATGGAGAGCTGATCGGAGAGAGGCTGCGCACGCTTTCGCGCATTCTGGCGGAGATGGGCTATTGATTTGAATCTGAAGAGGAGGGATTGGGATGGCGCTGGACAAGCAAAGCAAGAAGGAGCTCGCCGCCTCCTACAAGCAATCGTTCCGCCCGATGGGCGTTTATCAGATCCGGAACAAGGAAAACGGAAAAGTGCTTGTATGCGGCAGCATGGATCTGCCTGGAGCGAAGAACCGGCTGGATTTTTTCAAGAGCACGGGGATGAATACGCTGCATGAATTGAAGAGCGATTGGAAGGCTTACGGAGCGGAGAGCTTTGTCTTCGAGGAGCTGGACCAGATCAAGCCGAGAGAAGAGTACGCCGGAGATCCCGAGGAGCTGAAGGCCTATCAGGCCGAAGTGGATGCGCTTCTGGAGCTGTGGATCGAAAAGCTGCAGCCTTACGGCGACAACGGATACAACAAGCCCAAGCGGTAAGGCAGCCTGCGTATTGCTGCGGAACGGAAAATTAAAGCAAGCTCCCGAAAGCTGCTGAGTCGGCAATCTAAATCAATTAAAATCAAACTAAAAAATAGACAAGAAAGGGTTGACATCACTTTCTTCTTCGTGTTATATTATTTCTTGTGATTCGCGGTCATGGCGGAATTGGCAGACGCGCTAGATTCAGGTTCTAGTGTCAGCAATGACGTGGAGGTTCAAGTCCTCTTGACCGCATTAATTAAAAATGCAAGAGCTCTTGAATTTGTCCTGGCGACGATTCAGGAGCTTTTTGTATTGTTGGGATTTGTAACGCGTTGCTCATGACTTGAGCTGACGAAATCTTTGAGCTGCAGTCAAGATGAGCAAGCTGTGGCGAAGATCATGGAAGCGAATATGCCTAATGCTTGGCAAATTGCACGAGTCTCCGAGTTTCGCAAACGTCCCAATTCGGCTGCTTTTTCGACTCCTTACGGGAAGCCTTGCGGCTCGTTTCGTTCAGAAAGCGCACATAAGATTCAGCGCCGATGCCCAGGCTGATTCCGAAAAAGGCATGGGGGCGGCTTCCAGGATGGAGCAGGCCATTTTTCTCCTTACATAAAACGCATCCCTTCTCTGCAAAATGAAGGAGAAACCTTCAGGGGGTGCAGATCAATGAGGAACGCAATCTGGAAAGCCGCGGCGGCCGGCATGCTTGTAATCGGGCTCTTGCCGCAGCAGCATGTGTCGGCGAATTCACCGCATCGGGTTGCCGTCGTCATTGACGACTTCGGCAACAACATGAAGGGCACCGAGGAGATGTTCAAGCTGCCGGTACCGATTACGGCCGCGATCATGCCCTTCATGCCTTCCACGCATGCCGACGCCGAGAAGGCGCATCGCCTCGGCCTGGATGTCATTGTCCATATGCCGATGGAACCGAACAAGGGCAAGCCGGAGTGGCTGGGGCCGGGAGCGCTGTTCAGCAGCATGACCGATGATCAGGTTCGCCTCGCGGTGCAGAAGGCGATCGACGATGTGCCTCATGCGGCCGGCATGAACAACCATATGGGCAGCAAGATTACGGCTGATGAACGCATCATGCGGATCGTCCTGCAGGTATGCAAGGAGCGGGAGCTGTTTTTCCTGGACAGCCGGACGACATTCAAGACGGTCGTTCCGAAAGTCGCGGCTGAGATCGGGGTACCCGTCCTGCGCAATGACGTCTTCCTGGACGATGTATACGAAGCCGGCCATATCGCCAGACAAGTCGACAAATTGAAAAAGCTGTCCGCCGGCCAGGCGGACAGCATCACGATCGGGCATGTCGGCACTCCGGGCCTCATGACCTCGGGAGCGTTGTCCCGGGCAGCTGCCGGAATGTCGGGCACGACCCGGTTCGTCCGGCTGTCCGAGCTTGTTCCGGCCTCAGCGGAAGAGCAGCTTATATTGCCGAAGCCCTGACGCGACGGCTTCGGCTACCTGCTCCTGGCCTTTCTGCGAAGTCAGCATGGACCTGTCCCCATCATTGCTGATGAATCCCATTTCCACGATGACGGCAGGCTGTTTGACCGTGTTGAGCAAATAGAATGGGCTGCCCGCGCGGGGCAGCTCATTCGTTTTTTGCTGCCGGTTCAAGGAGTCCTGAATGCATAACGCCAGCAGCACGCTTTCGCCGCGCTCTTGATGAAGGACGACCGGTCCGCGCGCAGCGGCTCTGCGGGACCAGTTCACATGCAGGCTGACGAGCAGGCCGGTGTGGATTTCCTCCGTCAGCTGCCGCCGCTGGGACAAATCCCGCTGATGACGGGACCGGCTCGGATGCCAGCGGTTCTCCTCGCTGAGCGCGTAGTCGGAGCTGCGGTTCAAGACGGCACTGATCCCTTTTTGCTGCAGGCTCGCCAGCAGTTTTTTGCCGACAGCGAGATTGATGTTCTTCTCCAGCACATCCTCGTGGGAAGTTCCGCCGTCGATGCCGCCGTGGCCGGCGTCGATGAGAACTTCGGCATAGGGGAGAGCTCCTTTGTACCTGGGGCCGGCAGGATCGGAATCCGACGAGTCGTGAAGGGTCCCGGCTGCCGCTGTGCCCGGTTGGAGAACCAGAGCTGCCGCAAGCGCCGCGGCTGCGAACCATCGCAAATCCATTTGCAATCCTCCATAATGCAAAGTTGTCCGAACCTTTATACTTTGCCGCAATCAGGCAGGACTATTCCCGTTTGCGCCAAGAAGTTATCGGACATACTAAGCGCATAAAGAGGAGGCGACAACGATGGACCCCGAAGATTGGATCAAATACATGACCGAGAAGCTGGTTGTCTATGTGGAAACGCCCCGGGAAGTGCGCAAGCAGAAGCGCAGCGATCATAAGCAGGCCAAGGAGCCTTGGCTGACGCGCTGGTTCGGCGTCCCTGGCATGAGCATGCTGATCTGGTTCAGACTGCTCCGCCGCAAGGAGGGATGATCGCCGCTCCGGCAGACGAAGAGTTTTCGCTCGGCGGCTTCCGGCATTTTCTGCTCAGACGCGGTAGAACTGGCCTGCCAGCAGGGCTTGGTCAAGGGTGATGTAACGTTTGGCAGCCGATTCCGTGTTGACGAAGGAAGCATAGGCTTGGCCCGTCGTCCAGCGGTGAAGGCCGGCTGCCTGCCACACCTGAAGCACTTTGCCGGCATACAGCTCGGATGCGTAATCCAGCGGACGACCTGATTTGAGAATAGAAGCGAGAGAGCCGGAGGTCGGGCTGCCGATCGGCTTGGACACAAGCCAGCTGAGCCGCTGCATCGGATCGGATGAGCGCAGCGTCCGGGCATACGCTACCGCCGTTTTGGACGGCGGGGCCGCAGACGAGAAAGACAACGCCAACGTTGTCTTTTTTTCGTTTTCAGAAGCGCTGACATCGGATGAGGACGAGGTTTTCAAATGCTTGGCCCAGTCTCCGTCGGAAATGGGGAGGATTTCTCCTGTCCAAGCGTCGGCGTAGACGACTTCCCGGTCTTGGCTTACGATCCGCCATACCGCCGCGGCAGGCGAGGCGTAGAGCTTTGATCGTTGTGCAGCCGCCACATTCTGCTCCTTGAGCTTCTTTTGGAGCAGGGCGGATGAATAGAGCGGGTAGGAGCCCGCCCCATATTCTCCAAGCGAATATCCATCCGGCTGCCTGGCGTTGATAATCATATATCCGGCTGTCCGTCCGGCTTTATCCAGCGTCACAAGCCATGAATGGGTGCCTGGACCGAGAGGCTCGATGACGGCGCGGGCGCCCTTCCAGCCGGAAAATTCCGGTTGGGCGGAAAGCGCCAGCCGCCAGGCTTCGGCTTGTTCCGCCAATCCGGGAGCGGAAGCGGCTGGAGACGCGGCATGGGCCGCAGCATTCGCCAGGAACAGGACGCAAAGCAAAACCGCGATTGCGGCTGACGCGGTGATGGCGTATCTTCTTCTCATTTTTACAAATCCCCCTGTCGTATCGCTATAGGGTGGCAGCATGCGTGATTACGAAGCTTGTCTAGTTGATTGTAGAGCGGCCGGCGCGAGAAGAATGCTGCATTCTGTCGCGCAAACGACCGCTATTATTGGCGAGATCGGGCTGACACGGAAGATTGCTGTCACTCGATGCCTTCCAGATGGAAAATGCCGCAGTTGATCGAGGATGCGGTTACCCGCGGCTCGAACTGCCAGCGGATTTCTTCTTTCCGGGTCGCATATTGCTCCTCGGCAGCGGCTCGCTGCTCCTCCTCCGCGGATTCCAGCAGGCGATCGTAATAGTGGGCGACGATCTCAAGCTCTTCCTCCAGACGGCGCGAGGCGGCTTCGGCCCAGGAGAAATCCGCTCCCCTGAGCTTACGCTCGAGAGAGGTTTCGATCAGGCTCATCGCTTTGCCCAGCGTGATGCCGTTTTTGGCCGTATGCACGTTGGCGGGCAGCCTGGGCGTCATCCTGAGGTCCACCAGCCGTTCGTGGAAACGCTCCACGACGGTTCCGGTCGCGAGAGAAACGCCGAAGGAATGGATTTCCTCGCGCTTCATGTCGCAGGCGAATTCCACACGCAGATTGACACCGAGCCAAGCTGTATACGCGACTGATTCCGTCGGGTGGAGCGAGCGGCGCTCCGGCTCCTGGAACAAATAGACGAAGCTGCCTCCCGTGCGCGCGGCCTCGAACAGCTGATCAAGCTTGCGCGCGCCGAAATACATGTCCTCGCGCGGCGTGCGGACGCCGGAGACGGAGCTGTGGAGAAAGCCGATGGAGCGGCCGAGCGCGCTTTGGGCGGCCTGCTCCATCGGATTCGGACCGGCCTGCGTCCGGGCTTCCTGCTCCTCTCGTTCCTTAGCCAGCTCCTCGTACCGGGAGCGGTCGGTCACGAACAGATAAGTCATCGTCTCCGGCTCCACGCCGGCGCGGTCGACATAGTTCCAGTAATAAGGACGGTTCGTCAGCTCCCGGTCCGCCTGCGGCGACAGCTTCACCGTCAGATGGGAAGGGGATTTCTCGACGATCCGGCATCCCGTCGCCTCCGCGTACTTCTGGATATAGCGATGCACTTGCTTTCCGTTCATGGCGAATCCACCTCCACAACATGTCCGACCCCGTCCAGCAGACGGTTGATCGCATGCTTGCGCGCGGCCGCTGTGCCGGCCGGCTCCTCGGATACATCGGGCTCGCCGGATTCCGCAGCCCGGCTTCTTCTCATGCTGCTGATCGAACGGCCCAGATTCTCGATGCTCTCGGACAAGACGTCGGGATCGCTTGCCTCCAGCATGAGGCGCGCAAGCCTCTCCTCGATGCTTTCCTCCTTCTCGAACTTCTCGAGAATATGGTCCAGCTCGCCGATGACGGATTCGAACATATCGATCTTCTCATGCAGCAGATTGACGATATGCTCTTCGATCGTGCCGATCGTGCACAGGTTGTAGATCTGGACATCCTCGGTCTGGCCGAGCCGGTGCACGCGGCCGATCCGCTGCTCCACCCTCATCGGGTTCCAAGGCAGGTCGAAATTGATGATGCGGCTGCAGAACTGGAGATTGATGCCTTCTCCGCCTGCTTCCGTGGCGATCATCACCTGCGCGCGGCCGCGGAACAGATCCATCATCCAGTCCTTCTTGCCGCGGCCCATCCCTCCCCGGTAAGGGACGGCGGTAATGTCGCTGCCGCGGAAAAACTGGAGCAGATATTCCTGCGTCGCGCGGTATTCCGTGAAAATGATCGCTTTGCCATCGCTTTCCCGCACGAGCTCCATCGCCTTCTCCGCCTTCGTGTTGGACTTGATCTGCTTGATGACCTCGATTAGCTCCCAGATCTTGCCGCGGATGGGGGAGTCCTCAGCCGTCTTCTTGAACAGGTTCACGAGGGTGAGGAACACCGAGTCGCGGCTCGAGCATACCTCGCGCTGCAGCGTGACCATCGACAGCATGCTCGTCAGGTTGCCGCCGCTTTCCTCATAGCGCTCTTTGACGAAGGAAGTGACCGCGTGATAGAGGTCCATCTCTTCCTTGGACAAGTGCAAAGGGATGTTGCGGACGATCCGCTTCGTGAACTTCACATCTCCTTCGCCGCGCCGGTTGCGGATCATGACGCCGGACAGCGCCTCCTGCAGCTGATCCTCGTTCTTGGGCATCCGCTTGCCGACGACAAAATTGGATGAAAACTCGCCGTGTCCGCCGAGCTGGCCGGGCTTCAGCAGCGTGATGAGATTGTAGAGCTCCTCGAGGTCGTTCTGGACCGGTGTGGCGGTCAGCAGCAGGCAGTACTTTTTGCGGAGCTGCGTAATGAATTGGTAGTTCGTCGTTTTCTTGTTCTTGAGCTTATGGGCTTCGTCGATAATGAGAATGTCATAGTCGGTGGAGAGCAGCAGATCCTTGTGCGGCTCCCGCTTGGCCGTATCGATGGAAGCGACGACGACATCGTAGTTCCAGGTGTGGGCCCGCTTCTGGGCGACGGCTGCGATGCCGAACTTGCTGTTGAGCTCCCGGACCCATTGCAGGACAAGCGATGCGGGCACAAGAATCAGCGCGCGCTTCACGAGACCGCGCACCATGTATTCCTTCAGCACCAGCCCGGCTTCGATCGTCTTGCCGAGTCCGACCTCATCCGCCAGAATGGCGCGTCCGCCCATATCATGCAGCACTTTGACCGCTGTATCGATCTGATGCTTCATCGGCTCCAGGCCGTTCAGGAAGCGCAGCGACTGCAGCTCCTCGAAGCTCTCGATGCGCCGGGACTGCTCGGCCTCCATGGCGAGCTGATAGAGAGTCCAGTCGTCCCACGGGCCATTGCGGTCGAGCCGGGCCTGCAGATCGTCGAACCAGCTCCGGTCCATGCGGAAATCGACGAGCGGATGCAGCTTGGCGGATCCGTTCTCTCTTGTTGTGCGCGACAAGTTATCGGCTCCTCTCGGCTTTGGAATGTTCCCAGTATGCCCCAAGCAAGGGCTTCTAATAAGGGAGAGGAAAAAAGTCGAGAATCATGGAGAAAAACCAATATGTTGTATGGTAAAATAAGAATAGATACTAGATATTGATTTTCTTTGCCTAATAAATTTCGGCAGCCCGGAGAAAACGCGAATCATGGGCCGCGCCGGATACGGAATGGTTGGCTGCATGTGGACACGAAGGCTGAACGTCTGAACGGGTTGAGCGGGAAAATATTTTTGGACCGGTACGCGTGGAAGAAAGCCGATCCGGGCGAGGCGGCTGTCGGGGATACCGTGCTCGTGCTGACGAAGGACGATCCGATGTTTCCGGCCAAGGAGGTCGGCGAAATCATTGCCCGCAGCGGCCGGACGGCCACCGTGCTTACCCGGAGCGGGGAGCTGGTGGAATCGGATGTCGAGAAGCTGACTCTGGCCGCGGAGCGGACGCCTGAGGAGATGTGGGACCGCCTGGCCAAGGCGATGGCATCGGTAGAGGAGGACGAGGAGGCGCGGTGGCGGTGGGAGAAGCGGTTCCGGAGCATCCTGGACGGCTGGAAGCTCGTGCCGGCGGGCGCATCGCCGCTGGCGCGGGGGTCGGCGAAGAGTTGACGCTGTTCAACTGCTACGTCATTCCATCTCCGCATGACAGCCGCGGCGGCATCATGGAGACGCTCACGGAAATGACGGAAATCATGGCCAGGAGCGGGGGCGTCGGCATCAATCTCAGCTCGCTGAGGCCCAGGAGCGCGATCGTGGCCGGCGTGAACGGCTCCTCCAGCGGAGCGGTGTCCTGGGGCGGCCTGATCAGCTACACTGCTTATTTATTAGCGGTGTTCGATCGTGTGATCGGCTGCCCATGTGTTTTCTGGAGCTTTTGTCTCCTTCAGTTGAATCTCATTACAAAGTTATATGAGGGTTTTAGTCATTACAAAATCTATTTGTTCTTCATCACCCATATAGAAAGAGTGGGACCCTGTTTGAACAAACCCCATTTTCTTGTAGAAAGCAATAGCATTTTCATTCTTTTCCCATACACCTAGCCAGATTTTCTTTTTATCGCGTTCCATCGCAGTTTCTATCGCTGTATTTAGCAGATATTTGCCAAGTCCATGTCCTTGGAATATCTTTTTTATATAAATCCGCTCGATCTCAAGTGCTTCGTCACCCATTTCTTCAGACTGGGCATCATTGGTGTTGACCTTTAAATATCCTGCAACTTCATGATTAAAATAAACAAAAAGAAATTGCGAAAAAGAAATGGATAATTCCATTTCCAACTGATTTAAGTTAAATGCCCTGTCCAGATAGGCGTTCAAATTTTCAGGTGAATTCTGGTCTTTAAATGTCTCTGTAAATGTTTCAAAACTAATTTCTTGAAGTTTGCGTAAATCGTCAAGGATACATTTTTGTATACTTATCGTCATTTCAGCATGTAGCTCCTTTTTGTAAAAATCAATAATTCCTCTTATTTCCCTTTTTTACGAACTCCCAGTCTTTCTCAATATTTCTTCTTATTCTTTGAAGAAAAGTGAAGATGGTTTCTACTTCGCTTTCTGAAAATCCATCTAGTGCAACGCTATTGGAATAGTCGTGTTCTCTTTTTATGAAAGGATAAACAATTCCACCTTTTTCTGTTGGAAAGAGCTTTTTAATTTTTTTGTTCTGTGTATCGTCTTTCTTTTCAATAAATCCATTCATTTCAAGTTTTTGAATTGCACGAGCTGCTGTGGTTCGATCCACCTTTATCATTTCAGCCAACTTTTCTTGAATGATTCCTGGGGTTTCACATATTCGCACAAGGTACAAGAACTGCCCTTTTGTAAGGTCGTACTCTTTAAATTCGATATTACTTATTGAATCTAAGGCCCTAGCGATCATCCCAATTTCACGAAGGATTTCCTTCATAATAAACTCCTTAAAACATATTTATTTTGTTGCAAACTCAACAAAACCGATATCAGTTATTCTAAATCTAATTTGTTGCATTTGCAACATATATCTATCTCTAATCGGTCCTTTTTTTTGCTGTTTACTTCAACTATCCTGCCAGATAGTTGAATGAAAGATCAACAACAACGGGCAACAGAGCCTGAAAACCTCTACACGAATATGTCCGACCTGGTTAAACAAGAGGACATCGACGTGGTGTTCATCTTAAACAGCGACGAATACCACACCGAATGCGCGATCGAAGCCATCCGCAACGGCAGGCATGTGTTCATGGAGAAGCCGATGTGTCTGACCTTCACGGAAGCGGACGCCATCATCGCGGAACGTGATCGGTACAGAGTAGTACAATACGATACGCCTTATATTCGCCACTTGCCCACGAAGCTGTTCATCGGTGAAAGAACGATCTTCCCATCGTATTTTCGGTGCAAAACAGTAACAGCTTAAATTCTGTTGTTCAAAATAGACGCGGGCAAGGCGTACTCCGTCCGAAACGGCGAAGAACTCATCTTGTACGGCCAGCAGTCGACCGCTCCATGAACGCCCTTGGCGGAAGGGGCGGATACTCATCACGGCTATACCGTGATAGAATAAGAATGCGTTCGAATTTTCTTAATTATGGAAAAATAATCGGAGAAAGAATAGGTGATGTTGATGCATAGGGTAAAAGCAGGCCTCATTGGCTGCGGAATGATCAGCGGAATTTATTTGAAAAATTTGACGCAAGTGTTCGATCATGTCGTGGACCTCGTCGCTTGTGCGGATCTGATGCCTGAGCTTGCCAAGAAGCGTGCGGAAGAATTCAACATTCCTGCAGCATGCTCGGTCGACGAGCTGCTTGCGAATCCGGAAATTGAAATCGTTCTCAATTTGACAGCTCCAGCAGCGCATGCGGCAATCAATCTAAAGGCGCTCCACGCCGGCAAGCATGTCTACACCGAGAAGCCATTCGCTCTGACAAAGGAAGATGCAAGAGAGGTGCTGTCGATTGCGGAGTCCAAAGGCCTGCTCGTCGGCTGCGCTCCCGATACCTTCTTGGGCGGTGCGCTGCAAACTTGCCGCAAGCTCATCGATGAAGGCTGGATCGGAACCCCGTATGCCGCTAATGCAACGATCATTATGGGGAATGCCGAAGCCGGCATGCATCCGAACTTACAAAATTTCTTGAAACTCGGCGGCGATCCTCTCCTGGATATGGGACCGTATTATTTGACGGCGTTGGTCCATTTGCTGGGTCCCGTTCGGAGAGTGACCGGTTCCGCTCAGCAGCTCCGCCAAGAAATCATTATTCAAAACCCCAAATCTCCGCGTTGCGGCGACACCGTCCCGGTAGAAGCGCCTACCAACGTTACGGCCGTACTGGACTTCCACAGCGGTGCGGTTGCCAGCTTGCAAGCTGCCAAGGAAAGCTTTGGCTACAAGCCGAGGCTGGAAATCTTCGGTACGGAAGGAAATATGACGGTGCCGGATCCGAACTTTTTCGGTCCTGTATCCGGACTGGGCAGCTTGCTGACCATCCAGTCCCGCAGCGGTGAAGTAAAGGAGCTTCCGCTTTCGCACGGATTTACGGAAGACAGCCGCGGGCTGGGCGTTGCCGATATGGCGTATGCGATTCGCAGCGGCAGGCCTAATCGGGCGAGCGGCCGCTTGGCCGAGCACATTTTGGACATATCGCTCGGTATCTTAGAGGCTTCGGAGACGAATCGGCATGTGCATCTCCAGACGAAGGTAGACCGTCCCGCGCCGCTGCCGCTTGGATTGAAATACAATCAGCTGGACCTCTAGCAAGGAGCTGTAAATCCCTGTAATAAAGAGGCCCCCCAATCGTTCGTCCTATTTGCTCACCATCTAGAGGAGTGGTCAAGATGGGAAATGTACTTCGCGCAGGTTTAATCGGTTATGGGTTTGCCGGCAGAACGTTCCATGCGCCGGTCATTGCCGCTGTGCCTGATTTGATGCTGGCAGCAGTGGTGCAGCGGAGCGGCACATCAGCCAAGGAGAAGTATCCATCGGTAGATTTAGTTCAGCATGCAAGCGATTTATATCGGGATGACCGTATCGATCTGGTTGTCGTGACGACACCGAGTCCGCATCATTATGAGTTTGTGAAGGACGCCCTGGAAGCGGGGAAACACGTCATCGTTGAAAAGCCGTTTACAGTTACGACGGAGGAAGCCGATCGATTGATTGCGCTGGCGAAGGAACGCGGGAAAGTGCTGAGCGTGTTTCATAATCGGCGTTGGGACGGCGATTTTCTCACGATTCGAGAGCTGGTCCGCCAAGGAGTGCTGGGCCGGATCAGCGAAGCTGACTTCTGCTGGGATGCGTACCAGCCGAACGCAGGCAGCAATTGGCGTGACAGCGGAGCGCCGGGCACCGGGGTGTTCTATGATCTGGGGGTGCATCTTCTGGATCAGGCGCTTACTCTGTTCGGCATGCCGAAGTCAATCCAAGCCGAAATCCGGACGATTCGCGATGACGCCATCGCCACCGACTACTTCAATGTCATGCTCGGCTACGACGATGGATTGCGAGTCCGCTTGAAGAGCTCCAAGCTCGTTCGCGAGCGCGGTCCGCGATTTGTGCTCCATGGAACGAAGGGATCTTTCGTCAAATACGGGCTCGATCCGCAGGAGCAGGCGTTGATCCAAGGCGACACGCCGCTTAAGCCGAACTGGGGATCAGAGCCGGAATCGGCGTGGGGCAAACTGAATACGTCCATCGAGGGGCTTCGCTTTGTGGGATGCGTTCAAACGATACCGGGCTCGTACACGTCTTATTTCCAGAACGTGGCCGATGCCATCAACGGCAAAGCAGAGCTGGAGGTCAAGCCGGAGCAGGCGCGCATGGCGATTCGCTTGATCGAGCTGGGGCTGAGGAGCAGTGTAGAAAACCGGACCATCTTGGTAACGCCTTAACCGAAATGATTGGATGTGAAGGAGCCGTATGTTTCCATTTAAACCCGCATTGAATGCTTCGACTTTGTTTCCTTTCAAGCTGAATGTGAGAGAGCAGGTTAGAGTCGCTGCCGAAGCCGGCTATGAGGGGATCGAGCTTTGGGTGAAGGATATCGACGCCTATGTGGCCGGCGGGGGCTCGATCAACGAGCTTCGACGTTACATATCGGACACGGGCATAGCCGTCGTCAACGCGATCGCCTTCTTCGCATGGTCGGATGCGGACCAATCGGCACGGGAGCAAGCGTTCATCCAGGCGGCGCAGGAAATGCGGATGCTGGCCGAGCTCGGCTGCGCCGCTGTAGCTGCACCGCCGTTCGGCCATGTCGCACCCGTGTCGCTGGACAGCATGGCAGCTAATTTCGCCCGGCTTGCGGATACGGCCAGCAGCATCGGGATCAAGCCCTATCTGGAATTTTGGGGCAGAGCGAATAAGCTGTCCAAGCTTAGCGAAGCGCTGTATGTCGCGATAGAGAGCGGAGCAGCGGATGCGCAAATTTTGCTGGACCCCTTCCATATGTATACGGGCGGCAGCGGCATAGACGGCATCGCCTATATGAATGGGGAGCGTATCGGTATCGTGCATGTCAACGATTATCCGGAGCTTCCGGAAAGAGCTGTCATAACCGATCGGGAACGCGTATTCCCGGGAGAAGGAATAGCGCCATCGCGGAAGCTTGCCCAACTGTTGTACGAAAGCGGTTACAGAGGATATTTGTCGCTGGAATTGTTCATGGAAGACTTCGGGGGCAAAAGCGCTCTTGAAGCGGCGCGGTACGGATTGGAATCCATGATCCGTGCCTACCGCATTGAGGTTGTACGCTGAAAGGAGATCAGCATGGGGAGACGGCTTGATGGCAAGGTGATCGTCATAACAGGCGGAACGAAGGGCATCGGCAAGGGAGTCGCTATGATGTGCGCCAAAGAAGGCGCGACGGTAGTAGTGGGGGGGAGGAATGAGCAGGACGGCGCCAGAGTTGTAAAAGAAATGAAGGAAGTCCATGACGCAGAGGCGTTGTTTGTTCAAGGGGACATCAGCCGGGAAGCGGCGTGCAAGCAGCTGATCGATGAGACGGTCCACGGGTACGGCAGGGTTGACGGTCTTGTCAACAATGCCGGCATTTTCCCAAGAGGCTCGATGGTGAATACGTCGGAGGAGCAGTTCGATTCGATTTTTGCCGTCAACATGAAAGGCGCTTTCTTCTGTTCAATGTACGCCATTCAATCGATGCAGAAAACCGGAGGAGGCTCTATCGTCCATATGGGCTCTACGAACGGCTACAAAGGCGCAAAGGAATTGGCTGCCTACTCCTGCTCCAAGGGAGCCATGCTTACGTTGAACCGCCATATCGCTGCCCACTACGGAAAAGACCGCATTCGCTCGAATTGGGTTACTGTCGGCTGGGTAGCTTCCGAAGGAGAAATCGAACTCCATCAGAACATGGGCATAAGCGAGGAAGATTTGCATACGAAGGCATTGACACATGTACCTTCCGGCCGCATGCAGACTCCTGAAGATATGGCCTATGGAGCCGTCTATTTGTTATCCGATGAATCGAGCCAAGTGACCGGAACCGAGCTGCACATCAATGGGGGGCTGGGCTTATGACGCACAAACCATCGACACGTATCGGAGAAGAGCTGATCCAAGAGATCGACGGCACGCGAGTACCGTTCGGCATGCTGGCGGTATGGTTTCTCGGCCAATGCAGCGTCGTCATCAAGGGAGGGGATGTGGTCATTTACATCGATCCGTATTTGACGCCCTCGCCGCATCGGGCGTTCGAGCCGCCGCTGAAGCCGCAGCAAATGACGAATGCACAATATGTGTTGATTACCCATGACCATATGGATCATATGGATCCGGACACAGTGTCAGCTTTGGCGGCAGCCCACAGCGACCCGGTCTATATGGCTCCGGGATATTGCCGGGAGGAGATGCTGCGGCTCGGAGTTGTACCGGACAAGCTGATCTCGGCGCGGACGAATGAGTGGTGGAACGGGCCGGGGTTCCGGATCAAACCGCTGCCCTCCGCCCATGAAGAGCTGGAATACGATGATGATCTGGACCATCGCTTTGTAGGCTATGTCGTGGAGCTTAACGGAGTAACGATGTACCACGCCGGAGACACCACCGTGTATCCCGGACTGATCGAGCTGCTGCAAGCCGAATCGATAGACCTCGGCATGCTGCCGATCAACGGGCGCGACCCCTTCCGCAATGCGAGGAATATCGTAGGCAACATGAACTATAGGGAAGCGGCAGAGCTCTCGGTCGCTGCTCGCTTCGACACGGTCATCCCGCTGCATTACGATATGTTCGCAGGTAATTCGGAACACCCGGGTTATTTTATCGACTATCTGTATGATCGGCATCCGACGCAGAAGAGCCACGTAATGGCGCGGTTCGAACGATTTGTGTACGTTTCCGATGCGGCATTGAGCGAATAAATGGAGGGATTGGAAATGAGCCAATCGTATCGTGTGGCTTTTATCGGCTGCGGAAAACGAGCCTATGAGCATGCCATAGGGGTTAAAGCCGACAGCAGATGCCGTGTCGTAGCATTATCCGATCTTCAGGCGTCGGCTGCCGAAGCGTTGAACAGTGAATTCGGCTTCAATGCGGATGTATACGCCGATTATAAGGAAATGCTGGCGAAGGCCTGTCCGGATGTGGTCATCCTTTGCTTATGGACACCGCTTCATTTGTCTGTATTTCGCGACTGCGCGGAGGCGGGCGTAAAGGCAGTGTCGTCAGAGAAGCCGATGGCGCCGACTTGGGGAGAAAGCTTGGAGATGGGGCGCATCGCCGAAGAGACGGGATGCCAGTTGACGTTCTCCCACCAGCGGCGCTTTGCTTTCGGGAACAGGATGGTGCGCCGGCTGCTGGACGAAGGCGTATTCGGGCAGATCGTTCGGATGGATCTGTACTCTCCGCCCAATCTTCTCGACTGCGGGACGCACACATTCGATCAGGCGATGAGCTTCATGAACGAATGCCCAGCCAAGTGGGTGCTCGGTTCAGTGGATGTCAGTGAAACCTATAACTGGTTTCAAGTTCCTTCCGAATCCGTTTTTGCAGGAATCGTCGTGTTTGAGAACGGCGTTCGTGCGAACATCCAAGCCGGCGGACCTGACATGGATATTTGGGGCGGCGTTCGAGTGACGGGCACCAAAGGGTTTATCGAGGTGTTCTGGGATGGAGATATCCGCGAGGCAGCCGTGTATGCAGACCCGTCATGGAAGCCTCCAGTAGAGACCGGCGAGCCGAACGAACAGATGGCAGGCCTGTTCCGAAATGTCATCGACTGTCTCGTTTCGGGAGAGGAACCCGAGCTGTCCCATCGCAAAGCGCTTCGCGCGGCGGAAATTATCTTTTCCTTCTACGAATCGGTACGCCGCAATGCGCGCGTTCAACTGCCGCTTACGGGCGTAACCGACAATCCATTCATAACGATGCTTGAGAGCGGAGCTTTTCCGTCAAAGGACAAAAACGACAAGGAGCTGGCGATATGAACAGACCGAAGCTAGGTCTTATCGGCTTGATTAAAGAAGAAGCGGATAAGGATTTCTGGGGAACGATGCGGCGCGTGGCTGAGATCGGCTATGAAGGCATCGAAGGAGCCGGCGAGCTTCTGCAAGGAGATGTGAAAGCCAATGTCAGGCGGTTTCATGAGCTGGGTCTGCAAGTAGCCACTCATAGTGCGAGCTCAGATCAATTGCGCAACGATCTCGACAAAGTCATTGCGGAGGCGTTGTCCTTGGAAACTTCCCATGTAACCTTATGGTGGGCGCCCTGCAGCTCGAAAGAGGAGCTGCTGCGTGACGCCGAGCTGTACAATGCCGCAGGCGCCCGATTGGCTGCCGAAGGGCTGAAGCTGTGCTACCATAACCACGACCACGAATTCAAGACGACCTTCAACGGCCTGTATGCACTGGATATTCTCGCGGAGCATACCGATCCGAAATCGTTGTATTTCCGAATGGATGTGGCTTGGATTACAGTCGGCGGAGCCGATCCGGCTCACATCTTGCGCAAAATGGCCGGCCGCGTCCCCGCGATACATATCAAGGATGTGTATGGGACGGACGTGGTCGGCAAATGGACGGCAGTCGGAACCGGCATCGTCAGCATCCACGACTCGATCCGGACGGCCTGTGAAATCGGCGGGGTCGAATGGATGACTGTCGAGCAGGATCAGCTGCGCAACTTGACCGCATTCGAAACGGTGCTGGTCAGTTACCTTAACTTGAAAGAGGCTGGTCTAGTTTAAACCTTTATCAGCATGACAGGAGGATATGATCCCCTCATGGCAGACAGTGAAAAAGAGTTCATGCCATCTTGAACTCGGCGCTGTTGATCGGAGGGGATTTTTCTATGCCGCCGAAGAAGGTACGAACATTTGAACGCAGTGACGAGGAGAATTTCTTCTGAATTTCCAACAAATAAAAAGACCGGCACACTATATTAGCGATTGTTTATATAAACGATTGCTAATATAATAGGGAGAGAAGTTCATGCTGGAGGTACATAATGGAAGCGCGGATTGAAGAATTGACCGGACATTTGAAGCTGCTGGGCGACAAATCCCGGCTCATGATCCTGGCCTACCTTCGGGAACGAGAGTTATGCGTATGCGATCTTGTCGAGCTGGTCGGATTGTCGCAGCCGGGCGTCAGCCAGCATCTGGGGAAGCTCAAGGCGGCCGGATTGGTGAAGGAGTCCCGGAGAGGGACCTGGATCTACTATTCTTTAAGCCTGGAAGACAAATCTCATGTGGAATCGATTTTAAGCTGCATCCCGCCGCAAACCGAACGGCTTAGCCGGCTGAAGGGCTGCGGGGAATAAAGAGGGGTCGAAGATGGCAATCACGGCAGCAATTCTATTTGCAACTACGCTTGTATTCGTTATTTGGCAGCCCAAAGGACTCGGCATCGGCTGGCCGGCCGCCGGGGGAGCGGTTCTTGCCTTGGTCTTTCAAGTCGTTACCCTTGAGGATGTCGCGGCGGTAACGGGAATCGTATGGAACGCGACGCTGGCTTTCGTGGCCATCATCCTGATCTCGCTGGCTTTGGACGAGATCGGCTTTTTTGAATGGTCCGCCCTGCATATGGCGCGGCTGGCCGGAGGAAGCAGCCTGCTCATGTTCATTTATATGATTCTGCTGGGGGCGGCCGTATCGGCTCTGTTCGCCAACGACGGAGCCGCGCTCATTATGACTCCGATCGTGCTGGCGGTGGTGCGCGCGCTCCGGTTCGACGAGCGGATGGTCCTGCCTTTCGTCATGGCGAGCGGCTTCATTGCGGACACAGCATCCTTGCCGCTTGTCGTCAGCAATCTCGTCAATATCGTCTCCGCCGATTTTTTCGGCATTTCTTTTGACGAATACGCCAGCCGCATGATCGTTCCCGCGCTATTCTCCATAGCGGCCAGCCTGCTCGTGCTGTACCTGTTCTACCGGAAAAGCATTTCCGGCAGCTACACGGTCGGCAAGCTGAAAAATCCGCGGGACGCCATCAAGGATCCCCGGCTGTTCAAGATGGCCTGGGTGGTGCTGGCGGCTCTTCCGATCACGTACTTCGCCAGCGGCTGGCTGCATGTTCCGGTTTCCATTCCGGCGGGAGCGATCGCGCTCCTGTTCCTGGCAGCGGTACGCAGAAGCCCGGAGATGGATGTCCGGAAGCTGGTCAAAGGCGCGCCGTGGTCGATCGTCATCTTTTCCATCGGGATGTACGTCGTCGTATACGGCCTTCGGAATGCGGGGCTGATGGACTCGCTGACTTCCCTGTTCGAAGCGATCGGCCGGCAAGGCTTGCTGATCACGAGCATAGCCGCAGGGTTCATCGCAGCGTTCCTGTCCTCCGTCATGAACAATCTTCCGACGGTCATGATCGATGCGCTGGCCATCCAGGCAACGAAGACGAGCGGCGTCATTCGGGAAGCGATGATCTATGCCAACGTCATCGGCTCCAATCTCGGACCGAAAATCACGCCGATCGGCTCGCTCGCGACTCTTCTGTGGCTGCATGTCCTGTCCCGCAAAGGCTTGCGCATCGGCTGGGGGTATTATTTCAAAGCGGGAATCGCGCTTACGGTTCCGACGCTGCTGATTACTCTGGTCGGACTCTATTTGTGGCTGTCTTTCCTGTCCTTGAATATCATTCATGTCTGGCTTGCGAATGCGGGCGCTGTTCTGATCTTTGTTGCCTTCGGCTGGCTGCTGATTGCAAGATCAAAATCGAAAAGGAAAGGGGATATCCCGTCTTATGAACGCTAGACCGATGGTATATTTCTTATGTACCGGCAACTCCTGCCGCAGCCAGATCGCCGACGGCTTTCTCAAGGCGGAAGGGCGTGGACGGTTCGACGTCAGAAGCGCCGGCTTGGAGGCTCACGGCTTGAATCCACGCGCCGTGCAGGTGATGAAGGAAGCCGGGATCGATATAAGCGGGCACAGCTCGGATGTGATCGATCTCGATTTGCTGAACGCTGCCGATTATGTCATCACCCTATGCGGGCATGCAGACGAGCATTGCCCGGCCATTTCCAATACGGACGTCATCAAATGGCACTGGGGGTTCGACGATCCCGCCAAGGCGACGGGAACGGAAGAGGAGATCATGGCGAAGTTCCGCGAGGTGCGCGATGCCATTCATGCCCGAATCGCCGATTTTGTACGGGAAAGGAACGCGGCCGGCGAGGAGCCGTCCTCCCGCCAGTAAAACATTTTCAACGGGTTCTTTGATTGCAACAAAGGCATTCCGACGCGGCTGGCGTCCGAATGCCTTTTTGCTTTTTCTGCATAGTTGGATCCGTACCTTGCTGCATTATCACAACATCATGGGTACGCCTACTAAAAAAATTGATATGAAGACGATGCCAAAAATACTGCAATGGTTTGGTTATTCGGTATTTGTTGTTTTGGGGATAGCTGTAATCCTATTCATCCTTTCCATCTTCTTTTCCTTTTCAAGTGACGTAGAGTAGATGGGGAAATTCGCTTGATTGTCATCATCCGAATGATCATTTGCAGGGGAAATCGGTTTAACCTATTTCTTACCTCAGGTTCATGAATCCTCCATGTTATGCTGATTTGAACATGGAAAGATAGAATCTCTATTGAACGCATAGATTCGCTCCGTCCGCAGATGTTGACCTCCTGCGGGCTTTTTTGCAAGCTGCCGGGCAGATATTACATTCATGTGGATGAGCCGGAGCTTGTGGTGGAAGAGATCGAATGCATGATGAAGGGGATAAAGAGATGAACGATGCGAGGACGCAGCTCAGACATAACTTGCAAAGAGTAGAGAAGGAGAACTACCAGCTTCGCGAAGGAGAGAGCAGGGAGGATTATATCGCTCAAATGCTGCGGTTCATCGGCGATCCCGATCCGGAATTGCGGGATGAGCTCATCTATCCGACATTCTATGTCTGGATGACGGAGGAGAGATTGGCCGAAGAAGAATGGCAAAGCCTTCTCGAGGTGCTTGCCGATGAGAATCATTTGTTCTACCATATCGGCAGGGATGGCGATCAGACGGTATTTACGAGGACTTTCTCCGTATTGCCGCTGGCTTTGATCGCCAGGCGCCATAGTCGAAAGCCTTTTCTGGACCAAGACGGCTATGAGCTTCTGAAACATTCTCTGCTCCGCTATTATCGGGAGGAAAAGGATCTTCGCGGGCTTCTGCCTGAAGAAGGCTGGGCGCACAGTGCCGCGCATGGAGCGGATGCGCTGAAGGAGCTGGTCCAGTGCCCGGAAAGCGATGCTGCGGTACAGCGCGAGATGCTTGCCGCGATCCAAGGCATGCTGCAGAATGGAAGCCATATTTTCGGCGAGGAAGAGGATGAACGAATCGCAAGCATCGTGGACGCCATGATCGGCGATGGGCGGCTTGCTCAGGCGGAGATCGCGGATTGGATAACCGGATTATCGACCTGCTTGAATTGGCCGGGAAGCCGGGCGCAGGCTGTCGCCCGTGTGAACGGCAAGAACCTTCTTCGCTCTCTTTACTTCAGAAGAGGACAAGAGGGGGAAGGAAATGCTCTTGCCGCCGCTATTCTCGAAACGGAAGCGAGCCTGAACAGATTTGCCGTCGCGGACAGGCAGCGGCAAACCTCCTAATCACGCTGCTCTGAGCTTGATCCGGAGTCGCCCGAACCCGATCCGATTCCGTCGTCTCAAGGCGGCTTGCTCTCTGTTTTTAAGCCTGCTTACGAAAACATTGCCGCCTTCGGGTTCTTTCGTTGCAAAAAGGCATTTCGACGCCGCCGGCGTCGCAATGCCTTTTTGCTTGCCCTGCATAGATGGAGCCGTACCGTTCGGCGGTTACGTCTGGCTTTTCTTGATGTACGTCTTGACTTCCGGAGGCGTATACAAAGCGAATTTGTCCAGCAGCGAGGCCGGGTCGGAATCCGACAGCGCCATCGACATGTATTTGTCCTGGAGGAACTGCTCCTTGTTCATATGGCCGAAGAAAGAGATCAGCCCGTCGTAGTAGCCGTCCACATTCAGCAAGCCGATCGGCTTGCCGTGCAGGCCGAGCTGTCCCCAGGTGAAGATCTCGAACAGCTCTTCCATCGTGCCCGGGCCGCCGGGCATCGCGATGAATCCGTCCGCGAGCTCGGACATTTTCAGCTTTCTTTCGTGCATGGAACCGACCACGATCAGTTCGGTGAGTCCGCGATGGGAAATCTCCCTTTCCTCCAGCATCGTTGGAATGACGCCGATGACCTGGCCGCCCGCCTGCAGAACGGAATCGGCGAGCACTCCCATGATGCCGACGCTTGCCCCGCCATAGACAAGGGTGATTCCCCTCCGCGCCAGCTCCGAACCGAGTCTGGATGCTCCTTCGGCATAGGTCGGCTTGGCGCCCATGCTGGATCCGCAAAATACCGCGATTGCTTTCAAACGTGTCTACCTCCCCTAAAAGCAGTCCCTCTCATTATACTAAAGAGAAGCCTGGAGAGATGTTAAAAAATAGTAAAAAGCAGCCGAATGCAATCATTCGGCTGCCGGACTCGGATCTAGCAGAGATTAAAATACGGTTGCTTTCTTGCTCGTGGATGCGATGCCGTTCGTGCCGTTGAATACGAGGCTGCCCCAGGACGTCAGCTCTATCATACGCCGGAATAAGCCATGAATCCGCCGTCGACCGGAATCACCGTGCCGGTCACGAAGCCGGACGAGTCGGAGTCGAGCAGCCAGAGCAGCGTGCCGAGCAGATCCTCCGGGACGCCGAAGCGGCGCATCGGAGTATGGGCGATGATCTTGCCGGAGCGCTCTGTCCAGCTGCCGTCGGGATTTTGCAGCAGCCCGCGGTTCTGCTCTGTGAGGAAGAAGCCCGGAGCGATGGCGTTGACGCGGATTCCGGATTCGGCCATATGGACGGCCAGCCACTGCGTCCAGTTGTTGATCGCGGCTTTGGCGGCACTGTAGGCCGGCACCTTGGTCAGCGGCGAAGGAGCGCTCATGGAGGAGACGTTGAGCACGGTGCCGCCCCGTCCTAGCATCTGCTTGGCGAACGTCTGGGTCGGAAGGAGCGTTCCGACCATGTTGAGGTCGAACACGTTCCGGAAGCCCTGGACGCTGAGATCGAAGAAGGATACCGTCTTCTCGTCTTCCAGATCCCCGGAGCGGAAAATCTCGTTCGTCGTGTTGGCGCTGGGATGGTTGCCGCCGGCGCCGTTGACGAGAATGTCGCATGGACCGAGCCGCTCCTGCACGGACAGGGCAGCGGCTGCGACGCTGTCCGGATCGGTCACATCGCAGGAGAGCGCGATGGACTTGCCGCCGGCAGCCGTGATTTCATCGGCGACGGCAGCCGCTTTGTCGAGGCTGCGGCCGAGGACGGCGACGCGGCAGCCCTGGCGGCCGAGCTCCAGCGCCATGACTCGGCAGAGCACGCCGGAGCCGCCCGTGACGACGGCGGTTTTGCCTTCGAGAGAAGCATGCAGAGGCAGGAGACTCATGAAGCGTGTCCCTCCTTCACGGCGGATGGAGTCAGGCTGCCTGCTGCGTCCCACAATCCCCACAGATACATGATGCCGAGCGCGCGGTCGTACAGTCCGTAGCCGGGACGGCATTGCTCATCCCAGATATGCCGTCCGTGATCCGGGCGGGCGTAGCCGTCGAAGCCGATGTCGCGGTAAGCCTTCACGATGCCCGCGATATCGACCGTTCCGTCCTGCGTCCGGTGGGACGTCTCGATGAAGTCTCCGTTGTCGAACACCTTGACGTTGCGGATATGGGCGAACGGAATGCGGTCCGCGAATTCGTGGATCATGCCGACGATGTCGTTGGCGGGGTTCGCTCCGAGCGAGCCGCTGCACAGCGTGATGCCGTTGGCGGGACTGTCATGGAGAGACAGGAAGCGGCGCAGGTTGTCCTGACCGGTGATGATGCGCGGGAGGCCGAAGATCGGCCATGGCGGATCGTCCGGGTGGATGGCCATCCGGATGCCGAGCGTTTCCGCCGCCGGGATGACTTTGTCGAGGAAATACTTCAGGTGATCCCAGAGATGCTCCTCGGTCACTCCGCGATACACCTCGAACAAGGAAGTGAGATGGGAGAGGCGCTCCGGCTCCCAGCCCGGCATCGTGAGCGTGGAATTCGCGTTTATTTGCCGGACGAGCTCGAACGGATCGACGTTTTCGATCCGGCTTTTCTCATAGAACAGAGCGGTCGAGCCGTCTCCGCTCGGATGATGGAGATCGGTGCGCAGCCAGTCGAAGACGGGCATGAAGTTGTAGCAGATGACCTTCACGCCTACTTGAGCCAGCTTTTCCATCGTTTTTATGTAGTTCTCGATGTAGACATCGCGGCTCGGGAGTCCGAGCTTGATGTCCTCGTGGATATTGACGCTCTCGACGACGTTGATGCCGAGGCCATGCGCCGCAGCCTGATCTCGGATGTCCACGATCCGGTCGAGGGGCCATTCCTCCCCGGCCGGAATGTCGTGCAGCGACCAGACGATCTCGGTGACGCCTGGAATTTGCCTGATTTGGCTCAAGGTGACGGTATCGTTGCCTTCACCGAACCAGCGGAAGCTCATGTTCACTTGGCATTCTCCCTTTCCGGCTTGAAATAATGCGGATACTCCTTCTTGAGCAGCTCCTGGTCGGCGATGCCGAGCCGCAAATGCTGCTTCATGAGGTCGTCGGCTGCTTCCTCGCGTCCATCGGCGATCGCTTCCGCCATGGCGGCATGCTGCTCGTACAGATGGGTCCAATGGGGATCGCTCGCCAGACGCAGCAAGCGGGCCCGGTTCAGATGGAGATTCATCTGCTGGATGACCGACCAGGTGTTCAGCTTGCCGCAGCCCTGGAACAGGGCGCGGTGGAACGCCTCGTCGAGCTCGAACAGCCTCCGGTCGTCGAGCCGCGTCATCGCATCCTGCTGGGCGGCGAGATTGTCCCGCAGCGCGGAGAGCGAGAGCGGAGGGAAGCCGGCGCAGGCGAGCCGGATGACGGCTCTCTCCAGCTGCTCCCTCATGAAGCGCGCTTCCTCCACGAGCTCCGGGTCGATCAGCGAGACCAAGGTGCCGCGCTGCGGGAGCACTTGGACCAGCTGTTCCTGAGCGAGCCGCAGGAAAGCTTCCCGTACGGGAGTGCGGCTGACGCCGAAGGCGGCGGCCGAGTCCTTTTCGGACAGAGCCGTTCCCGGAGGCAGCTCCAGGCTGAGAATCTGTTCTCTCAAGCTGTCGTACACGATGTCGCGGGCGGATGAACCGCGGGTTGCGAGGGGTTGATTCATGGCGGTATCGCCTCCTCCTTTTTGATACTACCATACTACCATACCAGTTTGACAGCGTTTTCTTGAAAACGGGAACGGAGGTGCCCGGATGCAGCATCGGCAGCGGCCCGATCAGGCGTCCAAGCCGCCGTCCAAGCCGCCGTCCAAGCCGCCGTCCAAGCCGCCGTCCAAGCCGCCGTCCAAGCCGCCGTCCAAGCCGCCGTTACCAAGCCGCCGTTACTTTCGGAATCGCAGTCTGCAGCGGGGCTCAGACATGCAGCTGCTTCCTGTATTCGGAAGGAGAGAAGCCCGTCCAGCGCTTGAACTGGCGGCTGAAGTGGGCGATATCGCGGTAGCCGAGCATGCCGGCGATCATCTGGATCGAATACTTCGAGTCGGACAGCAGATGCCGGTATTCATGCAGGACGAGCGAGGACCAGTATGCTCAAATATGGCATCTCGATGGGCAATTTCTCGCTCGCGACGGTCGCGCTCTTCACGGGCGTCTACCAGTGGAACTCGTGGTTCGATGTGTTCCTCTACAACTCCGAGAAAGTGAATCTCAGCACGCTCCAGTACGAGCTGATGAAGATGCTGGCGAACTCCAACTCGAATTCCTCGATGACGTCGGCGTCGGCATTCGCGAACAGCGCGAACTCAAGCTCGAACTTCGTCACGCCGAGCTCCATCCGCGCGACGATGACGATCGTGGCCAGCCTGCCGATGATCATCGTGTATCCTTTCCTGCAGAAATACTTTGTCAAAGGCATGACCGTCGGCGGCGTGAAAGGCTGATGCCGGCTTTCAATCGGTACGATTCAAAAAGCAGCGGCAATCGGATGAATTCATGTCCGGAGCCGCTGCTTTTTATGTGGATGTATGCGGTGCGTCTTGATTTGCGTAGCAAGCGAAGAAGCTAGGAGCATAGGCTCCTGATTCCGGTCAGCGAACCATCCAGCCGCCGTCCACGCAGAGGACGTGGCCGTTCATGTAATCGGAAGCCTGGGAAGCGAGGAACACGACCGGTCCCTTCAGGTCCTCGGGCGTTCCCCAGCGGGCTGCCGGAATTCGTTCCGTAATGGAACGATAGCGGCCTTCGTCGGCTTGGATAGGGGCGGTATTGTTCGTCATCATGTATCCCGGAGCGATAGCGTTGACCTGGACGCCCTTCGCGGCCCATTCATTGGCGAGCGCCTTGGTCAATCCGGCGACCGCATGCTTGCTCGCCGCGTAGCCCGGCACGTTGACGCCGCCTTGGAAGGAGAGCATCGAGGCGATGTTGATGATTTTGCCGCTGCCCCGCTGGATCATCCCTCTTCCTGCCAGCTGGCTGAGATAGAAGACGGCATTCAAGTTCAGGTTGATGACATCCTCCCAGTCGCGGCGTCCGTGCTCCGCTGCAGGCGTCCTGCGGATGATGCCGGCGTTGTTGACGAGGATGTCGATGCCTCCCGTGAAGGAGAGAGCAGCGGCATAGACGTCCTCGAGGGCGTCCAGATCGCCGAGATCGGCGGGGAGATCCTTCGCTTGGCCGCCGAGGCCGCGGATCGTCTCGACCGTTGCCCGGCTTCCCGAGGAGGAGACGGCGACGACGGCAGCGCCGCTTTCGGCCAGGGCGACGGCCATGGCTTGCCCGAGGCCGCCGGAGGTTCCGGTGACAAGGGCCGTTTTGCCGGTCAAATCGAACAAGGACATCATTCCTTCATTCCTTTCATGGCTTATTGGAGGAGCTAAGAAGGAGCTGCGGCCTGCAGCCTGACACCCGCTTCGGCATACTCCTTGGCGCAGCCGGAAGGCAGCAGGGAATCCGTCAGGATGGCGTTCATTTCGCTGAGCTTGGCGAAGGTGAACAGAGCGCTTCGGCCGAACTTGCTGCTGTCTGCCACGGCATAGGCTTGGTCTGCGGTTTCAATCATGGCGCGCTTGATTTCCAGCAGCTCGCCGGTATAGATCGTGAAGCCGTTCTCCGGATGAACTCCCGTCGCGGACATAAAAGCCTTATGGATGTTCAGCCTCCGCACGTAGGCGGCTGCTTCCTGGCCGGCAAGCATATTGCGGACCCGATAGCCTCCGGGAACGACGAGGCGTATCGCATCCTTAGGAGCGAGCTCGGCGATGATCCTCACATCGTTCGTGACGACCGTCAGCGGCGCGTTGTCCAGCCGCTTGGCGATCTCCAGCGTCGTGCTGCCCCCGTCCAAGGCGATGACCTCGCCCGGCTTGATCAGCTCGACAGCCAGTCCGGCGATTTCGGCCTTCTCCGGATTATGCCGGACGAGCGGCTCTCGGGAGCTCAGAATCCCGAGCTGATCGCTTTGCGCCAGCATGGCGCCGCCGTGGATCCGGGTCAGAAGCCCCCGCTCTTCAAGCTTCTGAAGATCCTCGCGGATCGTCTTTCCCGTTACCTGCAGCCGCTCGCTCAGCTCGGCCACCGTCACTTCGCGCTGGGCGAGCAGAATTTCCATAATCGTCTCATAACGCCGCAATGGGTTCATTTTCGTTCATCCATTCGTTTTTTTTCTCTATTTTAGTTCACTCATGGCAACGGGGTCCATATCCTCGAACACTTGGTTCTCGCCGGCCATGCCCCAAATGAACGTATACCTGCAACTGCCGACGCCGCTGTGGATGGACCAGCTCGGGGAGATCACGCCCTGTTCGTTGCGTACGACCAGATGGCGGGTTTCCTGCGGCTCTCCCATGAAGTGGAAGACATTGCCGTCCTCCGGCATGTCGAAGTAGAAGTACACCTCGGAGCGGCGATTGTGCGTATGGCAAGGCATCGTGTTCCACATGCTTCCGTCCTTGAGCAGCGTCATGCCCATGACCAGCTGGCAGCTCTGGATGCCGCCGAGATGGATATAGCGGTAGATCGTCCGCTCGTTGGAGTTGGCCGGGCTTCCAAGATGATTGGGCGAAGCCTCGCTGATGGCGGCTTTCGCTGTCGGATAGGTCTGATGAGCAGGAGTGGAGTTCAAGTAGAATTTGGAAGGATTGGAGGCGTCGGCGCTATGGAAGGCGACTTCGCCGGCGCCGCGGCCGACATAAAGGCAGTCCTTCGGCTCCATGGCGTACTCGATGCCGTCTACGGTTACGGCGCCTTGACCGCCGACATTGATGATGCCGATCTCGCGGCGTTCCAGGAAGGATGCCGCGCCGATCGTCTTCGGATCGGCCTCCAGCTTGACGCTGCCGGTCACCGGCATGACGCCGCCGACGATGAAGCGGTCCACATGCGTGTAGAAGAGAGCGAGGCGGTCGGCTTCAAACAAGCTCTCGATCAGAAACTCCTGGCGCAGGCGGCCCGTATCGAAAGCTTTTGCTTCCTGCGGGTGGGAAGCGTAACGGATTTCCATTTGAATTCCTCCTAATAGGTTTGGATTAGTTCATATAAGTTCATATTAGTTCGTTTAAGGTTTAATTTCAAGAGCAAAATGCCGGATTCAGGAAAAAAAGGGGACATAGAACGAAGGCTTGTAAAGCTTCTGCTCGGTTGTGCCAGCCACATTCGCTATATCAGTGGGGGAGCTGGTGCATCGGAATGGGGTGTTTGGCCTGTATTGTGCAACGAGAGTCAAATGGGAGCGATAATCGGTCCATCTCGGTCAAGAGCTGCAACCGCTGCCATGATACAATCACGGCATGCCCCGTCGACAGGCGGGCGGAACCGAAGCATGGGGAGGCATTCAAATGACGACTGAGCTGAGAATCGGAATTGTCGGGCTCGGCAATATGGGCTCGGGCCATGCCGCGTATCTGGCGGCAGGCGAAGTGCCGGGAGGCGTGCTGGCTGCCGTATCGGATGTCCGGGAGGAGAGGCTCTCCTGGGCGAAGGCAGCCTTCGGCGACTCCGTCAAGACGTACGGAAGCGCCAGGGAGATGTTCGATTCCGGCGAGGTGGACGGCGTCCTGATCTGCACGCCGCATTATTCCCATCCCGAAGAAACGATAGCCGCCCTCCAAGCGGGACTGCATGTGCTTGTGGAGAAGCCGGCCGGCGTGTATACGAAGCAGGTCAAGGAAATGAACGAGGCTGCCGCGGCCAGCGGCCGGGTGTTCGGCATCATGTTCAATCAGCGGACGAACCCTCTTTACCGCAAGATGCGCGAGCTGATCGGATCCGGAGAACTCGGCGAGGTCAGGCGCATCAATTGGATCGTCACGGATTGGTACCGTTCCCAAAGCTATTACGACAGCGGCGGCTGGAGAGCGACCTGGGAGGGCGAGGGCGGAGGCGTCCTGATGAACCAATCGCCCCATAATCTCGATCTGTGGCAGTGGATCACCGGTCTCATGCCGACTCGGATCCGTGCTTTCTGCGGCTTCGGCAAACATCGGGACATTGAAGTGGAGAACGATGTTACCGCTTATGCCGAATACTCGAACGGAGCGACAGGAGTGTTCATCACGTCGACCGTCGATGCGCCCGGCACGAACCGGCTCGAGATTACCGGCGACCGCGGCAAGCTGGTCGCCGAGGACGGCAAGCTGACGTTCTGGCGTCTCAGAACGCCGGAGAGCGAGTTCAACCGGACGTACGCCGGTGGCTTCGGCAGCCCGGAGACATGGCGGATCGATGTCCCGGTGCCGGGCGGCGATCCCAACCAGCACCGGGCCGTGACCCGCAACTGGGTCGATGCCATCGCCGGACGCGCCCCGCTGGAGTCGCCCGGAGAGGAAGGAATCAAAGGCTTGGCGCTGGCCAACGCCATGCTCCTGTCCGCCTGGACGGACGGATGGGTGGAGCTGCCGCTGGATGACGAGAGGTATTACCGTGAGCTGCAGGCCCGCATCGCGGCTTCGACTGCCGGCAAGGATCAAGCGGCTGCAGGCCGTACGCTGGATGTGAAGGGCACTCATTAAAAGCTGGGGATGGGCAAATATAGCGTCGCGGCGGATAACGCTGCTTGATGCAAGGGGGAACCGCAAGTGAGCAAGGACGGTATGAATTATGCCCCGCAGGGGAAGCCGAGTCCCGTCGTCGGCAGGGGGGAATTCGTGTTCGCCGCTGTCTGCCTCGACCACGGCCATATTTACGGCATGTGCAACGGGCTGATCGAAGCCGGCGGCACGCTGAAGTCGGTTTATGATGCCGATTGCGATCGGGCAGCCGCATTTGCTTCCCGCTACCCGGGCGCGGCCATTGCCGGATCCCTGGAAGAAGTTCTTCAGGATCCGGAGCTGCATCTCGTCGCCGCGGCCGCCGTGCCGAACGAGCGTGGACCGCTCGGCGTCAAGGTCATGCGGCATGGCAAGGATTATTTTACGGACAAAACGCCGTTCACGGAGCTCTCGCAGCTGGAGGAAGCCCGTCGCTGCGCTGCCGAGACGGGCCGCAAGTATGCCGTCTATTACAGCGAAAGGCTGCATGTGGAGAGTGCCGTATTCGCCGGAGAGCTTATCGCCGACGGAGCCATCGGCCGTGTCGTGCAGGTGATGGGCACCGGCCCGCATCGGCTGAATGCGCCGTCGCGGCCGGACTGGTTTTTCGACCGGCAGCGGTATGGAGGCATCCTGTGCGATATCGGCAGCCATCAGATCGAGCAGTTCCTTCATTTTGCCGGCTGCCGCGATGCCCGGGTGCTCCACAGCAAGGTGGGCAATTACCAGCATCCAGCCTATCCCGAGCTGGAGGATTTCGGGGATGCCAGCCTGCTGGGCGACAACGGAGCCAGCCATTACTTCCGGGTCGACTGGCTGACGCCGGCAGGCCTCTCGACCTGGGGGGACGGACGCACGGTCATCCTCGGCACGGAAGGTTATATCGAGCTGCGCAAGTATGTGGATATCGCCCGTTCCCCGCATGGTGATCATCTCTATCTCGTGAACGGCGAGGGAGAGCATCATATGGAGCTTTCCGGCAAGGTCGGGTATCCGTTTTTCGGCAGCCTGATTCTTGATGTCCTGAACCGGACGGAGGAGGCCATGACGCAGGAGCATGCGTTCAAGGCGGCGGAGCTGTGCCTGCTGGCGCAAGCGGAAGCGATAAGGATCGGCGGATTCAATGGAAGATCCGCCTTGAAGGAGGAGCCTGCTTCCTGGAGGCGGGAATAAATCAGATGATAGATCGGAGGCCATCTCGACCATGACGATTCAGCTGTCTGTATTTACCGTGGCAACGCCGGAGCTCTCTCCGGAGGAGCTGGCCGCAGCCGCCCGCAAGGCAGGCCTGCAGGGGATAGAATGGCGCTGCAAGGATACTCCCGCAGAAATCAGGCAAGAGAAGCCCTCCTTTTGGGGGAACAATCTGGCTACGGTGCCGCAGAGCGCGGATGCCGGCGTGCTGGCCCGGTTCCGAGGCGCGGCGGAGAAGGAAGGACTGAAGTCCATAAGCTTGACGCCTTATCTGCAAGCAGGCGATCTGGAAGGGACCGAGCAGGTGCTGGCTGCTGCGAGGGAGCTCGGGGCGGATTATATCCGTCTGGGCGTGCACGGCTACGACCGATCGAGACCTTTCGGCGAGCTGTTCGGCCTGCAGAGGATCTACCTGCGCGAGGCTTCAAGCCTGTGCAGGCAGTATGGAGTCAAAGGCCTGATCGAGACCCATCACGGCACGATCGCCCCGAGCGCTTCGGCCGCCATCCGGCTGTGCGAAGGGCTGGACACGGACGCCGTCGGGGTCCTCTACGATCCCGGCAACATGGTCCATGAAGGCTACGAGAACCACCGCATGGGCTTGGAGATGCTCGGGCCCTATTTGGCTCATGTGCATATGAAGAATGCCGGGTGGACATCGACGGCCGATGCCGATGGAAGCGTCCGGTGGAACAGCAGCTGGACGGGCATGAAAGGCGGAGTCGTCCGCTGGAAGGAAGTCGTCT
The DNA here is from genome assembly GCF_053345695.1 of Paenibacillus sp. D51F. Classification (NCBI taxonomy): domain Bacteria; kingdom Bacillati; phylum Bacillota; class Bacilli; order Caryophanales; family Paenibacillaceae; genus Paenibacillus; species Paenibacillus sp. D51F. The sequence goes on along the minus strand of NZ_JBKFAO010000002.1, from coordinate 243,108 downwards.
CCGACCTCATCGCCGTCGGCTACGACGGGTTCATCGGGGTGGAGGATTTCAGCGGGCAATACAGCTCGCCGGAAATGCTGGAGCAATACTCGCGCTATATGCGCGAGCTGCTGGAGACCAGCGGTGCCGCGTCCGGAGCCTGACCGGTCCTCTCTTATCAGAAGCGATGGACGATGGTATGCTGAACCCATGGCACATAGCCATGGAGAGGATGTGGCATGCATGTCCGGAAGCGGCGGTTATCCTGCCGGCCTGCTCGATTATTCCTTTCGCGACGATGGGCAGGTCATGCAGGATTTCCATTCTCACCCCTACTATGAGATTTATTTCTTCCATGAAGGGGATTGCACGTATCTGATCGGAAGCCGCATTTACCGGCTGGAGCCGGGCGACATGCTGCTCATGTACGGCATGACCCTGCACAGGCCCAAAGTCGATCCGAGCCAACCTTACGTGCGGAGCATCATTCATTTCTATCCCGATCCGCTCCGGGCCGCCTCGCCCTCCGGGGCGCAGCTGCCCGTCATGCGGCCGTTCGAGGAGCTCCGCAACTATCGGCTGTCTCTGCGGGGAGAGCATCGGGAAGAAGCGGAGCTGATTCTGGCCAGGATGGACCGCTTCAAGAAGCAGGGCGATGCTGCCGGCCTGTACCGGATGAAGCTGGCGTTCGAAGATCTGCTGGGGTTCATCTACGAGCGATGCCAGGAGCCGATGAATCTGGCGCCGGAACGGTCGAGGGACAAGGAGCAGATCGCGCAGGATATCATGGACTATATCGGCGGGCATCTTTCCGAGGAGCTCACGCTGGAGCGGCTTCAGAGCGAGCTGCATTTGAGCCGTTCTTACCTGTCCAGAACGTTCAGGGAAGTTACAGGCGTGCAGCTGTTCGAGTATATCTACAAGCAGCGGGTCAACCAGGCCAGGGTGCTCTTTCTGCTGGAGCCGGACATTTCCGTTACGGAAGCGGGCTTCCGCGTCGGGTTCAAGCATCCGGCCCATTTCAGCCGTCTGTTCAAGCAGACGGTCGGCATGTCTGCCGACAAGTACCGGCGCAGCCTTCCAGGTTTTTAAAGCCGGCCAGCAAGAAGCATCTCCGAAGCGATCTCCACTCGCTCCGGAGATGCTTTTTTTTCGTTTCAATCGGAATGGAATGGCGGGAGGTAGAAAAGGCCGTCAGGGAGAGAAGGCGGAGAATATCGTTACGCTGCACAAAATCCGAAAAGCGGATTACAAGATGCAAAGCTCTATATTTACACGACAGGTTATAAAATATAACATGAAAACAATTTCGAAAGAGCTGAATGAGAGTGGGTGGCCGCATATTGTCGCTAGAGCTCTCATCCTATCGACTGATTCCTTTGATGAACGGTCATGCAAGGATGCCATCGCGTCCGGAAAGGTATGAATGCTGCCATGAGCCTAGAGGAACTGAACGCGCGCGTCCGCAAAGATCTTGCCTATATTGCTTTTGGAGGAAAGGATTGGGTTCGTCCCCGCGTACATCCGGACGGCCACGTCTATGACGTTGTCATCGTCGGCGGCGGCCAAAGCGGCCTCGGCACCGCCTTCGGCCTGCTGCGGGAGAGAGTGTCCAACATACTCGTCATCGACGAAAATGCAGAGGGCTGCGAAGGTCCATGGGAAACTTATGCCCGAATGGTCACGCTGAGGACGCCCAAGCATCTGACTTCCATCGATCTCGGCGTTCCATCCCTGACCTTCCGCTCCTGGTGGGAATCGCAGCACGGAGAGGAAGGCTGGGAGGAGGTGGACAAAATTCCGCGCGGCGAGTGGATGAATTATTTGCGATGGTATCGCCGCATCCTCTCTCTGCCTGTCCGGAACGATGCCAGGCTGAAGCTGATCGAGCCGCTGCCCGGCGGCATCCATCGCCTTCATGTGGAAGGCCCCGAACCGTCATCTCCCCATCTGCTGGCGCGCAAGGTCATTCTGGCTACCGGCATACAGGGAGGCGGAGAGTGGCATGTTCCCGGCATCGTGGCCGACAACGTATCCAGCAGCTTGTATGCCCACACTTCGGAGCCGATCGATTTCTCCAAGCTTGCCGGGAAGAGGATCGCTGTGCTGGGAGGGGGAGCATCGGCGTTCGACAATGCCAACCACGCGCTTGCTCAAGGAGCAGCCGCCGCGCATGTATTCGTCCGGCGCAGCGAGCTGTCCCGGATCAATCCGATCCGCCAGATGGAGTATTCGGGCATGATCGAGCATTTCCACATCCTCTCCGATGAGGAGAAATACGAGGCGATGGCGCATTTCTTCCATCATAACCAGCCTCCCACCAATGACACCTTCCAGCGGGCATGCTCCTGGCCCGGGTTCAGCCTCCATCTGGGAGCGCCATGGCTGGCTGTCAGGGAGGAAGGGGAGCAGGCGGTCGTAACGACGCCTCAAGGAAGCTTCGCTTACGACTTCCTGCTCGTCAGCACCGGCTTGCTGACCGATCCGGCGCTGCGTCCGGAGCTGAAGCTGGTGGAAAGCCATATCGCCCGCTGGAAAGACCGGTATGACGCTCCTGAGCCCATCGCCAGCGCAGTGCTTGACGCCCATCCTTACTTGACGCCAGGTTTTGCCTTCACGAGCCGAAGCGAGGAGGGGAACAGCCTGCTGCACGGACTGTTCACGTTCAATTACTCCGCGATGATCAGCTGCGGCTTGTCGGCTTCGGCCCTTTCGGGCATGCGCTATGCGATTCCCAAGCTTGTATCCGCCGTGTCGAGCCAGCTGTTCCTCGATGACCGCAAGCCGATTCTGGCCAGCTTTTACGCTTATGACGAGCAGGAATTCGCCGGATATTGGCCGGCCGCTTCAGAGGTTGCAGCAGATGGCGGCTGAAATGAAAACGCGCGTGGAATGGAAAAGGGAGATAGAGTGTAAGCCTGAAGAGGCCTGCCGAGTTTTTCGGCAGGCCTCCGGTTTTTAAGCCGAGTCGGGGGACGAGAAGGTCAAGCTCGGATTATGGTCTGCGGCATCCTTGAATACGGAGAGCAAGGCCGATGTCGTCCGTTCGCCAAGCAGCTTGAGGCTGTCTTCGATGGAAATCCAATGAATGGCCAGAGGGGAACCGGCATAATCCGTCAGGCAATCGTAAAGAGCGTCCAGATTGCGGCCATAATAATCGGGGAAGTGCAGCTCGCGGCTAAGCGCATCGTGAAAAGCTTCGATCGTCGCCAGCTTGCTGCCGTCAAGTAGCAAGATCTTGTCCAGCCTTCTCATCTCCTTGGAGAGGGTTCTTGTCTATTCCAAGAATAAGGGACTTGCCTGAAAAAGCAAGTCCCCCAAGCTGTTCACCACTTCTGGAAGCTGGCGTAATGGTCGCTTGTCGTGTAGTAGAGGCCGTCATTGGAATAAAGGACCCGGGAAGCGTTGCGGCATCCCGACGTGTAGTAGGCATCCGCCTCGCGCCAGGTGCGTCCCGACTTGGCTGGAAGCAGGCCTTCATAGTTGGAGAAGACATCCCCGCCGATGCTGTAGCCGGGTGCTACTGTAGCCAGATTGCATTTGCTGGACACCCAGCCTTTGCTTGTCGCCTGGCTTTTCGTCAAGAAGTTGGCCGGCAGCTTGCCGTTTGCCTTGATGTAGTTGATGATGCCGGCAAAATCGGTCGGTCCGGATACGGCTGCATCCGCCACCGGGGCAGCTTGTCCAATCAGCGGACTTACATTGCCCAGCAGCAGAGCCAGCATGAGGACGGCCGACGCTAAAAGCCTGACGATTGATTTCATTACATAATGCCTCCTTTTCGATAGGGAAGATAGTTGCAATTGGATTATACAGGAATTTAATTGGCGACGAATTATCGATTTCGTAAAAACGCTTGATTCTGCCTTCGCAAGGCTCTATTTACTGCCTCTTATCCAGTCCCGGCATCAATTCGGGCAGCCGAATTTTGATGAGATAGTTCTCATTTATTTCTAAGAAAGGCCTTGAAAAGCATGTCCCCCCTGGATTTCTGCTCTTCGTGGAAAATCTTAGGCCGTTAAAAATCTGCTACAGTTGGGATAGACCAACAACCCGAGGAGGTTTTCACCAACATGAGCAGTAATTGGTTCAACCGCAAGCTGATCGGAGCGAGTCTGTGCGCCACCGTGGCATTTACCGCTATTGGAGCCGTTTACGTCCCGCCGACCCCGGCAGCTGCGGCATCTTCTTCTTTTGAGACTACCATTACATATGGCGTCAATATGCGTACACAGCCAAGCAACTCCGCCGCCAAAATCCGCATGCTGAAAAAAGGCGAAGCGGTCCATGTCGTCGGACAGGCCAACAGTTACTGGCTGCATGTCCTGACAGCAAAAGGCGAGAGCGGATATATCTCCTCCGGCAGCAAGTACACCACATACTCGCGATCAGCAGCGGGAGGCGGCAGCGGAAGCGTGCAGCCTGGAGCAAGCGCGAAAGCCGATCAGGTCGTCTCGCTGGCGCAGAGCTACATCGGCAAAGTATCGTACAGCTACGGCGTCCGCAATGAGAGCAAGCTGATCTTCGACTGCTCCTCCTTCACCCAGTTCATCTACGGCAAAGCCGGAGTCAGCTTGAAATGGGGGACAAGCTCCCAGAAATCCCAGGGAAGCGCCGTCAGCCGGGCAAATCTGAAGAAGGGCGATCTCATCTTCTTCGACACCGTCGGTACGAACAATGGCGTCATCAATCATGTCGGCATCTACATGGGCGACGGCAACTTCATTCACAACACTCCATCCGCCAACGGGGTGACGGTGAACAGCCTGACATCCGGCTGGTGGAAAGACCGCTTTGTATCCGCGCGCAGCGTACTGTAGAAACTCGCTTCGGATAACTGCGCAGCGTGCGGGGGAAACTCGCCTCGCATGACCGCGCAGCGTGCTGCGGAAGCTCGCCTTGGATATCCATGCGCGATGCCATGGACTTTCGCCTTGACTGTCGCTCCTCGACCTGCAAGAATTCGCTGCGAACCCGCTTACGGCTAGCGGCAATTATCGCGATAGAACGCTAGGCCGCTCCTCCAGGAGCGGCTTTTTTTCATTTCCTTGGCTATTTTTACGTCTTTTTAACGCTTCGGACGTCGATCTTTACCCCGTTTTTACAGCTGCCCGCAGTACCATTTGATCCGCTCGATAGAACGGAAGCGAAGAAGCCCGGCGCGCCGGATAGCGCCGGGTTTTCTCATCCGCCGTGAGAGCCTCTCAAGCGACCGGATACTCCGATTCCAAGCGGGCATTGGCGTAGAAGGGCGGACGGATGGCGATGAGCGGCAAAGCGAACTTAAAAGGTTTGTAAGCGACCTCGACCGTTTCCTTGGAATAGGGCATGAGCAGCAGCTTGATGCTCTCGTCATAATAGTATTTCACGATGATCTCCTCCTGTAAGCCTTGTTGCTGCCTGATACTATATTCCATACGGAGCCGTGCGGGCACATCGCAAAAGATTGAGCCGGGTGGGCAGGCACGGCAGGCGCCCAGAGCCCATAGGCTATGGATACAAGAAGGTTCAGGAGGTAGGACGCGGCATGAGTGAAAAAAAAGACGATGGCCTCAGCGAAATCCGGGACTTGCAGGAATGGTTCGAGAACTGCAAGCAGAGCGGTTATCCGCTGTACCCGGCCTACGGCAAGATTACCCGCTACGAGGATGTGCAGATCAGCTTTCCGGAGCAGCGCCAGCTGTTCCAGCCGGGTCTGGAGAAGCTCATGGTGCCTCGCCCGATCATCGAGAATCCCCATTACAAAGGCAGCGGCAAGCTCGAGGGCAAGGTCGCGCTGATCACGGGCGGAGACAGCGGCATGGGAGCTGCGGTCGCCATCGCCTTCGCCAAGGAAGGGGCGAATGTCGCGATCTCCTACCTCGACGAGCATGAAGACGCCGGCCGCACCAAGGCTCGCGTGGAGCATTTTGGAGGCCGCTGCCTGCTGCTGCCCGGCGACCTTCGAGACAAAGCCCACTGCAAGTATATCGTCGCCAAGACGGTCGAGGTTTTCGGCTGCCTGAACATTCTCGTGAACCATGTGGGCATCCAGTTCCAGCAGAACGAGCTGACGGATATTACGGATGAGCAGTTCGACGAGACGTTCAAGGTCAACATCTATTCTCATTTCTATACGACGAGGGCCGCGCTCCCGCATCTGAAGGCGGGAGATTCCATCATCAACACGGCGTCGGTCGTGCCCTACGTCGGGGAAAAGCAGCTCATGGACTATACGGCATCCAAGGCCGCTATCGTCGGCTTCACGCGGGCATTGGCCAAAAACCTGGCGAAAAAAGGCATCCGCGTCAACGCCGTCGCCCCCGGGCCGATCTGGACGCCGCTCATTCCTTCGAGCTTCTCCGCCGATCAGGTAGCCGTATTCGGAACGGACACTCCGATGGGGCGGCCGGGCCAGCCGTTCGAGCTGGCTCCGACCTGGGTGTACCTCGCTTCGGACGATTCCCGCTATGTGACGGCGCAGGTGCTGCATGTAGACGGCGGCCTGTCGACGAATTCATGAGCCTCTGCTGCTGCAGTCAAAGCGGCTCTCGCACACAAAAAACAGCCGATCCTATGCCTCAGGGTCGGCTGTATCGTCTGGGGCCGGGGCGGGAGTCAGCCTCGCTCCATGGCGGACTTCATGCCCGGCAGCTTGCCGGCGACTTCGTGGACGAAGGCGTCGGTTTCTTGAGGCGAGAGGAAGCGGAACTCGTAATCGCCGCCCCAATCCTTCTGGAAAGCATGGCCTGTGTAATAGGCGGCGATCCGGTCGATCTGCTTCTGGATCTGTCCCGCCGGGAAGATGTCCAGATAGTCGGGGAAATCGCGGACGCTGCTGAAGCAGCGGGTGAAGATGTTGGCGGGCTCCTTCTCTAGATACAGGAAGTCGGCTCCGTACCAGTCGCTTTTCAGCCGGAAGGAGCGGTCCGGCATTCCCTCAAGAGCTTGCATGGCAGGCTCCCTTCTTTTGCGCTTCTGGAGCTCGATCCATTCGATGTCGGTCAGCAGATGGCAGTAGCAGCCGAGCAGGAATGCGGTTCGAGGATTCATGGCATCCGCTTTCTCCGCTCCTTCCGGCAGGTACGCTTCCAGGAACAGTTCCGGGCGAATCATTTTGTCGGCGTCGAGGAAATGGGTCGCGGACTTGGGGGGCTGGAATTGCCCCGTGTCCGGATCGGGCAGGCCGCAATCCGGGCCGATGTGGCCGACGACGAACTCCGGCAAGCTGGCCTTGAATCCGTTCTTCAGCATTTGATCCGCGATTCGAAAATGGGTCATCCATGTTGCCATGTCAGCCTCCAATAATCCCGATGCACGGGAGGATGATTTCATGACGAGGCTTGACTGGAAAAAGTTCCGTGATCTCCCATTCATTCCTGAATTTACTACGTGTCGGAAGGATTGGGCGTGGGCGGGAGAAATTCTGGATGCGGCATCGGATTCATTCGACCGCTTCGACCGGCCCGTCTACGTCATGGGGGATTTCAAGTTCGACAATCTGCTGGTCAGACGCAGCGTAGAGCAGTGGGAGCTGAGCGGCCTGTTCGATTTTACGAACGGCTACTTCGGAGACGGGGCAGCCGATCTGACCAAGATCGCGACCCAGTTCATCGACCGCGGCAGATCCGATCTCGCCGAGCGATTTCTTCGGGCTTATCGAGACGGGCTGGACGATAAGGAAGGGTTCGATCAGAGGATCAAGGTCCATATGCTTCATCAAAAGGTTCTGGATTGGGGCTGCTTCCATGCGATCGGCGCGGTCAGCTGGAATCCGGAATGGACATTCCGGGATTGGGCGTCCCGCTACATAGGGCTCTAAGCGGCTTGCTGTCCCGGCACGGCTATGATCCCGCAAACCCGCTCGGTGGCGAGCGGGTTTTTTCTCCTTGATTCCGGCTTGACGAAAAAACCTAACACCGTTATGATTGGCGCGAAATCACATGTATGTTATCCTAACAAACCTAACAATACGGTTTTGAAAGCGTTTAAAGCGCATGGGGAGGATGAGCACTATGACATCGATCGTCATCGGAAGCTGGACGTTCAGAGCGGTTGACCGCGGGGAAGCATGGCTGGAAGCGAGTGTTCCCGGCTGCGTCCATACCGATCTGCTGCGCAATGGAAAAATCGAGGATCCTTTCTATGGAACGAATGAACATCGGCTCCAGTGGATCGACAAGCAGGACTGGGAATACGAAGCCCAGTTCGATGCCGCGGCGGAGCAGCTGGACGAGGACTTCGTCCGGCTCGCGTTCGAGGGGCTGGATACGTACGCGGACGTTACGTTGAACGGATCCCGCCTGTTCTCGGCGGACAATATGTTCCGGCTATGGACGGCCGATGTGAAGGGCCTCCTCAAGGAGAGCGGCAACAAGCTCCATATCCGCTTCCGCTCGCCCGTCAACGAGGATCTGCCGAAGCTGGAGCGGCTCGGCTATGCGCTTCCGGCGACGAACGACCAGTCGGAGCTCGGAGGCCTTGGAGACAAGCGGATCAGCGTTTTCGCCCGCAAAGCTCCTTATCATTACGGCTGGGATTGGGGACCTCGATTCGTGACGAGCGGCATTTGGCGTCCGGTCCGTCTGGAGAGCTGGTCGGGCGTCCGCATCTCGGATCTGTTCATCCGGCAGGACTCCGTCTCGGCCGAAGCGGCCGAAGTGACGGCGGTTGTCACGGTGGAAGCCGCCGCCTCGGGTCCCTCGACGATTGCCGTATATGTGGAAGGACAAGAGCACAAGCTCGAAGCGGACTTGGAGACGGGAGTCCAGACGCTGGAGATCCCCGTTCGGATCGAGCAGCCTCGCTTATGGTGGAGCCGAGGTCTCGGCGAAGCCTATCTGACGGAGTTCCTGGCCAAGGTTGAAAAGCGGGACGGAGCCGCCGACTCCAGGACGGTCCGGACCGGACTGCGTTCCGTCCGTCTTGTGCGCGACCGCGACGAAGCCGGCACCTCGTTCTTCTTCGAGCTGAACGGCGTCGCCGTGTTCGCCAAGGGAGCGAACCATATTCCGAACGACAGCTTCGTAGCGGAAGTGACGGAGGACCGTTACCGCCATGAGATCTTGTCCGCGGCCGAGGCGAATATGAACATGCTGCGCGTATGGGGCGGCGGCATCTACGAGCAGGATATTTTCTACGACCTGTGCGACGAGCACGGCATCATGGTCTGGCAGGACTTCATGTTCGCCTGCAGCATGTATCCCGGCGACGAGGCCTTCCTGGACAGCGTGCGCGCAGAGGCCGAGGACAATCTGCGCCGGCTGCGCAACCATCCGTCCATCGTGCTCTGGTGCGGCAACAACGAGATCGATTCCGCCTGGGCCCACTACGACGAGAACGGGGGCTGGGGCTGGAAGAAGGAGTTCACTCCAGAGCAGCGGGAGAACATCTGGGCCGACTATGAAGCGATCTTCCACAAGCTGCTTCCCGAAGCGGTGGATGCGCTGGCGCCGGGCATCGGCTATTGGCCATCTTCGCCGCTGATCAGCCTTGCCGAGGATGCCGGCCAGCATGCCTATCCGGAATCGACGGCTGGAGATGTCCACTACTGGGGCGTGTGGCATGCCGTAGAGCCGTTCGAGAACTACAAGCTCAAGATCGGCCGCTTCATCAGCGAGTACGGCTTCCAGTCCTTCCCGGAATACAGATCGGTGCGCTCCTTCGCCGAGGAAGCCGATATGGAGCTGCTGTCCACCGTCATGCTCGCCCATCAGAAGAACGGAGCCGGCAACAGGCTGATCAAGGAATATATGGACATGTATTTGCCGGAGCCGAAGGACTTCCCTGCCTTCCTCTATGAAAGCCAGATCCTGCAGGGCGAGGCGATGAAGATGGCGATCGAAGCCCATCGGCGCCGCCGCCCTTACTGCATGGGCACGCTGTACTGGCAGATGAACGATTGCTGGCCGGTCGCCTCCTGGGCGGGCATGGATTATTTCGGCCGCTGGAAAGCGATGCATTATTACGCCAAGCGGAGCTTCCGGGACGTTCTTCTTTCCGCAGACCGGACCGATACGGGGATCGATCTCCATTTGGTGAACGATTTGCAGGTTTCCGTGCAAGGCACCCTCAAGGTCAGCCTGCTGGATTTCTCCGGGCTCGCGCTTGCCGAGCGCGAGGTGCCGGCTGCGGCGGCAGGCGGCCAATCGCTGCTGCTGCTCTCGCTCGCACGCGGAGAGCTGCTGCCGGAAAGCGCCGCTTCCGATTCCGTTCTGGTGACGGCGGAGCTGATCGCCGAAGACGGGTCGCTGCTTGCCGCAGCCACCGGCTTCCTCGAAGGCGACCGCCAGCTTGCGCTTGCCCCGGCATCGATCGATGTGGAAGAGATCGAGGGCAGCGGCGGCAGCCGCTTCCGCGTCAGCGCCAGCCGTCTGGCAAGAGCGGTATGGCTGCAGAGCGGCAGCGAAGGCATGTTCAGCGACAACTTCTTCGACCTGGTGCCGGGACGGCCCGTGACGGTGGAGTTCAAGGCGCTGAAGCCGGGCGCAGCCCGGTATGAGGCTGCGGACGCCGGCCGGGTGACGGCCTCGTCCATGGCGGATGCAGTGAATGCCCTCGCCTTGAAAGGCTGAGCAATAGCAGTCGGATTGGGTGTTCTGCTGTCCATAGGACAGCGGAGCAGCCCTTTTCCTTTTCCTGCGCAAAAAGGCGTGCCTCTCGGAAGCGCCAAGGCAAAAGCTGCCGCCGCGTTTCCATTGCGCCTTGTCGAACATTGACGTTCTCTGACGAGTAGCGGTAAAATCCAGTAAGAACGGCTTGTTCATTTTTTTATGGCATGACAGACTTCTCCCGCGCGCTTACACATGGGATGGATTCAAGGACATCGGGTCAAAGAGGAACGGGATGGCGCTTAAGCTGCGCCACTACCTTGAGGATCCAGCGGCAGCGATCTTCTCCACTCGTCAGGTTTCCCTTTCGAGATGCTGGTAGTACAATGATTGCATACACGAAAAGTTGAAGAGGAGATCCTTATGAGCGAAGAGAGCCGCTTTTCCCTGATAGAACCTGACGGCAGGCGGATAAGACTCCATGCGGAGGAGCCCGGACTGCCGCAGTACAAATCCGTCGTGCTTAATAATCCCCATCCGCTCGTCATGATGGATTCTTCTTGGAGAATCTCCATCGTGAACCCGGCGTTCACCGAGAAGCTCGGCTGGGCCCAGGATGAGCTGGCGGGCATGGATGCGATTGAATTCAGAGCTCTGCTGATGCCCCAGTCGGACATCGACCTGGAGCGGTTCGGCGCGGGCGGAACGGAGCCGGTCTCCTATGAAAACCAATGCAAAAGCCGGAGCGGCAAAATTATCAGCCTGGAGGTCGTCTTTTACCCTTTGAAAGCGGACAACGGGGATATTTGCGGATACCTGTTCTCCCTGATGGACATATCCGCCCGCAAGGAAGCCGAGCTCAAGCTGCAGGAGACGATCGAAAGGTACACCTCGCTCAAGAAATACAACCATGATGCCGTCATATCCCTGGATCTGAAGGGCTGCTTCATTCATTGCAACGCAGTCGCCGAGAGGCTGCTCGGCATGCATGCCGAAGAGCTTGTCGGCAAGGACTTTTCTCCATACGTCAAAGTGCCGGATATCCGCTCCGTTCTTGAGGACTCGCATGAAGGCGACTCGGTCGAGCGGCGGATCAACGAAATCGTGAATCGCGACGGGAAGGCGGCGGAGATTCTGACCTCCGTAGCCCCGATCATCATCAACCAGCGGATCATGGGCTATTATCTGATCGCCAAGGATATCACCGAGCAGAAGAAGCTGCTTATCGAGAAGGAGGCTGCGGAGTCGACGACCCGCGCCAAGAGCGACTTCCTGGCGATGATGAGCCATGAGATCCGCACGCCGATGAACGGTGTCATCGGCATGACGCAGCTGCTGCTGGATTCGCCCGATCTGAGCGACGAGCAGCGCAGCTTTGTCGAGATCATCCGGCAGAGCGGGCAATCTCTCCTGACGATCATCAACGACATTCTGGACTTTACGAGAATCGAGGCCGGCAAGACGGCTATCGCCAAGGTTCCGTTCAGCATCCGGGAGCTCGCAGCCGAGACCGTCTCCGTCCTGATGCCGGAAATTCTCGAGAAGAAGCTGTCCGTCGATTCCAAGGTCGACGGCGATGTGCCGGACATGCTGCTCGGAGACGGGGGCAAGCTGAGGCAAGTGCTGCTGAACATCATCGGCAATGCCGTCAAATTCACGGATTCCGGCGGTGTCAGCCTCCATATCTCGCGGAGGGCGTCGACCGGCTCCAACGTCCTGCTCCTCGTCAAGATCAGGGATACAGGAATCGGGATTCCCGCCGATGCGCTGCCGCTCTTGTTCAACCCGTTCAGCCGCCTGGACAACTTCATGACCCGCAAGGTGGAGGGGAGCGGCCTGGGCCTTGCCATCTCCAAGAAGTTCGTCGAGCTGATGGGCGGAACGATCGGAGTGGAGAAAGTGGACGGGCCGGGAGCTTGTTTCGCCTTCACGGTCAACCTCGAACGCAGCTCTGAACAAGCGGCTCAAGCCGAACAGGCCGAAGCCGGAGCGGAAGACGCCCGTTCCTTCAAGATCCTGATCGGCGAGGATAACGAAGTGAACCAGATGGTTCTGCAGAAGATGCTCGTCAAGCTTGGCCACGAGGTGGCGGTCGTCGGCAATGGAACGGAAGTGGTGGAGGCATTCCGCAAGGATGGCAGCGGATATGACATGATTTTCATGGATGTGCTCATGCCGGTCATGGACGGGATGGAAGCGACCCGATGCCTGCGCAGCCTGTCCGGGAACGAAGAAACGCCTTATATCATCGCGGTTACAGCCAATGCCCTCAAGGGGGACAGGGAGGCCTGCCTTGCTGGCGGCATGAACGATTACATCAGCAAGCCGATCCGCAAGGAATCGCTCATACAGGCGCTGGAACGATACCGGCTTCAGAGGCCGAGAGGGGATTAGCGTGGTCAAGACATCAACCGATACCGGCAAGTTTAAGCTGGAGAGGCCGAGAATTGCACCGGCTGGTTTCGAGGAGCCCGTTCCGGTATCGATCTCAGCACTTGCGAGTTCCAGCAGCTCGGCGTTGAGATGGAGGATCTGAAGGGATGCATTATCGCGCCGGCCCAGGCGATCCTGTTCACGAGAATTTTCGGACTGGTCGTCAAGGAGTAGCGGCCCGGCTATGAGCATGAAGAAGGACCGAGCGCGAGCAGACATGCTCGCGTCCGGTCCTTTTTTGGCGGGACGATTTCGATATTCTTTAGAACGCCCAGTTGCCGCCGCGGAAGATCGGCTCCAGGCTGCCGTCCTCGAGGATGCCGTCGATATCCATTTCGGCGGAGCCGATCATGAAGTCGACATGGGTAATGCTCGTGTTCAGCCCTTTTTCCTTCAGCTCGTCCTGGGACATGCCCTTGCCGCCTTCGAGGTTGAAGGCATAAGCGCTGCCGAGCGCAAGATGGTTGGAGGCGTTCTCGTCGAACAGCGTATTGAAGTACAGGATGTTGGAGCGGGAGATCGGGGAATCGTAAGGAACGAGAGCGACTTCGCCGATCCGGCGCGCGCCTTCGTCCATCTCGAGCAGTCCTTCCAGAGCTGCAAGCCCTTTCTCCGCCTCGGCCTTCACCACGCTGCCGTTCTCGAACGTCAGCTTGAAGTTGTCGATGATGGTGCCGCCGTAGCTGAGCGGTTTGGTGCTGGATACATATCCGCTTACGCCGTCGGCCTTCGCCGCTGTGAACACTTCCTCCGTAGGAAGGTTGGCTACGAACTGATTGCCTTGGATATTGTGGCTGTCCGCGGCGACCCACAGATGGCCTTCCGGAAGTTCGATCGTCAGATCCGTTCCGGGGGCGGTGTAATGCAGTTTTTTGTATTTGCGCGAGTTGAGATGCTCCGACTTGGCGTTCAGGCTGGCGATATGCTCCTTCCAGGCGGCGACCGGATCGTCGAGATCGGCGCGCACGGCCTTGAGGATGGACGTCCACAGGCTGCTGTACTGCTCTTCTTCCGTCGATCCCGGGAACACCTTCTTCGCCCATGCTTTGGACGGCGCCGCGACGACGCACCAGCTGAATTTGTCGGACTGCATCATCTGGCGGTATGTAGAGAGGGCTTTGCCGTAGGTTTTCTGATGGTTGATGATACGCTCCTGGGCGACTCCCTTGAGCAGATCCGGATCGGAAGAAACGACGCTGATGACAGCCGCGCCTTCCTGGACAAGCTCCAGCATCTCCCCGGCATACCATTTGGGCTCGTCGAGGAACGCTTCGTCCGGCGCGAGCTCATAGCGCAGGCGGGCCAGCGTGTCGTCGTTCCAGTTGACCTTGACGGAACGGGCTCCTGCTCCGTACGCTTTTTTGGCGATCAGTCGAACGAGGTCTGCGGCATCAAGAGACGCGTTGATGACCAGCTTCTGGCCGGGCTGGATTTGGACGCCGACCTGAACGATCAAATCCGCATACCGCTCGATCTGCTCTTTCAGTTTGGTCATGTTGGTTCCTCCATTCATTGTTCGGGTTCCTGATCATTGTACACGATCTGTTCCGAAAAATGAAAATGCCATGCTATGATGGGAATACCAATCCGCCTTGCCGGCGCCTGAAAGGAGAGGGACGGCTTGTTCTCCTGCCAATTGAACCCCGACCTGGAGCTGAGGCTTCTGGAGACGCGGTATGCGCATCCCTTGTTCCGGACGGTCCAGCGGAACCGGGACTACCTGGACCGATGGCTTCCCTGGGTCAAGCATATCGAGAATGTCGACGACATGAAGGATTATATTGATTTCGAGCAGAAAAGAAGAGATCTTCAGCAAGGCTTCTCCGCGATCATCCTAGAGGGCGGGAATCCCGCCGGAGTCGTCAGCTACCAGGAGCTCGACTGGCGCAACAGCAAGGCTTCGCTCGGCTATTGGCTGAGCGCCGACTGCCAGGGAAGAGGAATCATGACGCTGGCCTGCAAGGAAATGGTTCAGTACGCCATCGTGACGCTCGAAATGAACCGGGTCGAGATCAGGACCAGGTCGGACAACGCCCGCAGCCGGGGCGTCGCCGAGAGGCTGGGCTTCTCGCTCGAAGGCTTGCTCAGGCAGGAAGAGCGGAGCGGAGCTTCCTACTACGACCATGCTGTCTACGGCATGGTCGCCTCGGAGTGGGACCGGCACAAAAGAGCGCGCCGGGAAGCGGCAGGAGAAAGCAACTCGGGACCTGGCGCAGCGGGGGAAGGATGACTCCGGCCGGGGCGAGCAGCCTGTACGATGCGAAGCTGGCGAGCGATGAAGGGGTATCTGTCGGAGCTTATCTGTCGGCGGTCGCTATGAGAAAGCGAAGCAGCTGCTTGCCCGAACCGCGATTCCGGTGTCACACTTATGGGATTATGTCGGCCTTGGCAGCCGGGCCTACTTCCACGCCTGGTTCAGCAGACTGTCCGGCATGACGCCGAGCGAATACCGACAGAGCATGCTCGCCGACAGCAGGGATCCAGGAGACTACAATGCGGGAACAGGCTTCGATTTCTGACATCGGCGGCGCTAGACAGTTCCGTTATCGATAACGCTCCTTCGTCCTCTCCTGGTACACTCTGTCCATAGGCTTCTTACAGACGGAGGGATTGCGAAATGGCCGCCGGAGATCTGACAGATGGTCGACGAGATGCTGGCCGCCGGAGCAGCCTGGCTCCCTCAGTACAAGGAAGCCGCAGCGCAAGCGCGCAAGCGCCTTGATGAAGGCCCGCTTCTGCCTGTGAGGGCGTACGAAGGGGCGGCGCGTCTGAAGACGAAGACGCTGGAGGAAATGCGGCTGAACCGCGAGGAAGCCGACCGCAATGCGGGAGAAGCGGACAAGGGCAAGCATCGCGCCGCTCCGATGGACCGCTGACCGGCCGCTGTTGCTGACGATCCATTATCCGTCCTCTAGTGAGTTTCATTCCCTGGATTCATCCACCTGCCGCCTATATGGCGGCTTTTTTCATTCCAGGAATTCGAGTCCGGTATTGCGCAGATCGATGTGGAACTTCATGCTGATCTGCGCTGATTTGTACCGTTCCGGCCATTCGTCGTATTGAGCCGGCTTCAGCCGGCTGCGGAAGCGGTTGCCGAACCCGAAGACATCCGCGCCGGCTTTTTGCGTTTTCGCGAACATGGATTTCGCCTGCACATTCAAGTCCTCCTGAAGCTCCTGTACAACCTCCGTTTCGGTCATTTCATTCATCTGGGAGCTGTCCACGAGCGTGACGATCAGCGAGGAATCAACGGTGATGATCGGCTGTCCGTTTTTGAGCTCGGTTTTTACTCGCGTACGGTTATGGACGATTTTGACGTCCGATCGGCTCATCAGCTTCACCTCCGAATCGTGGAAGCGATGGGTGATGATCTCATAGATGAGCGATTCATCTTTCGACAGCTCTCCCACCATGCGGTCCTTCATGAAGATGGCATTCCCGTCCAGCTCGAAGGAATTTTGGCTGCCTTCAATCAGGACCGGAATCAGATTGGAATGGAGCGGATTGTACAGCTTGGAATAGACCTCCCACAGCATCGTCTTGTTTTTGCGGGGAATGCCGCCGGCATAGGGCTCGAAGAACAGCTTGGTATAGATGCCGGAGAGCTCCCCGGTCGGATTGGGGCTTGTGAAGATCCGGCTCATCTTTCCCTTGACGATTGCCACGACGGCATCCAGCGGCACCGAACGCTCCCTGGCCGCAAACTCCAGATAGGACTTCAAGCCGAAATGGGCTATGGATTCGTCGAGAAGCAGCGCTCTCGTGGAGGAGGCATCCAGCGATTTGGGCAGCTTGTAGCGGGCTCGGTTCATCGCATCGGCAACGGTAAGGCCGGCTTGGCTCATCGTGAAGAAATCTTTCCCTTCGGTGCTCTCAACCGTCTTGGGCAGAGGGAACCGCATCCACACGTTGAGCAGCTTGCCGGATCCTTTCTCCAGTCCCATCGCACCGATCATGAGCCGGTTGTCCACATCCTTGGAATCCCAGCAGCCGGACAACAGCCCGAGCAGGCAGCACGCCGCCGCCGCCCGCAGCACCTTGCTCATGAACCCGCCTTCTTTCTCCGTCCGCGAATCGTCAGTGCGGCCATGCCGAGCAGCGGAAAGCCGAAGAGCGCGTACATTCGCAGGCCGACGGTGTAAAAAATGGTTCCTTCTACCGCTCTCCATGACGGGAGGGACGAGGCGGCAGCATAAACAAGCAGCACGATCGCACTGTAGATCCAAGCGGCTTTGGCGCGGGGAAACAAGCTTTTTACCGATTCGCCAAGCGCATGAAGCTTCAGAGCCATGATCAGCAGCACGTACAGCATCGTCACCGACACGAACAATGCGGTCAGGTTCTCGAAGACGATCCAATAATGGTAGACCGAGTCCATCTTGGAGATGAACGGCAAGGTGAGGTGGCGGCTGAGCTCACGGCTGAACGTCATGACGGGCAAGTAAATAAACCCGGCTATCATAGGGAACGACAACAGCAAGGCATAGGCATAGCTTTTGCGGTAACGGCTGGAGCTTCGGGAATTGTACCTGCCGATCAAGGCTGGGAAAACAAACCCCATCCAGATGAAGGAGCCGGAGTAAAAATACTTGTTCATCAGAAAATCCCCGCTCGTACGGAGCCAGGGGCCGCCGAGAATCCAATTGACGTCGCTGAAGCCGATCACCATCAAGCCGACGGAAAGGAAGGAGCTGACCAGGAAGAGGACTCTGGCAGCCCTCACAATCGGCATCATTCCGGCCAGGGCAAGCGCTCCGGGCGCAAGAAGCATGCCGTTGAGAAAGGTGATGGGAGTCGTCGGCAGCATCGTCATCGTAATCATTTCCGAATAGGCCCTCAGCATGACGACGAGAGCTCCGAAGATGAAGATCAGCTGCGGCAGGCAGAGGACGAAAGCCGCCGGGAGACCGATGGAGCGGCCGAGGCGTTCAATCACCTTCTCATCGTTCAGACGGCCCAGCAGCTTGCTGTAAAGCAGGCAGCTCAGAAAGGCCAGGGCGGCCCAGACGGCGAGCGGAATCCAGTAGGCGCCGGTCGTGCTTCGGGCGACCAGGCTTGGATAGATGAAGCCGGCTGAGGCTCCGAAATAGAGCATCTGCACGGCGAACATGTCGTAGCCGGTCAGGGAGGAGGACGTGTTCATGACGGAGAAGCCCCCTTTTTGCGCAGAGACGTCAAATATGGAGCGCCGAATGACTCCAGGCAGCTCAGATAGAAGACGAGACAAGTGAAGCAGAAGACAATGCCGAGCACTCCGGCGACGGCAGCTCCGACAACGATGAAATACTTGAGGATCCGCTGGACTAATCCCATCTGGTAATCAATGACGATGAAGTTGGTGATGGCGGTCGCGGCGACGATGATCACCAGCAGGTTGCTGACGATGTTCGCTTGGATAATCGCTTGGCCGAGCACGACGCCGCCGACCATCGTCACCGTGGAGCTGATCGTCTTCGGCAGGCGGATGCCCGCCTCGGTGATGAAATCAATGATGACCAGCATCAGGAAAGTCTCGACAAAAACGGGATAAGGAACCCCTTCCCGGCTGGCGGACGCAGCGAGGCTGATCTCCAGCCGGTTCACGTCCACATTGACGGATGTCAGCGCTACGTACATGGCCGGCAGGAACAGATTCATGAACATGGCCAGAAACCGGAGCGAGAGCAGAAAGTAAGAGACATAGGGATTGACGTAATTGTCTTCGGGAGAATGCCAGAAGTCGGTATAGACGGCAGGGACGGTCAAGGCGAACGGGGATCCGTCGACTATGATGACCATTTTGCCCTTAAGCAGATCGGCCGTGGAGCGGTCGGGACGCTCGCTCGACATCGCGAGCGGGAACAAGCCCATCTTCTTGCGGGAGATGAGCAGCCTCAGCAGCTGGCCGCTGTCCTGGATGCCGTCGGTTTTGATATTCCGGAGCCTTTCCTTCAGCTTGGCCAGCAGCTCCGGGTCGGCCGCGCCCATACAGTAGAAGATCGCGACCCGGGTCTGGCTCGTCTCGCCTATTTTCGTTTCCCACATCTTCAGCTTGGGAGAACGGATCTGCTGCCGGATCAGAGCCGTGTTGGTATCCAGATTTTCGTTGAACGCATACATCGGTCCTTGGAGAACGCTCTCGGTAATCGGGGAGCCGATGCTGCGCTGCCGGGTTTCCGACAGGTCGATGAGGAGCCCGTTGTCGGATATGGAGGTGCAAATAACGGCAGAGCCGTTGCAGATAGCCCTCTCGCAGGCTTGATGGCCGCCTTCCGCTATCGAGGTGCCGCTGTAGCGGCTTAGTTTCGCGGAGAACTCCTCCAGGCCCGATGATCCCACCAGCAGATCTAGCTTCTGCGTGGAGCAGAGGGAGGCGAGAAAGCAGACGAAAACCGTCCCGGAGCCGGATGTTCCTACAGCTTCGGTTCTGTAATCGGCCGAATCGCCGAAAGCATCCCGCAGCATCACGAACAAGGCCTCGTTGCCGGAACCGGCTCTCAGACGGTGGATGGTTTCAAGGATTTCAGCCATGGCTGCGCCTCCGATCTGGATATGGTAACATTGGCAGCCTTATCCTGTCCGGAAGCGGGGAATCTCATGTATCGAAAAGCGGGAAACAGATGCCGTAGAGCCTGCGCCTCTGGTATACTTGGCACAACATCATGATAGAGTCGGGGGAATCAGCCGATGTCAGTTGAACGGAATATCATCGCTCCGGCCCAGGTCCGGGACCGTCAGCGGCGATGGCTCCGCTTCGCGGAGCGGGACAGCCTTTTCTGGAGAAGGGCATGGGGAGGTCTATGGGCAGCGGGAGCTTTCCTGGCTTCCGCATCCGCGATGGGCGCTCCTACCGGATTCGGGGCTGCGCAGGATGCCATGCTGATGGTGCTGGCCGCGACAGCGGTTCTGGGCTTGCTCTCCATGCTGCTTGCCATTGTGTTCGCCTTGGTCCGCCTTCCGCTGCCCCGATTGTTTGCGGGCGGGGCGGCTGCCCTGCTTGCAGGCGCCTGCGCGGCGCTGAAACTATCGGGAGCCGGATGGGCCGTGTCCATCATGCTCGCAGCGGCTTTCACTGCCTGCGGAATGGCGGCGGGAATGCTGTTGTCCGCCCTGCATGCCGGAGCGGACAGGCGCAGACGCCTGGGCAGCGGCAAGCCTGCATTCAGATTCGCCGTCTTCGCAGCGTCGCTTCTGCTGCTGCTGCCCATGGCTGTCCGAATGTCCGAAGACATCGGAGAGCGAATGGCAGGGGAGTCGGCAGACTACGCTTTTGCTCCGACTTCGAGCGGACAGGCTGGATATCAGGTGTTCACTTATGGCAGCGGTTCGGACCGAAGGGAGGAGTTCGGCGAAGACGCCATGCTTGTATCCAGAACGGCGGATGCGAGCTCGCTGCTGCCCTCATGGACATGGATCAAGAGCCTTTACTGGGGGTTCGATCCTTCCCGTCTGCCGCTCAACGGAACGGCATGGCTGCCCGAAGATAAGGAACCGGCGCCGCTGGCGCTGCTGGTGCACGGCAACCACCTCGCCGAGCAGGATTCCGACAAAGGCTATGCCTATCTCGGGGAGATGCTCGCTTCCCGCGGGTATGCGGCCGTATCCGTGGACGAGAACTTCCTGAACTATTCACTCTGGTCCGATATCCCGGATGACGATATGCTGCTGCGGTCCTGGCTGCTCCTCCGCCATCTGGAGCAGCTGGCCGAATGGGCGGAGCAGCCGGGCAATCCGTTCTATGGCCGGATCGACCTGTCCCGGACCGCGCTGATCGGCCATTCCAGGGGCGGACAGGCCGCAGCGATGGCCGCGGACGCCTCCCGCTGGTTCGGCAGCAGCGTCGACGGCGTCTCCATCCTTGCCGTCGCGGCTCTCGCGCCGACCGATACGATCACGGACGGAGAGCGGGCGCAGCTGAGCGGGGTCAGCTATCTCGTCCTGCAAGGCGACCGGGACGCGGACTTGACGGATTTCTACGGAGAACGGCAGTACAACCGGACCGGGATCGAACCTGACTCCGATGATTTCAAAGCGGCCGTCTACATCCCGGATGCGAACCACAGCCGGTTCAACAGCGACTGGGGGACGATGGACAATTCGCTCCCGGGCGGGCTGCTGCTGAGCCAGAAGGGGCTTCTCAGCGGACAGGAGCAGCGTGCAGTCGCTTCTTATTTCATCTCCGCCTTTATGGATGCGGTGTTCCGCAGCGATGCGGAAGCGAGAGATAGGATCCGCGATCCCCGCGACAGCATCCCCGGAGTCCGGTCTCCCGATTATTCCATTCAATATGAAGACGGATCCTACCGGATGCTTCAGGACTTCGAAGAGGGAGCCAGCCCTGCAAGCGCGCCGGCAGCGGAAGCGGCTCCCGGCTTGACGGCGACCGCCCAGCCCGTTCCGAGCCGCAGCGGAGAAGGGCAAGGCAGCCTGGCCGGGGTCTTTTCCTGGGACGCCGGCAGCGGCGAGGGGTACTACCGGCTTCGCCTGGAGTCGCCGCAGCTCCTTCAGCCGGCTGGCGGCGTCGCTTTCTCCGCTGCCAGCCGCTCCCTGGACCTGTGCGAGGCGGACGGCTCCCCTTGCCAGCCTCAGGAGATTTCTGCGACCGTCCGCTTGACCGATGCGGATGGACAATTTTCTCAGGCTGCCGTCGGACCGATCTCCCCTCCCGAAGCTCCGCGCTACTTGCGCATGTCCTGGCTGGCGGAAGGGTGGAGCAAAGGGAAATACAAGGCCGCAGCCGCGTCGGTCCTGCATTCCTACCGGATGCCATTGAAGCTGTTCGCCATGCTGAACCCGAGTCTCGACACGGACGGGCTCGTATCCGTCGAGATCCGCTTCCGATCCGCCGGAAGCGGACCCGGAAAGCTGATGCTGGACAACATCGGATTATATGGCCCGGATTTCTCCAAATCGTCGATTTCTCCCCCCGGTTGAGAGGTTTAAGGCGCTTGACGCCTTTGTCCCATGCTGGCTATACTTTAGTAAGTGCTTTTGAACTCATTCATCCCAAATCATGAACGATCCGATTCAAGGGATCACAGAAAGGTTGGACGCCCTTTTGAGCAAAACCTCCGCCAACAAGAGCAGGAACAGGAACAAGAGCCAAGGCAGCAAAGCCTACGTCAATCCGAACAAGAAAAAAGGCGGCAACGGGGCGCTGATCTGGCTCTCCCTCGCCATAGTGGCGGTAGCTGTCTTCATCGTTCTGGGCATCAACAACCAGTCCAAGGCGTATGACTTCGATTATGCCGACCTGCCTCGACTGGGCAGCGCGGACGCTCCGGTCAAGATTGTGGAATTCGGCGATTACAAATGTCCGAGCTGCAAGACGTTCGCGGAGACGTACAAGCCTCAGCTTCAAAAGGATCTCATCGACACGGGCAAAGCAGCTCTTTATTTCGCCAACTACGCTTTCATCGGCAAGGATTCCAGTACGGCCGCCGAAGCCGCTGAAGCGGTCCGGACGCAGAAGCCGGACGCTTTCTGGACTTATTATGATGCTCTTTATGCCAATCAAGAAGACGAGAACACCGCATGGGCGACGCCTGAGAAGCTGGTGCAGATCGCCAAGGAGGCGAAGCTCGACATCGATTACGACAAGATGCTGGCGGAGATTCAAAGCGGCGTCTACGCAGACCGGGTCAAGGAGCATAATTCCCTGGCCGCCAAGTCCGGCGTGCAGGGCACTCCGACGCTGTTCCTGAACGGCAAGCTGGTCAGCTTCAAAGATTACAACGATCTCAAGGGCCAGATCGAGGCCGCGAGCAAATGATCCTAACCGCCCCCAAGGAGTGACGGAGACTGCATGATACGGAGTGAAGAAGAAGAGCAGCCGGTCGAAGGCTTCTGGCCTCGTTACCGCTTTTATTTCGCTTGGATGGTCGCCCTCGTCGCGACGCTCGGCAGCCTGTACTTCAGCGAGGTCAAAGGCTTCATTCCTTGCGACCTCTGCTGGTACCAGCGCATCGCCATGTATCCGCTGGCCGTCATTCTCGGCGTCGCGGTATACAAAGGGGACAGGGGCATCGCCAAATACGCTCTTCCTCTGGCTGCCGCGGGGTTCCTGATCGCCCTCTACCACAACCTTGAAATCTGGAATCCTTCCCTCGCTGGATTCGTGCCGTGCAAGTCTGGCGTGCCGTGCAACCGGGACTACCTCAATTGGCTCGGCTTCATTACGATTCCTCTCCTGTCGATGACTGCCTTCGCGGCCATCCTCGTTTGCCTGCTGACAGGCGGAAAGGGATCGCGCCGATCCTAGGCAGGAAGGAACCAGAACCTGCGTCAACTGCGACCATAGACATATCCAGACAAGAATCGACATGCTTTTCACCGTTTCAAATGCCCCAGCCTGCATCCGATGCAGGCTTTTTTTAATTGCATACAAGTTTTGGTTTGTAAGACTAAAGGCGTGGGTATATGATTAAGGCGAGTCCGTTTATAAAGCGTTTACATGACGATTTTTATCTCCTTATCCGGATGTTTTGATATACTTGAAGGACTAGGCATGCCGAACATGACGACCGCCCCGAACAGCCCATTCCTCCGGAGGTGCCCCATGCCAATCGTACAAGATTTGCCGGATAAAGCTTTCATGAAAGATCTCTATTTGTTCAATCGCGGAGAGGCCCATCACGCCTACCGCACCTTCGGCGCGCACAGCGCGCTCGAGAACCGAAGACGCGGTATCCGCTTCACGGTCTGGGCGCCCAACGCCCGCGAAGTCCGGGTCGCAGGCGACTTCAACGGATGGGACGGATCCTCCCATCCGATGGAGCCGGCAGGAAGTACCGGCTGCTGGTCCTTGTTCATTCCGGGCCTGAAGGCCGGGACGATGTACAAGTACGAGATCATCGCTGCCGACGGGCGCAGGCTGATGAAGGCGGATCCGTTCGCCTTCGCCTCGGAGCTGAGGCCTGGCACGGCATCCGTCGTCGCCGATCTCGGCAGCTACAAGTGGAAGGACGAGGAATGGCAGGCCCGCAAGCAAAACGCATCTCCTTACGAGGAGCCGATGCTCACCTACGAGATCCATATGGGAACCTGGAAGATCAAAGGCAAGGAAATCTTTTACTCCTACGACGAGATCGGCGGCGAGCTGCTGGATTACGTCGTCAAGATGGGCTACACCCACATCGAGCTGATGCCGCTTGCCGAGCATCCCTTCGACAAGTCCTGGGGGTACCAGATCACCGGCTATTTCGCTCCGACGAGCCGTTACGGCAGTCCCAAGAGCCTGATGAAGTTCATCGACCGCTGCCACCGCAAGGGAATCGGAGTCATCCTCGACTGGGTGCCCGCCCACTTTTGCAAGGATGAGCAGGGGCTCAGGCAGTTCGACGGCACCCCGATCTATGAGGGGGCCGATCCCAAGCTGGCGGAAAAGCCGCTGTGGGGAACCAACGCTTTCGACTACGGCCGGACCGAGGTCCAAAGCTTCCTCATCTCCAACGCCATCTACTGGATGGACATCTTCCACGTGGACGGCCTTCGCGTGGATGCCGTGGCCAGCATGACGGATCTGACGATGGATAAGCCGCCTGAGATGCACAGCCTCAACCGGTACGGGGGGACGCGCAATCTGGAGGCGGTGGAGTTCCTGCGGAATCTCAACAAAACCGTGTTCCGTTATTTCCCGAACGCCCTCATGATCGCCGAAGACAGCTCGTCCGAGCCCGGCGTGACGGCTCCCGTCCACGAAGGGGGGCTTGGCTTCAACTTCAAATGGAATATGGGCTGGATGAACGACATGCTCCGTTATATGCAGCTTGATCCTTCCGAGCGGCCGAAGCGGCATAATCTTCTTACCTTCGCCATTATGTATGCTTATACCGAAAATTTCGTGCTGCCCTTGTCCCATGACGAGGTCGTGCACGGCAAGCGCTCGCTGCTGAACAAGATGCCCGGCAGCTACGGGGAGAAGTTCGACGGCCTCCGCCTGTTTTACGGATTCTGGATGACCCATCCCGGCAAAAAGCTTCTGTTCATGGGAGGAGAATTCGGGCAATTCGACGAATGGAAGGATAGCGAATCGCTGGACTGGATGGTGCTGGAGTACGACTCCCACCGGCAGATGCAGCACTATTCACGCAAGCTGAACCATCTCTACCGCAAGCTGTCGTCTCTATGGCAAAAGGACTACGATCCCGAAGGCTTCGAGTGGATCGACGCGAACAACGCTTCCCAGAGCGTCGTCTCCTTCATCCGCAGGGGCGAGGGCGGCAGGTTCGTCGTGGCCGTCGCGAACTTCTCGCGCAGCAACTATGGGGAATTCCTAGTCGGCGTGCCGGAGAAGGGGCGCTACTCCCTTCTTCTGCACAGCGGCGATTCCATATATGGAGGCAGCCTTGACGGGCTGCCGACCCACTATCTCAGCAAGCCTGAACCCATGCACGGACGAGATTACAGCCTTACCGTGGAATTGCCCCCGCTCAGCTTCCAGCTCCTAGAATTCCGGCCGCGGGGAACACATTGACGAGGAGATGGGTACCATGGGCCAAAAGAGATGATCGCCATGCTGCTTGCCGGCGGAGAAGGCAAACGGCTGGGAGTCCTGACGAAGGATCTGGCCAAGCCGGCCGTCCACTTCGGCGGCAAATACCGGATTATCGATTTTACCTTGAGCAATTGCATGCATTCCGGCATCGACACGGTCGGTGTCCTGACTCAGTACCAGCCGCTTGAGCTGAACCGGTATTTAGGCATCGGAAGCCCATGGGGGCTCGACCGCAGCGACGGCGGAATGGCCGTGCTCCCCCCGTACGTCAAATCAAAAGGCGGCGATTGGTACAAAGGAACCGCCAATGCCATCTATCAGAATATGGGATTCATCGACCGCTATGAGCCGGAATACGTGCTGGTCATCTCCGGCGATCATATCTACAAGATGGACTACGAGAAGATGCTGGAGCATCACAAGGAGCTCGGAGCGGATGTGACGATCGCCGGTCTGGAGGTCGAGCTGAAGGAAGCCAGCCGGTTCGGCACGATGCATATCGGCGAGAACTGCCGCGTGACGGATTTCGAGGAGAAGCCCAAGCATCCCGTCAGCAACGTGGTCTCCATGGGAGTCTATATCTTCTCCTGGAAAGTGCTGCAGAAGTACCTCATCCTCGACGAAGGAGACCGAAAGTCGAGCCACGACTTCGGCAAGGATATCATTCCGCGCATGCTGGAGGATGACATCAGGCTCCATATGTACCCGTTCAAGGGCTATTGGAAAGACGTCGGCACGATCGACAGCCTTTGGGAGGCGCATATGGACCTGCTCGGCGCCGAGCCTCAGCTCGATCTCGGCGGCGACGAGTGGAGAATCTATTCCGCCCGCCACAACCGCCCGGCCCATTATGTCTCTCCGGAGGCATCCATCTCCGACTCTCTCGTCACCGAGGGATGCGTCGTCGAAGGCGTCGTCGAGCGTTCGGTCCTGTTCCATGGCGTTGAAGTCGGCGCCGGCAGCTTCATCCGCGAATCGGTCATCATGCCGGGAGCAATCATCGGCGAGGGAGTGAAGCTCTACCGCGCCATCGTCGGCGAGGGAGCGGTCATCGAGCCTGGCGTCGTCATGGGATCCCCCGACAGTCCGGACATCGCCGTCGTCGGCAGCGACGAGAAGATCAGCAGAAGTCCAAAACTTCAGGAGGTGGAGCAGCCATGATCAACAAAGCGATGGGCGTCGTGAACCTTATCCACGAGACGGATGAGCTGGAAGGCCTCACGTCATACCGCTGCCCGGCTACCGTCCCGTTCGGGGCCAGATACAGGCTGATCGACTTCACGCTCTCCAGCATGGTCAACTCCGGCATCCACAAGGTAGCCGTGTTCGCCCATACGAAGTACCGCTCCCTCATGGACCATCTGGGATCCGGCCGTCCTTGGGATCTGCATACGAGGCAGAGCGGCCTCTTCATTCTTCCGCCGGCTTCGGACAGCATCCAGGAGCTCAGCCGGGGAGACCTGTTCCACTTCTACCAGCATCGCGACTATTTCCAGCGCTGCAAGCTGGAGTACGTCGTCGTGACCCGCAGCCAGATGGTGTGCAACATCGATCTCGACGCGGTGCTCGATTACCATGAGCAGATGAACGCCGACGTTACCGTCGTCTGCAAGCAGCAGGCCGACATGCTCAGCGGCAAGACGCGCAAGGTCGAGCTTGCCTCCGACGGCCGCGTCGTTCAGATGCAGGACCATTTCGGCAATATGGACAGCTCGCTTCATTCCATGGAGATCTATGTCATGAAGAAGGATCTTCTCATGGATCTCGTGCAGACCTCGCTGGCGCAGGGGCAGGACCATCTGGTCCGCCACGCGATCCTCTCGCGCCTGGACAGCCTGCGAATATACGGCTATCTCTATGAGGGCTTCCTCGGCGTCGTCAATACGGTGGAATCCTACTACCGCACGAGCATGGAGCTGCTTCGCCCCGAGGTGTGGAGGGAGCTGTTCTTCCAGCCGGGGTCGGTCTACACCAAGACCAAGGATGAGCCTCCTACCCGTTATCTCGAAGGAGCGATGACGGGCAATTCCCTGATCGCCAATGGCTGCAGGATCGAAGGGACCGTCATCAACAGCGTGCTGTTCCGCGGCGTCCACGTCGGCAAAGGCGCCGTCATCCGCAACAGCATCGTCATGCAGAACGGAACGATCGGAGCGGGCACCCGGCTTGACCGGGTCATATTGGATAAGGAAAGCAGCGTTGAAGCCGACCGCGACATCCGCGGCGCGGAAAGCATGCCTTTCGTATCCGGCAAGAGAAAGACCATTTAATGGTCTTTTCTCTTATCGGGACCTTTTTCTCTCTAGAGGGAGGTCGCCTCCTTCCAGCCGAGGTCCATCTTATCTAGCAATTGCAGCTTTTTTCTCTAAAAGCGAATAGAATGACTCTTCCAAACCGATACTAGATGATAGAAAGACAGGCGGGCGGCCGGCAGGCAGGAACAGCTGCCGCCGCTTGCGCTGTCCAGGAGGGAACCTGCCGTGAATGTATTGTTCGTGACATCGGAGGCTGTGCCCCTGGCCAAGACGGGCGGCCTTGCCGACGTGGCCGGCGCATTGCCCAAAGCTTTGCTGGAAAACGGGGTGGGAGCCAGCGTAATCCTGCCCAAATATGAAAGCATCCCTTGGAAGCATCTGCAGCATTTCGAGACGATCGACACGTTCTCGGTCCAGATGGGATGGCGGATGCAATACTGCGGACTTCTCCGGGGAGAGGTCGGCGGAGTCGTCTATTATCTCATCGACAACGAGCATTACTTCCGCCGGGGCGGACTGTACGGCTACGGCGACGATCCGGAGCGCTTCGTGTTCTTCAGCATCGCCGTGCTCGAAGCGGTCCGCAGGATGGACACCCGCTTCGATGTGCTGCACTGCCACGATTGGCAGGCGGGGCTCGTGCCTTTCCTGCTCAAGCGCCGTTACTTCCAGGATGAGGTTTTGGGCGGCATCCGTACCGTATTCACGATCCATAACCTGCGGTATCAGGGCATATTCGGCCAGCAGGAAATGATGGATATGATCGGGATGGGGCCGGAGATCTTCAGCGAAGGCGGCCTGGAATTCCACGGTGCGGCGAGCTGCATGAAGGGCGGACTTCTCTACGCGGACAAGCTTACGACCGTAAGCCCGAGTTATGCCGAGGAGATCAAGACCGCTTATTACGGGGAAGGGCTGGACGGCCTTCTGCGCTGGAGAGCGGCCGATCTGGCGGGCATCGTCAACGGCATCGACACGGCCGACTTCGATCCGGCTGCGGATGAGGCGCTCCACGCCAAGCTGGGCGGCTCCGCTCCGTACAAGCTGGCCAACAAGCTCGCCCTGCAGCGGGAGATGGGCCTGCCCGAGAGGGCGGACGTTCCGGTCATCGGCATCGTGTCCCGGCTGGTGGAGCAAAAGGGCTTCGACCTGATCGACGCCGTCTTCGGCGAGCTGCTCGAAGAAGACGTGCAGTTCGCGATCCTCGGTTCCGGGGAATGGAAATACGAGGAGATGTTCCGCCAGGCCTCGCATTCCCGGTATGACAAATGCAGCATCCGCACCGGCTTCGATGACGGGCTCGCGCGCCGCATCTACGCCGGCTCCGACCTGTATCTCATGCCGTCCCAGTTCGAGCCTTGCGGCCTCAGCCAGCTGCTGGCGCTGCGCTACGGAACGGTGCCGATCGTGAGAGAGACGGGAGGGCTGAAGGACACCGTCCAGCCTTTCAACGAATACACTGGGGAAGGCAACGGTTTCAGCTTCGCGCATTACAACGCCCATGACATGCTGTATACCATCCGCAGGGCGCTGCATTATTACCGCAACGAACAAGCTTGGAAGGTGATCGTCAGCAACGGCGAGAAGGACGATTACAGCTGGAGCCGTTCCGCCAAGTCCTACATCGGCCTCTACGAACAACTAGCACCTGAGCGGAAGGAGAAGGAATCATGGCCCGTCACCTTGTAATCGGCAACGGAAAAATGCTTCTCAACCTTGACCATAACAGCTACATCCGGGACATCTATTATCCGTACGTCGGACAGCTCAACCATGTCGGCGGCCAATACTGCCGCCTCGGCATCTGGACCGAGGGACAATTCAGCTGGCTGGAGGATTCGGCCTGGGAGTCCAAGCTGGACTATATCGAGGATTCTCTCGTCACCAACGTCAACGCCCGCCATGGCGGGCTCCAGACGGAGCTGCAGATGAACGACGGCATCCATCAGCGCGAATGCATCTACCTCAAGCGAGTCGTCATCCGCAACCTGTCGGACAGGGAGAGGGAATACCGGCTGTTCTTCCACCAGGATCTCATGATCGACGGATCCGAGGTTGGCGATACGGCCGCCTACTATCCCGACAACCATACGCTGTTCCACTACAAGCGCTCGTCGTATTTCATGTTCAACGGATTTTCCGACGAAGGCGGCATGACCCAGTATTCGACCGGAATCAAGCGGTTCCATTCGGCGGAAGGAACATGGAGGGACGCCGAGGACGGCACCCTCATGGGCAATGCGATCGCACAGGGCTCCGTCGACAGCACGATCAGCTTCCGCACTGTCGTTCCGGCGGGCGGCGAGAAGACGGTCTATTACTGGATGTCGATCGGCAAGAGCCTGGAAGAGGTCAAGGAGCTGAACCAGTACGTCCAGGAGAACCATCCCGAGAAGCTGCTCAGCCGCATCGTCATCTACTGGAACCACTGGCTGGGCAGGGCGGAGAGGGATCTGGGCGACCTGCCTCCGGAAGTGGCGCGGATGTTCCGCCTCAGCCTGCTCATGGTGAGGACGCAGACCGACGAGCGGGGCGCCATCATCGCGGCCAACGATACCGATATCCTTCAGTACAACCGGGACCATTACAGCTACATGTGGCCGCGGGATGGAGCGCTGGTCGCCGATGCGATGTCGCTGGCAGGCTATCAGAGCGTGATCGCGCCGTTTTTCCACTTCTGCTCGCAGGCGCTTACTCCGGAAGGATATCTGTACCATAAATTCAATCCGGACGGAACCGTAGGCTCCAGCTGGCATCCTTACATGGTTCAGGGAACCAAGCGGCTCCCGATCCAGGAAGACGAGACGGCGCTTGTCCTGTTCGCGCTCTGGAGAGACTACAAGCGCCATCAGGTCATCGAGCTGCCCCAGTCGCTATACAGCAGCCTCATCCGCAAGTCGGCCGCCTTCCTGAGCAGCTACATGGAGCATTCGATGTCGCTGCCGAAGCCGAGCTACGACCTGTGGGAGGAACGCTACGGCATCTGGACGTATACGACCGCTTCCGTATATGGAGGCCTCATGGCGGCAAGCTTCTTCACGGAGCTGTTCGGCGATTACGAGCGCAGCGACCATTACCGCCGCACCGCCGAGGAGATCAAGCAGGGCATGCTGACCCATCTATGGGATGAGGACAGCGGCCGGTTCGCCCGCGGACTCGTGCAGAAGGACGGGCGCTGGGTGAAGGACATGACGCTGGAGAGCAGCTTGTTCGCCGTTCTGGAGTTCGGCGTGCTGCCGGCGACCGATCACCGTGTCATCGGCACGATGCAGGCGATCCGGGAAGGGCTGGCGGTGCGTACCGAAGTCGGCGGCATCGCCCGTTATACGAACGACTATTACTTCCAGCAATCCGGGGAGATCGACCGGGTTCCTGGGAACCCATGGATTATCTGCACGCTGTGGGTGGCCAACTTCGAGATCGAGTCGGCGACGAGCCTGGCCGAACTGGAAGCTCCCAGGCGCACGCTGGAGTGGGTCGTCCGCCAGTCGCTGGAGAGCGGCGTCCTGCCTGAGCAGCTCAATCCCTATGACGGCTCGCCGCTGTCCGTCGCTCCGCTCACTTGGTCGCATGCGACCTTCGTGCAGAGCGTGAGCAAGTACGCGGCCAAGTACAAGGAGCTTGCGGGAAGCGCGGGTCCTGTATAAACTGGTTAGGATGGTTTCAGTCCCGGCTCCGCTATTGGAGCCGGGATTTGTTTTCGCCCTGAAAACAGGAAGGATGATGAAGATGAAAAGCATGGAGACGGATCGATTGATTCTGCGGACGGCGGAGCCGGCGGATGTCGCTGCCGTTGCTTCGTATGCGCGCCGCAACCGCGAGTTTCTGGAGCCGTGGGAGCCGCTGCGCGACGAATCCTTCTATACCTTGACCGCGCAGCGGAAAATGCTGGAGGCCGACCGGGCCGAAATCGAAGCGGGCAGAATGTGCAAGCTGTGGATTTTCTTGAAGGAAGCTCCCGACACCGTCATCGGCTCGGTCGCTCTCAGCAATATCGTCCGCGGCGTGTTTCAGAACAGCACATTGGGCTACCGCCTGGACAGAGGACTGCTTGGCAGAGGGTATATGCCGGAAGCCGTCAAGGCGATGGTCGACTACGGCTTCGGCGCCCTGCGGCTGCACCGGATCGAGGCCAATATCATTCCGCGCAACGAAGCCTCTCTCTCGGTCGTGCGCAAGCTGGGGTTCCAGGAAGAGGGGCTGGCCCGAAAATATTTGAAAATCAACGGGAAATGGGAGGACCATTATCATATGGTGCTGCTCAACGAAGCTCTCGAAGCGGAAGAAGAGCAGGCAGCCGGCGGCGCAAGCCGGTAGGAAGCAGCTGCGGGGATGAGCGGCAGCGGAACGGATCCGCGGTTCTGCAGGCCTCTTAACGGCAAGCGCCTGATAACAGGCCGGCTTCCGATTCGGGCAGCCTCGTCTGGCGAGCGGATGAAGCGTTGGAGTCCGTGCATGGAGATGCGCTCTTGACCTTGACGCTGCGTCAAGGCGCATGATGGCTGTGGAGGCGATATTATGACTAGAGACGCAGAGTACTACAGCAGGGGAGAAGCGTCCAATTACGACGCGCTGATCGGCGCTCAGCCGAGCTTGCTTCCGGTTTTGCGGGAGCTGGCTGATCCGACAGGCAAGCGGATTGCGGATTTAGGCGCAGGAACCGGACGGCTGACGCTTCAAGTTCTGCCTGTGGCGGCTTCTGTCACGGCGG
The DNA here is from genome assembly GCF_053345695.1 of Paenibacillus sp. D51F. Classification (NCBI taxonomy): domain Bacteria; kingdom Bacillati; phylum Bacillota; class Bacilli; order Caryophanales; family Paenibacillaceae; genus Paenibacillus; species Paenibacillus sp. D51F. Next base: position 210,726 of record NZ_JBKFAO010000002.1, on the reverse strand, counting down.
TGGACGCATCGGAGCAAATGCTGGACAGGCTTCGGGAGAATGCGGGCCTGCAGCCTGAGGGCAAGCTGAAGCTGGCTGTGGCCGATCATGCCGGCACGGGGCTGGACAGTCGTGCTTACGATCTCATTCTGGGCGGCTGGTCGATCTGTTACGGCGCAGCGCCGTCACAGCCGGGGTGGGAAGAGAGGCTGGCGGCGATATGGACGGAGATGCAGCGGATCGGCATTCCCGGAGGCGACATCGTGCTGTTCGAGAACTATGGAACGGCTGCCGCAGAGCCTTCGCCGCCAGAGCATTTGCTGCCTTATTTCCGAAGCCTTGAGGAAGAGTATCGGTTCAAGCGGACCGTCGTCCGCGTCGATTACCGATTTGCGGACGTTCGCGAGGCTGCGGCGAGGACGGGCGCCTTTTTCGGGCCGGAGACGGCCGAGAAGGTCAGGCGGAACGGCTGGAGCACCGTGCCGGAATACGCCGGCGTGTGGCATCGCAAGCTGGAGTAAGGAATGGACAGGGCTTCCCCCTTGTCTCAGCAATGCCGTCTGGAATATCGAGGCTTTTTATGCTGCCGCATGAGGAGGCGGACAAGCATTGTCATGCACTGCCCGGTATTTTCCGCATCGCGGCGACAAGGCAGGTGCGATGGACCTGCATATTTGAACATGCATAGGGGCGGCTCCCGGTCATTTTCATGACATTCGGAGCTGCCCCTTCATGTTGGCTGCTAGGCTAGATGAAGAATGCGCGGGAAATGATGACCAGCAGGATGAACAGAACGAGAATGAGGCCCATGCTGGCCCCCGGGCCTCCCCAAGACGGTCCGCAGCCTGCGGCTGCTCCTGCAACAGGATAACCCAATCTAGCATACCTCCTGTGACATGGATTCATTGAAGCTGTCGGCAAGGCGCTCTGCCGCCGGGCTTAAGTTTCACAATGCCAATGTATGCGGAGGGCGGGCTGATGGTCATGGTCATTTGTCCCGGGTCGTCGATATGGGCTCGGGATGGATGGTCGAAGGGGTTTCACCGTCGGCTGAGCTGTTTTCGCTTTTCGCCGTCTGGATGGCTTCCGACAGAGCCGGGTCGGGAACGGTCGATGAGCCGAGACTGTAGGCATACTGCCTGATATGCTTGAGCCTGGATTCCATGAGCGCATCCATCGCATTGCCCGCGACGATGACCGAGGCTCCGCTGGAGGCGATGATGTTGATGGTGCCGATGTTGATGGAAGGACTCGGGTTGACGGTGCGGGTGACGATATCCGCTGCATCGGGGCTCTCTTCCTCTACGATGTTGAACGGCTTCTGAAAGAGGGTATATCCGTCATAGTCCACTTCTCCGCCGGCACGGTTGTCGAGTTGCCGCTGGACGGCAAGCCCGGTCGAGCGGGCATTGATCGAAGCCGCATCGCCGAAATGGACGACGGTGGCCAGCCCGACGCTGATCAGCTGAAAGGAGCCGATGTAAGAGGTTCGGACAGATTCGTCGGATACGATCATGTGCTCACCGTGACGCCCCCGGTCGGATTGAGGAAGTTGTTGCCGTTGCCGAACGGAATCGGCCCGCCGGGAGTGACCTCCGGCTGCTCCGGCCCGCCCGTGCCGGGAACCAGCACGACCGTCTCGCCGCCGCTGCTCTGGATCGCGCCGGCTTCTGTCTCTCCGGCTTCAGGGGCAGGCAGGGGAGCGAACGGACCGATGATGACCGATTCCGGAGGCGTATCGAAGATGGAATATAACGTGATCGTATCGGTGTCGCCGATTTGAAGCAGGGAAGCGGAAGCGACGCCCACGAGCTCCAGGCTTCCAACGCACAGCAAATGATTGGTTATGTTCACGTTCATCGCCACTGCAATCATCCTTTCGGGTGTCTGGCCAAATTATCCACATAAGCTTTCAGCGCGAGCTCGGCGTCGCGGATCGTCCGTTCCGAAGCCTTGCGCAGCAGGTGGCGCTCCTCCAGCCTCCTTTCAGGAGGCAGCGATGCCTGCTTGCTTTCTTCATCCGCCATATAATGCCGAATTCGATCCGGAATCTGCCGGCGGACGTCTTCGATGACCATCTTCTGATGATAGGGATCCAGTTGAACCTTGAGTCCTTTGGCTGCTCGGCTCATGAAATCCTGGGCGAGCGTGTTCAGATAGGCGTCGACGGCGGCTTTTACGTCGCTGTAGCTGGCGTGCCGGGTGTTGGCGGGAGGCACATTGACCGGAGAAGGCGAGCCTTCGCCCGGCGGGATGATGGCCGGCAAGGGAGGGATGGCGCCGGCTGCGGACGGTGCGGCAGAAAAGCCGGGCACCAGAGACGAGGCGGGCTTTCCGAGACCGCCGGAAAAGTTCGTAAGCCACGGGGCCGTCCCTGCGCCGGGTCCAGGCTGAAGGCCGCCTGGCTGCGAGATGCCGGTGAATACGGGCGTCTGCGCCGGAGCGGAGAAATTGCCGACGAGGCCGGGTGCCAGCCCCGTTCCGGGGGCTTTGCCGAAGGATGGCGCGGCTGCTCCTGCCGGAGGCCCGGAAAAGTCCGGCTGAGCGAGGGCGCCGCCCGGAGGCGGCTCTCCCGGCAGCTCGATGCTGCTCCCGGCCAAGGAAGTGGACGGGAATACCGCGCCATGGCCCGGTATGGGGGGCTGCCCGGGGATGACGGTCGTGCCCTGCGACGTCGAGGAAACGTTGCTGTTGGACGTCGGCATGATGCTCCCTTGCTGTCCCGGAGGGACGGAAAAGCCCGGCGGAGCCTGCGGCAACCCTGGAGCGGATGGCGGCGCTGGCGCGTTCGGGCCTTTGTTGGCGAATGCCGGGATAGGCAGCGGATAGATGGGAGCGCCGCCATTAACCACTTTCTGGGGTACCGACACTTGCCCGAATTCCTGCATCTGCGCTTCGGACGGAGCGGTCATGCCGATGTTCAGCGTGCCGTCCAACTGCTCGACTTTCAGCTGGTCGAAGTTGTACTCCAGCCTCTCGATGGTATAGGTGGGCTGGTTCTCGGCCTGCTGCAGCCGATTCTCCACATCCTGGAGATACAGCAGCAGCTGCGCGATCTGCCTTTCCTGGAGCTGCCAGCGCAGCATCATGCCGGCCAGGCATGCCTGCAGGCAGGCAGGATTCTGCAGCTCGCCGGAGCAGGCCGAGGCAAGGGCTGCCGCTGCCTCCGCAGGCCACTCGCCGGCATTGCCGTCTTGCGCCGACTGCGAGTCGGGCACAACGGGAAAAGGAGGGCTCGCAAACGGCCATCCCTGGTATTGCTGCCACTGGCTGACCCATTTGGGGTCGACGGACTGAATGAGATTCGTAATGTAGGACTCATTGAATCCGGCCGGAATTCCTTGCCAGGCCGCGATCGATTCCGGCGTTATGCCCGAATTGCCAGCAGCAGCCCCGGGCGCGAACGGCAATCCGGCGCCTCCCGGGACTGCTGGATTGCCGCCAGCCGCCGGAAACGGCAACCCCCCCGGAAGCGGCGCGCCATGCAAAGGCGGCACGGCCGGTTGGCCAGCTCCCGTGTCCGGAAACGGCATCCCTGAGAGGCTGGGCGGAACCGGAATCGGCTGGCCTGGAGCTGCTGAGGGGGCCGCTCCGGCTTGCAAGGAGGCTGGCGGATACGGACCGGGGGGATATCCGCCCGGAGTAGAGCCGCCTTGAGGAAACGTTCCTTGAAGATAAGCTCCTGGAGGATAGCCTTGAGGTAATCCTCCTTTAGAATACCCGCCAGGAGGATAGCCTTGAGATAATCCTCCTTTAGGATACCCGCCAGGAGGATAGCCTTGAGATAATCCTCCTTTAGGATACCCGCCAGGAGGAGAGCCGCCTTGAGTTAATCCTCCTTGAGGATAAGCTCCAGGTGGATAGCTGCCTTGCGGATACGCTCCTTGAGGCCAGCCTCCCGGCGGAGCCTCCGCGGAGGGATGGACTCCCGGTATGGCGGAGCCGGCGGCGACCGCGCCCCATGGATACGATCCGCCTTTCATCGCTTTGAGCGCAGGCACAGAGCCGAGGGATGGAATTTGGCCGCCAAGGCCCGGAAGCAAGCCGCCCAGGCCGGGGATTATTCCGTTCATGCCGGGCATTGTCCCCCCCATGCCCTGCCCGCTGAGCCCGCCAAGACCTGGAAGCACGCCGGGCAGCTTCAGGCCGGGCCAGCTTCCGCCCGCGCCTGGCCAGCCGAAGCCTTTGCCGAGCACGGAAGGCGGCATCCCCATGCCTCCGTAGGAGGAGCCGAATGGAAACGGGCGATTCTCCGGAAGCTGCGGCTGGCTGTCGGACGCAGAGGAGGAACGGTCCTGGCTTTCCATGGCATGAGGTCTCCTTTCGGTCTAGCTCGGATTAGGCAGCGGCACGAAGTTCAAGGCATTCGCCCCTTCGATCGCCGACAGCGGCTCGGCCGGATGGTCGAATCCGCCGGAGTTGTAGAGCTGCGATACCGGCCGGATGGAGCCGGCGCTGCCGATCTGCAGCACGGAGCTGTTGGAGACGCTGTCCACGCGCAGCTGATGGATGGTGATGGACTGGTGGACGGTCAGGTTCATATAATATTCGCTCCGGATGCAACTTGGTTATTCAAGTTATCCTGAAGATCGGGGTCCAGGGTATTGGTAGCGCTGAGTCCGTTATTGGCGTTCGTCAAGCCCCCGGTCAGGAACGATCCTGAACCTGCGTAGGTTTTGGAGGAGCTGGAGGGCGATATCTGGACGGTGTCCCCGAACTGGACAACGCCGCTGGAACCGATGCTGACGATATTGACAAAGCCGATAGCAGCAGGCATGATCAATCACCTCATTCTCGCTTGAATCGCGGCAGGCCGGGCGAACCGGGCTGCCGTCCATACTCCACTATATGCGGCATTCGCCCAAATGTTCCGGGAAGCGCGGGCCTCGGCTCGAAATCTGTCACTTGATCGAGCCGGCCTGCATAGGCTGAAGCATAGCGGAGGGAGGTTCTGCCTATGGGCAGCAAATGGGATCAGATGCAGGAATGGCTCGCTCGCCAGCAGCTGCCCAAGGGCTTCGAAGCGATGAAGGAGCCGGAGTGGGTGGCGCGCATCGTCAAGCAGATGATGGAAGGCGCGCTCAGCGGCAATCCGACAGCCGGCTTGTCGGGCATGCAGGATACCGCGGACCAAGCCAAGAAGGGCGAAAATTTCAAAGCGGGAATTTCTTCGCTCGGGGCGGAGTGGACGGAAAACAAGCAGTACCTGTTGCTCAAGCTTCCTCTGCAGGGGGATGCCGACGCCGAGACGCTCCGGGTCAGAGTGAAGGAGGAGCGGCTGCGCATCGAAGGCTTGCCGGGACGCCGTCCGCAAAGCCTGCAGCTGCCTGCTCCCGTCCAGCCTCGTTCCACGCGTGCAATCATCAAGGGAGGCGTTCTCCGGGTTCGTCTGAAGAAGAAATCCCCGTCGAAATACATCGATGTATTCATCGAGGAAGGTCCGGACTAATGATCCGGACCTCGGGCTTGTTGCGTTTGGCAAACGCTTCCCTTATGATTCTAGTGGACGGATTTTACATAAGGGAGTGTCGCCGGTGACCGCCGTTGATGTCAGCAATGTTTCTCCGGGCTTGTTCGTGCTCGGAGCCGTATTCATCTTGCTTATTTTTTCGCTTCTCAGCCTTGGCGTATTGAGGATGTTCCAGCAGCGTTTCCGCGCCGGATGGGGCTATTTCGCAGGAGGCGCTGTCAGCGCAGTCGTGATGTACATCCTGTTGGATCTATGGTATATCTAGCTGGAAGCAGTCCGGGCCTTGTAGGCCCTTTTTTGTTTCCGGCCAGGCAGATGGCAGCCCAAGGACTGTCATAGCCGGCGGCAGCGCCCGATAGCCGGTTGGTTGACAGGGAATAGAAGGTGCAGGTATATTGGAATGAATTAGGAAGAAACCGGAGGTACCTTATACCGATGAAGTAAGCTCGCGTGATCCCATGAAGCCAACAGAGCGAATGCTGCCAGTTGACGGGATACGTGTGCCGGTTTAAGGGTCTTTCTTTCAGGATATGCCGTCGTCCGTTCATTGGGATGCGAGGCATGTTCCTGTATCCTTATCCCTATATGCACGAATATCCAGACCGCTGCGCAGCTGCGGTTTTTTTATTTTTCTGCGAATGGGGATGAGAGCATGACCTTATGGATCAAAGCAAAGGGAATAAGCAAGGAATGGAACGGCAAGACGCTCTTCCAAGGCGTCGATCTGGAGCTTCACGCGGGGGAACGCGCCGCCTTGTTCGGCAGGAACGGCTCCGGCAAGACGACTTTGCTGACGGGCCTGCGCGGCGGAATCGAATTCGATTCCGGATCGGTATACCGGGCCTGTCCTGTTGCCGACTGGGGCTTGATGGAGCAGCATGACGAAGAGGATGCAAGCGAGCTTTCCTTGATCGACTTCGTCCGGATGGGCGACCCTTCCCGGTATGAGATGTGGCGGAGCATGGCGGAGGGAGAGGCCGTCATGGCGGCTGCGGGCGGAGCGGCAGGCTTCGATGATTACGCTGAGGCTGCCGAGGCGTATGCGGCCATGGACGGTTATGGCTGGGAGCTCGAGGTGGATCAGGCGTTGACCCGGCTCGGGCTCGGCGGTCTGGAAGGCGGGCAAAAATACGGCAGCCTGAGCGGCGGGCAGAAAACCCGGGCCAAGCTGGCGAGGCTGATGGCGGGCCGCCCGCAGCTGCTCATGCTTGATGAGCCGACGAATCATCTGGATGAGGAATCGCTCGTCTTTCTGGAGCAGTGGCTCGCTGCGTATTCTGGCGCGGTATTGTTCGTCTCTCACGACCGGGCTTTCATCGATCATGTGGCGACGAAAGTGCTTGAATTGCGCGAGGATGGCCTTGGCGCATACCCCGGCGGTTATACCGCCTATCGGGAAGCCAAGGAAACGGAGCGCAGGACGGTCGAGGCCAAAGTCCGCAAGGAGAAGCAGGAGCGGCAAAAGCTGATTGAATCCATCCGCAGGTACCAGCAGTGGTTCGATGCCGCCCATAAGGCTGCGGGGCAAAATGATTTTTTGAGATCCAAATCCAAGAAAAACGTATCCCGGCTCCATGCCAAGGAATCTGCGCTTATGCGGCTGGAGCAAGGGGCTGCGCATGCTCCCGTCGACAAGCCGCGCCTCAAGATGATGCTCGAGGATGACGGATTCGAGGCGGCCCGGTTCATGAGGCTGGAGGAGGTTTCGTTCGCCTATGGTTCCGCCAAGCCAGTATTGAACCGATTCGATCTGACGATCAGCCGCGGCGACCGCATCGCGATTCTGGGACCGAGCGGCAGCGGGAAGTCGACGCTGCTGAAGCTGCTGTCGGGAGAGCTGGAGCCATGCGAAGGCCGAAGATCATCCAACCCTAAGATGAAAATCGGTTATTTCTCGCAGGAGCTCGACCGTCTTCCGAACGAAGCCGCTCTGCTGGACATGATGCTCGGCTTGCCGGACATGACGCAGTCGGAAGCCAGGACGCTGCTTGGAGCGTTTCTATTTTCCCGTGGGGACGCGCACAAGAGGATCGGAGACTTGAGCATGGGAGAGCGATGCCGCGCCGCCTTTCTCCGGCTGATGCTGGGCGGCTCGAATCTGCTGCTGCTGGATGAGCCGACGAATTACCTCGACATCGAGTCCAGGGAAGTCGTGGAGGCTTCTCTGCGCAGCTACGACGGGGCGATGGTGCTGGTGACGCATGACCGGGCGCTGCTGAAGTCTTCCGTGAACCGGCTCCTAGTTTTCGAAAAAGGAGGAAAGGGCAATCCCCTTCAGTATCCGGGAAGCTACGAGGACTATCTGGAGCGCCAGGCGGAGCGGCAGCGGGATAACGGCAGCAGGAGCGACGAGCAAAGGATTGCCGGCCTTGAGCTGGCCGTCCTGATGAGCGCGCCGGAGCCGGAGGACGAGGAGGAGCGCCAGGCTTTCCGAAGGCGGCTTATGGAGCTGCGCCAGCGAGCCGGGCTCTGACCGGGTTCCAGCCGGTCACAGCCTGCCGGCAAGAAGCGTATGAAGTTCGGGTCCGCTGCTGATCGAGATCCACCGCCATACGCTGACGTCAGGCGCAAGCTTGGATAGAAAGGCTCTTCAAAAGGAGCAGCCTTCTCGATAGGGGAACCGGAAGCAGCCTGGCAAGTCTTGCTAACGGCGGCCGGTTGAGGTAAAGTCGAAGCTAGTTTGTTCCAAGTGGATGGAGCCGAAAAAGGGGTGATGGTCGTGTGGCAGAAAATATGGTTTGTCTCCAACATGGGGTTCGTGGCGATGCTGGTCTGGTACATGTTTCTTCAGAGGGCTTACGCGGATGCCTTGCATCGCGGGGCTGATACGGCGCAGGCGGCCAAATACCGGCGCCGCAGGCTGATGGCGGGAATAGCGGCGCTTGTCCTGTTCGTCGTCATGGCCGGAGCCTTCATTACGAACATGAGAGTCAACGGAACACGCTGAGGCATGTGTCCAATTCATGGCAATTCCGGCCTGGAGCGCAACTTTCTCCTGAAATGACCGTCAAATGTCTACTGTACAGGGGCTTGCCCCGTGAGCGGAAGCAGTTGGACAGACAGCAGTTGGACAGTTAAAGGAGACTAGCAATGAAATCGCTCAAATGGCTTTTGGTTTTGACCCTCTTCACCATGCCTCTGCTGGGAGGAATGGGGCGCGCGACGGCTCAAGGAGCATCGCAGACGCTCGTGATGACAAAAAACAGCAAAACGATGCTTTTGAACGGAGTCGCCTTTACTGCGGCTCAGCCGTTCGTCATGAAAAACGGAGTATCCTACGCGCCGTTCAGCTCGCTGGCGGCGCGTTACGGCTTCCAGGTATCCTATGATGCAGCGGCCAAGCAATCGATCGCCCGCAGCGCCGCGGGAGAAATCCGCTTCAAGATGAATACCAAGGAAGTAACCGTCTACGGGACCAAAATGACAGGCCAGGCGAATACGTATTCCGAGAACGGATCGCTCATGATTCCGATCCGCACCTGGGGTCTGGCTACGGGGAGCCGCGTGAGCGCTTCGGGCGCTCAGGTCACCCTGCAATGGGACACGAAGCCGAGCGCGGCGTTCGCCGTATCTCCGGCCAAGATCTACGCGGGCGACTATGTCACCTATTTGGACCGCTACAGCTCTCCTTCCGGCCAGCCGATCATCAACGAGGAATGGACGGGACGCGAGGAAGTGTTCGCCGATCCGGGCACGTACACCATTTCCCGCATCGTTCAGGATGCCGCCGGGCAATGGAGCGATCCCTACACGGTGACGATCCAGGTGCTTGCCCCCAACCAGCCTCCCGTGGCGGACTTCGTCACGGACAAGACGGTATACCGGATCGGCGAGAACGTCCGTTATAGCGATCTCAGCACGGACGACAACAACGCGATCGCCAAGCGCAACTGGATCGGCCAAGCGGATGTCTTCTTCGAGGCGGGAGACAAGACGATCACCTTGGAAGTCATCGATGACCAGGGCTTGTCCTCCACGATCAGCAAGACGATCACGGTGTCTACGGAAGTCCTGTATACGAAGGACCAGTACGACAAGCTGTTCAAGCCGGTAGGCGGCGTATTCGGAGTCGACGCCAAGTCGGTGCTCGATATTCCGACCGTATCGTATGATTTCCACTCGGAGCCTTCCCGCTTGATCCGCAGCAACAGCCCGGAGCGCTGGACGAGCGAGGGCATCGCTTACGACGATCAGTTCTCCGGCGACATCCGCCTGCTGTTCCACAATGTGAACAATATCGGATATCCCGTCAAGATGTATCTGATCGCGACGAATGAAGGCAACTACACCGCGAAGTTCGGCGTGAAGAATTTCGGCGCCGGCGGGCCGGATCAATACGAGGTCAACACCGGCAAAATGTCTACGGTCCGGTATTTGAACTCCGTCATCTCACCGAGCCCGATTACGTACACGAGCATCAAGCCGGGACAGTCGGTGCAGGTGCTGAAGGAAATCTCGGCTTCCGCCATCAAGTCGAATCTGATCTACTCGGCCTATGCCGACGTGACCTCCGATCAGACGCTGCGGTTCCGTGTCGTCGTCGTGGCGGAGAAGACGGACCCGCTCAAGGTGCTCGAGAGCCTGCCGCTCATGGATGCGGACGGCAAGCATACCCGGGGCTCCTTCAACAACGCGACGCGCGCGATCGACGTTCCCGGCGTGCTCGGCTACACTCCGCAGCGCATCGTGCTGGGAGACAACAAGCTGGATCCGTATCTGGACGGATACGACAATACGACCGGATCCCTCCAGCTCAACATCGGCAACTTCGGCGTCCTGTACAAAATGAACATCAAGCTGTCGCCGCGGACGCTGGTCGCCTTGAACCCTCGCGGCGGCTTGTATACGGGAGCGTTCGTCGTCAACGGGCAGCTGATTCCCGTGCCGGCCTCCGGGGTGCTCAAGGATCAAGGCGAAGCGATGGTGCTGTACCGTTCCGGAGACAGCACGGAGACGATCAGCCTCGTCTATCTGATCGCATCCGGCAGCAATCTGCCGATTACGATGATCTTCCAGCCGCTGCCGGCACTGAAGAATTAAGTAAGACAGGACATGGAGCCCGACCGCATCTCGCAACATGAGATGCGGTTTTTTTTGCGGAATTTTCCAGCTCGCAGATGTACAATGGTTCCATGTAACAGGAGGAGGGACGGACAGGGATGGAAACGACGGAAAAGGGGTATGTGTTCAGCGACCGCAAGGAGCTCCTTGACCTGCTGAGCATCGAGCGGTTTCTGGGGGAGAGCTATTGGGCAAGCGGGAGAGACCGGGCCACGATCGTGAAGTCGATTGATAATTCCCTGTGCTACGGCATTTACCGGGAAGGCGCACAAGTCGGCTTCGCCCGCGTAGTGACCGATGACGCCACGATGTATTGGCTGTGCGACGTTTATATCGCTGCCGCGCATCGCGGCCAAGGGCTCGGCCGAAGGCTGGTCGAGCTGATCTCGACCTCCGATCGGCTCCGGAAGCTGAACGGAAGCCTGGCGACGAAAGATGCGCATGCGCTCTACGAGGACTACGGATTCGAGCGTTCCGGGCCGATGTTCATGAGAAGGCCCGGGTCGAAAGAGGAAGAAGGCAGACGATCCTGAAGCCGATGGAACTGCTGTTCATCCGCCAACGCCAGGGAATCCACAATACGGATATTCCGGATCCCTTCATATCGGGAAGCTCTCGGCGAAGAGCGGCTGACCTGGGACGATTTTCTCGGCGAAGCCGGAATTCACATCATGAAGTGGATGGAGTGAATCATCATGAAGCTTGACGGCATCAACCACATTTGCTTTTCCGTGTCCGACCTGGACAGATCGATCGCGTTTTACGCCGAGGCATTCGGGGCGAAGCTTGTGGCGAAGGGGCGGAGCCTCGCTTATTTCGATCTTGGCGGGTTGTGGATCGCCCTCAATGAAGAGAAGGGGATTCCCCGGGAAGAAATCCGGCTGTCCTATACGCATCTTGCCTTTTCGATGCAGGCCGTCGAGCTGGACCATGCGATCCGGCGCCTGGAGGCGATCGGAGCCGAGGTGCTGCCCGGCAGGGAGAGGGATGAACGGGATCGCGGCTCGGTCTACTTCCGCGACCCGGACGGCCATCTGTTCGAGTTCCACAGCGGGACGCTGCAGGACAGGCTGGATTATTACCGGGAGACAAAGCCTCATATGGTCTTCGGCGACCCTGAAGATCCGGCGGAGTGAACAGACGATTGCTATCTTGAGCAATCTGTTCCGCTCCGCGATGCAATGACTTTTACGGTCTTGCCGGCCGCATCCGATGCTCCCGAAAGCTGAAAAGCCTCGCGGCCGCTTTCACGCGGCTGCGAGGCTTTTCATATTCAATCTGAATCCGGAGTAAGCTCATCCCTGCGGCGCCGCCGACGGCGATCCCATAGAGAGAACAGGATGATGGACCCCGACAGGATCACATTGGTCCACATACCTTTTCTTTGAAAATGGAGGCGCTATCGTCCGCTGAATGGGCCGCGCGGCCGTCTTGATCGCATCTCAGCTCCGCTCTTGGAAGGCTGGGCTCAGACCGGCTCCGCCTGCTTGTCCTCGGGAGCTCCTCCGGCATAGTCCGGAACTTCGACGCTCACTTCCGACCGCAGCTCGGCAGAGCGGATGACGCCGTCGATGATCGCCTGCTGGATCAGGATCTGCTCGCCCGGAATCGGAGCGCCGCGGCCTTCGCGGATCGCATCGACAAAGTCCCGTACCTTCTCCCGGAACAGGTCGAGCTGATGGTCGACGAGCGGAATTCTCGTGCTCGTCTGGCCGCCCATGAAGTCATGGAACATCTCGATGTTGCCGACGCGTCCGTCCCAGACGCCGGACCAGTTGCCCGAGCCGAACGGGGTGATCTTGAGTCCGGCGTCTGTGCCGAGGAAGTTGGTCGTGCCGAGAGAGTCCAGATGCATCGCCCAGCTGATCTTGAAGTGGAGCGTCAGATCGCCTTCAAAGCGGATCATCGCCGCTCCGAAATCCTCGACGTCGAACTTGTCGGCCTCGGCGTGATAGAGAGGATTGCGGCCGAAATGGTTGAACGTGCTGGCGGAGACGGTGAGCGGCTTCGGATAGTCCAGCGCGTTGAGGGCCATATCCAGGGAGTAGCAGCCGATGTCGGCCATGGCGCCCGCGCCGGCCAGCTCCTTGCGGATGAACGTGCCTCCAGGCATGCCGCGCCTGCGGCCGCCGCCGGTCTCGACGTAGTAGACCTTGCCGAGCTTGCCGGAGCGCACGATCTCCTGGATCAGCTTCATATTGGGGTCGTAGCGCGGCTGGAAGCCGATCGTGAGCATGCGGCCGCTGCTACGCGAAGCCTTCACCATGTCCAATCCTTCTTCCAGCGTGACGGACATCGGCTTCTCCAGCAGGACATGCTTGCCCGCGTTCAGAGAGTCGACGGTCGGCTGGCGGTGGGCCGTGTTGGGCGTGCAGACGCTGATGCCGTCGAGATCCATCGCGAGCATTTCCCGATAGTCGTCGAAGGGAGCGGTGCCGATGAGGTCATGCTTGCGGATGAACTCCAATGCTTTGCCGGGGATGGCGTCGGCGACGGCGGCGATTTCCACTCCCGGGATGGTTTTGTAGGCGGCGGCATGGGAGCCGGCGATGCCGCCGCTGCCGATGATGCCGATTCGAATGGTCGATGTGGACAAAGGGTTCTCTCCTTCCGAGTGGGGCGCCGCTAAGCAGGGCAGCGCTGCGAATCTGCGATGGGCGGCCAGCTCTATACGGACTGGCTGCGCATCTGTTCCCGGTAGCGGCTCGGGGTTAGGCCGAATTTCTTGCGGAATACGTAATGGAGGTAGCTGCCGCTCTGGAAGCCGGTTTCGGCCGCGATCTGCTCGATGGAGCCTTGATTGCGGGCGAGCGCTTCGCATACCTGTTCAAGGCGGCAGCGTTCCAGATAATCGCTGAACGAGACGCCGCCTTGCTCCTTCATGATCCGCTGCAGCTGGCGGCTGCTGACATGGATGCGGTCTGCCGCATCCTGCAGAGACAGGGGACTGGAATAGTTGTCCCGGATGAAGCGGGTGATGAGCTGATAGCGGTAGAGCGACATATCCCGCTCGGGATGGGCGACCTGCGGCAGCGGCTGCAAAGGGGCGCGGGCGGCTCGGAGCAGAATTTGGATGACCGCCTGCTTCACCGTCGTTCCCCAGCCGGGTTCGGCCTCCTGGACGGCTTTGTAAGCCGTCAGGAACCAGGGCATCGCCTGGCAGCGGTCCGGGATGGGCTGCGGTCCGAGCGCATCGAGGGCAGCGATGCAGTTCTCCGCTTCCTGGCGCTCCCATTCGTCCTCCCCGGAAGGGGCGGGCTCATCCTCGATCGGAACGATGTCGATATGCAGGCTGAGCTCCTCCGTACCGTCCGGACGGCCCGCCAGCTGCTGGTGGAGCACGCCGGGGCCGGTCAGATAGAACATGCCTTCGCGGAATTCATGGTCGCTGTCCTCGAGGGACAGCGTGCCGGAGCCGCGGGCGATGAAGTGGAATTCATATTCCGAATGCTTGTGGTAGCGGATGAGACGATCCTCCGGGAAGGAGGCGAGATGAAAATGCAGCACCCGAAGCCGGTATGCTCCCCAGCGGAACCGGAGCTCCAGCCGGTCCATGCCATCCCGCTTCTCCATCATCGGGGCGTAAGGAAACGGCTTGGAACCCGGCATTCTCATTTCGCTGCGCCGGCCAGGTCGATCCGTCTGCCTTCGGCCGCGGAACGGTTCGCCGCTTCCATCAGCCGCGTCAGATCGGAAGCGAGAACGATGTTCTCCTCGCCTGCGGTGCCGTTCTCGATATGTCCGACCCACTGGCTGAACGCATTCGGCAGCTTGGCTCCGAGCGGAATCTCCTTCCACTGCTCTTCGAGCTTCGTGCTGCGCACGCTGATGACATCGTCCGGATTGCCGTACAGCAGCGTTCCTTCCGTGCCGAAAATCTCGATCTGGAAGGGGGAATGCTTGCTGGCGAAGCCGGCCTCGACGACGCCGATCGCTCCATCCGCGTAAGAGAGGACGGCAACGGCGTTGTCTTCGACTTCGCGTCCGGTCACATACCCGTACGATGCGGTCAGGCTCTCAGGCATGCCGCCAAGGAACAGGCGGGTCAAATACATCGGATGGCAGCCGAGATCGATGAGAGCTCCGCCTGCCGTCTGCTGCGCCGAGTAGAAATGCTCCGGCAGCCAATTCGCCAAGGCGCCGTCATGCGCAAGGCGGACGCGGACAAGCGTGAGCTTGCCGAGCAGTCCTTGCTCCAGCACTTCGCGGATGGCGGTCGTGTAGCCGTCGTTGAGACGGGGGAGAGAGACGGTCAGCTTGACTCCCGCTTCTTGAACCGCTTTCAAAATCTCGTCCAGCTCGGCGGCCGTCGGAGCAATGACCTTCTCCGTAAAGATATGCTTGCCGGCTTTGGCAGCCTTGACCATCACTTCGGCATGCATCGTCGTCGGCGCATCCACGATGACGGCATCGACATCGTCGCGCGCGAGCACGTCGTCCAGGCTGCTAACGAACGGAACGCCGAGCTTGTCGGCGGCTTCCTGGCCGCGTGAAGGCACTTCATCCCATACAACCGTAATTTGCGTGCCGGGATGCTCGTTTGCATAGCCCGTGTATTCCCAAGCATGGACATGCCAGAAGCTGAGTTTTGCGATTCGTATCATAGCGGAAAGGTCCCCTTTCATAGTGGAAGCAGACTGTAAGAATGCGACATGGCTTTAAGGTAACATAGGATAATGACTACGAACAGTATACAAATATGACATCCGATATGTAGAATGACGACATTGGTGCCAGTTTGATTCCGGAGTTGTTTTGCCTCAAAATAGAAGGGAGGCGAAACTTCCCCGGCTTGGCAATGAAGGCTGGGACATGCTGACATCTGGGGAAGGAGGGCGAAAGCATGAGGATGAGAAGAGCCGTGCAGGCTCCCATTCATCTCTACCGCAAGTTCATATCGCCGCTGAAGCCGCCGACCTGCCGCTTCTATCCGACCTGCTCCGCCTATGCGCTGGAGGCGGTGGAGAAGCATGGCGCGGCCAAGGGGTCCTATCTGGCGGCGAGACGCATCCTGCGCTGCCATCCGTTCCATCCGGGAGGCTACGATCCCGTGCCATGAGCTTCCTTGACATTCACAGTGTCGTTTCGGTATGATTACGACAAATACAGCTTACCCGATGAAGGGAAGAGTAGTTTCCGCAGCTGCCGCATCAGAGAGCCGGGCAAGACGGTGCAAGCCGGCCGGGGGCGGGGAACGAAGATGGTCCCGGAGGATTCCGCTCCGAACGGCAGCAGCCTGGCGCTGAAGCCGCAAGGTACGGACGCGCGCAGCCGGCGTTAGCGGCTTGCCGTTCCTCCAGGAACGGCTTCACTAGAGCTTCCCGTCCGCCTCAAAGCCCGAGGCAGGGAAGGAATTTGGGTGGTACCACGAAGCGCTCCCGCTCTCGTCCCATAGCGGACGGGAGCTTTTTTGCATGTCCATATCGATCCGGAGGGATTCCCAATGCCAGAGAACAACAACAGCTATTACATTACGACACCGATCTATTATCCGAGCGGCAAGCTCCATATCGGCCATGCCTACTGCACGCTCGCCGCCGACGCGATGGCCCGCTACAAGCGGGCGCAGGGCTACGACGTCAAGTTCCTGACGGGAACCGACGAGCACGGCCAGAAGATCGAGCGCACGGCCAAGGAGCTCGGCATGACGCCGATCGAGTTCCTGGACGGAACGGTCGGCGAGATCCAGAAGCTGTGGAAGAAGCTCGAGATCAGCCACGACGACTTCATCCGCACGACCGAGGAGCGCCACAAGAAACCGGTCGAGAAGATTTTCAAGCAGCTGCTCGACCAAGGCGACATTTATAAAGGAACATACGAGGGCTGGTATTGCACGCCATGCGAGTCTTTCTTCACGGAACGCCAGCTTGTGGACGGCAAATGCCCGGATTGCGGGCGTCCCGTGGAGCTGGTCAAGGAGGAGAGCTACTTCTTGCGGATGAGCAAGTATGCCGACCGGCTGCTGCAGTACTATGAAGAGAATCCGGATTTCATCCAGCCGGAATCCCGCAAGAACGAGATGATCAACAACTTCATCAAGCCCGGCCTCGAGGACCTGGCCGTGTCGCGGACGACGTTCGAATGGGGCATCAAGGTGCCTGGAGATCCCGAGCATGTCATCTATGTATGGATCGACGCGCTCTCCAACTATATCACCGCGCTTGGCTACGGCTCGGAAGACGATTCCCAGTACCGCCGGTTCTGGCCGGCCGACGTGCATCTGGTCGGCAAGGAGATCGTCCGTTTCCATACGATCTACTGGCCGATCATGCTGATGGCTCTCGACCTGCCGCTGCCCAAGAAGGTGTTCGGCCACGGCTGGTGGCTCGTCAAGGAAGGCAAGATGTCCAAGTCCAAGGGCAACGTCATCGATCCTGTCGTCCTTCTGGAGCGTTATGGACTTGACGCTTTCCGCTACTTCCTGCTCCGCGAGGTGCCGTTCGGCTCGGACGGAACGTTCACTCCCGAGGCTTTCGTGGAAAGGCTGAACTTCGATCTGGCCAACGACCTCGGCAATCTGCTGAGCCGCACGGTGGCGATGATCGACAAATACTTCGGAGGCGAGGTTCCGGCCTATGCCGGCGCCGTGACCGAATTCGACGGGCCGCTGCAGGCGCTCGCCGCCGAGGTCGTCTCGTCGGTCGAGGCTTCCATGGAGCGCATGGAGTTCTCGGTCGCGCTGTCATCCCTCTGGCAGCTGATCAGCCGCACGAACAAGTACATCGACGAAACCCAGCCATGGGTGCTCGCCAAGGATGAAGCCCGCCGCGGCGAGCTCGCATCCGTCATGTACCATCTGGCGGAATCGCTGCGCATCGTCTCCATTCTGCTGACGCCGTTCATGACCCGCGCTCCGCAGGAGATCCGCCGCCAGCTCGGCGCGGAGGACGAAGCTCTTGCCGCATGGGAATCGGTCCGCTCGTTCGGCAGCCTGCCTGCCGGAACCCGTGTATCGAAGGGCAGCGCCTTGTTCCCTCGTCTGGATGCGCCGGAGGAGATCTCTTATATCGCCGACGCCATTCTTGGGGGAGGCGTCAAGAAAGAGGAGCCGGCAGGCGAAGCCAAGCCGGAATCCGCTTCCGCTCCGGCCGCTGCAGTCCCGGCCCCGGAGCCGAAGGAAGAAATCGGCATCGACGAGTTCGCCAAGGTCGAGCTGCGCGTCGGGCAGGTGATCGCGGCCGAGCCGGTGCCGAAGGCCGACAAGCTGCTCAAGCTGCAGCTGGACCTCGGCTACGAGCAGCGGCAGGTCGTCTCCGGCATCGCCAAGTTCTACAAGCCGGAGGAGCTGGTCGGCCGCAAAGTCATCTGCGTCACGAACCTGAAGCCGGTCAAGCTGCGCGGCGAGCTGTCCCAGGGAATGATCCTCGCCGCATCCGCCGGCGACGAGCTGACGCTGGCGACGGTGCCCGACTCCATGCCGAACGGCGCCATCGTCAAATGATTCGAACCAAAAAGCAGGATGCGGGCGATAGCTCCGCATCCTGCATCCATTAAGGGAGGCTGGTCCAAACCATGTCCAGCGTGAACATCGGCTTGGCATTCGCCGCAGGCATCGCGTCCTTCGTGTCGCCATGCTGCCTGCCGCTCTACCCTTCGTATTTATCCTACATAACGGGCATATCGGTCACCGAGCTCAAGAGCGACAATCCCGGCCGCGAGGTTCGGCGCCGGACCATGAGCCATACGCTGTTCTTCATTCTCGGATTTTCGGTGGTCTACTACACGCTCGGTTACGGGACGAACCGCTTTGCCGAGCTGTTCGCCGATTACCAGGACCTCATCCGGCAGCTGTCCGCCATCCTCATCATGCTAATGGGACTGTTCCTGATCGGGCTGTTCCAGCCGAGGGCATTGATGCGGGACTTCAAAATGCCGGTGAAGCTGAAGTCGGGCTATCTCGGATCGTTCATCTTCGGCATCGGCTTTTCCGCCGGGTGGTCGCCATGCGTCGGGCCGATTCTGGCGGCGATTCTGGCTCTTGCGGCTTCCGATCCGGGGACATGGTTCGGCCTTACGACCGCTTATGCGCTCGGCTTCGCGATTCCGTTTTTCGTGCTCGCTTTTTTCATCGGCTCGACGAGGTGGATCGTCCGTTATTCGTCCGTTTTGATGAAGATCGGCGGCGCCTTGATGCTGGTGATGGGCGTGCTGCTGTTCACGAACAAGATGTCGGTCATCACGATCTATTTAAATGGAATCACGCCGGAATGGCTGCGGTTCTGATCCTGTGATCAAGTGAAATAATCGATCGTCGCCTCAGGGAAGTGCTCGAAAATGCGCTCGGATATAAACATCCGCAGCGCATTTGCCTGTTCATCGGGGTAGACGTATTTGCCTTGGCCCCAGCGGCCCCATTTGTACTTGCGCTTTTCAATATCCATCTCGAGCTTCGTTTTCGGGTAGCGTTTCTCGATCGTCGCCTTGGCGGTCTTGGTGAAGCGATGCTGGATGAGCTCGAAGGTCAGATCGGGAATGCCGGCGGGCAGCGTCTTGGCCAGATTCTCCAGCAGCTCGGCGTAGCCTTCCTGCCAGCCCTCGTGCCAGATGATCGGCGCGATGATGAACCCGACGGGATAACCGGCGGCGGCGACTTTGCCGGCCGCTTCGATCCGCTGTTCGAATCTCGATGTGGCGGGCTCGAAGTTTTTGATGACATACCTGGCGTTGACGCTGAAGCGGATGCGGGTATGGCCGTTGTGGCGGGCATCGAGCAGGGAATCGACATGATGGAATTTGGTGACGAACCGCAGCCTTCCGTATTCCTGGTCCGCCATGAACTCGATCAGCTCGCGCAGGGAGCCGGTGATCGGCTCGAGGCCGACGGGATCGCTCGTGCAGGCGGCTTCGAAGCGGGTAATCTGCGGCACCCTCTCCTCGATGTAGCCTTTGGCCGCGTCCATGATCTCGTCGGTATTCACGTATACGCGGATGTAAGGCTTGGCGCCGAGCGTCGTTTGCAGGTAGCAGTAGTGGCAGTGGGCCATGCAGCCTGTCGCGATCGGGATGGCGTATTCGGCGGAAGGCTTGGACTGGTCGAACTTGAGCGTCTTGCGGATGCCGACGACGAGCGTCCGCTTGGCGATCTTGTACTGCTCCAGCTCGGAATCGCCGGGCAGGTTGGTGATGCGGTTGTGGGATGTCGTCATGCGGATCGGCAGTCCTTGCTTGACCGCCCATTCATGGATCCGCTTCCCCTTGGGATAGTTCAGCGAGTCCGGCTCGAAATAGACCAGCTCGGGCACGAAGACGTCGGGCCGGCCGGTGCGTGGACGTTCCATGACAGTGCTCATAACGGCATGCCTCCTCGGGAAGGATGGATGATGGCTCGGGGTTAGTTTGGCATGGAAGCGAGCTTTTCAATAAGGGAAATCCCGGCGGTGCAAGTTGCAGGAGGCCGGAGCGCGTTGTATGATACTAAGGAGCGTGGCGCCGATGCGTGGAGGCGCCCAGCAGGTTAGGAGGGTTTTCATGCCTACACCGAGCATGGAAGATTATTTGGAACGGATCTACAAGCTGATTGAGGAAAAGGGATATGCCCGCGTGTCGGATATCGCGGAAGGGCTGGAGGTCCATCCATCCTCGGTGACCAAAATGATTCAGAAGCTGGACAAGGACCAGTATCTGATCTATGAGAAATATCGCGGCCTCATCTTGACGGCCAAGGGCAAGAAGATGGGCAAGAGGCTGATGGAGCGCCATCATCTGCTCGAGCAATTCCTGGAGGTCATCGGAGTCCAGGAAGCGAATATCTATCAGGATGTAGAGGGAATCGAGCATCATCTCAGCTGGGATTCCATCACCTGCATCGAGACGCTTGTGGAGTATTTCCGCCGTGACGAGTCGAGGCTGGAGACGCTCCGAAGCATTCGCAGCGAGCTGGAGTCCGAATAGAGCCGCCCAAATAAAAATAACGGCAGGCGGGAATGGAAACATTCCGCGCCTGCCGTTATTTTTATTTGTTTTTCCTGCTTGTTCAATGATATTTGGGCATGCCGTCCTCATCCTTGCCGCCGTCGATGACCCGGAACGGGGACGGCTTGCGGCCGCGCGCCTTGGCGGAGGCCGATTTGAAGCGGGAAGGCTCGTTGCGTCCTTTTCCGGCTTGGCGGGGACTACGCTTGACGATTCGTTTCTTGCGGGCGGGACTGAACCAATAGAAGGCGAAGATGCCGCCAAGAATGACGGCTGGAAGGAGGAGGCTGAACGGATTGCGGGAGAGGCTGCTCCCCAGTCCGATCACAACCAGCACGGCAATGACCGCCGTCCATATGTTGACCTTGTTGCGACGCATGCAAATCCGCCCTTTCTATTGACGATGCTCCCCTTCGGGATGCTCTCGAGACGGTCAGACAGCCGTTTTCACGTTGACTTCCCGCTCGAGCTCGCGCATCCGGTTGAAGGAGGCGATGGATACTTCGACCTGGTCGTCCGACGGCTCCTTCGTCGTCAGCAGCTGCAGCCACAGCCCGGGATAGCCGAGATAGCGCAGCACCGGAACGTCGCGCAGGGCGTTCGTCCAGCGCAGCACCTCATAGGATGCGCCGAGAACGACGGGAAGGAGAAGGATGCGAATGTAGATCCTCTCCCATAAGTTGTCCCAACTGAAGAAGGAATAGACGATCACGCCGACGATGACGGAGAAAATGATGAAGCTGCTGCCGCAGCGGTAATGCAGGCGGGTATACTTCTGAACGTTGCGCACGGTCAGCTCCGCTCCGTCCTCGTAGGCGCTGATGACCTTGTGCTCGGCGCCATGGTACTGGAACAGGCGCTTGACGAGCGGAGTCAGGGAAATCAGGTACAGGTAGGCCAGGAGCAGAATGATCTTGATTCCGCCTTCGATCAGGTTGTGCAGGAACACGCCGGTAAACAGGTGGCTGAACAGCCAGCTCTCCAGAATAGCAGGAACGAGGGTGAAAATGAGCTTGCCGGCTGCGAAGCTGATAATGCCCGCGACGGCGACGCCGACGATCATGGAGAGGCTCCAGCCTTCCTTTTTCGGCGCTTCGTCCTTCGCCGCTCCGGCTTCCTCCGGCTGGTCCTCGGCATAGGCTTCCAAGGCGTAGTTCAGATGCTGCGAGCCTTTGGCGCTGGACTCGAGAATGCCGATGACTCCGCGTACAAATGGAATTTTCTTGAGCGGCTGGTACCAGGGCTTCTTGCCTGCGCTCGGAACTTCGTAAAAAGTGATTTCTTCGTTCTTGCGGCGTACCGCCGTGACATTGACGTTGCGGCCGCCGAACATGACGCCTTCAATGACAGCTTGTCCGCCGTAAATGGATGTGCTCGCTTCTGGCAACGGACATTCACCTTCCCTTTGTTCATACTTCCGCTCGCTTCAGGCTCGGTTGCAGCCTGCGGGGGAACTGGAATCCTGTTTCCATTGTACTTGATGGCAATGGGGAATGCCAGACTGCCTCTCGCTGCATCCGCGAACCTTCGCGGACCTGGAAGACGGTTAGCCGGCAAGGAATTTGGCGCATACTAAAGGCGGACATTTCAAGGAGGCGATCGAAATGAGCGCGACAGCGGCAGCATCGGACCGCGGAAAAGGCATGGACAAAAGCGAGTACGGCAAACATACGACCAATACATGGACGTACTGCCTGCAGCTCGGGTTTTGGGCCGGGCTGATATGGGGCTTCGCCCATTGGCTTCTCTATACGTTCCGGTTCACCAAGGTTCTGCCCGGCATGCTGGCGGAGCCGTTCTTCAAGCACTCCTTCCTCGTTACGGGCTGGGGGCATGCCGTCGGCATCGGGCATTTCATCGTTTTATCCATTGTTGCCGCCTATTTGTACAAGCTTCTGCTCGGACGCTTTTCGGGTCCATGGGCGGGCTTTGTGTACGGCCTGCTGTGGTGGACGCTGCTGTTCCTGGCACTCGGTCCGTTCCTCGGGATGGTGAAGCCGGTCACGGTTCTCGGCTGGAACAGCATTTTCACGGAGCTCAGCCTGTATGTGGTATGGGGCCTGTTCATCGGGTACACGATCGCGTTCGAATTCACGGACGAAGCCTCGCGCGAGCCGAAGCGCAAGTCCAAGGGAGGAAGCTGACGGACCCGCACTTCCAAGGGCATGTCATTTATGGTAGAATGGCAAGTAGCCTTTTGGCTTCTGGAGGTGCGGCAATGCGCAAGATTCTCGTACTTAACGGTCCTAACCTCAACATGCTGGGAATCCGGGAACCGGGCGTATACGGAACGACGACGCTGGATGGAATCAAGGCCTTGATGATTGAAGAGGCTTCCCGCCTCGGCGCGGAGCTGGATTTCTTCCAGTCCAATCACGAGGGCGGATTGATTGACCGGATTCATGAGGCTTACGGCAGCGTGGACGGCATTCTGATCAACCCGGGAGCCTTCACCCATTACAGCTATGCGATCCGCGACGCGCTGAGCTCGGTGCCGGTGCCGTCGATCGAGCTGCATTTGTCCAATATCCACAAGAGGGAAGCCTTCCGGCACCAGTCGGTGACGGCGGCATCCGCCGTCGGGCAGATCGCCGGCTTCGGCGCCTACAGCTATGTGCTTGGGCTGCATGCCTTGCTGAATCATTTGGACAAACCGTCCGGCCAAGGCAGCTAAAGGCAGTTTGATTGGATTAGAGGAGGTAGCCGCGATGACGAAGCAACGAGTGGAGAAGCTGCGGGGCAAGCTTGAAGAACAGGGATTGGAAGCGCTGCTTATCGGCAGCCCGTACAATCGGCGATACATAAGCGGGTTTACCGGATCTTCGGGCTGGGTGCTGCTCACGTCGGCGAAGAGCTGGTTTCTGACCGACTTCCGCTACACGGAGCAGGCTGCGGAGCAGGTGCAAGGGTTCGAGATCGTCGAGCATGCAGCCGACTATATGGAATCCGTCCGCGAGCTGCTGGCTGCGGAAGGCGTAACGCGTCTGGGCTTCGAGCAGGAGCATACGGTCTACTCCAACTATGTCCGCTGGGGACAGGTTCTCGGCGCAATCGAGCTCGTGCCTGCAGCCGGCATCATCGAGAGCCTGAGGGCCGTCAAGGATGCCTCGGAGCTGGCGATCATGCAGGAAGCGGCCGATCTGGCCGATGCGACCTTCGATTATATCAAAGGTCTGATCAAGCCCGGCATGAAGGAATCTGATGTCGCGCTTGAAATGGAAGTCTTCATGAGAAGCCGGGGCGCGACATCGTCCAGCTTCGACACGATCGTCGCCTCCGGCGAACGTTCGGCGCTCCCGCATGGAGTCGCGAGCGGCCGCGTCATCGGCAGCAACGAATTCGTGAAGCTCGACTTCGGAGCCTTGTACAACGGCTACTGTTCGGACCTGACCCGTACGGTCGCCGTAGGCGAACCGTCGCCCAAGCACCGCGAGATCTACGAGATCGTGCTGGAAGCCCAGCTGCATGCCCTGGCGAACATCCGCCCGGGAATGACCGGCATCGAGGCCGACGCACTGGCGCGCGACGTCATCGCCAAGCATGGCTATGGCGACCAGTTCGGCCACAGCCTTGGACATGGCCTCGGCATGGAAGTGCATGAGAAGCCGAACCTGTCCAAGCGCAGCGACAACGTTTTGACCCCCGGCATGGTGGTAACGGTGGAACCCGGCATTTACATTCCAGGGTTCGGAGGCGTCCGCATCGAGGACGACATCGTCATCACCGAGAACGGGATTCAAATATTGACAGCTTCGCCGAAGGAACTTATTATCCTGAGCTAGCCCGACAGCCGAAGCGGCATGCTTCGGCTTTTGGACACTAAGTCTCCCGATCGCAGCGTCCAAGCGGAAACGTCGTTTCCGCATCACCCATTTACAGGAGGAATCACCCGTGATTTCAGTGAACGATTTCAAGACAGGCCTTACCATCGAAGTGGATACCGACATTTTCAGCGTCATCGAATTCCAGCACGTCAAGCCGGGCAAAGGCGCTGCGTTCGTCCGCTCCAAGCTGAAGAACCTCCGCAACGGCAACATCGTGGAGAAAACCTTCCGTGCAGGCGAGTCGCTTGGCCGCGCCCACGTCGAGAACCGCGAAGTCCAATACCTGTACAATTCCGGAACGGAGTACACGTTCATGGACAACGAGTCGTTCGACCAATTCAATCTCGACAAAAAGCAGCTGGAGTGGGAAATCAACTTCCTGAAAGAAAACATGAACGTCAACATTTCCAGCTACAAAGGCGAAATCATCGGCATCTCGATCCCGAACAGCGTGGATCTGAAGGTAACCGAAACCGAGCCTGGCGTCAAAGGCAACACGGCTCAAGGCGCTACGAAGAACGCAACGCTCGAAACCGGCTATACGGTTCAGGTGCCGCTCTTCATCAACGAAGGCGACCAGCTGCTGATCGATACCCGCGAGGGCCGCTACATTTCCCGCGCGTAGTTCCATTCCTCTGTCAAGGCCGCCGGCGGGCGGCCTTTTTTTGTTTATCTTCTATCTCTTTAAAGCGTGAATGTGATATAATCGGTACTTGTATAATCAGCTAATGGTTGGGAGTGAACAGCGGTGTCGTTGATCGTGATGAAGTTCGGCGGCAGTTCGGTCGGCACGACGGAACGGATGCAGAGAGTCGCGCGGCGGATTGTGGAGAACAGGGATGCGGGGCATAAGGTCGTCGTCGTGGTTTCCGCGATGGGGGATACCACGGATGATTTGATCGACAAATCCAGGGAGCTGAATCCGAACCCGCCAGCTCGCGAGATGGATATGCTGCTCACGACGGGGGAACAGATATCGGTCGCCCTGCTGTCGATGACCATACATGGCCTTGGCCGGCAGGCTGTCTCGATGACGGGGTGGCAGGCGGGAATCCGCACGGAAAGCGTCCACGCCAAGGCGCGGATCACGGATATCCGGCCGGATAAGATCCACCAGGCGCTGAATGACGGCCAGATCGTCATCGTCGCCGGCTTCCAGGGCATGACGGAGGACGGGGAGATCACGACGCTGGGCCGCGGCGGCTCCGACACGACGGCGGTCGCCCTGGCGGCCGCGGTGCAGGCCGATGTATGCGAGATTTTCACGGACGTGGACGGCATCTACTCGACCGACCCTCGCGTCGTCAACAACGCGCGCAAGCTGGACGAGATTTCCTACGATGAGATGCTCGAGCTTGCCAACCTGGGCGCTGCGGTGCTGCACCCGAGGGCGGTCGAGTATGCGAAGCAGTACAACGTGAAGCTGGTCGTGAGATCCAGCTTCAACCACAACGAAGGAACGACGGTCAAGGAGGAAGCGGTCATGGAACAAGGAATCGTAGTGAGCGGCATCGCATTCGACAAGGATGTCGTCCGGATCAGCATTCTCGGCGTAGAGGATGTGCCCGGCGTGCTGGCAGGCGTATTCGGAGCGCTTGCCGACGGCGGCATCAATGTCGATATCATCGTGCAGAGCGGAGTCATGGGCGGCAAAGCCGACTTCAGCTTCACGATCGGCAGAGGCGACCGCGATAAGGCTCTTGCCATCATCGAAGGCAACCGTTCCGCCGTTCCTTACCGCGAGACGACTTCCGAGGACGAGCTCGTGAAGGTTTCCATCGTAGGCGCAGGCATGGTCAGCAACCCGGGCGTTGCGGCCAAGATGTTCCGCGTGATGGCCGAGCTCGGCGTCAGCATCAAGATGGTCAGCACCTCCGAGATCAAAACTTCCTGCGTCATCGGGTCGGGTTCGCTTCAGGCTGTGGTCCGCGCTCTTCATACGGCTTACGGCCTCGATACGGCCGAACAGGTTTTTGTCGGCGGACCTTCCGAGCGCCGATAGCCATCGCCAGCCAAAACTCCCTCAAGCGGATGCTTGAGGGAGTTTTTTTGCATTTTTTGCATTCAGCCTTCGATCATCGGGCTGCCGAGGCGCAAGCCGCGATCAGATCTGCCGGATTGGATTCGGAGCTGCCCGCCAGCTCTGCGATTCTATCGGATGGCCGCTCCTCGAACAGCACTACAGAAGCCCGATCGATAGAATAGGGAGTCTGGCGAAGACGATTACAACAACGCTTGGATTCTTCCTTGGCCAAACGTTTCGATTTCTTCCTTCCCTAATGCTTGTTTCTTCCTCGCAGTCCGCATCCTTTCTTTCCTTTCACTTAAGCCTTGATAGAATATCCGTTCTCTGCTCCACGCCGACAATCGCTTCCTATGCAAGAACATAGGGCTTGCCATATTTGAAGACAAGCCGGCATAGGCTGGGTTATACGAAGATGGAAAGAAGGGATCGGAATGATGAATAAAGTTGTAGCTACGATGGCTTCGCTGCGCCTGCTGTCGGGCTCCATCGAGATCATGGCGGCGCTTCTTATGCTGCGCCTCAATCAGATCGATAAAGCGCTCGTCATCAATTCCTCGCTTGCGTTCGTCGGGCCGGTCGTTCTGCTCGCGACGACGGCGGTCGGGTTGATCGGACTGTCGGACAGGCTTTCGCCTGCCAAGCTGGCCTGGGTCGCGGTCGGTATCGGCTGCCTGCTGATCGGGATCTTCAAGAAATAGTCTGCAAGTCTATGAACCTTCTTGATAGCAAGCGGCATAATGCGTCCAGACAAGCATACAAATAGGCTATAGGACGAACGGGGGAAGGAGTGAACGCCAATGTTGAAGCTGATTGCGCATCTATTGCCGCCGGAACTTTATGAACGGCTTCGCCAGCTGCCTGATTCCGTGCATGCGGGTTTGGAAGAGATTCGAATACGTGAGGAAAGGCCGCTGGAAATCGTCAGCCACGACAAATCGGGATTTTTGACGGAGGACGGCGGATGGAGCAGCAGCCCGCAGCAGGCGTTCAGGCCTTCCGGAGAACTATGCCGCAAGCTGCTCGGCAGGCTGACCGGGCATTCGCTGTACGCGATGGAGGAAGAGCTCAGGAAGGGCTACATCACCGTGACCGGAGGCCACCGGGTAGGACTGGCCGGCCGGACCGTTCTGGAGCGGGGCGACGTCAAGGCGATCCGGGATATCGGCGGCTTCAACATTCGGATCGCCCGGGAAGCGGTCGGCGCGGCAGACAAGCTGGCGCAGCAGCTGGCGGATGCGGCGAGGCGGAGCATCCATTCCACGCTGCTGATCGGTCCGCCGAGAATGGGCAAGACGACGATGCTGAGAGACCTCGCCCGCATCGTCAGCTCGGGCAAGTGGCCCGACCCCTCAATGGCCGGATGGCCGGGGAGAAGGGTGGCCATCGTGGACGAGCGGTCGGAAATCGCCGCTTCCGTCAAAGGGGTGCCTTCCTTCGATGTCGGTCCGAGGACGGACGTGATGGATGCTTGTCCGAAAGCGGAAGGGATGATGATGATGCTCCGCTCCATGTCTCCCGAAGTCATCATGGCCGACGAGATCGGCAGGACGGAGGATGCGGCAGCCGTCCGGGAGGCGGCCCATTCCGGAGTCGCGGTCGTGGCTACAGCCCACGCCTCCAGCCTCGAAGAAGCGAGGGGCAGACCCATTCTGCGGGAGCTGCTGCATGATGGGGCGTTCAGCCGCTGCGTCATTCTCGGGAGGGGCAGGAATGGTTTCGAAGCTCGGGTCGTCGCGCTCCAGCACGCTGCGCCGACGGCGAGAGAGCCGACTGCAGCGCGAGCTCCAGAGGGGGCGGGAACATGATCAAGGCAGCCGGTGCCGTGCTTATCCTGCTTGCCGGCACGATGATCGGATTTCTGCAGGCGGCCCGTTTCGCCAAGCGTCCGAGGCAGCTGCGAGAGCTCATCCACGGCCTGCAGCGCCTCGAGACCGAGATCGGCTACGGCTACACGCCGCTTCCGGAAGCGATGCGCCGTACGGGCGCCCATATGGCGGAGCCTGCCGCTTCGATCTTCCGGCTGACTGCGGACAGGCTGGAAAGTCCGGATGCCCCTGCTTTCGAAGCATGCTGGGAAGAAACGCTGACCGGCTGCTGGCCGGGCACCGCGATGCGGAAGACGGAGCTGGCGACGCTGAGGCGGCTCGGCTCCACGCTGGGATTGAGCGACCGCGAAGATCAGCTGAAGCATCTCCGGCTCGCGCAGCAGCAGATGCAGGCGGAAGAAGACGGTGCCCGGGATGACCAGGCGCGTTACGAGAAGCTGTCCCGCTCGCTAGGCATTCTCATTGCCGCACTGGTCGTCATTTTGATGGTTTAGGGGTGCCGAGTACATGACCATGGATATCAGCGCCATCTTCCAGATCGCCGGCATCGGCATCATCGTGGCCATGATCCACACGGTGCTTAAGCAGATGGGGAAGGAAGACATGGCGCACTGGGTGACATTGATCGGATTCGTCGTCGTACTGTTTATGGTCGTCCGGATGCTCAACGAGCTGTTCCAGGAAATCAAGACGATCTTCCTGTTCCAGTAGCGGCGGCATTCCGCGGGTCAGGAGAATGGATTATGGAGATTGTGCAAATCGCGGGAATCGGGCTGCTCGCCGCGATTCTCATGCTGGTGCTCAAGGAGCAGAGGCCGCTGTTCGCTTTTTTGCTCGCCATGTTCACAGGGGTATTCATCTTCCTCATGATGCTGGGCAAGATCGATGCCGTCATCGGCACGATGCAGCAGCTGGCCGAACGCTCCGGCATCCCTTCGGTGTACTTGAAGACGATCCTCAAAATGATCGGAATCGCGTATATCGCCGAGTTCGCCTCTCAGATCATCCGCGACGCCGGAGCCGAGAGCGTAGCCTCGAAGGTGGAGTTCGCCGGGAAGGTGCTGATTCTCGTCATGGCCGTCCCGATCATCAACGTCATTGTGGAGACCGTGGTCGGCCTGCTGCCGGCGGGGGGGTGAAGCGGCGATGCGGCTGCTGATTCGTTGGCTTCAGGCAATCGGAATAAGTCTCGTCATCTGGCTGGCCATGTCGGGAACGACGGCTTGGGCGGCAAGCGGTCCGGCGGAGCCGTCCTTGCAGGAAGCCCGCCAAGACGAAGGCTCCAAGGCAGCCGCGGACCTCAACGATAAGCTGGCCAAGGAGCAGGCGCAAGCCTACGGAACGGACACGGTGGAAGCGTACTGGAACAAGCTGGTCACGGAGTACGGCGGTTATTTTCCTGACGGTTCCATGCCGAGCTTCGTCGAGATGATCACGCCCGGCGGCGAAGGCCTCAAGCTCGGGACGGTGCTGAGCGGCCTGATGAAGATGCTGCTGCATGAGGTGCTCTACAACGGCAAGCTGCTCGTCTCCATCGTGCTCCTGGCGATATTCAGCAGCATTCTGCAGACGCTTCAATCGGCATTCGAGCGGAACATGGTCAGCCAGGTCGCTTACTCTGTCGCTTACATGGTGCTGATCGTGCTTGCCGTGAACAGCTTCCACGTCGCGATCGGATATGCCAGGGACGCGATCGAGTCCATGATCCAGTTCATGATGGCGATGATTCCGCTGCTGCTGACGCTGATCGCCAGTACGGGAAGCGTAGCGACCGTCACTCTGCTTCATCCGGTCATCATATTCATGGTCAATACGGTCGGAACGCTGATCTATACGATCGTTTTCCCGCTCTTCTTCTTCTCGGCCGTCCTGCATATCACCAGCTCTCTGAGCGACCGCTTCAAAGTGACGCAGCTGGCCAATCTGCTGCGGACGACGGGGGCGGGAATACTCGGGGTCATGCTGACCATCTTCCTGGGAGTCATCTCGGTCCAGGGAGCCGCTGGAAGCGTGACGGACGGAATGACGCTGAGAACGGCCAAATTCATCAGCGGCAGCTTCGTGCCGGTCGTAGGAAGGACGTTCTCGGATGCTGCCGATACGGTCATATCGGCATCCATGATGGCCAAAAATGCGGTCGGCCTCGCGGGAGTCATCATTCTCCTCTTCCTGTGCGCTTTCCCTGCGATCAAGATTCTGGCGCTGGCCGCCATCTACAATGTCAGCGGCGCCGTCCTGCAGCCGCTCGGCTCCAGCCCGATCACGACCTGCCTACTGACCATCGGCAAGACGATGCTGTTCGTGTTCGGAGCTCTCGCGGCGGTAAGCCTGATGTTCTTCCTGGCCGTCACCATCATTCTGACGGCAGGCAATGCGATGATCATGATGCGTTGAGGCAAGCAGCGTGGACGAAAGGAGTCGAAGCCGATGCTGGGCTGGTTCAGCTCCTGGCTCAAGGATGTCATTTCCGTCATTCTGCTCGCATCCATTGTGGACTTGCTGCTTCCGAACAAGTCCATGCAGCGTTACGCGAGGCTTGTAACCGGCCTGATCGTCCTGCTCGTCATTCTGACTCCTTTATTGAAGCTGGCGCAGGGTGACATTCAGGGGAAGCTCAGCGAGAGCATCAAGGATTGGGACCGCGAAGTTCAGGACTCGAATGTCAAGATGCCTTCGCTGGACGATATCCTGCGGAAGGCCGAGCAGACTTCGGGGCGCTCCAGACAGCAGGCAGCCGAGCTGGCGCGGAGCCAGCTCGAATCCGAGGTGAAGGCGGCTGTCGAGCAGCAGACCGGATTCAGCGTCGCTTCGGTGGCTGCTGCGGTGTCGTGGGACGGGAGCGGCAACGGGACGGTATCCGGCGTCGTCGTCACGCTGGCAGCGGCGGGCGGGCATTCTTCATCGCCTTCATCGGATTCCGGCAAGGCGGCGGGAGCGGGCGATGTCGCTCCTGTGGACATCAGGGTGGATCCCCTCCGCGTCCAGGCCGGGGATGGCTCCTCCAGCGGGGACACGGAAGCGGCGATGGCTCCTATGGAAGAGCCGGGCGCTGAAGATGGCGGCACGATGCTTTCCGGGGAAGGAACAGGGGCTGGTAATGACAGCGCGCCCGAAGCTCCGGCGCAGGCGGCTGCCGCGGTCAGGAGATTGGTGACGACCGGCTGGGGGCTGCAAGACCGGCAGATCCAAGTATTGCTGGAGACGGAATGAAGAGATGGATAGAGCATGGCGGAGAGGAGGGGGAATGGTGGGCAAATGGCTGGAAAAGCTGGAGCAGCTCGCCGGCGGAGGTCCTGCAGGGCCAGGCCGCGTCAAGGCGCTGAGATGGCTGCTGCTTCTGGGATGCATCGGAGCGGCGCTGATGATTGCCGGCAGTCTGCTGGATTTCCGCCAAGTCGGCACGGCCGGCACCCATCAGGGAGCCGATCCGCCCGCTCCCGGCTCAGGCGGTGACCAGAGCGCCTTCATCGGCAAGACGTCGCCTGACGGAACGGACTTCTCCAGCATCGAGCAGCCTCTGGAGAACAGGCTGAAGGAGATATTGGAGCAGATTGTCGGCGTCGGAACCGTGAAGGTGCTCGTCACCATCGATTCGACGGAAGAGATGGTGTGGGGCGTGGATCCGAACAACTCCCAGTCGGTGACGGATGAGAGCGACAAGAACGGCGGCAAGCGCCACATGACCCAAGTGACGAGCAGCGGCAAGATCGTCATGTATGAAGTGTCCGGGGAGCAGAGGCCGGTCGTGACCAAAATCATCAAGCCGAAAATCCGCGGAGTGCTGGTCGTCGCCAACGGGGCGGAAAATGCGGCCGTGAGGCGCATCATGACCGAGGCGGTGGAGAAGGGGATGGATGTTCCCCTCTCGGCGATATCGATCGTTCCGCGCAAGACGGGCTGATCCCGCCTGGACGGCCGGAGCCGGCGCGAACCTGAGAATCAGAGCAAGGAATAAGGCAAGAGTCGAACCGGAAACCCAATTAAGGCCAGATCCAAATTCGGATCCAAGACCAAATCCGAAACCAAACCCAGCCCTAATGGTCAACCATTTTAAGGAGGTCAAAGACAATGAATTCGAAACGTCAAACGGTATGGCTCGTATCGATGCTCAGCCTGATGGTCATTCTCTCCGCCTACTATCTGTTCACGGACAATCCGGGACAGAGCGCTCTCAAGGACACGGCGCAGACGCAGGGAGCGGCTTCCGGCGCGACGGAAGTATCCGGTGCCGCAGGCGTTGAAGTGCAGGACATGGTCGTTGCACCTGGAGATGAAGCTCCGGCTGCCGATTCTACAGGCAAAACGGATGCAGACGCGGCTGCGGACGGCGCCAACAATTCCGGCAGCATGGAAGGCACGGATGCGGCAGGGCAAAAAACGGACGGACAAACGAAAACCTCCGATGCGAAAGACGGCGCGAAGGAAACCTCTGCGGATACGGGCATCAGCCCCGAGGACCAAGCGGTGCTCCAGCAATTCGAAGCGGGATCGGCTGCCGGCGAGTTCACTCGGCTGAGCGAAAAGAGCCAGGATAAAGTGAGCAGGCTGTATGACGACATCATGAAAAAAGTGAACGATCCGAACCAGACGGCGGACGGCTCCGCCAAGGCGCTGGCCGAGCTCGACCAGTTCGAGAGCCGCCAGGACAAGATCGAAAGCCTGCGCAAGGATCTGGGAGCGAGCTTCAAAAACGTCGTCATCGACGAGAACGGCGGCGCCTTGACGGTCGTTGTCCAAAGCGAGAAGCTGCAAAAAAGCGAGGCGGCTTCCATTATTTCGAAAGTAAGCACTTCGCTGAATGTCAGCGCGGGCAGCGTGCTCGTGAAGTATCTCCCATGACGGAGCGTAAGAAGGCTTTCCGGATCGTTCCGGGAAGCCTTCTTTTTCTTTGCGGCGGGGAAGCTTCGCTGCCCGGCGATTGACCTCTCGTGTTAGAATAGGGCTTGTGCTATAATACAGTACGTCATGGCCGCATGGAGGGCTCAGCCCGCCGTTCCGTCCGGCAAGCAATTAGAGCCAGGGGTTATTCCGATCCCCGTACCCGCCCTAAGGAGTGAATTACATGTTCAAGCTTAGCGAAATCAAAGAACTGATCAAACTGATCGATCAAACTTCCGTGCAGGAACTTGAAATCGAGAACGAAGGAACCCGCCTGCTGATCCGCAAGCCCGGCAAAGCAGAAACGGTCGTTTATCAAAGCGCGCCCCAAATTCCTACATATACCCAGCCGCAAATGACGCCGCAGCCTGGTGCCGCAGCCGTTCAGGCTGCGCCGGACGCATCCGCGGCCTCTGCGAATGAAGGAGAGAAGCTCCACAACATCGTGTCTCCGATGGTAGGCACATTCTACACCGCCTCTTCTCCGGACAACCCTCCTTTTGTGACCGTCGGCAGCAAGGTCAGCGACAAGAGCATCGTCTGCATTCTGGAGGCGATGAAGCTGATGAACGAGCTGGAAGCCGAAGTGCGCGGCGAAATCGTCGAGGTGCTCGTCGAGAACGGCCAGCTGGTGGAATACGGCCAGCCGCTGTTCCGCGTTCGTCCGGAGTAATGACAGGTTTCGAGGAAGGAGACAGATCGTTTTGAAATTCCAGAAGATCCTCATTGCCAACCGCGGCGAGATCGCCGTGCGGATCATCAGGGCGTGCCGGGAACTCGGCATCGCCACCGTGGCTGTGTATTCCGAGGCGGACCGCGAATCGCTGCATGTCCGCCTGGCTGACGAAGCGTACTGCATCGGGCCGACGCTGTCCAAGGACAGCTACTTGAATCTGACCAACATCATGAGCGTGGCCACCCTTACCGAGTGCGACGCCATCCATCCGGGATACGGCTTCCTTGCCGAGAACGCGGACTTCGCGGAGATCTGCGAATCCTGCAACATCACGTTCATCGGCCCATCTCCTTCCGCCATTACGAGAATGGGCGACAAGGCGATGGCGAAGCAGACGATGAAGGATGCCCGCGTACCGATCATTCCAGGATCGGACGGCCTGATCGAGGATCTGGACGACGCGATCAGCATCGCCAGAGAAATCGGATACCCGGTCATCATCAAGGCGACGGCCGGGGGCGGAGGCAAGGGCATCCGGATCGCCGAGGACGAGGACATGCTGATCCAGCAGATCACGACCGCCCAGCAGGAAGCCCAGAAGGCTTTCGGCAACGCAGGCGTCTACCTGGAGAAGTACCTCACCGGCATGAAGCATGTGGAGATCCAGATCATGGCCGACCGTCACGGCAATGCCGTCCATCTGTTCGAGCGGGACTGCTCCGTGCAGCGCCGCCGCCAGAAGCTCGTCGAAGAAGCGCCTTGTCCGGTCCTGAACCCAGAGCTCCGGGAACGGATGGGACAGGCAGCCGTGCGCGCGGCGCTCGCCGTGGAGTATTGCGGCGCCGGCACGCTGGAGTTCCTGCTCGGTCCTGACGGCCAGTTCTACTTCATGGAGATGAATACGAGGATACAGGTCGAGCATCCCGTAACCGAGATGATCACGGGCGTCGATCTGATCAAGGAAATGATCTCCGTTTCGGAAGGCAATCCGCTGTCGTTCCGGCAAGAGGATATCAGCATCGACGGCTGGGCGATCGAATGCCGGATCAACGCCGAGGATTCCGAGCGCGGCTTCATGCCTTCGCCCGGCAAGATCGGCTTCTACCTGCCGCCTGGCGGCATCGGCGTCCGCGTCGACAGCTCCGCCTATCCCGGCTACACGATCTCGCCGCATTACGATTCCATGATCGCCAAGCTGATCGTCTGGGCGCCGACACGCCAGGAAGCGGTCAATCGGATGAAGCGCGCGCTATCCGAATTCGCGATCGAAGGCATCAAGACGACGATTCCGTTCCACCTGAAGCTTCTCGAGCATCCGATTTTCCTTGGCGGCAGCTTCGACATCAAGTTCCTTGAGGATTACGACGTGAACAAGCCCTACGGCGACGAAGCTGCGGATGCCTGAATCCGTTTGTCATAAAACCCGTGGAATGCTATAGTATAGGAATATGAATCGGATGAGCCTCCGGTTGCGGACCGGAGGACACCTAACATCAAGCGGGAGGTGCGTCAAGGCACATGAGCATCATGGCAGCGGATTACGAGAAAACGGACATCGGCACGATCCAGATCGCGCCGGAAGTCATTGAGGTCATCGCAGGCCTTGCGACGATCGAGGTCGAAGGCGTGGCCGGCATGAGCGGCGGACTTGCGGGCGGCATCGCCGAACTGCTCGGACGCAAGAACTTGTCCAAGGGCGTCAAGGTCGAGGTCGGGCACAAGGAAGCGGCTGTAGACGTGTCCATCATCGTGGAGTACGGCAACCCGATTCCTGAGATTGCAGCCGAGATCCAGCGCAACGTCAAGAAATCGATCGAGATGATGACGGGACTTATCGTCGTTGAAGTAAACGTACATATTCATGACGTCTACTTCAAGTCCGGCGAAAGCCCTGTTGAAGAAGACTCTGCCCTCAGAGTCAAATAAATATGGAACCGTCACCCCCTTGTGATTGGGCTGCCGCTCGGCGCAAGGGGGTTTATTCCGCTTTATGAGGAGGAACATCTGGTTGAGCCGAATTGTTGATCGTCTTCTTCTGTTTTTATTTTCCCTGGCCGTCATGATTTTGAGCGTGCTCGCGATCGCAATCGGCACTGGAGGAGTGGGCAAGGACTCCGCCTCGAGCTTTCTGGCCGATTGGATGAAGATCGGGACCCCCGTCAACATCGCCGTCATCATCACATCCGTCGTTCTGCTGCTCATCGGCCTTCGGCTGTTCTTCGTCTCCATCCGCGTCAAGGGAGGCGGCTCTTCGTCCATCGATCAGCGCAACGACTTCGGCGACATCCGGATCTCGATCGAGACCGTAGAGAA
The DNA here is from genome assembly GCF_053345695.1 of Paenibacillus sp. D51F. Taxonomy (NCBI): domain Bacteria; kingdom Bacillati; phylum Bacillota; class Bacilli; order Caryophanales; family Paenibacillaceae; genus Paenibacillus; species Paenibacillus sp. D51F. The sequence goes on along the minus strand of NZ_JBKFAO010000002.1, from coordinate 174,761 downwards.
TCTCGTGCTCAAGGCAGCCGGCAGGCAGCGCGGCGTCAAGGATCTCAAAGCCCGAATCACGACGGCGGAATCCGGCCTGGACATCGCGGTGCGCGCGGTCGTGGACGGAGAGACGTCGATTCCTCATATGACGGAGGAGATTCAGCGGGCGGTCAAGGATCATGTGGAGGAAATCACGGGCATTCCGGTTGCGGCCGTCTCCGTTTTCGTCGCCAACGTCATCTCGTCTCCTTCTTTCAAGAGCCGCGTAGAATAGGAGGCAGGCAACCATGTGGAGAGAATGGTGGGAACGATACGGAGGACGGGCTGTCGGCGTCGCCGCATCCTTGTTCCTCGGCATTATCTTTTTGATATCCGGTTTTTGGGACATGCTGTTCATCGCCCTGCTGCTGTGGGCCGGATATACAGCCGGCTACCGCAAGGATACCGGCGGAGAGCCGCTGTTTCCGTGGAGACGCCTGGCCGAATGGCTGGGAGAACGTTTCCAGCGATATCGCTGATTTCTGTGGTCTCCTCCGTACTCCGGACAGCAAGCCCCTTCCAAGCGGGGCTTTTCGGAGCAGGGAGGAGATCATAGGTATTTTTGGGGGATTCCATACAAAGTCATTTCTTGCTCAGGAGGCATTATGAAACGAAGGTTAGCGCGTCAAATAGCGGTACAAGGCTTGTACCAGATGGAAATGAACGAAGTGACGGCGGAGGAAGCTGTCGTCATGCTTCTTGAAGAGGCAAGCCAGGAAAACGAAATCGGCGCGGACAAGATGGAGGAAGGCGAGACCGGCGGTTTCGCGAAAGAACTCATCCAAGGCGTCATCGAGCGCAAGGCGGCCATCGACAGCATGCTTCAGCAGTATTTGACAGGCTGGCAGGTGGAGAGGCTTTCCCGCGTCGATCTTCAGGTGCTCAGGCTCGCCTGCTACGAGCTCGTTTTCCGGACGGACGTGCCGCCCAAGGCGGCGGTCAATGAAGCGATCGAGCTGTCCAAGCATTTCGGAACGGACGAGTCCGGCAAGTTCGTCAACGGCGTGCTGGGCCGGCTGATTGCCGAGCTGGACAAGCTGAAGACCGAATAAGGAAGCTTGCGAACGTTCGGGCCGCCTAGGCATGACAGCTTGTTGAGCCAACAACCGAGGGGAGAGATCGGCGCGTGAGTGCACAAGTCATTGACGGAAAGCGCATAGCGGGAGAAGTTCGTTCGGAAGTGAAGCTGGAGGCGGAGAGGCTGAGGGCTTCCGGCATCGTGCCGGGACTGGCGGTCGTTCTCGTCGGAGAAGATCCTGCTTCGGCCGTGTATGTGGGCAGCAAGGAGAAGGCTTGCGCGGAAATGGGCTTCTACTCCGAGGTCCATCGCTTGCCTGGACAGACGACCCAGGAAGAGCTTCTGGAGCTGGTCGGGCAGCTCAACCGGAACGAGTTGATCCATGGCATTCTGGTCCAGCTGCCGCTTCCTCCGCATATAGCGGAGAAAGCGGTCATCGACGCAATCAGCGTCGAGAAGGATGTGGACGGCTTCAGCCCGCAAAGCACGGGCAATCTCGTCATCGGCGACGAAAGCCTGCTGCCCTGCACGCCTGCAGGCATCATCGAGCTGATCAAGCGCAGCGGCCATGAGATCGCGGGCAAGCATGCGGTCGTGATCGGACGCAGCAATATCGTCGGCAAGCCGGTCGCCATGCTGCTGCTCCGCGAGAATGCGACCGTGACCGTCTGCCACTCCCGTACGGACAATCTGGAGGCGATATCGTCCGCCGCGGATATTCTCGTCGTGGCCATCGGCAAGCCGAAGGCGATCGGTCCCAGCTGCATCAAGCCTGGAGCCGTCGTCATCGATGTCGGCGTCAACCGGCTCGACAACGGCAAGCTTGCGGGCGATGTCGATTACGAGGCTTGCCTTCCGGCGGCCGGGGCGATAACTCCCGTGCCGGGCGGAGTGGGACCGATGACGATCGCCATGCTGATGCACAACACGCTGAAGGCTGCTCGGCGAGCAGCGGGAGCGTGACCAGCTTATGGCCGATACACCACGGATTTATTCCATCAAAGAACTGAACCGGTATATCCGGATGAAGCTGGAAGGCGACAGGCTGCTTGGCGATGTTTGGCTGCGCGGCGAAATTTCCAACTTCACCCACCACTCCAGCGGCCATATGTATTTTACGCTCAAGGACAAGGACAGCCGGCTCAAATGCATCATGTTCGCCAGCCATAACCAGCGGCTTCCCTTCATTCCCAAGGAGGGCGCCAAAGTCATCGCCCGAGGCAACATCTCCGTATATGAAAGAGACGGCAATTATCAATTCTATGCGACGTCCATGCAGCCGGACGGACTTGGAAGCCTGTACTTGGCCTTCGAGCAGCTGAAGGCAAGGCTGGAGGAGGAAGGCCTGTTCCGCGAAGAACGGAAGCGGGAGCTTCCCCGGTATCCGGCTGTCGTCGGAGTCGTTACCTCTCCTACAGGAGCTGCGATCCGGGATGTGATCATTACGCTGCGGCGCAGATATCCTGCCGCGGCGATTCTTGTCTATCCGGCGCTTGTGCAGGGGAAAGCCGCTGCCCCGTCCATCGTGAAGGGCATCGAAGCTCTCAATCGCCATGGACAGGCCGATGTCCTCATCGTCGGCCGCGGCGGCGGCTCGCTCGAGGAATTATGGGCGTTCAACGAGGAATCCGTGGCGCGTGCGATTTTTGCCTCCGGCATTCCGGTCATTTCAGCGGTCGGACATGAGACCGATTTCACCATCGCGGATTTCGTAGCCGACAAGCGTGCGGCTACGCCGACGGCCGCCGCAGAGCTTGCTGCGCCGAATATGGCGGAGATAGGCGAGTATCTGGGCAGGCTGAACCAGCGCCTCGCCGCAGCGGCCCGCAGCACGGTCGACCGCCGCAAGGAGAGGCTGCTTAGGGCAAGGAGATCGCCCTATTTCGTCCATCCGCGCCGATATCTGCTCGACCAGGCGCAGCGGCTTGACCGGCTGAAGGAGCGTCTGGAGGAGAAGATCCGCCGCCAGCCCGACAAAGCCGGGGACAAGCTGCTCCGGCTGCGCAAAGTTCTGCAGGCGCATGATCCGAGCGGAAGGGCGGCCGCTGCCGCCAAGCAGCTGGGCCAGACGAAGGGGAGGCTGGAGAAGGCGATGCGCATGGCCGTCAAGGACAAGCGCGGCCAGGCCGCAGCTGCCGTCAGACAGCTCGACTCGCTCAGCCCGCTCAAGGTCATGGCCCGGGGTTACGGCCTTGTCTTCGACGACAGCGAGAACCGCATCATCCGTTCCGTCAAGGAGCTGTCGCCGGGCGATATGGTCCGGGTGAAGCTTCAGGACGGAAAAGCACAGTGCCATGTATGGGCGATAGAGGAGGAGTGAGCCGCATGAAGGCTGATAATCAGGAACCGGCCATGAGCTTCGAGGAAGCGATGGAGAAGCTGGAATCGATCGTCGATCGTCTAGAAGGCGGGGACGTTCCGCTGGAAACGGCGATCGACCTGTTCCAGGAAGGGATGAAGCTGTCCCAATTGTGCGGAGGCAAGCTGGAGCAAGTGGAGAAACGGATTGAGACGCTGCTGGAGTCGGGGTCCGAATTCCAGACCCAGCCTTTCTCGGCTGCACAGAACGATCGGGAGGATGTCCTGTGATCGATACGACGACGTTCAAGGAGTATTTGTCCGCATCGGCCTTGCTCGTGGAAGAAGCGCTTGCGGCGAGCCTGCCTCCCTCATGGGACGTGCCGGGCACGCTTCGCGAATCCATGGCTTACTCCCTGTCTGCCGGAGGCAAGCGCATTCGTCCCGTGCTCGTTCTGGCTGCCGCGGAGGCGGCCCGCGGAGATGCCCGCGACCAGGAGGCTGCGCTGTCCGTAGCTTGCGCGGTTGAGCTTATCCATACGTATTCGCTGATCCATGACGATCTTCCGGCCATGGACAACGACGACTTTCGGCGCGGCAAGCCGACCAACCACCGGATTTACGGAGAGGCAATGGCGATTCTGGCCGGCGACGCGCTGCTCACGCATGCCTTCTATTTGACGGCAGCGGCAAGGAGCAAGGGAGCGGATCCAGGCGTTCTGCTGGACATAACCGCCGATCTTGCGCGGCTCTCCGGCGCAGCAGGAATGGTTGGCGGGCAGGCTGCCGATATGAAGGGCGAGCAAGGGGTAACGACGCTTAAGGAGCTTGAATATATCCATGAGCACAAAACCAGCGATTTGATCGTATTTTCAATTCTTGCCGGGGGACGCCTTGGAGGCGCCGGCGAGGAGGCATTGAAGCATCTAGGCCTGTTCGGGCGAAACATCGGGCTCGCATTCCAGATCCAGGACGATATTCTCGACCTGATCGGCGACGAGCAAAAAATGGGTAAGAAAACAAACAGCGACACGGCCGCGGGCAAAGTCACGTATCCTTTCCTGATCGGCATGGATGAAAGCCGCCGCTTGATGGAGCAGCTGACAAGCGACGCCAAGGAAGCTCTTGGCCGCGCCGGGCTGGCGAAGCCGGCAAGGCTGCTCGAAATGGCGGACTACCTGCTGAAGCGGGACCGCTGACCCTGCTGGGTTCGTGTCGTTTTGTATGATATAATGGTGAATAATGTGTATTGACGGAGCGGCGATCGATACCCGCTCAGGAAAGCGAGGAACCTTATCGTGCTGCTCGACAACCTCAACGGACCTCAAGATCTCAAGAAGCTGGCCTTGCCGGAACTGGATCAGCTCGCGGCCGAAATCCGCGAATTCCTTATCCGCAAGCTGTCGGCGACCGGCGGGCATCTAGCTCCCAACCTTGGCGTCGTCGAATTGACTCTTGCGCTCCACTATCTGTTCAACAGTCCGGAAGACAAGTTCCTGTTCGACGTCGGTCACCAGTCTTACGTCCACAAGATCTTGACCGGCCGCATGGACCGCTTCGACAGCTTGCGCCAGCAGGGCGGGCTGTGCGGCTTCATCAAGCGCAGCGAAAGCGAGCATGACGTATGGGAGGCAGGCCACAGCAGCACCTCCCTCTCGGCAGCAATGGGCATGGCGCTGGCGCGGGATCTGCAAGGCGGCAGCAACAAGGTCGTCGCGGTCATCGGCGACGGAGCCCTTACCGGCGGCATGGCGCTTGAAGCCATGAACCATATCGGCCACGAAAAGAAGAATCTGATCGTCATTTTGAATGACAACGAGATGTCGATCGCCCCGAATGTCGGAGCCATGCATCAGTATCTCGGCCGGATCCGTACGGACCGGCATTACCAGAAGGCGAAGGAAGAGCTTCAATCTCTTCTCCAGAAGGTCCCCGCCATCGGCGGCAAGCTGGCGAAGACGGCGGAGCGGTTCAAGGACAGCTTCAAATATTTGCTGATGAGCGGCATCTTGTTCGAGCAGTTCGGGTTCCATTATCTCGGTCCGGTCGACGGCCACGACATGGGCCAGCTGCTGGATGTGCTGCAACAGGCGGGCAACGTGCAAGGACCGGTTCTTGTGCATGTCGTCACGGTCAAAGGCAAAGGATATACGCCGGCCGAGAACGACTCGTTCAAATGGCACGGGGCTTCTCCGTACAAGATCGAATCCGGCCAAATGCTCAAGGCGGTCGGACCGCCGATGTATACCGAGGTGTTCGGCGATGCGCTCATCGAGCTGGCCGAGCGCGACGAGCGCATCGTGGCGGTCACTCCGGCGATGCCAGCAGGATCCGGGCTGATGAAGTTCGCGGCCCGTTTCCCCGGCAGGATGATCGACGTCGGCATCGCGGAGCAGCATGCGGCGACGATGTCGGCGGCGATGGCTATGGAAGGGATGAAGCCGGTGTATGCCGTGTACTCCACCTTCCTGCAGCGCGCCTATGATCAAGTCGTCCATGATATTTGCAGGCAGAACGCGAACGTCATTTTCGCCATCGACCGCGCCGGCTTTGTCGGTCCGGACGGCGAGACGCATCACGGCGTGTATGATATCGCCTACTTGCGCCATATTCCGAACATGGTGCTGATGATGCCCAAGGATGAGAACGAGCTCCGCAACATGATGAAAACCGCCGTCGATTACAACGAAGGCCCGATTGCCATTCGTTATCCGCGCGTGAACGGAACGGGGGTCGAGATGGATCCCGTCATGACGCCGATTCCGATCGGCACCTGGGAGACGGTCCGCGCAGGCGAATCGGCCGCGGTCATCGCAGTCGGACCGATGGTCCAGGCAGCGGAAAAAGCCGCCGAGCTTTTGAAGCGGGAAGGTCTTTCCCTTCGTGTAATCAATGCCCGCTTCATCAAGCCGCTGGATCACGTCATGCTTGATTCCTTGGCGGAAGAGGGCATTCCGCTTCTCGTCATGGAGGAAGGCTCGCTCCAAGGAGGGCTCGGAAGCGCGGTGCTGGAGCATTATGCCTTGGGCGGGCGCACGGGCGTCCAGGTCCGGCTGATCGGCATACCGGATGAATTCATTGAGCATGCTTCCATTGAGGAGCAGCGCGCAGAAGTAGGGTTGACGCCGGAGCGTCTGGCGGCCGAGGTCATGGGACTGCAGCCGAGGCGCAAGCGGGCGACGAACCAGCTTTGACGGCAGATGGCCTGCGGCGTTCTCACGCTGCAGGCCTTTTTTTTGGTCAGGGAAACGAATGCGGACCCATAATCATAACAAGCAGAGGAGAAAGCAATGGCGTCTTCCAAAGAAAGAATCGATGTGCTGCTCGTGGAGCTGGGATATTTTCCGAGCAGGGAAAAGGCGAAGGCGGCGCTGATGGCCGGCCTTGTGCTGGTGGACAACGAACCGGTGGACAAAAGCGGGATGAAGGTGGACCGCGGCTCCGATATTAAAGTCAAGGGAAGCGTCCATCCATATGTCAGCCGCGGAGGTCTGAAACTTGAGAAGGCGATCCGTGAATTCGGGCTTGATCTCACCGGCCGCACGATGCTCGATATCGGGGCTTCGACCGGGGGATTCACAGACTGCGCGCTTCAGCATGGAGCCGGGCATGTCTACGCGATCGATGTCGGGTACAATCAGCTCGATTGGTCGCTTCGGCAGGATCCGAGAGTGACCGTGATGGAAAGGATCAATTTCCGTTTCATGACTCCCGAAGACATCAAGGGAGCCCGGCCGGATTTCGCTTCCATCGATGTATCCTTCATTTCGCTGAAGCTCATCCTGCCGCCGCTGTCGCAGCTGCTGGATGCCGGAGCGGATGTCGTGGCGCTGATCAAGCCTCAATTCGAAGCCGGCCGCGAGAAGGTCGGCAAAGCCGGCATCGTCCGGGAGCCTGCCGTTCACAGGGAAGTGCTGCATTCGGTGCTTGAAGCTGCGGACGCGGCCGGTTTCGCTCTCGTCGACCTGACGTATTCGCCGATAACCGGCGGCGAGGGCAATATTGAGTTTCTGGCGCGCTGGAAGCGGAGCGGCGGCGAGGAAAAGGACTCTGCAGAAGCGACTGGATGGTCGAGCGAGCAGATCAGCCAAGTCGTCCGGGAAGCCGGGGAGAGATTCGGCTCGGGCAAATAAATTCTTCCATCCCCACTTTACAGACAAACGCATGTTCTGGTATTCTGGAAACAACAAACAAATGTTCGGGGATAATTCTCACTCTCCATGAAGGAAATGCGGCAGAAAAATCGAATTCATCCCTCACCGCTGCTTGCGGGAGGAGGGAAGATCGTGGATCTGTTCGTCATGGTTGCGGCAGTTCTGCTAATCGTTTATTGGGGGTACCGCGCCTTCTACAATTGGCTCCATCAGCCGCGAGGGATGAAGCGGCTTGTGCTGGGAAGAGGAGAACTGCTTGAACCTGACGATGCCCATGTGCTCTTTCTGGAATCACGAGGATATGAAGTATTGTCCGGCAAGCACAAGGTTCCGATCGCCGTGGAATTGGACGGTCAGGAATTGTACAGCCGCCTCTACATCGACTATGTGGCGGAATGTGATGGACTTATGTATGCGGTGAAGATCAGCCGCGAACGCCAGCCCATGGATTGGACGGGCAGCGGGCTTCGCGATCGGCTGCTGGTTTTCAGCCTGCTTATGCCGGAACTGGAAGGCATTCTGGTGGTGGATCCGGCGGAGCGGTCGATAAGAACGGTCAAGTTCGATTTAGAGGATACAAAGAGGCCAAGAACAAGGGAGGCATAAGGGATGAAAGGTCTTCGTCATGTCAAGATCAGGGAGATCATCGGCAGGAGCGTCATCGAAACTCAGGACGAGCTGGTGGAAGCCCTGCGTGCGACCGGGCTGCAGGTGACCCAAGCAACCGTGTCGAGGGATATCAAGGAGCTGCAGCTCATCAAGGTGCCTGCTGAAGACGGCAGGTACAAATATTCATTGCCGCAGGAACAGCGTTTCGTTCCCGTCAACAAGCTCAAGCGTTCCATGCTGGACAACTTCCTCGGCGTGGATCAGGCAGACAACCTGGTCGTCATGAAGTGCTTGCCCGGGACAGCCAACGGAATCGCTTCCCTGCTGGACGGCATGGAATGGCCTGAGATCATGGGAACGATTTCCGGCGACGATACGATTTTGATTATATGCCGCAAGAAAGAAGGCGGCAGCAAGATCGTCGACCTGCTGCTCGGCATGATGAACTAATACCTACTTTTACGGAACGAGGAGTGTGTCTTTATGCTTCGCGAATTGTCCATCCGCAATTTAGCCGTTATTGAAGAAGTCACGGTCGGTTTCCATGATGGTTTCCATGTATTGACCGGCGAGACGGGGGCCGGCAAGTCCATTTTGATCGATGCGCTCATTCTTTTGATCGGCGGCAGAGGATCCTCGGATATGGTCCGCTACGGATGCGACAAGGCGGAGATGGAGGCGACATTCGATCTTCCGGCCGGCCATCCGGTATGGAGGGCGATCGAGCGGCTTGGGCTTCAGGGCAGCTCGGAGGACCTGCTCATCATCCGCAGAGAGCTCTCCGCTCAAGGAAAGAGCTCTTGCCGGATCAACGGCAGCATAGCCAATCTGACGATGCTGCGCGAGGTCGGAGAGTGCCTGGTCAACATTCATGGCCAGCATGAGCATCAATCGCTTTTGAAGAGCGAGCATCATCTCGAATGGCTCGACCTGTTCGCAGGCGAGAAGGTGGCTGGCTTGAAGCGTGAGTATCAGGCCGCCTTCTCCCGCTACGGCGAAGTCCGGCAGGCGCTCAAGAACGCCCAGGATACAAGCCGCCACAACATGCAAATGCTCGACCTCTACAAGTTCCAGCTCCAAGAAATCCGTTCAGCCGGGCTCAGGAAGGATGAATGGGATCAGCTGCAGGAAGAGAAGGAGAAGCTTTCGCACTCGGAAAAGCTGATGTCCCATGCATCGGCTGCATACGGGCTGCTGTTCGATGGCGGGTCGCTTGAGGCGATCAGTTCGGCGATCGCCAAGCTTGAAGACATCAAGGCTTACGATTCGGCTGTACTGGAGCCGCTGCTGGAACAGCTGAAGGGAGCGTTCTACCAAGCCGAAGATGCTGCGCATCAGCTTCGAGGATATCGCGATTCCGTTCAGAGCGATCCGGAGCGGCTTGACGTCATCGAGGACAGGCTTACGGTCATCGGCGGCCTGCGTCGCAAGTACGGAGACACCGTTGCTGATATTCTGGCTTATTACAAGAAAATCAAACATGAAGCGGATCTGATCGAGAACAGGGACGAGCATATCCGGCAGCTGGAGGCGTCGCTGTTAAGCGCACATGCGGAAGCGTCGGCGCTTGGAGAAAGCCTCTCGCACGAGCGCTCGATCGCCGCAGAACTACTGTCGGCATCGGTCGAGCTTCAATTGAAGGATCTCGGCATGAGCCGCACCGTTTTCCGCGCTTCCCTGCAAAGACAGCCGCAGGGCGATGGCTACCGTCTTGGCCTCAACGGCATCGACGAAGCTGATTTCCTTTTGGCCCCCAACCCTGGCGAGCCGCTCAAGCCGCTCAGCAAAATCGCTTCCGGAGGCGAGATGTCCAGGATCATGCTGGCGCTCAAAAGCATATTCGCGGAGATCGATCAGGTACCCGTACTTATCTTCGATGAGGTGGATACCGGCGTAAGCGGCAGGGCAGCGCAAGCAATAGCGGAAAAGATGTCGCAATTATCCGGCAAATGCCAGGTATTCTCGATCACCCATCTGCCGCAAGTCGCCTGCATGGCGGATTATCATTATGAGATCAGCAAGGATGTCGTACGCGACAGGACTGTCACATCCGTCAAGGAACTGAGCGACCGCGAGCGGATCGAAGAGCTTGCCCGCATGCTCGGAGGCGTTGAAGTGACGGACAAAACCCGCCATCATGCACAAGAAATGCTGGTGCTGGCAGATCGACAAAAAGGGGCCTGATCAAGGTATTCAGGGAATGTTTTATCGGACATAAATCAGGGGGGGCGGGGTACCTTATAGGTACGCAATTGGCGATTACCTTTCTCGTCAAGCGATGGAACTACAGGGAGCGTGAGATCATTGAGCGCCAACCAGCGGAAGCGGTGGTTCGGGTTAGTTCTTGTATTCTTCGTTTGCATGATCGGCATCTCCAGTCCGTTCCTGAATTATGCCTCATTCCCGAAAGAGCTGCGTTTATTCTCCGGGCAGATGAAACGACTGGATTACAACATGCCCGTTCGTGCGGACGTGACCGTGGACTCCAACCTCATTCATGTGAACGGAAAATCCGAAGGAAGGCAATCCCTTGATTTGAACCGGCCCATATCCATTGCCGCTTCCAAAGAAACCGGCAAAGCCACGATGTCCTTGAAACTGTTCGGAGCTATCCCCTTCAAGACAGTTCATGTCGATGTCATTCCCGATCTGAAGGTCATTCCAGGAGGACAGACGATCGGAGTCAAAGTGAAATCCTCAGGCATTCTTGTTGTCGGCCATCATCTCGTTAAGGAAAGTCCGCAATCCAAAGTTTCTCCTGGAGAGCTTGCAGGCATTCGTTTGGGCGATTTGATCATGGAGATCAACGGCCAGCGCGTACGTGAAGTCAAGCAGGTCGCGGAATTTACCGAGACAGCCGGAACCAGCAAGGAACCGCTGAGACTAAAAGTCAAAAGGGCTGGAAAAATGATGGACATCGAGCTAAAGCCGGCTTACGACGTGGATGACCGCTCCTGGCGAATCGGCCTTTATATCCGCGATTCGGCTGCAGGCGTAGGCACGCTGACGTTCTACGCGCCGGATCAAGGCGTGTATGGCGCTCTGGGACATGTCATTACCGATCTGGATACCGGCACGGCCATTGAAGTCGGGGACGGCCAAATTCTCCAGTCCAATGTGACTTCCATCAACAAAAGCTTGAGCGGCGAACCGGGCGAGAAAAGAGCGCATTTCGTGAATGAAAGCCAGATCCTCGGCAACATCGAACGCAATACGCCTTTCGGCATCTTCGGCAAGATGAAAGAAATGCCAAGCCATAGCTATCAATCCGAAGCGGTTCCAGTCGCTTTCTCGGAAGAAGTCGCAGAAGGACCGGCCGAAATTCTGACCGTGCTGAGCGGACAGAAGGTCGAGCGGTTCAAGGTCGAGATTTCCCATGTGAGCCGTCAGAAAAGCCCAGCGACAAAAGGCATGGTCATCAAGGTTACGGACAAAAGGCTTCTGGATTTGACGGGCGGCATCGTTCAAGGCATGTCGGGAAGTCCGATCATGCAGAACGGCAAGCTGATTGGAGCGGTGACGCATGTATTCGTAAATGATCCTTCTTCCGGATATGGATGTTTTATCGAGTGGATGCTTCAAGACGCAGGCGTTCTTCTTCAAACCTCGAACAGGGACCTTAAGGCAGCTTGATGCCTTGAGGTCCCTGTTTGTCGAATGATAAGGAACGGGGTCGCTAAATGTAGCAAAATAATTATTATACATATATCGTTAGGGAAAATAAAGAAAAATAATATTCGACAGAAGGATTTCAATTGAAACTGTCGAAATGTTATAGGAGCAAAATGAAACAGCCGACCATCTCAGTTCAATTTGGAGGAGGACCAATTTTGGCTAAAATCGAAGTTTTGTTAGCAGATGACAATAGGGAATTTACGAACCTGCTTTCGGAGTACATATCGGAGCAGGAGGATATGGAAGTTTCCGGCATCGCTTACAACGGCGAAGAAGTATTGCGTTTGCTAAGCGAAATGGAACGTATTCCGGATGTGCTTATTCTCGACATCATCATGCCTCATCTTGATGGTCTCGGCGTTTTGGAACGTCTGCGCGATGCCGGAATTCAACCGATGCCTAAAATAATCATGCTGACAGCTTTCGGCCAAGAGAACATCACACAAAAGGCCGTACAGCTGGGAGCATCCTATTATATCCTCAAGCCATTTGACATGGAGATGCTGGCCAACCGCGTTCGTCAGCTTGTAGGCAATTCGGCGGTAATGGCATCATCCGGCTCCTCGTTCTCCGCATCTTCGGTCATCAAGTCCAACGTGGTGCCGATCGCAAAAGGGAAAAATCTGGACGCCAATATCACCAGCATCATTCATGAAATCGGCGTTCCTGCACATATTAAAGGATATCAGTATCTGCGCGAGGCCATCACGATGGTGTACAACAACATCGAGATTCTCGGCGCCATCACCAAAACGCTGTATCCTGCCATCGCGGAGAAGTTCAAGACGACTCCTTCCCGCGTCGAACGCGCTATCCGCCATGCCATTGAAGTCGCTTGGACGCGCGGTAACATCGACAGCATCAGCCACCTGTTCGGCTATACGATCAACATCAGCAAGTCCAAGCCGACAAACAGCGAGTTCATCGCCATGGTGGCGGACAAGCTGCGGATCGAGCACAAAGTCAGCTAGTCAATTCAATCCATTTGTTCGCATGGATGAGCTCGACTGCATACACGCTCCTTACTGCCCGGCAGCTTGCGCATTTACAGCCGCGGAGGATAAGAATCTGGTTCTGCATGGCGAGGGTATGAAAGGATTGGATGGCTTTTCAAGAAACTTATGCCCTCTGCATCAAGCTCATCTAGTCTTGGCAACATGAAAGCTTAGTATAAGCTTCGTAACCTAAAAGGTCATTAGTCTCGGTAACATCAAAGCTCAGCATAAGCTTCGTACCATCAAAGCTCATCTTAGCCTTGGTACCATCAATGCTCATCTTAGCCTTGGTACCATCCAAGCTCATCTTAACCTTGGTACCATCCAAGCTCGTCATAACCTTGATAAGACCAAGAAGACCGTTGGGCATTAAGCCGCAACGGTCTTCTTTTATCGCACTGCATGAAGCCGCGTGATTGTAGCGCGCAGTCATATCCAGCGGGAGCTATTTCTTTTTGGAACGGTTTTTGGAGGATTTCTTGGCCCGGGAGATGCTGGATCGATTGCAGTCGCCATTCACGTGAAGTTCATGATTCTCGTTATTAACAGAGCCTACATGTTCATCGCGGCAATTGTAACGGTAAACGTCGCAACGGACGGGAACGCAGTGATGACGAGTGACGATATCGATGTTGTGGACGACTCTGACGAGCTGCGGATGATAGATATCGCGGTAGACCGTTTGAGTAGGATCGACAACTGTCTCTTCAGGACAATATGGACGGTTCGGATGACAGGACATGCTTGCAACTCCTTTCCTAACTGGTTACTTGTATAGTACGAGTCAGGAAAGGGAATTGCTTGTGCCATCGCCTTGCGGGTCAAAGGTTGGGTCTAGGCCGCTTCTTCTTGAATCTCGGAGCGACATAATTATGCTTGCGGTCGCGGAAGAAGATCCATCCGCCAATGAAACCGATTCCGACAGCAAACATGATAAACCCGCCAATGAATGGCAGCCATTTGAAATGCGGAATGATGGAATCATTGCCGAGATCGGCAAAATATTCGAACGTGGAGCTCTTCATCTTCAGAAATCCGTAACAGGCTATGATTCCGGGAATGACAAGAATAAGAATAGCAATAAACCTGGATATGACCATTCTCATGGTGTTCTCTCCTTAATCAGGCCCAAACTCGGCATTATTCCTGACAAAGTTGCCTAAAATAAGCCTTTTTTAATGATAACGTTAAACGGCATGCTTGTCCATGCAGTGTTATTCGCGTTTTAAAAAAGGTACAATGGAGTCATTGCACTTTGATTGAAGGGGAAGCGATACGATGACGATTCAAGTAGATATTGCCGTGCTTGGCGGGGGACCCGGCGGATACACGGCTGCAATTCGAGCGGCGCAGGAAGGGAAATCCGTAGCGATTGTGGAGAGGGATCGAGTCGGCGGGACATGCTTGCATCGAGGCTGCATTCCAAGCAAAGCCCTGCTTCGAAGCGCGGAAGTGTACCAGTCGCTCCTGCATGCGGATGCATATGGAGTCAGGGTGGACAAGAACGGCATAAGTGTGGATTTCGGAGCCGTTCAGAGCCGCAAGGAAGGCGCCGTCGATCAGTTGTACCGCGGGCTCCAGCAGCTGATGAAGAAACACGGCATCCAGATCGTGCATGGCAGCGGGCGCATTGTCGGTCCGTCCATCTTCTCGCCCAAGAGCGGCACGTTGGCCGTCGAATTGGCGGACGGGGAGACGGAATCCGTCGTGTCCAAACAGCTGATCATCGCGACAGGCTCGCGTCCGCGGATATTGCCGGGTCTGGAACCGGACGGCGGGAATGTCTTGAGCAGCGACGAGGCGCTCCGTCTGGAGTCGCTGCCTGCCTCGATGATTATTGTCGGAGGAGGCGTAATCGGAGTGGAATGGGCTTCCATGCTGACTGATTTCGGCGTCAAGGTGACGCTTGTCGAGACAGCTTCGCGCATTTTGCCTGGAGAAGATGCCGACGTCTCGGGAGCTTTAGCCAAAGCATTGAAATCCCGGGGAGCCATCATCCATACCGACGCCGTCGTCATTCCTGAGACGCTGGAGCGCCAACCGGCGGGCATTGCCGTCGATGCGCGAATCGGCTCCGCGACCGTCAAGCTCGAAGCCGAGAAGCTTCTGGTATCGGTAGGCAGGGTAGCCAACGTCGAGGGCATCGGCCTTGAAAATACCGATATCCAGGTCAGCGGCGGCTGGATCAAGGTGAACGGCAGCCTGCAAACATCGGAGCCTCACATTTACGCCATTGGCGACGTTACCGGAGGGGTGCAGCTGGCGCATGCCGCCGCTCACGAAGGAATCGCGGCTGTGGAGCATATTCTCGGCGAAAAGACGGCTCCGCCGGCTGCGCACCGGATTCCGCGCTGCGTATACAGCTATCCGGAAACAGCATCGATCGGATATACGGAGGAGCAGGCCCGAGCCCAAGGGCATGAACCGAAGACTGCGCGCCTTCCATTCGCAGCGGTCGCCAAAGCGATCGTGCAGGGAGATACGCAGGGCTTTGTCAAAGTCATCGCGGATTCGACGACAGGGGATTTGCTCGGCGTCCATATCATCGGCGCTCATGCGACGGAGCTGATCGCCGAAGCAGCGCTCGCTCAACTCGTCGACGCCGTGCCATGGGAAGTCGGAGCGAGCATCCATCCTCATCCTTCCCTATCGGAAGCGTTAGGTGAAGCCATGCTGGCCGTGGACGGCAAATCCTTCGCATTCTGACCTTCCAGCCGCTTTTGGGCGGCTGGAGTTTCCTTTTGCCCGAGACCGAGTTATAATGAGTATGATCAAGTATTAGTACCTGGTATTAAAACTAGGAGCAGAAGGAGGTTCATCCCATGAACCAACCACCTGTAGGCAGCTTGACCCGTCACCGCGAGCTCGGATTGTCGGATGAAGATGCTGTTCAAATGTATGCGAAAATGCGCACGGCCCGGATGTTCGACGAGAGAGTCCTCTTGCTGCAGCGTGCCGGCAAAATCAATTTCCACGTATCCGGAATCGGCCAGGAAGCCGCTCAAGTGGCCGCAGCCTGGGCTCTTGACCGGGACCAGGATTATTTCCTCCCTTATTATCGCGATTACGGCTTCGTCCTCTCGGTCGGCATGACGCTGCGCGAGCTGATGCTGTCCGTCTTCGCCAAAGCAGAGGATCCGACGAGCGGAGGCCGGCAGATGCCGGGCCACTTCGGCCACAAGCGTCTGCGGATCGTCACCGGCTCTTCTCCCGTGACGACCCAGGTTCCCCATGCGGTCGGCATCGCTCTGGCCGCCAAGATGAAAGGCGAGCAGAGAGTCAGCTTCGTGACGTTCGGGGAAGGCTCGAGCAACCAGGGCGATTTCCATGAAGGCTGCAACTTTGCGGGCGTCCATAAGCTGCCGGTCATCCTCATGTGCGAGAACAACCAGTATGCCATCTCGGTACCGGTCCACAAGCAGCTGGGCGGCCGGGTGGCGGACCGTGCCCTCGGCTACGGGTTCACCGGCCTGCGAGTGGACGGCAACGATCCGCTTGCGGTCTACGGCGTCGTCAAGGAAGCGCATCGTCGAGCGCTTGCCGGCGAAGGGCCTACCCTCGTCGAGGCGATGATGTACCGGGTGTCCCCTCACTCCACTTCGGACAACGATCTTGCATACCGGACCAAGGAAGAAGTCGATGAGAACCGCGCCAAGGACGGCGTGATCAGCTTCCGCCAGTATCTGATCGATGCCGGCGCCTGGAGCGTGGAGAAGGACGAGGAGCTGACGGCAGCGATCCGCCGGGAGCTCGACGAGGCGACGAAATATGCCGATGAAGCGCCTTTCCCCGCGGCTGAGAGCACGCTGCTCCATGTCTACGCGGACGGAAGCGAAGGAGGAAAGTAAACGATGCCAGTACTCGACTATATAGAGGCGATCCGGCTTGCCATGAAAGAAGAAATGGAGCGCGATCCGGATGTATTCGTGCTCGGTGAGGATGTAGGCGTCAAGGGCGGCGTGTTCACGACGACGAAGGGTCTTCAGCAGCAGTTCGGCGAGACCCGCGTCATGGATACTCCGCTGTCGGAATCGGCGATCGCCGGGGTTGCGATCGGAGCGGCCATGTATGGAATGAAGCCGATCGCAGAGATGCAGTATTCGGACTTCATGTTCCCTGCGACCAATCAGATCATCAGCGAGGCGGCCAAAATCCGTTACCGCTCGAACAACGACTGGTCATGCCCGCTCGTCATCCGCGCGCCGATCGGCGGCGGCATCTTCGGAGGCCTCTATCATTCCCAGTGCCCGGAATCGGTCTTCTTCGGAACGCCAGGGCTCAAGATCGTCGCCCCTTATACGCCTGCGGACGCCAAAGGACTGCTGACTGCCGCTATCCGCGACCCTGATCCGGTGTTGTTCTTCGAGAACAAGAAATGTTATACGCTCGTCAACGGCTCCGTTCCGGAAGGCGATTATACGGTGCCGATCGGCAAGTCCAATGTACTGCGGGAAGGCGATGACATTACGGTCATCAGCTACAGCCTGCCTCTTCATTTCGCCCTGCAGGCGGCCGAGGAGCTCGCAGCGGAAGGAATCAGCGCGCATATTCTGGATCTGCGCACTCTTCAGCCGCTCGACAAGGAAGGCATTCTCGAAGCGGCCCGCCGCACTGGGAAAGTGCTGATCATTCATGAGGACAACAAAACCGGCGGCATCGGCGCGGAGGTGTCCGCGATCATCGCCGAGGAGATGCTCTACGAGCTTGACGCCCCGATCCGCAGATTGTGCGGTCCGGATGTGCCGGCGATGCCGATCAATCCTCCCGGGGAAAAATTCTTCATGCTGAACAAGGACAAAGTGCTCGAGGCCATGAGAGAGCTTGCTCTTTACTGATCCCGATGCTTTGCGATTACGAGCCATGAGGTCCCTGTTCCAAGCAGGGGCCTGGCAAGGAGCGATATGATGAAAGTGACCGTACAAGAAATCGTTATGCCCAAGCTGGCCGAATCGGTCGTAAACGCCACGATCGAGCGCTGGCTGAAGCAGCCGGGCGAGCAGATCGGCATGTACGAGCCGGTATGCGAAATCATTACGGACAAAGTCGGGGCGGAGATTCCGTCCACGATCGCAGGCAAGCTGGTCAAAATCCTGGTCGGAACCGGAGAGACCGTCGAAGTCGGAACTCCGATCTGCCTGATCGAGACCGAGGCCGAAGCAGGATCGCCGGCCCGCGGCGTTGCTCCAACCGAAGAGGCGAGGTCCGCCGCGGCTGCATCCCCGGGGCAGCATGCGCGTCCTGCAGGAGCGATGCGCGGCCGGTACTCGCCGGCTGTCCTTCAGCTGTCCGCCGAGCACGGGATCGACCCTGCCGACGTTCCAGGAACGGGGACAGGCGGCAGGGTGACCCGCAAGGACATTCTGGCCCATGTCGAAGCATCGTCCAAGAGACAGGCTTCCGGCTCAGCAGCTTCGGCATCCGTGCTTGAGCCCGGCGACCGGATCGTGGAATCCCGCGGTCCCGTTCGTTCTTCCGGGCTGCATCTCAGCGAGAGCCCGCGCATCCCTTCGGTGGAAGCCGAAGGCCAGGCGATTCCCGGACGAGGCGAGTATTTCATCGACGTGACCCCGATCCGCAATACGATCGCGACCCGGATGCGCCAAAGCGTCACGGAGATTCCGCATGGCTGGATGATGATCGAGGTGGATGTGACAAACCTGGTCGTGCTGCGGAGCAAGATCAAGGACGACTTCCGCAAGCGCGAAGGAACGAATCTGACCTACCTGGCGTTCTTCATCAAGGCGGTCGTCAATGCGATCAAGGACTTCCCGATCATCAACTCGGTATGGGCGGTCGATAAGATCATCGTCAAGCGCGACATCAACATCTCGATGTCGGTCGGAACGGAGGATTCCGTCATCACGCCGGTCATCAAGAACGCCGACCAGAAAAACATCGCCGGCCTCGCCCACGAGATCGACACCCTCGCGCGCAAAACCCGCGAAGGAAAGCTGCGTGTCGACGACGTCCAGGGAGGCACCTTCACGATCAACAACACCGGCTCGTTCGGGGCGATCCTGACCCAGCCGATCATCAACTATCCGCAAGCCGCCATCATCACGTTCGAATCCATCGTCAAGCGGCCCGTCGTCATCAACGACATGCTCGCTGTCCGTTCCATGGCGAACATCTGCCTGTCGCTGGACCATCGGATTCTGGACGGCGTCATCTGCGGACGCTTCCTGCAGCGGGTCAAGGAGAACCTGGAAAGCTTCAGCTCCGAGACGCATCTGTACTAAAACGAACGAATTTCACGACAGGGAGGATCCCATGAACATCAGGCAGCCATCCGGCAGGCCGCTCCTGGCTAGGTATATCGACTTCATAGAATATGGAGAAGCATGGGAGCTGCAAAAGGAATACGTAGCGGAAATCGATCGGGGGGAGAGAGCGGAGACGCTCCTCCTTCTTCAGCATCCGCCGACCTATACGCTTGGAACGGACCGCCATCCGGAGCATCTGCTGCTGAGCCCGGAAGAGCTCCGCAAGCAAGGCATCGGCGTGTTCGAAATCGACCGCGGCGGCGATATTACGTACCATGGACCGGGTCAGCTTGTCGGTTATCCGCTTATGTATCTCGATGCAAAAGGGCTCGATTTGCATGGCTTTTTAAGGGAATTGGAGCAGGTCATCATCGACTGGCTTGCCGATTACGGCATTGAAGGCGGGCGCAAGCCCGAGTATACGGGAGTGTGGGTCGGCGATGAGAAAATCGCCGCCATCGGCATCAAATTCAACAAAGCAAGGAAACGCAGAGGGTTCGTGACCAGCCATGGATTCGCCCTGAACATCAAGGCCGGCATTGCGGAGCAGGGGTTCAGCGGAATCATTCCATGCGGCATTCAGGAGTACGGGGTAACCTCGTTCGAGGATCTGACCGGCATCGAGATGAGTCTCGAGAGGGCGGCCAGGGAAATCCTGCCCCATTTCATGGGCAGGTTCGGCTTCGATCCGGCGACTGCAGCCGGGGAATGAGGAGATGAAGGGAGCCGGCCGGCCAGGCCGGCCGCTTCGTCAAAGCAGCCAGCCGATGCTGGACAGGACGGTCGTGACGAGCAGAGTAATCAACACGACGTAGACGATGACTTTCATGATGCGGTTGGGATTGTTCATCAGCTCTTCTCCTTCCGGGGCCGCTGCCCTCCGCATTCGGAGGACAACCCATACCGCTATTGTAACGGATTCGGAAGCAGATCGAAAGGAAGCGATCGGAAAATGGTACATAAAGACAGGGTTGTAAAAGAGTTCATGGAGCTTGTCCAAATCGACAGCGAATCCCGCAATGAAGGCGCGATCAGCCAAGAGCTGAAAAACAGATTTTCCGCCCTCGGACTTGAAATCGAAGAAGACGATGCGGCCGCCGCCACCGGTTATGGCGCGAACAATCTGTTCGCTACGCTGAAGGCTTCGCCAGGCGTCGAGGCGCCTGTCATCTTCTTCACCTCCCATATGGATACGGTGAAGCCGGGCATCGGCATCAAGCCCCGTCTCGACGACGACGGCTATCTGCGCAGCGACGGCACGACGATTCTCGGAAGCGACGACAAGGCGGGCCTGGCCGCGATGCTGGAGGCGATCCGGCTGCTCCAGGAGAACGGAATTCCACATGGAGAAGTCCAGTTCGTCATTACGGTCGGAGAGGAAACGGGCCTCGCCGGAGCCAGGGCGCTGGACCGCAGCAAGCTGCGCGCCGAATACGGCTATGCGCTCGATTCCAACGGACCGGTCGGGGGCATCGCGGTGGCGGCCCCGGCCCAGACGAAAATCTTCATCCATGTCAACGGCCGCTCGGCGCATGCCGGCGTCAATCCGGAAGACGGCATCAGCGCCATCCAAGTCGCCTCCAAGGCGATCTCGCGCATGCCTTTGGGACGAATCGACCATGAGACGACGGCTAATATCGGCCGGTTCGAGGGCGGCAACGCCACGAATATCGTCTGCGACTACGTCCGTCTGGAGGCCGAAGCCCGCAGCATCGACGGCGCCAAGCTGCAGGCGCAGATCGCCGCCATGAGGCAAGCGGTCGAAGCGACAGCTGCCGATTACGGGACGACAGCGTCGCTTGAGGACAGCCTGATCTATCCGTCCTACCTTCATGCCGATGACTCCGCCGTCGTTCTAGCGGCTGCCGCAGCGATCCGCTCTATCGGACTTTCTCCGTCGACCTTCCGCTCAGGCGGAGGCAGCGACGCCAACATCTTCAACGGACTGGGCGTGCCGACGGCCAATCTCGCTGTCGGCTACGAGCATATCCATACGACCAAGGAGCAGATCAAAGCCGACGATATCGCGAAGCTGGCGGAGCTAGTTGCGGCCATCATCCGCTTGAGCGGCCAAGCGTAGCAGAGCGCCTTTCCCAGGGATCGGCGGGCCGCCAGGCGGAACGGAAAGCCTTGAAATGGACTCGCCGTCAGGAACGCTTGGAGAGGAATCTTTCCAGGCTCTTCTCTTCCGGGCGCCCGGCTTCGCGGCTCAGCTTGCGGAGGGTATGGCGGATTTCCCATGCTTTTCCGACCAGCTTGAGCTCCTTGGCTCCAACGTACATTTTCATGGATACGCACATCCTTATCACGAAGGTTATGCCTGAGCATATGAAGAGATGGGACAAGTTATTCCGGAGCGTCTGCAGTCCGGCTCCGAACGAACAGGAGGCTGATGGACAAATGAACCAATCGGACGGGCCTAAAAAGCTTCCCGGCGCGGAGACGACCGTTTCATCCGAAACGATCTTCGAGGGCCGCATCATCACGCTGCAGGTCGATCAGGTCAAGCTTCCCGGCGGCAAGATCACATCCCGGGAAATCGTGCGCCATCCTGGCGCCGCGGCCGTGATCGCGCTGCTGGACGGCAAGCTGCTGACGGTCGGCCAATACCGCAAGCCGATGGACAAATACCAGGTCGAGATCCCTGCAGGCAAGCTGGATCCCGGCGAGGACCCGGCGACATGCGCCGCGCGCGAGCTGCGCGAGGAGACGGGGGTAAGCGCCTCGGAGATGAAGCTGGTGGATGCGTTCTATACTTCGCCGGGGTTCGCCGACGAGAAGGTGTATCTCTACGCCGCCGAAGGACTCAGCCAAGGCGAGAGCCAGCCTGACGACGATGAAGAGCTGCATGTCGAAGCCCTGACGATGGAGCAAGCCGAGGCCTACATCCGTGAAGGCGTCATCGGAGACGCCAAGACGCTCATGGCGGTGTATTTGTGGAAGCTTTATCTGCACACCGGCGTGATGGGCTTCCGCAGCGAGAACTAGCAAGCTGGCATGAACCGGACCTGCCGGGCATAGATTGTCTATACGCGGACAAGCCTGGAAGGAGGAAGGCGAATGCTTGGCATCTTCAAGGCACCGGACAGGGAGAGCAGGATGCTGCTCTTGTTCGTCGCGGTGCTTTTTGCTGTAGGAGTCTTATTCGGCACCGTACTGGCAAGCTCGCTTCCCGCCGGGCAGCAGCAGAGCCTCGGAGAGGAGCTGAGCGTCTTCATGGGCTCGCTCTCCGCCGGCTCCGGCCCTGATCCTGCAGCGGCCTTCTGGAGCGCGCAGTGGCTGCATGGCCGCTGGCTGCTCGCGATCTGGCTGCTGGGCTTGACCGTAGTCGGGATGCCGTTCATCCTGGCGCTCGATTTCTTCAAAGGCGTGCTCGTCGGATTCGCGATCGGAACGCTCGTCAGCCAGCTGTCGTGGAGAGGCTTCGCCTTTTCCCTGCTGTCAGTCGTTCCTCCGAATTTGATCGGCGTCCCGGCATACTTGGCCGTCAGCAGCGCATCGATCTCTTTTTCCCTCTATGTCATCCGCAACCGGTTCATCCGCAGGAAAGGTTCCCTGCTGCCTCCCGCAGCTGCGCTTGCCGGCACTGCGGCGGCGATGTTCCTGGTGCTGGCGGCTGCTTCGGCGGTCGACGCCTGGCTGTCTCCGTCGTTGATGAGATGGGCGGCGGACTGGGCGGCAGCAAGCCGGAATCATTGACTTCATAGAAGTTTTCCAACTATAATAGGTTCATAAGCGCCGGCGGCAAGCCGGCTTTCTTGTAGTAGGGGGGAATTATGGAATCCCGCATTGATGCCATTAAGCAGCAGCTCCAGTCGCAGGGCTACAAGTTGACCCCGCAGCGCGAAGCAACCGTTCGCGTCCTGCTTGAGAACGAAGAGGATCATCTCAGCGCCGAGGATGTGTTCATGCTCGTCAAGGATAAGGCTCCCGAGATCGGCCTTGCCACCGTCTACCGCACGCTTGAGCTCCTCAGCGAGCTTCACGTCGTGGAGAAGATGAACTTCGGAGACGGCGTAGCCCGTTACGATCTCAGAACGGACAACAGCAAGCATCACCATCATCATCTGATTTGCGTGCAATGCGGCTCCATGGAGGAGATCAAGGACGACTGGCTCGGACCTCTGGAAGAACGTCTCGAAGCCGAGTACGGATTTTCCGTTCTGGACCACCGGCTTGATTTTCAAGGAATCTGCAGGCGCTGCCGAGACCTGAGCGACTCAAAAAAGCCATGACAGCTCTGCATTCGTTTCCGGCCCCCAGCGGGGAGGGAAATGGAATGGCAGAGCTGTTTTCTGCTTTCAGCGGGCAGCGTGTAGGCAGGACTTTGCCGCCGGCAGACAGACGGAGCCGATTCGTCCGAGCTGGAGCAGTCCGGCTCCTTGGGAGCGGCTTCCATAGCCCGGCAGCCTGCGTGCACACCGCTTGAGCACCGATGCGGCTCCTGCCGGGGGCAGGCCGGGATGGGCGGCGAGCAGCAGGGCTGCGCCTGCCTGCGGGAGCAATAGTGGGCATAGAGCGCGATCGGCGAGCATAGGTTGTCACTGTAAAGGAGGCGCCTGTCCATGATTCTCTCCATCCGAAGCTGGGTGTCGCGGCTAGCTTTCATCGTGCTGTTCGCTGCCCTTACCGTCGTGTTCTACGAAGGCTGCCGTTTGGCTGAAAGCTGGGTCGCTCCGGTGAATCCTTATGCGCTGCCCCGAGGGCCTGCCCTCAAAGTATTCGAGCCTCACGGGGCGCCGCCGGAGGGCGGTACGATCGCCGACAGGCTGCGCTGGTTCTACTATAACGGGGAATGATCGGATACGGCGGAAGAGCCGGCATGATGCCGGAGCTTCCGCCGTTTGCCGTAAAGGGGGTTCACCGTCTATACTGACAAGCGAGGGGGAGGTTGGAATGGAGCTGAATCAATGCCTGTTCGCATATCTGGAAGAGCTGCAAAACGGCAGGAGAGTTTCGGCATCCACCTATGATGCCTACCGCCGCGACCTGGAGCATGCGCTGGCGTATCTGGAGGGGCAAGGCCTCTCGTCCATCGGGAGCGTCCAGAAGCATCATCTGATGCGTTATTTGCAGCGCATCAAGGAGGAGGGCTGCCGTCAGTCCACCGTTTTGCGCCGGCTCGCTTCGATTCGTTCCTTCTATCGCTTCCTGACGCGGGTCGGCTATACCGACCGCGATCCTTCCATGCATGTGGAGCTGTCCCGCACCGAGCTGCCGAGACCCGTGCCCCTGACGCTCGACGAGGTCGAGCTGCTGATGAATGCTCCGGAGACGGATTCTCCGGCAGGTCTCCGGGACAAGGCGATGCTTGAGCTGCTCTACGGCTCCGGCATCCGGGTGTCGGAGCTGCTCGGCATGAGCGTGTCCGATGCCAATACCGGCATGGGCTACGTACGAGTCGTATCTCCCCGGTCCAGGGAACGGATCGTTCCGCTCGGCCATATCGCCTCCGGCTGGATGGGGCTTTATTTGCGGGAAGGCAGGCCGAGGCTTGCAGAGCAGGCGGAAGCCGGAGACGGGCTTTCGAGGCGGCGGCCCGACGTTCATGACCGGGAAGAGGCAGCGCCCTTGTTTCTCAATCCGGCCGGGGAAAGGATGTCCCGACAGGGATTCTGGAAGCTGATCAAGAAGCATGCGCGCCACTCCGGAATCGACGATCCCGAGAAAATAACGCCGCATTCGCTGCGGACTTCGTTTGCCGCCCATCTGCTCGAGCGGGGCGCCGACATGCGCGCCGTGCAGGAGATGATGGGCCATGCCGGAATCGTGTCCACGGAGCGTTACGCCGGCACGGAAAGGCCCCGGGTAAAGGACGTATACGAAAGATCGCATCCGCGCGCAGGCAATCCCGCAGATCGTTTTTGAGACAAGAAAGGAAGATGAATAATGACGACAGCAGCACCGACGGCCTTACATATCCGGGAGGCAGCGGATTATATCGCCTCCAAGACATCGATCAAACCGCAGGTCGGCCTCATCATGGGATCCGGCCTCGGCATTCTCGGGGATTATATCGAAGAAGCGGTGACGATCCATTACAGCGACATTCCCCACTTTCCGATCTCGACCGTAGAAGGGCATGCCGGCGAGCTGCTGGTCGGCAAGCTTTCGGGCGTGAGCGTCATCCTCATGAGAGGGCGCTTCCATATGTACGAAGGATATGGAGCCGAGCTGACGGCTTTCCCGGTCCGTGTCATGAAAGCGCTTGGAGCGGACAAGCTGCTAGTCACCAATGCGGCAGGCGGAATCAATACGAACTATGAAGCGGGCGACCTGATGCTGATATCCGATCAGATCAACTTCACCGGACGCAACCCGCTCATCGGACCGAACGACAGCTCGATCGGCGTCCGCTTCCCGGACATGTCCGAAGGCTACAGCCGCAGAATGCGTGCCGTAGCGAACGAGATCGCTTCGGAGCAAGGCTTCGCCCTGCGCGAGGGCGTCTACCTGGCCGTTCTCGGTCCATCCTACGAGACTCCTGCCGAGATCCGCATGATGCGTACTCTGGGAGCGGACGCCGTCGGAATGTCCACCGTAGCCGAGGTCATCGCGGCGCGGCATTGCGGCATGGAGACGGTCGGGATTTCCTGCATCACGAACATGGCTTCAGGCATCTTGGACCAGCCTTTGTCGCATGAAGAAGTCATCGAGACGACAGAACGCGTCAAATCTCGCTTCCTTGGGCTTGTGCAAGCCCTCATTCCGCGCCTTTAGTCCTTTCTCGCCTCCAAAAATGATTCTTTCGGCTCGACGCGGCGCGACAGCATTTTTAATTCGCGTGGCGTATGATGACCGTGATAAATCATGAAATTTGGAGAGGAATGTATGAACGAGAGCGTTCCATTGAATCAGCAGATCGAACGGCTGCGCGGCCAAATGGTGCAGTCGGCTGAAACCCAGAATACGCTTCTGCACCGCGAAGTGCTGCGGATCAGCCAGTCTCTGGACCGGCTCATCGTGCAGGTACAGGAAGAGCGGATGACCAAGAGTCGCAAATACTAGCAGCTTTTCGGACCTGTCGAACGGGAGCCGGGCTGCCAATCGCAAGCGGGCCATGCGGGCCATTCACCGGAGAAATGTCTTCGGAGATAGCCGCATGACCCGCTATTTGTGTTGAGCCTTAGAATATCTTCTTCTTAATTGGGCGATACTGGAAAAATGTTGTGCGCCATCCTGCCACATTCCAGGAGGCCGCCAGACCTATTAGGAGGGAAACGAATTGAAACGATCCGGTAAGAAATGGGTAGCGATCATATTAGGCTTGCAGCTGATTCTGGCCTTGCCGGCCGCGGGAGCCGCCGCCCCTGCGCTTCAGCCGCTGACGCCGGGAACGGCAGAGGCGCTTGAAGCCGCTTCTGCGGCCAACCCTGCGGCGTCTACAGGCTCCGACCTGGCTCCTTCCGCCCGTTCGGCCATCGTCATGGATGCGGACAGCGGAACCGTCATCTATGAAAAGAACAGCCACGCCAAGCTTCCTCCGGCAAGCATCACCAAAATCATGACGATGCTGCTGACGATGGAAGCTTTGAAGGACGGCAAGATCAAGCTGACCGACAAGGTGCGGACGAGCGAATATGCGGCTTCCATGGGCGGTTCCCAGATCTTCCTGGAGCCTGGGGAAGAAATGACGGTGAACGATATGCTCAAGGGCATCGCGATGGCGTCGGGCAACGACGCTTCGGTCGCGATCGCCGAGAAACTCGAAGGGACCGAAGCGGAATTCGTCGCCATGATGAACGCCAAGGCTGCTCAGCTCGGACTCAAGGATACGCATTTCGCCAACTGCAACGGGTTGCCGGCAGCGGATCATTACTCATCCGCCCACGATATCGCCGTCATGTCCAGGGAACTGCTCAAGTACGGCGACATCACCAAATATACCGGCCAATACCAGGACTATCTCCGCAAGGATTCGGCCAAGCCGTTCTGGCTCGTCAACACGAACAAGCTGGTGCGCTTCTATGACGGCGCCGACGGCCTCAAGACCGGCTACACGACCGAAGCGAAGTACTGCCTGTCGGCGACGGCTTTCCGTGACGGCATGAGGGTCATCGCGGTCGTCATGGGAGAGCCGAACACGAAGACGCGCAACGCGGAAGTGTCGGGACTGCTCGATTATTCCTTTGCCCAGTACGCCAACTACCCGATCCTGAAAAAAGGCGAAAGCATGGGGATGCTGACGATCGAGAAAGGCGTGAAGAGCAAGCTTCAGCTGACCGCGCAAAACAATTACAGCATCCTGATGAAGAAGGGCGCCGCGGCCAAGGATATCCGCTTCGAGCTTAAAATTGAAGGCCCTGTCAAAGCTCCGGTCAAAATCGGCGATCCCGTCGGCAAGCTGATCGTCTATCAGGGGGACAAGGTAATCAAGGAATTCCCGGTCGACATGCCGGTATCCGTGGAACGCGCCGGATGGTGGAAGCTGTTCAAGCGCTCGACCGGAAGCCTGTTCTCTTAAGCGAGAAATGTCATAACCTAGCGCCCTGCTTCTAGTTTTGTCGTCAGGCAGGAAAGGAGCTTCGCCATGGAGAATCCCTCTGTCATTCAACGGGAGGAGTGTGCAGAGCAATGAGTCTTCATGTCGATCTGGAACATCAGCGCCATATCCTGATCGTCCGCCTGCAGGGAGAGCTGGATCACCATACGGCGGATGAAGTCAGGGCCAGGATGGAGGATGCGATCCTCAGGGGAAACAGCACCCATGTCATCCTCAGCCTGAAGGAACTGGCCTTCATGGACAGCTCCGGGCTTGGAGTCATCCTCGGCCGCTACAAGCTGCTGAAGAGCCGGGGAGGCAAAATGGTCATCTGCGACGTCAGTCCGGGAGTGTACAGGCTGTTCGAGCTGTCAGGCCTGTTCAAGATCATGCCGATTCACGACAATGAGCGCGACGCGCTCTCAAGCCTGGAGGTTGCCCTATGAACGCATCCCGGTCCAATGCCATGCAGCTCAGCTTCAGCGCCCGTTCCGAGAACGAAGCCTTCGCGCGAGTCAGCGTGGCGGCATTCGTCTCCCAGCTTGATCCGACGATGGAGGAGCTCAACGACCTCAAGACGGTCATTTCCGAGGCGGTAACCAACTGCATCATCCATGCCTATGACTGCGACGAATCCAAGATGGTCAGAATCGAAGCCTCCATCGAAGGCGATTCCGTGACCATCATCATTTCCGATGAAGGAAGCGGGATCGAGGATCTGGAGCTGGCGCAGCAGCCGCTGTATACATCCAAGCCTGAATTGGAGCGTTCAGGCATGGGCTTCACGATCATGGAAAATTTCATGGACAGCTTTGAGGTTACCAGCGAGCCCGGTCGCGGTACCCAGATCGCCATGACCAAGCGAATCGAATCCAAAAAGGCGCTCTACAATTAGAACGCATAGGGGCTGAATCATGGATGCCGAGTTGAAGAAAAACGCGGGTCCTTACCTGGACGATTCGGAAGTCAAGCGGCTCATCGCTCTGAGCCAATCCGGAGATTCCCTTGCCAGGGATACGCTGGCCCGCTGCAATATCCGTCTGGTCTGGTCGGTCGTCCAGCGCTTCATCAACCGCGGCTACGAGCCGGAGGACCTGTTCCAGATCGGCTGCATCGGATTGCTCAAATCCGTCGACAAGTTCGATCTCAGCTATGACGTCAAATTTTCCACTTATGCCGTTCCGATGATCATCGGCGAAATCCAGCGCTTCCTGCGGGATGACGGCACGCTCAAAGTAAGCCGCTCCCTCAAGGAAACGGCCAACAAAGTGCGCAAGGCGAAGGACGAGCTGTCCAAGACGCTCGGCAGGCTGCCGACCATCTCCGAGGTGGCCGGATTTCTCGGCATTACGCCGGAGGACGTCGTCTTCGCCCAGGAAGCCAATAAACCTCCGACATCGATCCACGAGACGGTATTCGAGAATGACGGAGATCCGATCACGCTCATGGATCAGATCGCCGACGAGTCCGGGGAGCGATGGTTCGACCGGCTGGCACTCAACGAAGCGATCGGCGGGCTGACCGAGCGGGAGCGCCTGATCGTGTACCTGCGTTATTACCGGGATCAGACCCAGTCCGAGGTGGCCGGCAGGCTCGGCATCTCCCAGGTGCAGGTATCGAGGCTCGAGAAGAAAATATTGCAATCGATCAAGGACCAGATCGCCCAATAGGGCGGCCTGGCCTTTTTTTGCTGTTGGTGCCTGCCGGATGAGAACGGGGCGATTTGTCCCGGGACGAGTAACCTTAATCATCCTGTCCCATACTATCCATGCACAGGCAAATGCGGAAGGAGGCGGGAGAATGAAGGGCAAGCCGGCTGATCCGACGGAGACGAAGGTCTACCTTCGGATGAAAAAAAGAATAACGGTTCCGCCTGGAAGCACAGTCCGCCTCGGAGCGGTCGCGCGGCTGCTCGCCGAGCCGCCGCTGCTGGAGCGGCTGCAGCAGCTGCCGCTCTACACCCACCGCAAGGAAGACGGCAACCGGGTCGTCATCGACGTGCTGCAGATCATCAAGACGCTGCGGGAGAAAGCGCCGGCCACGATGGTGGAGACATACGGCGATCCCCAGGTGCTGATCATGGTCGAGGAGAACGGGGCATCCGCAACGCCGCGCGCCGCCGTTCTGGTCGCCGCCTGGCTGCTGCTTTTTTTCGGAGCGGGTCTGGCCATCATGAACTTCCATACGGATGTCAGCATGAAAGAGGTCCATCAACGGCTCGCCTTCCTGCTTACCGGCAAGGAGACGCTCCATCCGCTCTGGTTCCAGATTCCGTATTCGTTCGGAGTCGGACTGGGAATGATCATTTTCTTCAATCGTATTTTCCGCAGGCGGTTCAACGAGGAGCCTAATCCGCTGGAGCTGGAAATGTACACCTATCAGGAAAATATCAACGCCTACGTCATTGCCGATGAGATGCGGAAGAAAGCGGGGAGAGTGGAGGAGAAAAGCGATGGCTGACCTGTTCGCGGGAATATTCATGGGCGTGCTTGGCTTGGCGGGGGGCATCGCGGTCGGGAGCGGCATGGTGGCGCTGCTGATTGTCTTCGATCTGATTCCGAGGCTGGCTCAGCTTGCCCGGGCGTTCAGCAAAGCCGCCGTGTTCGAGTCGGCTGTCGTCGGAGGTTCGGTGTTCTGGACCTGGGCGGATTTCTTCGATTGGCGGATTCGCCTGCCGGTTGTCCTCGCCCTTCCATTGCCGGGACTGTTATGCGGAATCTTCATCGGCATGCTGGCCGCCGCCTTGACGGAAGTGATGAATGTGCTTCCGATTCTGGCCAAGCGGCTGCGGCTGACCGCATTCATGGGAGCGCTGGTCATGGCGATGGTGATCGGCAAGACAGCGGGTTCTTTGTTCGACTGGCTCGTTTATCAGTGGTAGCTTGCCCGTGCAAGCAGCTGGCCTATATGGAAGGCGTGCATTTCCTTCCTTCTGAACGATCAACATCATGACACGGCGGTGATTGCATTATGACGAAATGGCAGCGAGTGAAGCGGATCGGCGAAGAGAAAGGAAAGCCGGCGGAGAGCTGCGAGGAGAAAAGGGATTTCTCCATCGACGAGGACTGGATGGAAGCTTTCCTGCTGGAGAGCTCGGGAGATCTCGGAGAGCGGAGCGAGGCTGCGGAGGAGGACCTGGCTGGCGCGCTCGTCGCCGAAGCGCCGGATCGAGCCGAATCGTCCAAGTCTTCGGCGGATCGTCCGGCAAGCAGGCGCGAAGCCGAATCCGCAGACGAGGATTGGGCCAGCCTGCTGGCCGAGGAGGACAAATCCTTGCCGGCGAGACAAGCCGATCCGTATGAAGGAAACAGCAGCAAGCCGCTCGATCATGGAAAGCCGGCTGCCTTCGATGGCCATGGACGGAAAGAGCTGGCCTCTGTAGAGGCGCATGAGGAAACGGAGTCTCCTTTTGCCGGCCCGGATGCCGGAAGCGCGCCGGATGCCAAGGGCAAGACGGAGCGGGGCAGGCCGGATGCTGTCGAATCCGCCGATGATAGGTCCAGTGAAGGCAGAAAAGATAGATCGGGCCAAGGCAGGACTGGCAAAGGTGATTCCGAGCAAGCGGATTCTGGAAAAGGGAATTCGGAGAAGGGCCAGTCCGGCAAGGGCAAGCAAGCCGGGAAAAATTCCGCGCCTGGAACGAACGGAGATGCGCTGGAGCCGATTCCGGACGATATCGAGGAGTTCGTCGAGCGCCTGAAGGAGGAGGCCGGCTATAAGACGAGCTTCGACGTCATTGTCCGGCAGATGACTTTAGGCGGCAAAAAGACGGCTTTCTTCATGCTCAACGGACTTTCAAGCGGGCAGCTCATGACCGAGATCATCGAACGGCTGACCTTCCTGCAAGCGGACGCGGTTACGTCGCATGCGCTGGAGTCGTTCATGACGCTCTATGTTCCGGCCGTACAGGTCGAGCAGGAGAAGGACTGGAACATGATGATGACCGGCGTGCTGAGCGGCTCCACGGGCATGTACATCGACGGGGAATCGACGATGCTCATTCTCGATACGAAGATGTTCCCGATGCGCGGTCCGGAGGAGCCTTCGCTGGAGCGCGTCGTCCGCGGCTCGCGCGACGGGTTCGTCGAGACGATGCTGATGAACGTGTCGCTCGTGCGCCGCAGGCTGCGGGATCCGATGCTGCGCCTGGAAAGTATCCGGGTCGGAGAGCGGACAAGGAGCGACGTCTGTGTCGCTTATATCGACGACATCGCGGACAAGGAGCTCGTCGAGTCGATCCGCGATAAAATTACGGCCGTCAAGCTGGACGGCATTCCGCTCGCGGACAAGCAGCTGGAAGAAGCGACAGTCAAGCGCGGATGGAACCCGTACCCGCTTGTCCGGTATTCGGAGCGTCCGGATGTGGTCGCCGCGCATTTGCTGGAAGGCAACGTCGCCGTATTCGTCGACACCTCTCCGAGCGTCATGATCCTGCCGACGACGTTTTTCGATCTGGTCCAGCATGCGGAAGAGAACAGGCAGACGCCGTTCATCGGAACATATTTGAGATGGCTCCGTTTTTTCGGCATCATGGCTTCGTTGTTTCTCGTTCCGATCTGGCTGCTGTTCGCCATGAATCCGCATCTGCTCCCGCCTTCGCTGGCTTTCATCGGGCCGGATAAGCACAGCAAGCTGCCGCTGTTCGTCCAGTTCCTGCTGGCGGAAGCGGGCATCGACCTCATGCGGATGGCCGCACTCCATACGCCTACGCCGCTGGCGATGGCGATCTCGCTCGTGTCCGCGATACTGGTCGGGGATATCGCCGTCAAGAGCGGCCTTTTCATCAACGAAGTCATTCTGTACGTGGCCGTCGCCGCCATCGGCATGTACGCCACTCCGAGCTACGAGCTCAGCCTTGCCAACAAGATCGTGCGGCTGCTGCTGATCTGTCTGGTGGCGGCCTTCCATATTCCCGGGCTTGTGCTGGGATGGACCGCGGTGTTCGTTCTGCTCGTCATGCAGCGTTCGTTCAACCGGCCCTACATGTGGCCTTTCATCCCGTTCGATCCGCAAGGGATGATCAACATCATTTTGAGGTTGCCGGTCATGAAAAACAAAAAGCGTCCGAACCTGCTTCGTCCGCAGCAGCGGGACAAGATGCCCGATGCCGAGGGAAGCTGAAGCGGCAGACTTCGGCGTCCCGGTCGAAGATGCAACAAATGCAAATGAAAGGACACAAAATCCATTTCTCCTCCAAACAGGGGTCGTTTATACTTGGATCACAATGATAAACGATTCCCTCCGGCGGAGGGCGGAAAGAAGGTGCTCTTTTCATGTATTTGCACGGAACAGCCCAAGTCAATGAACAGGGCCGCCTGGAAATCGGCGGCTGCGATACGAAGGATCTGGCGGAACAGTACGGCACTCCGCTTTATATTGTCGATGAGGCTCTTGTGCGTCAGCGTGCAAGGGAATATGTCGACGCATTCAAGGCTTCCGGATTCAAGTTCCAGGTTGCTTACGCAAGCAAGGCGTTCAGCACCGTGGCGATGTGCGCGATCGCCGAGCAGGAAGGGATGTCTCTCGACGTCGTATCCGACGGAGAGCTGCACACAGCTCTGCAAGCCGGTTTCCCGGCAGAACGCATCCACTTCCACGGCAACAACAAGACGCCTTTCGAGATCGAGATGGCCATCGACGCCGGCATCGGCTGCTTCGTGGTGGACAACTTCACGGAGCTTGAGCTGCTGAACGCGATCGCCGGGTCCAAAAACCGCAAAGTCAACATTCTGCTGCGGATCACACCGGGTGTAGAAGCGCATACCCATGACTATATTTCCACGGGACAGCAGGATTCGAAGTTCGGCTTCGATCTTGCGGCCGGTGCCGCTTATCGTGCCGTAGAGGAAGCGTCCAAGCTCGATAATCTCGTGCTTCTGGGCATCCACTCCCATATCGGCTCCCAAATCTTCGAAGTGGAAGGATTCCGCATGGCCGCTGCCAAAGCGGCTGAATTCTCTGTCGAAGTCCGAGACAAGCTGGGCCATATCTTCCGCGTCATCAACCTCGGCGGCGGCTTCGGCATCCGCTACACGGAAGAGGATGCCCCGCTTCCGGCCGGAACCTATATCGCCGCGATCACCGATGCGATCCGCTCCAACTTCTCCGCAGCCGACTATCCGCTGCCCGAGATCTGGATCGAGCCGGGCCGCAGCATTGTGGGAGATGCCGGTACGACGCTGTATACCGTCGGCACGTTCAAGGAAATTCCCGGCGTGCGCAAGTACGTCGCCGTCGACGGCGGCATGACCGACAATCCGCGCCCTGCGCTGTATGAATCCAAGTACGACGCCGTGCTTGCGAACCGCGCTTCCGAGCCAGCGAGCGAGACGGTTTCCGTAGCGGGCAAATGCTGCGAGAGCGGCGATATGCTCATCTGGGACCTCGAGCTGCCGAAGGCGGAAAGCGGCGATCTGCTGGCTGTATTCTGCACCGGCGCCTACAACTACGCGATGGCGAGCAACTACAACCGCATCCGCCGGCCGGCCGTCGTCCTCGTCAAGGATGGCCAGTCCGACCTCGCCGTGCAGCGCGAATCTCTGGAAGATATATCCAGAAACGACCTTCTGCCGGAGCGCCTGCGCAAGGCTGGCGTCCAATCTTAGTCGTAAAAGCAAAGCCCTTCGGAGAAACCCGCGTTAATCAACGTCGGGCTTCTCTTTTTTTAATTCCGTTTGCCTATTTCTCCGAGGCTCTTCGGCAGTGAGTGAATTAGACGGATTTTTCGCCTAATTCCTTGAAATTAGGGTAAATAGGAGCGAATAAGAAGGGTTTTCCGCCTTATTCCTTGAGATTAAGGTAAATAGGAGCGAATAAGACGGGTTTTCCGCCTTATTTCTTAAGTTTAAAGTAAATAGGAGCGAATAAGACGGGTTTTCCGCCTTATTCCTTGAGTTTAAGGTAAAAAGGAGCGAATAAGACGGGTTTTCCGCCTTATTTCCTCGAGTTTAGGGTAAAGAGATGGGAATTAGACGAATTATTCGTCTAATTTCAAAAATTTGGAATGAACACCGTGTTTGACGAACTTATCCAACGTATTGATGGACGGACAACAAAGGTATCTCTCTGCTCCTGTGCAAACGGAGCTGTCCTCTGTTTGGACAGCTGCCGTTTTGCTTTTCGAGAATAGAACCCGCGCGAGAACCGCGGTTTCTCTCTGCTCCTGCGCAAACGGGGCTGTCCTCTGTTTGGACAGCGGCCGTTTTGCTTTTCGAGAATAGAACCCGCGCGAGAACCGCGGTTTCTCTCTACTCCTGTGCAAACGGAGCTGTCCTCTGTTTGGGCAGCTGCCGTTTTGCTTTTCGAGAATAGAACCCGCGCGAGAACCGCGGTTTCTCTCTACTCCTGTGCAAACGGAGCTGTCCTCTGTTTGGACAGCTGCCGTTTTGCTTTTCGAGAATAGAACCCGCACGAGAACCGCGGTTTCTCTCTACTCCTGCGCAAACGGGGCTGTCCTCTGTTTGGACAGCTGCCGTTTTGCTTGGAATGCTGCCTTAGTGTATGATAGAATCCGTACATACCGTTAGAGGACAAGGAGTGACTATCATGGCAAAACAAGCAAAAATCACGCTGGAAAACGGCGGAGAAGTGGTTCTGGACCTGTTCGAAAAGGACGCCCCGAACACGGTCGCCAATTTTGAAAAGCTCGCGAACGAGGGCTTCTACAACGGACTGAGCTTCCACCGCGTCATTCCGGGATTCGTCGCTCAAGGCGGCTGCCCGAACGGCACCGGCACCGGCGGCCCTGGCTATACGATCAACTGCGAGATCAACCCGAACAAGCATGAGCGCGGCTCCCTCGCGATGGCGCATGCGGGACGCAATACGGGCGGCAGCCAGTTCTACATCTGCTATCAGCCGCAGCCGCATCTGGACGGACAGCATACGGTCTTCGGCAAAGTTGCCAAGGGCATGGAGTATGTCGATGCGTTCAACAACGGCGCGAAAATGGCCAAAGTAGAAGTTTCCGAGGCTTAAGGAAGGCTTTGCCCGAATAGTCCGGCGGAGGGACAGCCCTCTGCCGGCTTATTTCTTTTCTCCCTTGTCCGCAGCCGCGAAGCCGGAACGGCTCCAATTCCAAGCCGCCGACTTGCAATTTGGATGGAGGCAAGGTAAGATGCAGGAAGAACAGTTATCATTCTGGATACAGTTTCTTGCCGGCATGATCGTTCGACAGGTTTGAACCAAATACAGCGGTTTCCTTCGGGGTCGGGTGAAAGTCCCAACCGGCGGTGATCCGCCTGCGAGCGCCAGAGCAAATGCTCCGCCTCGGCAGCGCGGCAAGTCCGTGACCCGATTGCCATTTCCCGCAAGCTCTCGAGAGCCTGCGGCGCAAGGCAAGCGGTGGACCTGGTGAGATTCCAGGACCGACAGTACAGTCTGGATGGGAGAAGGAGCCGCTTTTGATGCTCGCCATGCCTTGTTCCAAGGCGTCTATTTTGGCATCCATCAGCGAAGGCCATCCCTCCGGATGGAGGATGTTTGGCATATTCGCGAAATGTTTTGCCATAGACACCTGCTGGTACGAAGCATGCATGCGGGAATAGCGACGGGTGTCCGTCTGCTTTCCCCTACCCTGGCAAGGAACTGTACTTTCCTTGCCGGCGTGATCATCCTAAGCGGACTCGATTGTCATCCACACCCCCGAAGGTTTAGCGTCGGGGGTGTTTTTGCGTT
This sequence comes from Paenibacillus sp. D51F, assembly GCF_053345695.1. Taxonomy (NCBI): domain Bacteria; kingdom Bacillati; phylum Bacillota; class Bacilli; order Caryophanales; family Paenibacillaceae; genus Paenibacillus; species Paenibacillus sp. D51F. The sequence continues at coordinate 138,570 of NZ_JBKFAO010000002.1, read as the reverse complement.
ATGGAACGGATGGACGACGGATTTTATATGGATCTGGCCCTGGAGATGGCTGCCAAGACGTCGGGGCAGACCTCGGTCAATCCGGTCGTCGGCTGCGTCGTCGTCAACAACGGCCGCATCGTCGGCATCGGAGCGCATCTGAAACGGGGAGAAGGCCATGCCGAGGTGCATGCGCTCAATATGGCCGGCGAAGAAGCGGAAGGCTCGACCGTCTATGTGACGCTAGAGCCATGCAGCCACTTCGGCCGGACGCCGCCGTGCTGCGACCGGATCATTGCCGCCCGCGCGGCCAAGGTCGTGATTGCGGCGATCGACCCGAATCCCGCTGTCGCGGGAAGCGGAGCCGGCAAGCTTCGCGAGGCCGGCATCGAGGTCGTCACCGGAGTCCGCGAAGCGGAATCCAGACGTCTGAATGAAGCGTTCAACAAATTCATAACGACCGGGCTTCCGTTCGTCACGCTCAAGACGGCCTCGACGCTGGACGGCAAGATCGCAGCGAAAAGCGGCGACAGCCGTTGGATTACCGGACCGGAATCACGCGAGGCGGTCCATGCGCTGAGACATCGCCATCAAGGCATCATGGTCGGGATCGGGACCGTGCTGGCCGACGACCCTTCGCTCAGCGCAAGGCTTTCCGTGCCGGCGCTCCAGCCGGTCCGGATCGTTGTCGATTCAACGCTGCGGCTCCCGCCGAAGGCCAAGCTTATGGATGGCGCAGCCCCGGTCATCGTGCTGGCGTCCGGCGCTGCCGACCCGGCGAAGCGGGCAGCTCTGGAAGCCGCCGGCGCCGAGGTGATCCTTTGCGGCCATGGCCGAACGGTCGACTTGAAGCAGGGAATGAAGCAGCTCGGCGAGAGAGAAATCGGCTCGATCCTCCTCGAAGGAGGGGGCAGGCTGAACGGGGGCATGCTGGATAACAGGCTCGTCGACAGGATCAGGCTGTTTTTCGCTCCGAAAATCATCGGCGGGGGAGCCGCTTCGCCGGGAAGCTTTGATTTCGGCGGGTTTCTGCGGATGGAAGAGGCGATAACCCTCGTGGATACGGAGATGGAGCGGTTCGGAGACGACTGGTGCTTGTCCGGAGTTCCGCTTTACGGAGATAAGGAGGCTGAGCCATGTTCACCGGCTTGATCGAAGAAATAGGCACCCTGCAGCGGGTGTCCCAGAGGGGCGAGGCTCTCTTGCTGACTATTGGAGCTTCCAAGGTTTTGGAAGGGGTCGGCCTCGGGGACAGCATTTCCGTCAATGGAGTGTGCCTGACGGTTACTTCCTGGGACAAACGAAGCTTCAATGTCGACGTCATGCCGGAAACCTACCGTCATACGAATCTGAAGGACCTCCCGGCCGGAAGCCCCGTCAATCTGGAACGGGCGATGGCGGCAGGGGGGAGGTTCGGAGGGCATATCGTTCAAGGGCATGTGGACGGCACCGGAATGATCATGCAGCGCAGGGTCGACGCCAACGCGGTCGTGTTCCGGATCAAGCCTCATGATGACGCGCTTATGCGATATGTCATTCCCCAGGGATCCATTACAGTCGACGGAATCAGCCTCACGGTAACCGGTACGGAAGGCGGCGGACTCGACATATCGATCATCCCCCACACGTTGGCCCAGACGGTGCTTCAGCATAAAAAAGCCGGAGACACCGTCAATCTGGAATGCGACATTGTCGGGAAATACGTGGATCACCTGCTTCATTACGGCAGCCGATCCGTATCCTCGCCTTCCGCTTCCCAGCCCTCTGGCGGTCTAAGCGCCGCCTTCCTTGCCGATAATGGATTTATTTGAGAAGCCTGAAGGGAGAGGACAGAAGTGGAACACTTTGACCATCAAGAAGGACCGACACCGTTCGATACCGTCGAGGAAGCGATCCAGGAGCTGCTTGCAGGCAAGCCCGTCATCGTCGTCGACGACGATGACCGCGAGAACGAAGGAGATCTGATCGCGCTGGCCGACAAGCTGTCTCCGGCCGTCGTCAATTTCATGATTACGGAAGCCCGCGGACTCGTCTGCGTGCCGATTACGGCGGAGAGAGCCGAGGAACTGGAGCTGCCTCCGATGGTGTCGCAAAATACGGACTATCACGGAACGGCGTTCACGGTATCCGTCGACCATATCTCCACGACGACCGGCATATCCGCCCATGAGCGTGCGGAGACGATCAAGGCGCTGGTCGACGGGACGGCCAAGGCGGGCGACTTCCGCCGTCCGGGCCATATCTTCCCGCTGATCGCCAAGGACGGCGGGGTGCTGCGCCGGGCTGGACATACGGAAGCCGCGATCGATCTGGCCCGGCTGTGCGGCTCCAAGCCCGGAGCGGCTATCTGCGAAATCATCAAGGAAGACGGAACGATGGCCAGGCTGCCCGATCTGACCGCGTTCAAGGAGAAGCATGGCTTGAAGCTCATTACCATCCAAGCGCTGATCCAGTACCGCCATCGCCGCGACAAGCTTGTCGAACGGGTGGTAGAGGTGAACATGCCGACCGACTTCGGGGTTTTCCGGGCTGTGGCCTACACCAATGAGACAGACGGGAAGGAGCATGTGGCCTTCGTGAAGGGAGAGATCGATCCGTCCAAGCCGACGCTTGTCCGCGTCCATTCGGAATGCTTGACGGGCGACGTCTTCCATTCGCGCCGCTGCGATTGCGGTCCGCAGCTGGCGGCGGCTCTCCGTCAGATCGAGGAAGCCGGGAGCGGCGTCCTGCTCTACATGAGGCAGGAAGGCAGAGGGATCGGGCTCATCAACAAACTCAAAGCCTACAAGCTGCAAGAGCAGGGATTCGATACGGTAGAGGCGAACCTGAAGCTCGGCTTCGGGGCGGACTTGCGGGATTATGGCATTGGAGCCCAGATCCTGCGCGACCTCGGCATCGCCGAGATGCGCCTGATGACGAACAATCCCCGCAAAATCCGCGGTCTGGAAGGCTACGGACTGAGCGTTGTGGAGCGGGTTCCGATCCAGATGGAGCGCAACGAAAGCAATACGAACTATCTGAATACAAAAAAATCGAAGCTAGGCCATCTGTTGGAGTTTGAAATATAAGCCGATTATCATAGAATAGAAAGGTGTGTTCAGTTCCATGACGAAATATTATGAAGGACATCTGGTCTCGCAAGGTCTTAAATACGGGGTTGTCGTCGGCAGGTTCAACGAATTCATCACAGGCAAGCTGCTGAGCGGGGCGCTGGATGCGTTCAAGCGCCATGGCGCTGGAGAAGAAGAAGTGGAAGTGGCCTGGGTTCCGGGAGCGTTCGAGATTCCCTTGATCGCGCAGAAAATGGCCGAAAGCGGCAAGTACGATGCGGTCATTACGCTCGGTGCTGTCATTCGGGGATCGACGCCCCACTTCGACTACGTATGCAGCGAGGTAGCCAAAGGGGTGGCGGCCATCAACCTGAAGACCGGGATTCCGACCATCTTCGGCGTTCTGACGACCGATTCCATCGAACAGGCCGTGGAGCGGGCCGGAACAAAGGCAGGCAACAAAGGATGGGAAGCGGCGACGGCAGCCATCGAGATGGCGAATCTGACCCGATCCATCCAGGGCTGAGCAAGGAACAGACCTTGCCGGCGCAACGTTCCGCCGTCCGATACGCATACGAACGAGCGGGACGACTAGACGGAGGGTGAAGCGGCATGTCCGTGCACTACAAACTGGAGTCATTTGAAGGGCCGCTGGATCTGCTGCTTCACTTGCTCGACAAAGAAGAAATCGAAATCTACGACATACCGGTAAGCCGCATCACGGATCAGTATATGGAGTATCTTCATGCGATGCAGGAGATGGAGCTGGATGTGACGAGCGAGTTTCTCGTCATGGCTGCCACTCTGCTCGCGATGAAGAGCGGCCAGCTGCTGCCGAGGCCTCCGGTCATGGAGGAATACGAAGAGTACTGGGATGAGGACGAAGGCCTTGACCCGCGGGATGAGCTCGTGCTCAAGCTGGTGGAATACCGCAGGTTCAAGCAGCTTGCCGAGCAGCTTCGCGACCGCGAGATGGCCAGAAGCCTCGTGTACAGCAAGGAGCCGGAGGACCTGACTCCTTATTTGAAGGAAGACGACACCCATCCTCTGGAAGGGCTTGACTTGACCGACCTCATGGCCGCCTTCCGCAAAGCTCTGCGCAAGGCCGTCCGCCGCAGCGCCGTCGCTACGGTGCACAGGGACGAGATCAGCGTGAAGGACCGCATCCGTGACATCTCTGAGCTGCTGCGCGAGCATGAGACGGTCCGCTTCTCCCGGCTGATCGGCGGCGGCTTGGAGCGTCATGAGATCGTCGTGACGTTTCTGGCCATTCTGGAGCTGATGAAGATGAAGCAGGTCCGCGTGTTCCAGAACAGCCTGTTCGACGATATTGTCATCCATTGGAGAGGGGAAACGTCTGAAAGTGATGTATCAGCAACTGAAATCGATTATTGAGGGACTCCTGTTCATGGCAGGAGATGAAGGACTGAACGCCCGCCAGCTGGCGGATATCATGGAGATCGACGCCAAGGCCGCGGCGGACATCGCCCACTCTCTCCAAGCAGATATGGAGAAGGACGGGAGGGGGATCCGCATCGCCGAAGTGGCAGGGGCATTCCGATTCACGACCCATCCCGGCCATGCGGCCTACTTCGAGCGGATGGCTTACAGTCCGACGCGGTCGAGCTTGTCCCAGGCGGCGCTTGAAACGCTGGCGATCGTAGCCTACCGCCAGCCGATTACGAGGGTGGAGATCGAGGAGATCCGCGGGGTCAAGAGCGAGAAGGCGATCCAGACTCTGGCCGCCAAGGATCTGATCGAAGAGAAGGGCAGAGCCGAGCAGATCGGCAGGCCGATCCTGTACGGGACGACCCGGTCCTTCCTCGACCACTTCGAGCTGTCATCCTTGGCCTCTCTGCCCGAGCCTTCCTCGGTCAGTCCGGACAACGATCTGGACGAGCAGACCCAGCTGCTGTTCGACAGGCTGGAGCAGCGGCAGCTGACGATAGACGATGCGGACAGGGAAGGAAACGACTGACGCGGAATGCAAAAAAGATCGGCATAAGCCGGTCTTTTTTTTCATTTCTGGGCATGCTAGCCATAGGCGCGGCCGCAGAAGAACAGCCAAGGCTGCCCTCAAAGGTGGTGCAGACATGCTTGGCTACCCTTATGGCTGGCTTACGCCTCTTATTCTGCTCGCAATCGCCGTCGCCTCCGCTTGGCTGGCTCCGCTGCGGATCCGGGCGGAGTTCGAGCGGACAGGCAAGGATGACAATATCGTCGTTGAATTCCGGACCTTGTTCGGGCTTCTGCATTACAAGTGGTCCGTTCCGTTCATCCGCCTGACCGGCGGCGGTGTCGATGTCCGCAACCAGACCAATCTGGATAAGGGCGTCCTGGACACGGAGACACGCAGAGACGGCAAGGTTACGATGGAGAGCGTGAACAAGTGGATCGAGCGGGCCAAACGAATGTTGAGGCAGACCGACGATCTGACCGGCCTTGCGCGCCATACGCTTTCGAGAGTGGAAGTGCGGAAATGGGAATGGAACTCCGCCATCGGAACCGGGGACGCGGTATGGACCGCAATGGCCACGGGAATGGTATGGTCCGTCAAATCGACCATTCTTGGCGTGCTCTCGCAGCTGACCCGGCTCAAAACAAAGCCTTCCGTCACGGTCCAGCCCGAATACCGCGGCGCAGGGTTTACAACGAGTTTCTTGTGCATAGCCCAAATCCGCTTTGGTTATGCTATCCTTGCCGGACTGCAGCTGCTTGTCCGGATGAAGAGAACGGGAGGAGGCGTCAGATTATGGCAGAACATCCTATTCAAGGCCTAATGCAGACCGCCATGGAGAACATCAAGGAAATGGTGGACGTCAACACGATCGTCGGCGATCCCGTGCAGACGCCGGACGGCAGCGTCATCATGCCGATCAGCAAAGTCGGCTTCGGTTTTGTCGCGGGAGGAAGCGACATCCGTTATGACGGATCGGACAATAGCGCGCAGTCCCAAACGGAGGGAAGCTCGGCGAACATATCGCTGCCATTCGGCGGCGGCAGCGGCGGCGGGGTATCCATCACGCCGATCGCATTTCTAGTTGTCGGCAGTCATGGCGTCCGCGTCGTGCCGCTAGACAACCAGACGCATCTCGTCGAGAGAGTCATCGATTCGGTGCCGCAGGCGTTCGAGAAGATTACCGGCATGTTCCGCAGCAACAACGGGACAGAACGTGTGGAAAGCACTCTTATCGACACCGATCATCTCATTTGATTTTCCGGGCCAATAGGCCTTTCCGCTGCCCGCGAGACGGGCAGTTTTTTTTCTTGGAAGAGAGCTTGTTCATAATTGCGGGACAAGGCACATAATCTATCAACAGGGAGTCGGCCCTTGGCTGATCCTTCAAGGAGGATGTACGAATTGACGGCAAAATCGGCATTCAAAACGTGGGGCGCGGCGCTGCTGTCCTGCGCTCTTGTCCTTACGGTCCGGACGGGAACAGCTGCGGCCGAGCCCGCTCCGTTGTCCACCAGCGCCAAGGCCAGCGCATTGATCGACGTGCAGTCCGGCAGGATTCTGTACAGCGAGTCGGGCGACGAGCCGATGCTTATCGCCAGCCTGACCAAGATCATGACCGCGATCACCGCCATCGAAGACGGAAATATCAAGGATACGGTGACTGTAGGTCCGCGTGCCGTGGGCAAGGAAGGCTCTTCGATCTATTTGCGCCTGGGCGAGAAAATGAGCCTGCACAATATGCTGTACGGCCTGATGCTGCGTTCCGGCAACGATGCCGCCACGGCGATCGCGGAGCATGTCGGAGGTTCGGAGGAAGGCTTCGTCCGCATGATGAACGAGAAGGCGGAATGGATCGGTCTGGAGCATTCGCATTTCGAAAACCCCCATGGACTGGACCAGAAGGGCCATCTCTCCACAGCGAACGATCTTGCGAAGCTTGCCGCCTATGCCCTGCACAATCCGGTGTTCGCGGACATCGTCAAGACCAAGGTGCGCAAAGCGCCGAACCCCAACGATCCGTGGGACTACAGCTGGGCGAACAAGAACAAGATGCTGGCCTTCTATGAAGGCGCGGACGGGGTCAAAACCGGCTATACGAAAACAGCTCTGCGCTGCCTGGTGAGCTCTGCGACCCGGAACGGCCAGCAGCTTGCGGCCGTCACCTTGAACGACCGGGACGATTGGAAGGATCATCAGAACATGCTTGATTGGGGATTCCAGCATTACCCTTTACGCCAGATCGCCAAGAAAGGCGAGGCAGTCCAAGGCTATCCCCTGGCGTCCGGGAGAAGCTTCAGCTACCCGCTTGCCGAGGGAGAGGAAGCCGGACTGACCGCGAAGCTTATTCTGCTGGACTCGGCGAAGCAGCCGACGCGCTATGCTCTCGGAGAACGCGGCAAGCTGGAATGGTCGCTGGCAGGAAAGCCGATCGGCGGGTCACCTGTCTATGATGCCGGCAGCCCGAGGCTCGGCATGCCCGACAAGCCTGCGGGTTCGTTCCGGCCGGGCGGCATGTTCCCGACCCGCTCCGAGAGATTCGCGGCAGCGCTCAAGAAGACGGAAGAGGTATTGTTCGGCAAGTAGAGCGGAAGGAGCTGATGCCGGTTGGTCAACTGGATCTGGCTGTTTTTCATCGTGGTCAGCATCGCGGCGGCGGCATTCACAGGCAGGATGGACCAAGTCACGCAGGCGGCTTTCGACGGAGCCAAAAACGGAGTGACGATCTGCTTCGGGCTGATCAGCATTCTCGTATTCTGGATGGGACTCATGAGAATTGCCGAGGACGCCGGGCTGCTGAAGCGGCTGGCCAAGCTGCTGAGCCCTCTCGTGCGCCTGCTGTTCCCGGATGTGCCGAGCGGCCATCCAGCGCTTGGCTATATCATGAGCAACATGAGCGCCAACATCCTGGGACTCGGCAATGCCGCCACGCCGATGGGAATCAAGGCGATGCAGGAGCTGCAGAAGCTCAATCCGAGGCCGGACACGGCCAGCCCGGCCATGTGCACCTTGCTTGCCCTCAATACATCCAGCATCACGCTCGTCCCTACGACTCTGATCGCAATCCGGATGAACTACGGCTCTGCGAACCCGGCGGAGATCGTCGGCACGACGCTGGCCGCTACCGCTGTCGCGACTGCGGCCGCCATCGCCTTGGACCGCTGGTACAGGCGCAAGCAGCCGCCGGCGGAGCTCATGCCCCCTGCCTATCCGCGCGATAACGGGCTTCGTTCCAGCGGCAGGAGCCGCTCGTCCGGAACGGCGCCTCCCGGCGCTGCCCGGCCTCCGGCCTAGACAACGGGAAGGGGAGACAAGTCCATGCTGCAGATGATCAATATCCTATCCGCCTGGATGATCCCCGCGATCATCGCCTTCATCCCCCTCTACGGCGCCTACCGCAAAGTTCCCGTCTACGAGACGTTCACGGAGGGGGCCAAGGAAGGATTCGGCACGGCGATCGGCATCATCCCGCATCTTGTCGGCATGCTGGTCGCGATCAGCATGTTCCGCGCTTCCGGAGCGATGGATGTCATCGTCGGCTTCATCCAGCCTCTGCTGGGAAAGGCGGGCATTCCCGGCGAGGTTCTTCCGCTGGCCTTCCTGCGTCCGCTCACCGGCGCCGGCTCGCTCGCCTTCACGGCCGACCTGATCCAGACCTATGGGCCGGACAGCATGATCGGGAGAATCGCCTCCACGATTCAAGGGAGCACGGATACGACGCTGTACGTCCTGACGGTTTATTTTGGAGCGGTCGGAATCCGCAAAACCCGTTATGCCCTGAAGGTCGGCTTGGTTTCCGATCTGGTCGGTTTTCTCGCGGCGGTATTCATCTGCCTGTACATATTCAACTGAGCCGCGCCACTCGCCTAGCCATCAATAGATCAAGCCTGCTCCTCCGGAGGGCAGGCTTTTTTGCGCATGGGACAGCATCGCTCCGTCCAGCTTGTGCTTTTGTCCTGCAATCGGTATGATGAAGGGTGAGGTGAAGGAAGTGGAACGTTTACAGAAAATCCTGGCCGCTGCCGGCGTGGCATCGCGCCGCAAATGCGAGGAACTCATTACGAGCGGAGCGGTCGAGGTCAACGGGATCGTCGTCAAGGAGCTCGGCACGAAAGCCGATCCGGCCAACGACATCATTGCCGTCAAGGGCAAGCCGATCGCATCCGAAAAGAAGATTTATTTGATGCTCAACAAACCGAAGGGCGTCATTACGAGCGCTTCGGACCCGAAAGGACGCAAGATCGTCAGCGACTTCCTGCCCGGCATCAAGGAGAGGGTATACCCTGTAGGCCGGCTGGACTATGATACGGAAGGCCTTCTGCTGCTTACGAACGACGGCGAGTTCGCCAACCTGCTGACGCATCCGAGCCACCACGTGCCGAAAACCTATCTGGCGACAGTGAAGGGCGTGCCGCACGGAACCGCTCTGGAGAAGCTGCAGAACGGCATCAAGCTGGAGGATGGAATGACCGCTCCCGCAGAGGTCGAATATCATGACGTCGACATGGACAGCAAGCAGTCCACTGTCCAGATTACGATCTACGAGGGACGCAACCGGCAGGTGCGCCGCATGTTCGAGGCGGTAGGACACCCCGTAACGCGCCTGAAGCGGATCCAGTTCGGCCATCTTGGGCTCGAGAACATGCAAAGGGGCAAATTCCGTCATCTGACGGTCTCCGAAATCAAGGAGCTTATCGACGCGGCGAACAGCAAGTCACATAAAGTTCATAAAAAGTAAGAGGCAGCCCGCTGCTGGAAACTTTTCCGCGCTATAATGAATGATAAGAAACGCTTTCATTAGGATGGTGAACATCATGAGGGGCTCTGCCCGCAGACCCGTTCAAATCATAATCCTTCTCGGCGTCTTGCTCCTGGGCGGTTACGCCATCGGCAAGACGCTGTTTGCGTCGAAGGAAGGATTGCCGTCGCCGGGCGACACGCCGCCGGCCTTCACGCTGTCCACTCTTGACGGCAAGACGGTCTCCCTGGATGAGTACAAGGGCAAGCCCGTCGTGCTCAATTTCTGGGGCAGCTTCTGTCCTCCATGCGTCAAGGAAATGCCGGAGTTCGAGCGTCAGTACGAGAAGTGGAAGGGAGAAGGCCTGGAAATTCTGGCCGTCAACCTGAGCGAGGACAATCTGACCGTGCAGAATTTCGTCGCCGGCATGGGGCTTACCTATCCGATCCTGCGCGATGTGGACAAGGACACGGAACGGCGGTACAAGCTCAGGCAGTATCCGACCACGTTCTTCATCCGTCCGGACGGCAAGATCGGGGAAGTGTACGCCGGAGGAATGAAGGAAGCTGACATCGACGAGCGCGTGCAGCGGCTGCTCCAGGACTGAGGTCCGTCCGCCGCTGCGCCGCACACACAGCTCCATGACAGGGGGATACATCGGTGTTCCAAAACACCAAATGCGAATGCGGCCATCAAAACCCGACCGGCACCGTGTTGTGCGAGGCTTGCGGCAAGCCGCTCGACGAGAAGGAAGCCGGCGGCACCGACTTGCTGGAGATGCGCTACGATGGAGCGGCACGCCGTTCCCAGAAAGCCGACCCATCAATCATCGACAAGATCTGGAATTTCTTCTCTTCCGTCAAGATCGCCGTTTACCTGATCATCATCACGCTGATCGGGGCATCGCTCGGCACGATCTTTCCGCAGGAGGATATTTTCCTCTCCAACATGGACATGCCTTCTTACTACAAGGATACATACGGAACGCTCGGCAGCATCTATTACGAGCTGGGACTGTCGCATACATACGAATCCTGGTGGTTCATCCTGCTGCTCGTCATGATCGGCACCTCGCTTGTCATCTGCAGCCTAGACCGGGTACTTCCTTTATACCGGGCGCTCAACAAGCAGCAGATCCGCAAGCACGAATCGTTCCTGCAGCGGCAGAAGGCCGTCTATGCCGGAGAAACCGACCAAGGCCAGGACTTCATCGACTTGTTCGCCAAGCAGGCCAAGAAGCGGCATTACAAGGTGACGCGGACCGAAGACGCCCTGCTGGCGGAGAAGAGCCGCTTCAGCCGCTGGGGACCATACATCAATCACATCGGCCTCATCGTCTTTCTGCTGGCAGTGCTGGCGAGAGCGATTCCGAGCTGGCAGCTGGACGAGTACGTGACCGTCCCGGAAGGGGATACGGTGAGGATCGAGAATACGGACCTCTTCGTCAAGAACGAAAAGTTCACGGTCCAGTACTACAAGGACGAGGAGCTGCCCGCCGAGCTGCGGGGAACGAACCGCGCCAAGCTGTACCGGACCGATGCGGTCCTATACCGCTGCCTGGCGGATTGCGGTCCGTCGTCGCCCGAACCGAAGCTGGAGCAGGTCGCTTCCCATCACATCGAGGTGAACAGCCCTCTGGAATACAAGGGGCTCAAGCTTTACCAGTTCGACTATGACAGCACTCCTGTCCTGCGCGAGGTCAGCCCCATGCTGGTGGACAAGCAGACCGGCAAGCAGTACGGACCGTTCAAGCTGGCGATGAAAAATCCGCAGACCAGCTACGAGCTCGGGCCTTACAAGCTGGAGCTGAGGCAGAACTTCATGGAGTTCGCAATCGGCGAGGACGGCAAGCCGATCACCAAGTCGAGGGATCCGAAGGCTCCTGCGTTCATTTTCCTCATCAAGGGGCCTGGATTGGCCGAGGAAGGCGAGCCCTACATCTACTTCCCGATGCAGAAGGACAAAGCCGCGTTCAGCCAGGACAAGCTCAACAAAGGCATCGCCGACCGGTTCGAAATCAAGGTCGGCAGCATGCAGAATGTCAAATTCGTCGAATTCACGACGTTCCTCAACGTCAGGGTCGACAAGGCGATGCCTTACATCTGGACCGGACTGGCCATCTCGATGATCGGCTTGATCATGGGCGCCTACTGGCAGCATCGCCGCATCTGGCTGCGCCTGGACGGCAATGCCGTCACGATCGGCGCGCATACGAACAAAAACTGGTACGGCATGAGGGCCGACCTGGCCGCTGCGCTCAAGGCCGCAGGCATCCAGGTTGATCCCAAGAGCCTCGACAACGGAGGGAACCGGACGTGAATTGGCTTGATTTCAGCAGCTCGGCTTTCGTCGCTGCTTTCTTTCTCTACTGTTTCGGATTTTTATTTTTCGTAACGGCTATCGTCGGCCGCAGATGGAGCCACGGCAACCCGGAACGGCATGAAAAGCGCTGGGGAAAAATCGCTTTTATCGTGTCCGTGCTCGGACTTGCGGCCCATCTCCTCTTCTTTACCACCCGCTGGGTCGGAGGAGGCCATATTCCGATCAGCAACATGTATGAGTTCATGACCTTCCTGGGCATGGCTATCATGGTGGCATTTACCATTATTTATCTCATCTACCGCAAGCCGATTCTGGGCATGTTCGCCTTGCCGCTTGTCGTGATCATCGTCGCTTACGCGTCCGTGTTCCCGCAGGAAGTGCAGCCGCTGATTCCGGCGCTCAACTCCTACTGGCTCAAGATCCACGTGACGACAGCGGCGCTCGGAGAGGCCTTCCTGGCCGTCGGCTTCGCCGCCGGGCTGCTCCATCTGCTCCGCACGATCGACTTTGCCGGCAAATCCGAAGACTCCCGCAAGGAGCGCCTCTGGATCGAAGTGACGATGTTCATGATCGTCGTCGCAGTCGGATTCATCATCACCGTATTCGCCTTCCGTGCGGCAGGGTATGAAGCCCAGTTCACCCAGGAGAACGTGCAGGTCAGCCAGGCTGGCGAGGAGAGCTCCAAGGTGGAGACCGTGAACTACTCCATGCCTCCGATCGTCAAGCCGTTCAACAGCACATTGGTCCAGATGGACAGCTTCCTCGGCATCAAACAGCCTGTATTCGAAGCTCCGTCCTGGATGAACGGAATCAATGCCGGCCGCAAGCTGAACACCGTCATCTGGTCCTTCCTTTCGGGCCTGATCCTGTACGGCATCCTGCGTCTTGTTCTGCGACGGACGCTGTCGGCAGCCATCCATCCGTACACGACGGATATCGATCCCGACGATCTGGATGAGATCAGCTACCGGGCGATCGCGATCGGCTTCCCGATCTTCACGCTCGGAGCGCTTATCTTCGCGATGATCTGGGCGAGCATCGCCTGGTCGCGCTTCTGGGGCTGGGATCCGAAGGAAGTATGGGCGCTCATCACCTGGCTCTACTACAGCGCCTACCTCCATCTTCGGCTGTCGCGCGGCTGGCACGGCAAGCGCTCGTCGTGGCTGACCGTCATCGGCTTTCTCATCATCATGTTTACGCTCGTAGGCGTCAACCTGGTCATCGCCGGGCTGCACTCCTACGCAGGCGCCTAATAAATTCGTTAAGGGATCGAAAGGAGCTGATACGGAGTGAATGAATATTTGCATCGCATCCTCGTCGTCGACGACGAGGAGCGGATTCGCCGCCTGCTCAAGATGTACCTTGAGAAAGAAGGGTATCAAATCGAGGAGGCGGATGACGGCGAGACAGCTCTTCGCATGGCTTCCAGCCAGGATTTCGATCTCATCCTGCTGGATGTCATGCTTCCCGGCATCGACGGCATCGAGGTATGCAGCCGGCTTCGCCAGATCAAGGCGACACCGGTCATCATGCTGACGGCCAAAGGCGAGGAAATGAACCGCGTGCAAGGCTTCGAGGTCGGGGCGGACGACTATGTCGTCAAGCCTTTCAGCCCGCGCGAGATCATCTACCGCGTCAAGGCGATCCTGCGACGTTCCTCGGCGACAGCGTTCCTGTCGCGGGAGACGGCCGCCAGCAGCAACATCGTCTTCCCGCATCTCGTCATCGAGCATGACGCGCACCGGGTAACCGCTGGCGGGCAGGAGATCAGCCTGACGCCGAAAGAGTACGAGCTGCTCCATTACCTGGCCGTAAGCCCGGATAAAGTATTCTCCAGGGAAGAGCTGCTGAAGGATGTATGGAACTATGAGTTCTTCGGCGATCTGCGGACGGTCGACACCCATGTCAAGCGGCTCCGCGAGAAGCTCAACAAGGTGTCTCCGGAAGCGGCCGCGATGATAACGACCGTCTGGGGAGTCGGCTACAAGCTCGAGGTTCCGAAGTAAAGATGAGATGGCTGTGGAGAAGCGTCGTCGGCAAGCTGTGGATCACGATCATGCTGCTCGTGGCGGTCGTTCTGATCATCCTGGGCATGTTCCTGCTCCAATACATCGACATCGCCTTCGAGGATTCATTCCGGGTCAAGGTGCTGTTCATTTATATCGGGATAATCGGGTTCCTGCTGTCTACTTTTTTCGCTTTCTTCCTATCCAGCAAAATCACTCAGCCGCTCCTTCAGCTCAAGGATGCGGCTGACCTGATTTCACAGGGCGAGTATCGGACAAGAGTGCCGATCCGCTCCTCCGATGAAATCGGCGAGCTGGCAGGAACCTTCAACCGGATGGCGTCCGAGCTGCATGAGCTCATAACGGATCTGAACCATGAGAAGGAGCATCTTTCGAGCGTGCTGCGAAGCATGGCGGACGCGGTCATCACGCTTGATGCAGGCGGCAACGTCGTTCTGGCGAATCCGCCCGGAGAGCTGCTGCTGGAGCGCTGGAGAAGGGTGGACTGGAATCAGGACGAGGATCCGGAAGGGATTCCCCTGGAGTCGGCGCCTCGTCCGCTGCGGGATCTGTTCCGCACGGTATCGATCGAAGGCAGGGATCTCAGCCAGAAGCTGCAGGTCCAGAGCGGTGTGTGGTCGGTCGTAATGGCCCCTCTCAAGTCGGAGGAAACCGTGCGTGGAGTCGTGGCCGTCATGCGGGATGTTACGGAAGAGCATCGCCTGGAGAAGCTGAGGCGGGATTTCGTCGCCAATGTGTCCCACGAAATCCGGACGCCGCTGTCGATGCTGCAAGGATACAGCGAAGCGCTGCTCGACGATATCGCCGGCTCGCCGGAGGAGCGGCGCGAGCTCGTTCAAGTCATACACGACGAGTCTCTGCGAATGGGCAGGCTCGTCAAGGATCTGCTTGATCTGGCGCGGATGGAAGCCGGCCATGTGGAGCTCAACTTCAATTCCGTGGATCTGGACGGGCTGGTGAGCCGTGTCGTGCACAAGTTCCAGGTGTACAGCATGGACCGGGACATCAAGATAGAATACCGTTCTCCGGAAGAGGCTGTCATCTTGGCGGAGGCCGACGAAGACAGGCTGGAGCAGGTGCTTACCAATCTGCTCGACAACGCCGTGCGGCACAGCTCCGACGGGTCTACCATCCGTCTTGCGCTCGGACTAAAGGATGAAGCCGGCGGCACAGCTGCCGTGCTCAAGGTTGCCGACGAAGGCCAGGGTATTCCGGCGGATGACCTGCCTTATATTTTCGAGCGCTTCTATAAGGCCGATAAAGCCCGCAAGCGGGGCGCTGGAGGCGGTACAGGGCTGGGGCTGGCGATCGTGCGCAACATCGTGGACGCCCATGGCGGCACGATCCGCGCAGAGAGCACCGAAGGCGTCGGAACATCCTTTACGCTGCAGCTGCCTGTCGAAGGCCATCGTGTTATGTCTTAACACCCTTCATAGGAGGGTGTTTTTTGTTGAATCCGGGGCTCTAATCTTGTTGCTTGTGAAACATTTAAGGCGAATAGGAGGAGGCGTCTGCCGGAATGCCGAAAAGTCGAAATGGAATCCGAGGCATTGACGATTGAAAGGAATGGAATTTGATTTTGAACGGATGGAGGGGAAAGCTGGAATGAAATCCATTTATTTGATCCGCCATGCCCACTCCGTTTATACTCCCGACGAGCGCAGCCGGCCTTTGTCGGATGCGGGGAAAATGGATGCCGGGCGAGTTGCGGATTTGCTGGAGCATGAAGAGATCGCGGAAATCTGGTCCAGTCCTTATTTGAGGTCTGTCCAGACCGTGGAAAAGCTGGCGGAGCGGATAGGGCAGCCTATCCGGCTGAAGGAGGGCTTCAGGGAACGGCTGCTCTCTGACGTGCCTGTCCGCGATTTCGGAGCTTCCGTGAAGCGGTTATGGGATGAGCCCGAGCATGCCTTCCCTGGAGGGGAATCCAACCGCATGGCGACGCTCCGTGGGATGGAGGCGTTAAGGGGAGTGCTGGAAAGCTCCAGTTCAAACCGCATAGCCGTCGGAACGCATGGCAATATCATGGCGATGATGATGAACGCCTTGGACGGCAGCTGCGGCTACGAGTTCTGGAGAGGGCTGGAGATGCCGGATATCTATAAGCTTTCCTTCGGAACAGAGGGAAGGTATAAGGGAGCCGAGCGCATCTGGAGCCGATAAGCCTCGGGAAGGACAAGCGTTCATCTCTAGTGGATCAGAGAAGAGGATACGGAGCCGATGGAAAAACCCCGCGGGCAGGCTGCCCGCGGGGTTGCTATGGGTCTGGAGGAATCAGTACAGCGTGATTTCCTTGGCCGATTTGAGCTCGTCGAGCTGCGTCATTTGGCCGAGCACGTCTTTCGGAACGCTTTTGTCTACCGTCAGGACCATGATGGCGGCGCCGCCTTCGGCTTGCCGTCCGACCTGCATGGTCGCGATGTTGACTTCGTTCGAGCCGAGCAGCGTTCCGATGCGGCCGATGATTCCCGGACGGTCATGGTGGGAGATCAGCACGAGATGGCCGGATGGAGCGACGTCAACCGGGAAGTTGTCGATCTGCACGATGCGAGGGCCGTATCCGGTCAGCAGCGTACCGGCGACATGGCGGCTTTCGCCGGAGGTGCGCAACGATACGGTGACCAGATTGGTGAAGTCC
Organism: Paenibacillus sp. D51F; assembly: GCF_053345695.1. NCBI lineage: Bacteria > Bacillati > Bacillota > Bacilli > Caryophanales > Paenibacillaceae > Paenibacillus > Paenibacillus sp. D51F. Next base: position 121,859 of record NZ_JBKFAO010000002.1, on the reverse strand, counting down.
TTTGCCGCATGGGACTGGTTGATGACGACGTTGACTCCGCGTTCCTTGGCCAGATGCAGGGAGTTGATGATGTTGACCTGATCGCTTCCCAGATGGTGTCCAAGCACGCCTTTGATGATATATCGGGTGAGAGGCTGGGTATCTACTTCGGCAAGATCGCCGGAATAGCCGACCGTAATTTCGGCAACGGGGCCTTCGGCTATCTGCGCGGCCAGCATGCCCAGCTTCTCTCCAAGCTCGAAATACGGCTGCAGCTTGGTCATGACCGCTGCGGCGACCGGAGGCATATTGACCGCATTCACGAACGGCTCGCTGCGGAGAATATGGAGCACCTGCTCCGAGACGTCGATGGCGACGTTCTCCTGGGCTTCGACGGTCGAGGCGCCAAGATGCGGAGTGACGATGATTCTAGGATTGTTCAGGAAAGGATGATCCGCTGCAGGAGGTTCCGATTCAAAGACGTCGAAGGCCGCGCCGGCCACGATGCCTGCGTTCACGGCATCGACGAGAGCGTATTCGTCGACGATGCCGCCGCGGGCGCAGTTGACGATCCGCATGCCCGGCTTCATGACCTTGAACTGCTCCGCTCCGATCATGTGGCGGGTTTCCGGCGTGAGCGGAGTGTGGACGGTCATGAAGTCCGCGCCGCGCACGATATCGTCGACGCTGGCGAGCGTCACGCCGAGCTTGTCCGCCTTCTCTTCCGTGAGGAACGGATCGTATCCGAGAATGTCCATGCCGAACGCCTTGGCGCGCTTGGCCACCTCGCTGCCGATCCGGCCCATGCCGACGACGCCGAGCTTCTTGCCGCGCAGCTCTACCCCCAGGAAGGATTTGCGGTCCCATTCCCCGTTGACGGTCTTGGCATAAGCCTGCGGGATGTGGCGGGCTACAGCCATCATCATGGCGAAGGTATGCTCGCAGGTCGTAATCGTATTGCCGTCCGGCGCGTTGATGACGATAATGCCTTTGCCGGTAGCGGCTGGAAGATCGATGTTGTCCACGCCGACTCCCGCCCGGCCGACAACCTTGAGGGAAGTGCCGGCTTCGAGCACTCTGGCCGTCACTCGCGTCTGGCTGCGGACCAGCAAGGCGTCATATTCGCCGATGATGGCTACAAGCTCGTCCTCGCTGAGGCCGGGCTTCTTGTCCACCGATACGTCGGGAGCATCCATCAGCTGCTGGATGCCCAAATCGCTGATAGGATCGGAAACTAACACTTTGAACATGGGATTGCCTCCTAGCAATGGGGTGTAGGCATACGGCGCTGTGCAGCGCCGCCTTCATGGAGGCGGCAACCGTATGCGCAGGAACATCATGCAGACTATCGTGGTTCAATATAGAAAAAAGCCCGTTCCGACGATGGGAATGCCCAGCCGGGACGGGAATTTCTGGAGAACTGCCGGGCTTGATGGAGACGGCCGGGGATGGAATCGCCTTATGTCCTGTCGTTTGAAACCATATGCTGGTGCTGGCTGACCTCTACTATTCTAAAGCGGTGAAGTCCTAATTGCAATGACAAAACTTGATGGAGGCGCTTTTTTTCGCTATCATTCTTCCTACCAACACTAGGGGGAGGTAGAACATCCCATGTCAGCATTGCAACAGCCTTCCATTAGGGAAATCCAACCCTCGGACCTGCTGGAAAAGGTCCGCTCCGGAGCCGTCCGGATGGATCAGATCATCGATGTGAGAGAAGAGGGCGAGTGGGAATACTACCGTCTGGAAGGCTCCCGCCATATTCCGATGAATTCCATACCGGAGCATCTCCCGGAGCTTGACGCCGAAGAGGAATGGTTCCTCATGTGCGCTCACGGAGTGAGGAGCCTTTATGTCCTGGACTATATGCGCAAGCAGGGATTTTCCAACCTGCTGAACGTGACGGGGGGCATCAGCGCCGCCGCGTCCGAGCTCGGCTTCAGCTATGATTAAGGCCTAATTGTCCGGCGGCAGGAAGAATGGCAGCTGAGGCAGAGTCTCCTTGCCGTACAGGCGGGACTTCATGGTCCAAAAGTCGCCGCCTCTGACTGCTCCCGTGCCGGTTACGACATCGGCAAGCTCATTGATGGATGACGCATGCAAGCGCTGCGATTCGCCGGATTGGAGGAGAGCGTCGACGGATCCCGCAAGATCCTGGGGATAATAGTCGGTCCATTTCCCGCGCTTCTCGAGCAGATCGGCCATCAGCTTGATCTTGACGAGGAGCGGGTAGGAGGTCCAGGCGCTGCTCTGGACCGTGCCGGTCAGGGAGGCTTCGGACGGGACGCTGCCGTCGACGCCGGATGCCCACTTCAGCATGGAGGAATAATAATCCTTCTGGGCGGCCAGGCCTTTTCGGGCAGCATCCTTATAGGACGGCTGCTTGCGGAGGGAGGCGAGGAAGCTGTCCGCCGGCTGGCCTGACGCCGACTTGGCTGCTGCAGCCGAAGCCTGCGAGATGGAATCTAGGCTAGCCAGATAACCGTTTCTTGCGCTGGCCAGAAGACCTGTATCCGGGACGGAGCGCACCGACTCGATCTCCTTGCGCTTCTCGTCCGCGAGATCTCCGAGGTCCTTGAGAAGAGATGACGAGGCCGGTATGTTGCGGGACTCCACTTTCTTCTCCATGGCGAGCCATGCGTTCTGAAATTCACGGTAAGGAGAAAATACGGTATGATAGAACGATACCAGATCTTGCTGGGAGTACGAGGTCTTGGCGGAAGCGGCGGAGGCCAGCAGCTTCTTGGCCTCGTATCTTGATTCCGTGCGGCTTGATCCCACTTGGAAGCCGGCGAAGAATGCGCCGACCGCCGCGACCAGCATGAAGATGAAACCGAGGCTGAAGAGCATTTGATAGCGGCTGAGATGTTTGTCCATTGTTTTCTCCTCGATGATAAAGATTAACGGATTTCGATTCCTTCAAGACAGGCGGGACTACATGAAAAAATTCGACATCCGCAACATTCGCGTCCGGAGCGTTTCGGTAGACGAGCTCGACGACCGGATGCTGCTGCTCAACTTGTACATGACGCAGGCTATTACCCTCATTATCGGCTTGGTCTGGTGTTTTTTTCAGGGCCGCAATCCGATTGCGCTGTTCCGTTGGCCCGACAGCCTCGCCTTTTTATACTGGGGCTTCGGTTTCGCCCTCCTGATTCTCGTGGTAGACCTCTTCATTTCCCGTTGGGTGCCCGAGGAAGCAGCCGATGACGGCGGCGTGAACGAACGCATTTTCCGCAACAGGCCGGTCTGGCATATCGCCCTTTTGTCCCTGGTGGTAGCTATATGCGAGGAGCTTCTGTTCCGGGGCGCGATCCAGCATTCGCTGGGAGCCTATTGGACCAGCATCCTGTTCGCGGCTATCCATGTCCGGTATTTGAAGCATTGGATTCCGACCGCGCTTGTCTTCGGCATCAGTTACGGCCTGGGCTGGATCTATATCCGCACCGGAACGCTCCTTGCTCCGATCGCCGCCCATTTCGCCGTCGACTTCATCATGGGCATGATCATCCGCTACAGGAGGCAGCCATGAGCAGGATCGAGAAATTCGGAAGACGAAGGCTGGAGGAGCAGAAAACGACTTCGGTTGAAGCCGGGACGGAGCTTGAAGGCGACGGTTACCCGCCGAGGCGGGAAAAGCATCCGTCCCTGCAGCCCAAGCTGACGAAATGGCTTGTCAATACCTTGATGCTGCTGTTCATCGTCCTGGCCTGCACGCTCTTCTTCTGGGGACGCAGCTTGTTCGCCCCGCAAGAAGGCGCCCACGATGCGGCAGAAGCATGGAAAGGAGCATGCCTTTGCGCTTCTACCTGATCCTATTCATTCTCATCGTCGCTGCATGGCTGGGAGCCATGTTGATCAGACGGATGATGGCCGAAGCGGCAAGCAGCCGGATCGCAGCCGAGACGGTCGCTCTCGAACGGCTTCCCGAGGCGCTGGAGGGGTATCGCATCCTGTATATGAGCGACATCCACAGGCGCAGTCTCAATGAAGATGTCCTCCGTCAAGCACGCGACAGTGGAGGGGCCGACCTCGTGCTGATCGGCGGCGACATGAGGGAGAAAGGCGTTCCGCTCAATAGAGTGGAGGACAACATGCGTTTGCTGGCTCGGATAGCTCCCGTATACGCGGTGTTCGGCAATCACGATCATGACGAGGATATCGATTCCTTGGCAAAGCTTTTGGAACGCTGCGGAGTCACCGTGCTCGTGAATCGTTATGTATGGGTTCAAGACGGGGCGGCGGCGCCGTTCAAGCTGGCCGGAGTCGATGATCCCCGCTTGGGCAAGGACCGTCTCCAGGCTGCTCTTGGAACGCCGCTTGAAACAGCGGAAGTCAAAGCGGACAGCTGGCCTGATGATCCATTTACGATTTTGCTTGCCCATGATCCCATCATCGCGCATCGCAACCCTTCTATCGAAGCCGATCTCGTTCTTTCCGGACATACGCACGGCGGGCAGATCATCCTTCCATTAATCGGTCCGGCGATGAGAACGGCCAGCGTAAGAAGGTTTCGGTCCGGATGGTTCGACCTTGCGGGCTGGTGTGGAAAAGGCCAAGACAAAAACGGACCCGAAAGGGTCCGCATGCTGGTCAGTCCTGGATACGGCACGTCAAAAGCACCGATACGCTGGAATTGTCCGCCTGTCATCCATCTGCTGTCGCTGACCCGCAGCAATCAGCCTTGCGGCAAGTCGATGTAGGCAGGGTCGATAAAGCCGTAGCCTTTTTCCTCGAGCTTCGTCAGTAGGCTGTCAAGGGCTTCCTTCGTCCACGGAAGCTCATGCATCAGAATGTTGGCTCCGGGATGAAGCTGCTCCAGCACGTTTTTGATGACCAGCTGGGGATCTTTCTTCGTCGCCTTCAGATCCCAGTCAAGGGAACCGTTCGACCAGGTCATGTACAGCATGCCGTCTTCCTTGGCGACTTCCTTGCCGACATCTCCGCCGGTTCCGAATGGTGGCCGGAAAAATTGCGGCCGTTTTCCGGTCAGCTCCTCAACCAGATCCGACACATCGCCGAGCTGCTTCTGCACCTCGGCCTTGCTTTTTTTATGGAGATCGATATGGTCCCAGGAATGGTTGCCGATCGTCTGGCCGCGTTCGTCGATCAGCTTCAGCAGCTCGGGATTTTCCTTCACCCTGTACCCGTTGACGAAAAAGATCGCCTTGGCGCCGTGTTTGTCCAGCGTGTCGAGCATGGAGGTCAGCTCTTCCTTTTCCTTCGGCCCGTCGTCGAATGTGAGCAGGACGGCCTTGTTCGACATTTCCGGATCGACGGGGGAGAAGCGGAACGTTTTCGAGCTCATTTTGAACATGGCTTCGGCCTCCTGCGGGGTTGCGGACGGCTGCGGCGAAGGTGACGGCGATATGGACGGCGAAGGCGATGACGCCGACGGCGCAGGAGAGGACGATGCGGAAGGAGGCGAGGAGGGGGCAGGAGTTCCGGATGCGCTGGCGCCGTCCGTCTTCCCTCCGCAGCCGGAAAGCAGGACAGCTGCCGCGGCAGCAAGTCCGATGGTCTGGAGTGCATAAGATTTCATGTACGTTTCAACCTCCACAAGCAAAGCTGTATTCATGGGGATCCTTAAGTCCCGACACCGGGAAATACGATCCAAGACATCCATTTTATCATATTAAACCTTGCTTCGCTTACCCAATCGGAATGGATGATAAGGAGTCGGCCGGGCATACTACTCCTATCATGAACAGCCGGGTATCGGCGCTTAGGAGGCAGATGAAATGAAACTGGGAGGATTTATTGCCGGAAGTTTGATTGGAGCGGCGGCAGCCCTGTATGTGGCCCGCAAAAGGCCGGGAGCGGCAGCGGCAGCGTCGGGCATTGCCGGAAAGCTGTGGTCCAAGGCCGCCGGGAGAGCGATGTCTGGGATGATCCGGAACAAAAGCGGCGCGACGCCGCGCCGCAGCCCGGTGAGATCCTCGTCGGGGAATGGCTCCAGCCGGGTCGCGGACAGCGGTTCTTGGGAGCGGATCGCTGCGCTCGTGAACAGCGATCCGGAGGTCAAAAAGGAATCGGAAAAGATCATTGCAGAAGCTTCATCGTCCCCGGCAACCCATTGAATCTTCCGGCCGCTTCCCTCTATGGGGAGGCGGCTGTTTTTTTGACCTGCTCGTGCATTCCTTCTTCATAGATGTTAATATAGATATATGGCACGTATGCCGCACATTATGGCTTGCGCTTCATACGCTGTTATATCCGATGCTGCAGAGGAGGATCCTGTCATGAAGATCGAACGGTTGGGGCAAGACAAAATTCGCATTTTTCTGACGTTCGACGACCTGCTGGAGCGCGGGATCCAGAAGGACGACATGTGGCGCGAGATACCGAAAGTGCATGAGCTGTTCAGCGAAATGATGGACCAGGCCTATTCGGAACTCGGCTTCGATGCGAACGGACCGCTTGCGGTCGAAGTCATCGCGATGCCGGCTCAAGGCATGGTGGTAATCGTCACCCGCGGCAAGATGAATGCAAGCTCGGACGCGGGACGTGCCGACGAGGACGATGCGGACGAGGATATGTACGAGATGGAAGTGACGCTCGAATCCAGCGATACGATCATGTACATGTTCAAGGATTTCGAGGATGTCATCTCCGCAGCCAAGCAGCTCTCGGCCTCGGAACTGACGGAAGAAGGAAGACTGTACGCATACAACGGACGCTGGATCCTCGCTTTCGATACCGCTTCGGCGGAACCGGCGGGACAGAATGCAATGATTGCCATTCTGGCGGAGTTTGGAGACGCGACCTCGGTAACCTATGCGGTTTTGGAGGAGTACGGCAAGATTGTCATGCCGGCCGATGCGGTTCGCGGGCTTTGCCTTCATTTTAAATCTTAGTCCCAGTTGCCAAGAGCATTCGCGATTCATCGGGAATGCTCTTCTTTTGTGCTGAACGGGACTGAACCTATACTTTCATCAAAACGAAGGAGGCACGGGATCCCTTGCTGCTTTTCTCGATATTGACGGCCGCAGTGGCTCCGGGCATCTCGCTGCTCACCTATTTGTACCTGAAGGACCGCTACGACAGCGAGCCCATCCATCTTGTCTTCAAGCTGTTCCTCACCGGCATGCTGGTCGTCGTGCCAATCATGGTCATCCAAAGAGGACTGGAGCTCTGGCTTGGAAGCCATCCGCTTCTATTCTCCTTCGCCTTCTCTGGAGGCGTCGAGGAGATTTTCAAATGGTTCGTCCTTTACCATATCATCTACAATCACATGGAATTCGACGAGCCGTATGACGGCATCGTATATGCGGCCAGCGTCTCCCTCGGCTTCGCCACCCTGGAGAACATCATGTACGCCGTATTCTATCCTTCTACTTTCGGAACGATGATGCTGAGGGCGCTGCTGCCCGTGTCGGGACATGCCTTGTTCGGCATCATGATGGGCTACTATTTCGGCAAGGCGAAATTCGCTCCCAAGCGCCATATCCGCAGGTTCCTGCTGCTGTCTTTGCTTCTGCCTGTCTTGTGGCACGGCTTGTACGACTGGATCCTCACATCGACAGCGAGGGAATGGGCTTGGATCATCGTGCCATTCATGGCGGTGTTGTGGATCTGGGGCCTCCGGAAGATCGGCAGGGCCAATTCCCGCTCTCCGTTTCGGATCGTGGGCAGGGAAGAAGAGGTTAAGCTTTGATCGTTCCGTCCATACTTGCTTGTAGAGACAGTCGCTCAACGCGGGAGGACGCAAGCATATGGATGAGGCAAGAGTGAAGATCAGCATTCGCTGCCGGCTTTGCGGGGAGAAGTTCGTTCTTCGCGGCCGCAGGGACCAAGGCCGTGTCGATACCGGCTTCAAGCAGTGCCTGTGCAGCAATACCGATGATTTCGAAATCGAAGAGCTGCCGGTATAAAGTCATAGCCGCATGCATAAAGCTCCTTTACTTCAACCAAACTAACACCAGGTTTGGCATAAGAAAGGAGCTTTTGCCGTATGTACCAACGTTTAAGCCGTGTGCTTTTCCCCGTTATGACGCTGCTTTTTGTCGGCGCGATCTATTGGGGCTACCAGGAGCATCAAGAGAAGAATTCGGTCTTGATCAAGGCGGAGAACCAGTATCAGAAAGCATTCCATGAACTGAGCTATCATGTGGACCAGCTCCATCACCAGCTCGGCAGCACGCTGGCCGTCAATGCCGCCTCCCAGGGCTACCAGCGCAAAAGCCTCGTCAATGTGTGGAGATTGACCAGCCAGGCGCAGAGCGAGATCAACCAGCTGCCTGTCAGGATGATTCCTTTCCATAAAACCGAGGACTTCCTGTCGCATATTTCGAATTTCGCCTACAAGACATCCATGCGGGATTTGACGAAGCAGCCGCTGAGCGACGGTGAGATGAGCACGATGAAAACCTTGTATGCAAAATCGGCCGAGATCGCCCAGGAGCTTGGAAAGGTGCAGGATAAAGTGCTGCAAAACAAGCTGCGTTGGATGGATGTCGAAATAGCGATGGCCGCCGACAAGCAGAAATCCGGCAACTTCATCGTCGACGGATTCAAGGGCGTCGATTCCCGGATGGACAAAATGGCCTCGATCGATTGGGGACCGACGGTAAACGGCTTGTATGAGAAGAGATCCGTCAGCATGCTGAGCGGCAAGCCTGTTACGGCCGAGGAGATCAAGTCCAAGGCGGCCAAGTTCCTCGGCATGTCTTCGACGGAAGGCATCCGGGTCGTCGAGAACGGCAAAGACACCAACTATAAGACCTTCTCTGCCGTCGTCAAGGAAAAGGGAACGGGCAAGAACATTTCGATGGACTTTACTTCCCGCGGAGGCGACCTGATCTGGTTCGTCCATCCCCGCGATGTGGCCGACAAGACGATTGGCATGAAGGAAGCCCGCGCCAAGGCCGACGAATTCCTGGACAAGCAAGGCTACAAGAAAATGACGCCCGTTACCTACGACGAATATGCCAAGGAAGCGGTATTCACCTATGTAGGAAGCGACAACGGCGTGCTGATCTATCCGGACAAGCTCAGCGTGAAGGTCGCGATGGACAAAGGCGATGTCATCGGGCTGCAAGCCAGCGACTATGTCTTCGCGCACAAGGAGCGCAAGCTCGGCAAGCCGGCGATGACGGAGGCCAAGGTGCGCGGCGGCTTGAGCGAGGCGATGAAGAAGTCGCCAGCCAAGCTTGCCCTGATCAAGAACGACGACAACCAGGAAGTGCTGTGCTATGAATTCAAAGGCGAGAGCAACGGCACCAAATACCGCATCTATCTGAATGCGGACACCGGGCTCGAGGAAGCGGTGGAGGAACTGCCGGGAGAGAGCCGCTCCTAGATCGCCGACCAGGCAAAAAAGCCCATTTTTCGATATGGCTCCCCATCATCCGACATGCTATAATCATGGCATTACGGGAGGGGGAGCCTATTTTGCTGCCTAGGGTAAACGAAAATCTATACATTCAAGTGGCTTCTTCCGATGAAGAAGAAGCTCAGATGGTCTTCAAGTCCCGGATCGCGGACGAGGATGCCGAGGCCATATACATTGAAGTTCCGCTTCATGAGCCCAGCCGCAAGCTGAAAAAGCTGTACATCGGGGACGAGCTTTCGGCCCATATCGTCAGCTCGGAAGGCATCAAGCATTTTTTCAACTCCCATGTTCTCGGCTTCCGGGAAGACGTCATCCGTCTGGTTCGGATCCGCAAGGCCGATCCCGACAGCATGACGAAAATCCAGAGGCGCAGCTTCCTGCGGGTGCCGGCCGATCTGGAGCTTGCGGTGTCCATCCGCGGACGCATCCGGTTCGTGGCGATGACGGATGATATCGGCGGCGGCGGCATATCGTTCCTCTGCGATCAGGCCAAGCCGGTCGAACAAGGAATGGAGCTGGAGTGCTGGCTGCTCGTGCCTTACAAGAACGGGACGCTCGAGCATGCCTTCTTCAAGGGCGAGGTTGTCCGTGTCGACATGACGGATACGGGCAAGAAGCAGGCGATGCTCAAATTTACGACGATTTCGGAGCCGGACCGGCAAAGAATCATCCGTTTCTGCTTCGAACGGCAATTGGAATTCCGGAAGTAATCTTGTTCTCGAGCGTACATAACCTAGTTTTTAATGGGCAACATAGGCCTATATTCCTGCGATTGGAAGGGATGGGCTGATGAGAAGGATGGAGGACAAGGTCACCTGGGGGCTTGCCGCCTGCTTTCTTCTTCTGTTCGCCGCTTTGCTGGCTGTACAGGCTGCGGCATGCATGCATCGCGACCGGGGGGATATCGTCAGCCGCCGCAACCAGGAGGGGGAGAAATTCCGATAGACGGTTACTGTTTTGCATCCAACAGTCGACTGTGATATAATTATTTGGCAGGCACAGCCTGCTTTTTTTCTGATTTTGAACGAGAAATTCTCATGGACATCGCTTGGAGGAACGCCCTTTGAGTACCCATCACGACGGGGTAGGCGAGCGCATCAACATTGCGATCGACGGACCCGCCGGTGCCGGCAAGAGCACCGTAGCCCGGAGCGTTGCCGAGGCATTAGGCTATATTTATATCGATACTGGCGCCATGTACCGCGCAGTTACATGGAGCGCGCGTTCCGCCGGCATCGACATCGGCGACGACGGCGCGCTGGCGGAACATGCGGAGGGGCTGGATATTTCCTTGGCTCCGGGACCCGACGGCCAGATCGTCTTGCTGAACGGAGAGGATATCACAGCCTTGATCCGCTCCCGGGACATCAATCTGAACGTTTCCCAAGTCGCGGCCAACGATCGGGTCCGGATGCTGCTGGCGGACAAGCAGCGCAAGCTGGCGGACGGCAAGGGCGTCGTCATGGACGGCCGGGACATCGGCTCGCATGTGCTGCCGGATGCCGAGCTCAAGATCTACCTGACGGCCAGCGTCGAGGAAAGGGCGCTCAGAAGGTTCCGCGAGACGGATCCCGATTCGGGGCTGACGCTTCAACAGCTGGAGAAGGAGATCGAGGAGAGGGACCGCAAGGACATGCAGCGCGCCGTGTCGCCTTTGATCCGTACGCCGGATCATATTCTGGTGGATACGACCGGCATTCCTGCCAGCGGGGTCATCGACACGATCACATCGCTCAGCCGCAAAAAACTGGCGGAGGCGAACTTGCCATGATCTACACCTTTTGCCGCGCTGTCCTGAGAGGCGCCTATGGCTTGCTGTTCCGTCTCGAAGCCAGAGGACTGGAGAACATACCGGCCGCAGGGCCAGTCATTCTCTGCTCCAACCACATCAGCAATTTCGATCCGCCGACCGTCGGCATCAAGCTCAGCCGCAAGGTCCACTACATGGCGAAGGCCGAGCTGTTCAACGTGCCGCTGTTCGGCCCCTTGATCAGGGCTCTGGGCGCATTCCCCGTCAAGCGCGGCGGAGTGAGCAAGGACTCCATCAAGACGGCGATAGCTCTTCTCAAGGAAGGCAATGTCATGGGCATCTTTCCCGAAGGAAGCCGCAACAGCGGAGGCGACGCAGCCAAGAAGGGCGCGGCCATGATCGCCATGCGCAGCGGAGCGGTCGTCATACCGGTCGCCATCTCGGGGTCCTACAAGCTGTTCCGCAAGACCGTCGTCTCCTACGGCAAGCCCGTGGACTTATCCGAATTCATGTCTTCATCCGGAGATGCGCTGGAACAGGTGACAAGAGCCATCATGAAGCGAATCGAAGAACTGCGCAAGCAAGCGTAAGCATGTTTTATTCCCTTGTTCCTGTCAGGGTAGGGATTCATCGGGAGCCCAAGTTTCCGCCCTTCCGTTTCAATGGTACAATATGGGTTTAAATAAAGTTGGGGTATGAACTGAGGAGGTTATTTCAATGTCAGAAGAAACAAAGATCCAGGACTCTGTCCAAGAATCTCAGCAAGGTCTTAGCCAAGATGAGCTTGAGAACATCGTTTCCCTCAAAAAGGGCGACATCGTGACCGGCACGATTGTGAAAGTTGAAGACAACCAGGCAACCGTAAGCCTAGGTTATAAATATGACGGTGTGGTTCCACTGCGCGAGCTCAGCTCCGTACAGCTGGACAGCGCCAATGACGCGGTGAAGCTCGGCGAGGAAATCACGCTGAAGGTCATCACGATCGACGACGAGAAGGAGAAGCTCGTTCTCTCCAAGAAAGCCGTCGACGGCGAAAAGGCTTGGGATTCCCTGCAAGCCCAATTCGAAGCCGGCGAAGTTCTTGAAGTTACCGTGGCCGATGTCGTCAAAGGCGGTCTCGTCGTTGACGTAGGCGTGCGCGGCTTCATTCCGGCTTCCATGGTCGAGCGTCATTTCGTCGAGGACTTCAAAGACTACAAGGGCCGTACCCTGAATGTCAAAATCAAAGAAATCGACCGCGAAAACAATAAAATCATCCTCTCCGCGAAAGATGTTCTGGAGCAGGAATTCGAGAAGAACAAGCAAAGCGTCATTTCCGGCCTCGAAGTCGGCCAAGAGCTTGACGGAACGGTTCAACGGCTGACTCCGTTCGGCGCATTCGTCGATATCGGCGGAGTAGACGGCCTTGTTCACGTTTCCGAAATGTCCTGGCAGCATGTTGCGCATCCGAAGGATGTCGTAACGGAAGGCCAATCCGTCCGCGTCAAAGTCCTCAAGCTGGACCCTAACGCAGGCAAAATCAGCCTCAGCATCAAAGCTGCCCAACCGGGACCATGGGAATCCGTAAGCGGCCAATTCAAAACGGGCGACATCGTAACGGGTACCGTTCGCCGCCTTGTAACCTTCGGAGCTTTCGTTGAAATCGCTCCTGGAGTGGAAGGCCTCGTTCATATTTCCCAAATCGCTCACCGCCACGTGGCGACTCCTCAGGAAGTGCTCAAGGAAGGCCAAGAAGTTCAAGCCAAAATCCTTGACTTCAACCCGTCCGAGAAGCGCGTAAGCCTGAGCATCAAAGAAACGGAAGAGGCTCCGGAGCAAGCTCCGCGCGCCGAGCGTCCTCAGCGCGAGCGTTCCGACCGCGGCGGATTCAAGGAGAAGATCGACAACCCGAACGTCTCCCTGAGCAACCAAAGCATGAGCTTCAACCTTGGCGAGCGCTTCGGCGACAAGCTGAGCAAATTCAAGTGATTCAAGACGGTGCAGCCCCGCGCTTATGATGCGGGGGCCGCATCGGCTCGACAGCCTTTCCGATTCAGGTCGGAAAGGCTTTTTTATTTGCTTTCGCTCCGCGATTCAAACCTTGGCACTTCGCGCATAATACGCGGAGGAGGTGCAGGCAATGAGTGGAATGGAAGAAGGATTTCTGGCATTGGAGCTCGCGGCTGTCTGGCTGATTCTGCTTGCGACCGGCTGGAACATGGAAGCGGCTGGAGGATTGGGATGGAAGACGGCGATGGCAGGCATCGCCGGCATGATCATACTGTCGCGGGTCGAGCTTGATCTGCCGTGGGGTCTGAAGGCAAGCGCATCGGCGGCCGCCTTGCTGCTGGCATGTCTTGCAGTCTGGATGTCGGGAGTGCGGCGCGGAGACCGCTTCTATACGGCGGGCTGCGCCTTGCTTCTGGGGCTGCTTATGGCATGGATGAACACTCTGTATGCTTCAAGCCCGCTGCTGACCGTCGTGAGGGCGGGCTGGGACATTCCGATCTTATGCGGCATGCTCGCTGCCCTCCTCTCTCTGCGGGCGGCCAACCAATTTGTCATTATCGCCGCGGGATATTGGATTGCATCGGTTTTTCCCGCATGGCTTCCCTCATCCCTTGGTGCCGCGTCCGCGATCGGCAAGGCAGGCTGGTGGGACGGCTTTGCCGCAGCCGCAGCGTCATGCCGTCTTCTGACGGTTGTCATTTCCGCGGCCGCGTCCGGATTCTCCCGCTTATTCATGCAGCGAATGGATAACAGGGAAGGGGATATCTGAGGATGGATGACGTGTCGATCTACTTGCATGAACATCGCATGGTCGTCGGCGTGATGGCCGGCATCGCCTTTGGATTGCTGGCACGGATCCTGCTGCTGCGCACGGATTACAGGCAGTATCCCACTTACCCGCACGGCCAGATCATCCATATCTCGCTCGGAGTGATCGCCTCGGCGCTTGGGGCGGTCGCCGTTCCGGCACTCTACCAGAAAAACCTGACGGCCTTGACGTTCCTGACGGTCGCCGCCCAGCAATTCCGCGAGGTGCGCAATATGGAAAGGGAGACGCTGAGCAAAATGGATTCCATGGAAATCGTCTCGAGAGGGACTTCGTACATCGAAGGGATCGCCATGGTCTTCGAAGGCCGCAATTATCTGGTCATCATGGCGGCCATGGCCGCCAGCCTGTTCGCCGTCGCTTTCAATCTCTGGATCGGGATAGCGGGAGGATTGCTGTCCTTGATCGTCGTATGGAAATTGAAATCGGGTAAATCGCTCTCTGCCATCGCGGACATTATTCCCGGCGAGGTCAGAATCGAAGGCCCGGATCTGTATGTCGACAACATCTACATTATGAATGTCGGCCTGCAAAGCAACCGGGACATCATCGCGAAGCATGGCCTTGGACTCATCGTCAAGCCCCGCAGCGCCAACGGCCGGGTCACATTGTCTAATCTTGGACAGAGGCAGGCGCTCCTCTATGATCTGTCCACGATTCTAGGCCTGCACAGCGACGAAGGGGAGCCGGCCTTGGTCCCGATGGCCAAGCTGGACCTGGACAGCGGCTGCCTTGGCGTCTTCATTATTCCGCATGAGCGCGATCTGTCCAAAGCGTGCGAAATCGCCAGGCGTGTCCCGCTGCTGGAGATGGCGGTTCGAATGCCGTCCAAAGCGGGAGTCAATCAGGGGGAGGGCGGATCGAATGGCTAGCATCGTTGCCATTGTCAGCACAAGCCATGACTCTGTAGCTGGCGGAGCGCCGATTTTTATTGAGAAAGATGTTGAAAAAGCCCAGGAGACGGCATTTTTCCTGGAGAAGATCATGGACGCGACCGCGCATGATCTGAAAAACGGATCGTTCATCCTGGTGGACAGAAGCCGGTAGGCGAACCCTGCGTTTCCATAGGAAACCATTGAAAAGTTAGCCAACGAGGCTGTTTTTTGCTATGATGAATGGCGTGAGTATTTTTGAGAGGGTGTATACTATGGCAAGACCCGTTATAGCCATCGTGGGCAGGCCTAATGTGGGGAAATCCACGATCTTCAATCGGGTCATAGGCGACCGCCTGGCTATCGTTGAGGATAAACCTGGCGTCACGCGTGACCGGATCTATGGAACCGGTGAATGGAATGGAAGATCGTTCAGCATCGTCGATACAGGCGGCATCGAGATCGACGGAGAAGACGAAATCATGAAATCAGTCCGGATGCAGGCTGAACTGGCTGTCGAGGAAGCAGATGTCATCATCTTCATGGTCGACGCCAAAACCGGACTTACCCTTGCGGATGAAGAAGTGGCTCAAATGCTGTTCCGTTCGCGCAAGCCGGTTGTCGTAGCCGTCAACAAGGTGGACAACCAGGGCCGGATGGAAGACATTTACGAATTCTTCGGGCTCGGCTTCGGAAGCCCGATCGCCATCTCCGGTTCCCATGGCACCGGCATTGGCGACCTTCTGGACGAAGCCGTATCGAAGCTTCCCGAATTGGAAGAAGATCATTACGACGAGGATGTCATCAAGGTCGCCTTGATCGGCAGGCCGAATGTCGGCAAGTCCTCGCTCGTCAACGCGCTGCTCGGCGAAGAGCGGGTTATCGTCAGCGAAGTGGCGGGAACGACCCGCGACGCGATCGATACCCCGTTCGAGAAGGACGGCCAGCGCTACGTACTTATCGATACGGCCGGCATGCGCAAGCGCGGCAAAGTGTACGAAACGACGGAGAAATACAGCGTCATGAGATCGCTCAAGGCGATCGAACGAGCGGATGTCGTTCTGATCCTGATCAATGCCGAGGAAGGCATCATCGAGCAGGACAAGCATATCGCCGGATATGCCCATGAAGCGGGCAGAGCCTCCATTTTTGTCGTCAACAAATGGGATGTCATCGACAAGGATGAAAAATCCATGCAGAACTTTACGCAGAATATCCGGGATCATTTCCTGTTCATGTCGTACGCGCCGATTGTATTCCTCTCCGCGCTGACGAAGTCCCGTCTGCATAAGCTTCTGCCGGTCATCAACCACGCCTCCGAGCAGCATTCCCTGCGCATTCAGACTCATCTGCTCAACGATGTGATCTCGGATGCCGTTGCGATCAATCCTCCGCCTACAGACAAAGGACGCAGGCTGCGGATTAATTATGTCACGCAGGTGGCGGTAAGGCCTCCGACGATCGTCATCTTCGTTAACGCTCCGGAGATCATGCACTTCTCCTATGAGCGCTATCTGGAGAACAAGATCCGTGCCGCGTTCAACTTCGAAGGCACGCCGATCCGTCTGTTCACGCGCAAGAAGTCGGACGAGGATTAGGAGAGAACGAGGTTGCTGACATCCATCATTGCGATTGCAGCGAGCTATTTGCTCGGCTCTGTTTCCTTCAGCATTCTGATAGCCCGCTATGTGAAGGGCATTGATATCCGCCAGCATGGCAGCGGCAATGCCGGAGCTACCAATACGCTCCGCGTGCTCGGCAAAGGCCCCGGCATCGCCGTCTTCCTGCTGGACATCGCCAAAGGCGTCTGCGCCGTCCTGCTCGGGCAGCTGCTCGTCCCGGAATCGGACTGGGTGCCCGCGATTTGCGGACTGGCCGCGATCATGGGACATAATTGGCCGCTATATTTCCGCTTCAAGGGAGGCAAGGGAATCGCCACGACGGTAGGAGCTCTCGTCGTCCTGTCGTTCCTGCCCTGCCTGATCGCCGGCATCATTGCGATCGCGGTCATAGCCCTGACCCGCTACGTTTCGCTCGGCTCGCTCGTCTTCGCTTTGTTGACGCCATTATTCATATTCTTCCTTGAAGGCGCCGAGCCGGCGTTATGGGCAGCGATGCTGTTATGCTTATTCGCTTTTGTCCGTCATCGGACCAATATCGTCAAGCTGGCGCGCGGCCAGGAAAACAAGCTCGGATCGAAGAAAGGATGAGCAGCACAATGCCGACAAATGCGGAAACCAACGGGCGGCGGCGCCTCCGCGTAACGGTACTTGTCGCAGGCAGCTGGGGAACGGCGCTGTCATCGGTGCTTGCGGACAATGGCCACGAGGTGACCATATGGACCCGCAGCGCCGGACAGGCGGAGGAAATCAGCCAGCGCCACACCAACTCCCGTTATTTGCCGGATATTCCGCTGGCGTCTGCGCTTCGCGCGACGACGGATATGCAGGAAGCTCTTCGCGAAGCCGAGCTGGTGCTGTTCGCAGCTCCTTCCTCCGCAATGCGGGAAGTAGCAGCCGCCGCGGCGGGGGCGATCGGCCCGGAGGCCGTCATCGTCCATGCCACCAAAGGATTTGAAGCGGAGAGTCTGGAGCGCATGTCCCAGGTGCTTGCGGGCGAGCTTGGAAGGGATGAGCGCGAGATCGTCGTGCTCTCGGGACCGAGCCACGCCGAGGAAGTCGTGCGCAAGCTGCCGACGACGGTTGTCGTCGCCTCGATATTCCCTGGACCGGCCAAACGGGCGCAGGACGCCTTCATTAATTCCTGCTTCCGGGTCTATACCAATCCCGATGTCATCGGAGTCGAGGTCGCCGGCGCGATAAAGAACATCATCGCGCTGGGAGCCGGCCTCTCCGACGGACTCGGCTTTGGCGACAACGCCAAGGCAGCGCTGCTGACCCGCGGCTTGGCTGAAATCGGCCGCCTCGGCTCCGCGATGGGGGCGACGATGATGACGTTCGCCGGGCTCGCCGGAGTCGGCGACCTCATTGCGACCTGCACGAGCCCGCATAGCCGCAACTGGAGAGCGGGCTCGCTGCTCGCCAGCGGCCTGTCTCTGGACGAAGTGCTGGAGAAGGTCGGCATGGTCGTGGAAGGCGTGCGCACGACCCGCTTCGCCCGAACGCTCGCGGCGCGCTACGGCGTCGAAATGCCGATAACGGACCAGCTCTACGAGGTGCTCTTCGAGGGCAAGGATCCCCGCGAAGCGGTGGAGATGCTCATGCTTCGAGACCGCACCGGCGAACTGTAGTCCTTACCCGGCATCCGCCCTCACCCCGAGCGGCTTCTCCTCATAAGATGAGGCTAGAGCGGTTATGACGCCGGCTTCGGCCGGCGCTAGCCCCATCAATACTGGGGAGGCGACAATGGTGAGCAAACATTCGCCGAAGGATATTCTTGGAGCAGTCAACAAGAAAACCGGCAAAAACATTACGGAGAATCAGGTCAAAAAAATCGCCAGCGGAGTCACTCCGGAGACGATCCAGAGTGAGGAAGAGCTTCGCAAGCTGGTGAAGCAGGTTGCCAATATGGCGAAGGTCCCGGTGTCGGAGCAGACGATGAACGACATCATCAAAGCCGTCAAGGCGAGCGGCATGAACATGGGCAGCCTGGAAAGCTTGATGAAAATGATGATCAAGAAATAAGGACGCATCGTTCCTGGAACGGCCTCGGACCGGCTGAGCTTACGCTTGCCCGGTCCGTCGTTCCGGAGCGGCCGGGGACAAGCCTTTTGCAGGACGGCGGCATCGCTCGGAGGTGGTCCGGAGGAATGGAGAGGCGTAACAAATGCAACCGAGTCCGATGACCGTAATGTGGATCTCGCTGGCCGGAATCGGCCTGATGGTCATATCCGCATTGGTGATTACGTTCGCCCGCATGAAAACGAAGGGGATTCTGCGAGGCGTTCTGTCGCTGGCCGCATTCGCCATGCTGGTATTCGGCTTTATCCTTGGCGTGTTTTCGATTATCGTCTGACCGGAGGGAATGACACGATGATTACTCTCATCGGCCGTACGCGCGCTACGGACGCGGATGCCGTGAAAGGCCGCACGCTGCTCCAGCATGCGGTGAAGACCAGGGCGGAATGGGGCTACAACTGCAGCCGTGGAACATGCGCCCGCTGCCGCTGCCATGTCGATCAAGGCATGGAGCATCTTGAAGACGTCACCGACGCCGAATGGGACCGCCTGGAGCCGGAAGAGCTTGATCAGGGCTTCCGTTTGTCCTGCCAGGCTGTCGTGAACAGCGACGATGCGGTCATCGTCGTCCGGCACAAGCCTTATTTCTAATTAGACAGCCTACATAAAGGAGGCGGCGCGATCATGGCAGAGGCGACCTTTTGGCCATCGGGCAAGACCGTCAAGGTCAGGCCGGGCACGACGCTGCTGAGCGCTGCAAGGCAGGCAGGCCTCAGCGTTCCCGTGCGCTGCGACGGCAAAGCCGCCTGCCTCATGTGCAAGATGTCGCTGCTCCCCGACCACGGGGAAGAGGGGCTTTCCCGCCTGAGCGACGTGGAGCGCCGCAAGCTTGGAACCGACGGGCTTGAGCGGCTGGGCTGCCAGAGCAGGATTACGGGAAATTGCCATGTCAGCATACCCGAAAGTCCGCTGAAAGCAGCTGTAAGACGTCAATTGGAGCGTCAGGCCGCTGAAGACGATGACGATTGGCTGCGGGGATTCCGAAGCTAGTCCGAAGCAGGAGGATGGCATTATGTTGAGAAAAGGATCCCTTGGCCGCCCGGCGGAGGGGCGCAAACGGCGAGGCATCGCAGGAGCCGCAGCCGCCATGATGCTGGCGGCTGGCTTGTCCGGCTGCATGTATCCGCGAGAGCGCATGGCCGAAAGCCAGGTTCCATCGATGGACGCCGTTGCCGGGGTGCAGGCGGTGGTCGATCTTTATCAGCAGAAGAAGGGTCTTCTGCCGATCAAGAACGCCAACCAGGAAACGCCGATCTACGAAAAATTCGTCATCGATTTTCCCAAGCTGCAGCGGGAGAACTTCATGTCGGATCTGCCGGCGGCTTCGTTCGAGAAAGGCGGCAGCTATTACTTTCTGATCCAGAACGAGGAGAAGGATCCAACCGTGAAGCTGATGCCGCTGATGATCTTCCAGGCGGTGAACGACGTGCAGGGCTGGGTCGACCAGTACGGCCGCAGCCATGGAGGCGATCTGCCGGCCGCCGGCGAAGCTTATCCGGGCTACAGCCGGATCGACTTCAAAAAACTGGGCCAGCGGGAGCCTTCCGTCCGCAGCCTGTATTCCGGCGGCGCCTTGCCGTTCATGATGAGCGATGAGGGGCGGGTCTACGCGGATTACGGAAGCGACCTGATGCGCTTCGTCCAGAAGCGCGGCCTCGACAAGGTGGGGGCGGAGCTCGACCTGCGGCAGCTGCTGGCGGAGGACACCGACTTCGTGCCGGTCAAATCCCCGCCGTTCAAGCTTGTCGGCGGGGAGCCTGTGGCCCAGCCCGAATAGATCTTATAGGACGAGAACCTTCTTGTCCCTTTTTCGCGAAGCGCGAGAGGGATGGAAGGTTCTTTTCTGCTATCTGGGGGCATATCAATCTATCTTGAAAGGGCTATGGATATCCGGACCGGGATGCAAGAATGTTGGACGCAACCGTCATAATCCGGAAGGATGGACAATAAGCTATTACTAGTCCACAGCATGTACGAGTTGCGTCGCTTGCCTACCCTCTTGACCGGTGGAAGGCGACGAACCGGATATTCGATTGGGAGGGGATCTGAAAGTGGAAAAAGTGGATATTTTCAAGGACATCGCGGAGCGTACCGGCGGAGACATCTACCTCGGCGTCGTCGGTGCGGTCCGAACAGGCAAGTCGACGTTCATCAAGCGATTCATGGAAACGACCGTACTTCCCAACATTACGAGCGAGGTGGACCGCATCCGTGCGGTGGATGAGCTTCCGCAAAGCGCGGCAGGCAAGACGATCATGACGACGGAGCCCAAGTTCGTTCCGAACCAGGCTGTCCGCATTCATGTCGCCGAAGGCCTGGAAGTCAACGTCCGCCTCGTCGATTGCGTCGGATACGCTGTGGATGGCGCCAAAGGCTACGAGGACGAGAACGGCCCGCGGATGATTACGACGCCTTGGTTCGAGGAGCCGATTCCATTCCAGGAAGCGGCGGAGATCGGAACCCGCAAGGTCATCCAGGAGCATTCCACTCTCGGCGTGGTCGTTACGACTGACGGCACGATTGCCGAAATTCCCCGCAGCTCGTATGTCGAATCCGAAGAACGCGTCATCGCCGAGCTGAAGGAAGTCGGCAAGCCGTTCGTACTCATCATCAACTCCACCCGTCCGAAAAGCGATGAAGCCCTGCAGCTTCGCGGCGAGCTTCAAGCCAAATACGACATTCCGGTCATGTCGCTGAGCGCGGCTGCCATGGGCGAGGAGGAAGTGACCTCCGTCCTGCGCGAGGTGCTCTACGAATTCCCTGTGCATGAGGTCAACGTCAACCTGCCCAGTTGGGTCATGGTGCTGAACGAAAGCCACTGGCTGAGAAGCAATTTCGAGAATTCGGTCCGCGATACGGTCCAAGACATCCGCAGGCTGCGCGATGTGGACCGTGTCGTCGCCCAGTTCATGGAATACGACTTCATTTCCAGAGCCGGCCTCAGCGACATGAATATGGGGCAGGGCGTAGCGGAGATCGACCTGTACGCTCCGGATGAGCTGTACGACCAGATCCTGATGGAAGTGGTCGGCGTCGAAATCCGGGGCAAGGACCATCTGCTGCAGCTCATGCAGGATTTCACCCATGCCAAGCGCGAATACGACCGCTTCTCCGAAGCGCTGGAGATGGTCAAGACGACCGGCTACGGCATCGCGGCTCCGACTCTTGCCGAAATGCAGCTTGACGAGCCGGAGCTGATCCGCCAAGGCTCCCGCTTCGGGGTCAGGTTGAAGGCGACGGCGCCTTCCATCCACATGATTCGAGTGGACGTGGAATCGGAGTTCGCTCCGATCATCGGGACAGAGAAGCAAAGCGAGGAACTCGTGAGATACCTCATGCAGGACTTCGAGAACGATCCGATCAAGGTATGGGATTCAGACATGTTCGGCCGTTCGCTGCATTCCATCGTGCGGGAAGGCATCCAGGGCAAGATTGCGATGATGCCGGACAATGCCCGCTACAAGCTGCAGGAAACGCTGGGCAGGATCATCAACGAAGGCTCCGGAGGCCTTATCGCGATCATTCTCTAATGAATTAATTATTCAGCACCGGGGGGCTATCGCCCTCCGGTTTTTTGCGTGCGCCGGACAGAGAGCAGGGGGGAATAATGACTGGAATATTTTGGAGCGACAGCGCTTTAAACAAAAAAAGCTTGAATATTATTCGTGAAGTTCTATAATTATCCCTATCCAAAATATTCAAGCCATTTCGATGTCAAATCATTTAAATCCGATTGACATGCTTGGATAAAATGCTATGATGTTGCTTAACAAGCACATTCAGGAAGCTTGACATCACGGGGGAGGAAATACAGAGATGAACTGGGGCAAAAAATCACTGATCGTTCTCGCAGCGGCAGCTTTATTGGGTACGGCCGCATGCGGGCAGAAAGGCAATAATTCCGAGGCAGACGGAGCTGGCACGGGTGGAAGCGCGGCAGCCGGCAAATCAAATGGAATTCTCGCCACGCTCGGCGAAGGCAATGATTCGCTGAAGGGCAAGAAGATCGCGCTCATCATGCAGTTCAACGAAGGGGCGTTTTCCGCCCAATACGTTGCCGGCGTGAAGGAGCAGGTCGAGAGCTTCGGAGGCACGGTGCAGGTGCAGGCCTCGGGCAACAATCTGGCCGAGATGTCCTCCAAGCTTGAAGCTGCGGTCAACGGCGGCGTAGACGGCATCCTTACCGACCACGGCACGGCGGAAGCGCTGAAGTCCGGCGTAGAGAAAGCGGTCAGCAAGGGAATTCCGGTCGTAGCGTTCGACGCCGACATTACGGTGCCGGGAGTCACCGTGCTGCAGCAGAACGACCAGGATATGGCGGACAAGTCGCTGGAGAAGCTGAAAACGGATATCGGCGGCAAAGGGAACATCGTCAAGGTGTGGGTTGCAGGCTTTGCGCCGATGGAAAGACGCCAGATCTCGTACAAGAAGTTCATGGATGCGAACCCGGATATCAAGGAAATCGCGCATTTCGGCACGGCGGACAAGCCTGCTCTGGATACGCAGAACCAGATGGAAGCCATCCTCAAGCAATATCCGAACAAAGGCGACATCGCAGCTGTCTGGGCATCGTGGGATGAATTCGCCAAAGGAGCCGTCCGCGCTATCCAGCAAGCGGGCCGCAATGAGATCAAAGTCTACGGCATCGATATGAGCGACGAGGACCTGCAGATGATCCAGGATCCGAATTCTCCTTGGATCGCCTCGGTTGCCGTGGATCCGAAGGATATCGGCCGCGTGCAGGTACGGTACCTGTACCAGAAGCTGCATGGCGACAAAACCGATGACAAGGTCGTCCTTGATGCGGTTGCCGTAACCCGCGACGCATTGCCGAAGGACAAGAAGATCAACACGACTGAGCTCAGCGAGTATGTCGAGGGATGGGGCAAGAGCGAGCAGGGAATCGCCGATTGGATGGGGAAGACGGGCAATTAAGGGACAAGCAAGAAGGATTGCGACCAGATCGATGAACGGGAGGGATGACGCTTGAGCCAGCCAAGCATGCTGTGCATGTCTGGGATATGCAAGTCCTTTTCCGGAGTCCCGGCATTGAAGGACGCCGGCCTCGAGGTGGCGGGAGGAGAGGTTCATGCTCTTCTCGGCGCCAACGGGGCAGGCAAAAGCACCCTGATCAAAATACTCTCCGGCGCGTACGGAGCCGACTCGGGCAGCGTGGAGATCAACGGGGGACCGGTCGCTCTCGGCAGTCCGGCCGAGGCGAAGGCGCTAGGCATCCACTGCGTCTACCAGGAAGTGGACACGGCGATCGTGCCGGCACTCAGCACGGCGGAGAACATCCTCCTCGACCGCCATGCAGCCAGCGGCGCGGGACGATGGGTGAACTGGAAGGCGATGGCCGAGGAAGCCGGAGCCGCGCTGAAGCGGCTCGGCGTGGAGCTTCCGCTCCATAAGCCGGCCGGAGAGCTGTCCCTTGCGGAAAAGCAGCTGGTGCTTATTGCCCGCCTGCTAACGGAACGCGCACGATTCGTCATTCTGGACGAGCCTACGGCGCCGCTCAGCCTGGAGGAGGCTGAGCGGCTCTTCCGTGTCATCGAAGGGCTCAAGGCAAGCGGAATCGGCATTATCTTCATCACCCACCGGCTTCCGGAGGTGTTCCGGGTCAGCGACCGAATCACCGTCATGCGCGACGGCATGCGGGTCCTTACCGCAGACAAGGGGGAGCTGACCCCCGAAGGCGTAGTGGAAGCGATGCTCGGACGCAAATTCGAGGAAGAGTATCCGAAGCTGGAGGCAGATATCGGCGAAGTCGTCCTCGATGTCAGCGGACTGCGGAGCGGGAGCCGGGTGAAGGATGTCAGCCTGAAGGTGCGGAGCGGCGAAATCGTCGCGGTTGTAGGGCTTGTCGGGGCAGGCAAGACCGAGCTGTCCCGAGCCCTCTTCGGCGCCGATTCCGTGGAGGGCGGGACGATCAGCGCAGGCGGAAGACGACTGAGGCTGAATCAGCCGGCCGACGCCGTAGCGGCGGGAATCGCCCTCGTGCCCGAGGAGAGAAGGCGGCAGGGCATTGTCGCGTCGGATTCCGTGCTGCGGAATCTCAGCCTCCCTTCCTTGAAGCGCTGGACGCGGCTCGGATTTTTGGCTGGGCGCAAGGAGGAGGACTCGGCCTCGGGCCTGATCTCTTCGCTTGGAATCAAGACGGCGGGCTTCCAGCAGATCATCGCGACGCTGAGCGGAGGCAACCAGCAGAAGGTCAGCATCGGCAAATGGATTCCGACGGAAGCGTCGGTATATCTGTTCGACGAGCCGACCAAGGGAGTGGACATCGGCGCCAAAAGCGATATCTTCCGCGTCATCGGCAATCTTGCCGCGCAGGGCAAGGCGATTCTGTACCTGACTTGCGAATTCCAGGAAGCCGTCGGCATCGCCGACCGGATTCTGGTCATGTATGACGGGGCTATCGTGAAGGAGTTCCCGAGAGGACAAGCCTCTCTGGAAGAGCTGCTCATCGAAGCCAGCGGAGGAAGAGGAGGAACAGCATGAATTCCAGATCGGCCGATTTCATTTTCAAATACGGATCGCTCTTGGTCATCGGCATTGTCATTATTTTCTTTTCTTTTTGGGATAAGCATTTCTTTACGTACGACAACCTGGCCTCGATTCTGAGGGCGATCTCGATCACGGCGTTCGTGGCGATCGGCGTCACATTCTCCTTGTCCGTGGACGGCTTCGACCTCTCGGTCGGCTCGACCGTATCGATCGTCATCGCTTTTTCGACGGCGCTCATGGTCTGGTATCAGATGCCGCTCGCGGTCGTCATTATCGGCTCGCTCCTGCTCGGAGCGGCGGTAGGGCTGATCAATTCGCTCCTGATCGTGCGGGTGCGGATTCCGGACTTGCTGGCCACGCTCGCGATGATGTATGTCGTCTCGGGCATCCAGCAAATATTCACCAAAGGCAATTCCATCTACAGCAACATGATCATGCCGGACGGCTCGACCGCTCCGGGTACGATTCCTTCGTCCTTCCTGTGGCTGGGGCAGGGCGAGCTGCTCGGCATCCCGGTTCCGGTCGTGCTGATGGCCGTCGCATTCGTGGCCGTATTCATCTTCTTCAAATACACGCGGATCGGACGCCAGATGGAAATGACCGGGGGCAACGAGGAAGCGGCTCGTCTATCGGGCGTAAGGGTGAAGCGCATCCGCACCGCGGCTTATGTGCTGTCGGGGTTGTTCGCCGCAATCGGAGGCCTGCTCTTCGCAGCCCGTACCGGCAGCGGCCAGTCCGGCGCTGGCGCGCCGATCCTCATGGAAGCGGTAGCGGCCGTATTCGTCGGCTATTCGGTGCTGGGCAAAGGGCGGCCCAACATCGTCGGCACCTTTTTCGGGGCCGTTCTGATCGGCGTGCTGCTGAACGGACTGACGATGATGAACGTTCCGTACTATTCCAACGACTTCATCAAGGGCGCCGTGCTGGTGCTCGCGCTGGCGATCACATTCATTCACCTGAACCGAAAAAGGGCTTGATACGCCTCTTTGAAACCGGTTTTCAAACCGCTCTCCAAGGGCTTTGTCCTGCCAAAAATAGTCTTGTATTCCGCTTGTTGCTGGTATAGTATAAGTTTGTTCCGCTTCAAAAGGTATATTTTTGCAGGAAACGGCAAAACAAGTGATAGGGTTAGTACCATTGGGAGGTGAGATCATTGAACAAGACCGATCTGATTGCCAAAGTATCCGAGCTGACCGAGCTGTCCAAAAAGGACGCGACGAAAGCTGTTGACGCGGTGTTCGACGCCATCTCCGACGCCCTTCAGGCGGGAGACAAAGTCCAGCTTGTCGGCTTCGGCAACTTTGAAGTTCGCGAGCGCCAAGCACGCAAAGGACGCAATCCGCAGACCGGGGAAGAAATCGAAATCCCTGCGAGCAAGACGCCTGCCTTCAAGCCGGGCAAGTCCTTGAAAGACCTCGTATCCAACTAATCCCTCCTTGCAGGGAGCCGTCCGAATGCTTCCGTTCGGACGTTTTATTTTTTTGGGCTCAGAGGATTCAAGGCCGTATAAGTGCGCAAGAGAGAATCCTTGAACGACCTCAAGAACGGTTGCAAGCCCCTGCACGAGGATGCTATAATCTTTCCTGTGCCGAAGCGAAGGATGTCGTGAATCATTCTTTTTCTTCTTCCGGATCGCATATCCGAAGCGCGAATGCAGCCGACGCAAGGCAGATCGATGTTGTCGGGGTATGGCGCAGCCTGGTAGCGCGCACCCTTGGGGTGGGTGAGGTCGCAGGTTCAAATCCTGTTACTCCGACCATACATATGTATCGCAAGCTGCTTTCCTGGATTGTCCGGGAGAGCAGTTTTTGATAGAAGCCCTGCTGAAATGAACAGTGAAGGAGGCATGGACATGGAAGCTCTCGAAGGAGATTACATTGTCATCAAGGCGAAGGATCAAGGCGTAACCGTCATCGGCCTCACTCGCGGAACGGATACCAAGTTTCACCACTCCGAGAAGCTGGACAAGGGGGAAGTCCTCATCGCCCAGTTCACGGATCATACATCCGCGATCAAGATCCGCGGCCGCGCGACGATCATGACGCGGTACGGCACGGTCGAAGCCGGAGAATGAAGGACAGGCGGGAGCCTGTTTTTTTTTGCCATCTGGAGACGAAGGGATTCTCTTCGACTCCAATGAAATCCAGAAGCAAGTGGCTATGATTGCCCGGAGAGGCCGATTGCAGCAAAGCTTGGACATGATTTGCGCCCGCTGCCCGTATACTGATCTCATAAGCGCTTGGAGCATCAGGCGCTTCAGGCCGACAGGGCAGGAGGTGCGCGCTTATGCGTGCGGGAATCGGGATTCGGCTGGCTGCTGCCGGCTGCGCAGCTTTGGGGGCTGTACTGTTGCTGTCCATCTTCCCCTCGCCCGGCGGGGTTGCCGTGGATAAGGAGAAAGCCGTGTTCCGCGTCCAGCGGCCTGCTCTGCTGGACCAAGGCAGCTTGGTGGACCGGCTCAGCGCGATGAGCCTGACGAGGCGGATCACAAGGGTGGAATGGACCGGGTCGGTCCTCAAGATCGATCTTGACGGGCAAGGAGCAGCTCCAGGAGGCCGCGACTGGCTCGGCGATATCCGCCAGCTGGCCGGCCTGAGCTTCGTGCAGGCCGCCAATGTGAGCCGGCTGCTGGTGCGCGTCGAGGACAGCAGGGGCACGCTGCTCGCAGCGGCGGATATGAGGCGGGCGGATCCGTGGATGAATGCGGAACAGCTCAAGGATTGGAGCGATATCAATCCGGCGCAAAACAAGCTTTGGGCGTCCAGGCTCCGCCTTACCTACCATTCGGAATGGGCGGCCGGATCAGTCGGCAGGCTGTGAATCCGTCTTGACGGCGACGCCTGTGCTTAAACTATTCGATTGTGGTATAATAGTTTAGATTATTGAACGGTCAATTATCGGCCGTTATGTTCGGAGGCTTACCCGATGACACGATACCGAATTCCTGAACTTGCCAGCAAATACATCGACCATGAGATGATCAGGCGCCACGCGGCCTTGCCGGATTTTCCCGACAGCCGGATCCGCCTGCTGTTCGGATTCCTCAGCCAGCACAGGTTTGCGGCTGCCGCAAGCGAGCTCTATTCGCTTGCGGTTTCTCTCGTGCAGCTCGGGCTTGACACCCATGACCGCGTCGATACCGAAGCCGGGGATCGCGGCATCAAGGATATGCGCGAGCGCCAGCTGCGCGTGCTGGCTGGCGATTATTTCAGCAGCCGCTTCTACCAGCTGCTGGCCGGAGCGGGCCAGATCGATATGATCCGCCGCCTCAGCAGCTCGATCTGCGAGGCGAACAGGCTCAAGACCAGCCTGTACGTGCAGGCCAAGGACAACTCCCTGACGGCGGAGGAATACCTGGATCGGCATGCCGGCATCCGCAGCATCCTCTTTGACAGCTTTACGATTTTGCTGGAGGAAAAGATTCGTCCCCTATGGAACGAGCTGCTGCTTACGCTGGCGCGAATGGAAGTTCTGCACGAGGAGTGGTCGCTTTCGCTTCGCGGGGATGCGCTCGCGGGAGGCTGGGGCTACTGGCATGTGCTCGAGGCGGGTTCAGCGGAGGACCGGGAGCTGCTTCTGCAGCCTTCCGCTCCGGATTCCGCCGCAGCCCGGGACCTGATCGAGCGCTATCGGATCCAGCCGCTGCTGGCGGACAAGCTTGCCGCTTGCGCGGACAAGTTCAGGACGCTGGCTGGACGCATCGAGTCGGATCGCCTGGCGCAAGAAGTGCTGCTGATCGGCGACCGGCTGATGGCCGCAGCCGTACCGACTACCCCAATGACCGGCGAGATGAGGTGACAACGAGAATGGAACAGAATGAAAAAGCCAGACACGTTCACGGCGTATTCGAGAAGATCGCTCCCAAATACGATTTGATGAACGATTTGCTGAGCTTCCGCCGGCATAAGGCCTGGCGGAAATTCACCATGCGCAAAATGAATGTGCAGTCCGGCCAGACCGCGATCGACCTCTGCTGCGGCACTTGCGACTGGACGCTCTCCATTGCAGAGGCGAGCGCGACCGGCCGTGTCGTCGGGCTGGATTTCAGCCAGGCGATGCTCGATGTCGGCAAGCGCAAGGTCGTCGAGGCAGGACGAGGGCAACAGATCGAGCTGATCCGCGGCAATGCCATGGAGCTGCCGTTTCCCGACGATTCCTTCGATTTCGCGACGATCGGATTCGGCCTGCGCAACGTGCCGGATTTCGAGCAGGTGCTGCGGGAGATGAAGCGGGTGGTGAAGCCGGGCGGCAAAGTGGTCTGCCTGGAGCTGTCGAAGCCTACCTGGCAGCCGTTCAAGGGCATTTATTATTTCTATTTTCAGCAATTGCTGCCGCAGCTCGGCAAGCTGTTCGCCAAGTCGTATGAGCAGTACAAGTGGCTCCCGGATTCTCTCAAGCAGTTTCCAGACAGGCATGGATTGACGGAGTTGTTCCGCAAGACAGGGCTGGAGTCGGTGATCGCGGACGCGCTGACCGGGGGCATTGCAGCGCTGCATATCGGAACGAAGGGGACGGAAGGAAAATGATTCGCAAACTCCGCATTTTTCTGGAAATGATCAAGGTTGAACATACGATTTTCGCGCTTCCATTCGCTTATATGGGCATGCTGCTCGGCTCCGTCACCATGGAAGGGCATCTCCCCTCCTGGGCGGAGGCGGGATGGATTACGCTGGCCATGATCGGGGCGCGCAGCACGGCGATGGGGCTGAACCGCCTCATCGACAAGGCGATCGACCTGCGAAATCCGAGAACGGAAAAGAGGGCACTTCCTGCCGGTCTGCTCAAGACAGGAGAGGTTGTGCTCTTCGTCATCCTTTCCTTCGTCCTCTTTTTCATCGCGGCCTCGCAGCTGAATCCGATCTGCC
Organism: Paenibacillus sp. D51F; assembly: GCF_053345695.1. Lineage (NCBI taxonomy): Bacteria > Bacillati > Bacillota > Bacilli > Caryophanales > Paenibacillaceae > Paenibacillus > Paenibacillus sp. D51F. The sequence continues at coordinate 92,039 of NZ_JBKFAO010000002.1, read as the reverse complement.
TGAAGCTGATGCCGATCGCGATTTTCTTCCTTGTCATTTATTCCTACGCCAAGCGGTTCACCTGGCTCTGCCACCTCATCCTGGGGCTTACGATCGGACTGGCGCCGCTCGGCGGCTGGGTAGCCGTCACCGGCTCCTTCCATCCTGGAGCATGGGTGCTTTACGTCGCCATCGTGTTCTGGCTGGCCGGCTTCGATACGATTTATGCGCTTCAGGACATCGATTTCGATCGCAAGGAGAAGGTCTACTCCATTCCTGCGCGGTTCGGGGTCAACCGCTCGCTGACGATCGCGAAGCTGTTCCACGTCATCACGGCAGCCTGCTTCCTGCTGCTGTTCGTCATTACGGATCTCAGCTGGCTTTACCTGGCCGGCGTCGTCATTTCTCTCGGCATCCTTTTCTATGAGCATCTCATTCTGAAGCCGACGGACATGAGCCGCCTGCAGACGGCGTTCTTCACGATGAACGGTGCCTTGGCCATAACCATGCTGGCCTTCGCTATCCTTGATCTGGCGGTGATTCGGGCATGGAGCTAGATACCGGAGGGATGCCGCCTGCAGCTCCTATGCGCTGGGTCGTCGGCATAACGGGAGCGAGCGGGGCTGTCTATGGGGTCCGTCTCGTGGAGGAGCTGCTCCGCGCGCGCGTGCAAGTGCAGCTGGTCGTTACGGATTCGGGCTGGCGGGTTCTGAAGGAAGAGCTGGGCTGGAATGCCTCCAAGCGGGCGGAAGCGCTTGAGCTGGCATTTGGCGATGCGTTGTCCGAAGGCCGGCTTCGGCTCTATCCGAATGGAGACATCGGGGCCAATATCGCCAGCGGCTCTTACCGGGTGCAAGGCATGGCGATCGTGCCCTGCTCGATGGGGACGCTGTCCGCTGTCGCGCATGGCTCTTCCGACAATCTCATGACCCGCGCCGCGGATGTGATGATGAAGGAAGGGCGCAAGCTGATCCTCATGCCTAGGGAAACCCCGATGCATGCGGTTCATTTGGAGAATATGCTGAAGCTCTCCCGAATGGGAGTGTCCATCGTGCCGGCCATGCCGGCTTTCTATTACGGTCCCCGGACGATGGAGGACCTGGTCGACTTTCTGGTCGGCAAGCTGATGGACGTGATGGGACTGGAACACGACTTGTTCCGGAGATGGGGAGATGATGACAATGGCTCACAGCGGACCGATTGACGTCGGGAGGATCGATTACACCAATGCATGGCCGATGTTTCATTATGTACCGGATACCGACGAGGCGTATACGATCGTCAAGAAGGTGCCGTCCGATCTGAACCGGATGCTGAAGGCCGGAGAGCTCGAGGCGTCTGCCGTATCGTCCTTCATCTACGGAATGGATCCGGAACGCTACCTGCTTCTGCCGGACTTGTCCGTCGGCACGGTGGGACCGGTCCAATCGATTCTGCTGTTCATGAAAAAACCTCTGAAGGAAGTGCTCCGCGGCCGGATCGCCTTGACCCGTACATCCGCGACTTCCATCAATCTGCTCAAAATGATTCTGACCTTGCGGTATGATGGCAATCCGGAATATTCGGTCATGGAACCGGACCTGGATTCCATGCTGGCGGAGCATGACGCCGCCCTGCTGATCGGGGACAGCGCGATCAAGGCGTCGTGGCTCAGCCACGGGCTCGAAGTGATGGATCTCGGCGAGGAGTGGCATACCTGGACCGGACTCGGCATGACTTACGCCGTCGTTGCGGCGGACCGCGGCGCAGTGGGCCGGCACCCGGACAGTCTGGCCAAGCTGCATCGGGACATGCTGGAGAGCAGGCGGCGCAGCCTGCAGGATCTGACCCCTCTCGTGGAACGGGCCATGGCATCCGTTGGCGGCACATCGGCTTATTGGAACGCTTATTTCCAGGGGCTGCGCTATGATTTCGGACCGGAGCTGCGGGCGGGACTGGAGCTGTACTATAAGCACGCGCACACGATGGGGCTTATCGATCGGGAAGTGGCGCTGGAATTTTTGAACTCGCAATCATTCTCGGGCAGGTGAATTCATGAAACTTCTTGATTTGTACGCCAAAATGAAGGGCGACCTCAATGGAATCGAACGGCAGCTCGAGCTGGCCGTCGCGGAGGACAGCAGTCTGCTCGGCGAAACCTCGCTCCATCTGCTCCAGGCTGGAGGCAAGCGGATCCGTCCTGTGTTCGTGCTGCTCGCCGGCCGGTTCGGAGATTACCGGCTGGAGGAGCTGCAGCGGGTCGCCGTCACGCTCGAGCTGATCCATAGCGCCAGCCTCGTCCATGACGATGTCATCGACAATGCCAGGACGCGCCGCGGCCAGCCGACCGTCGGCTCCAAGTGGGACAACCGCATCGCCATGTACACCGGGGACTATATCTATGCCAAGGCGCTGGAGCTGATCACGACGTTCTCCAATCCGGAGCTGCATCAGATTCTGGCCAAGGCGATGGTCGAGATGTGCATTGGAGAAATGGAGCAGGTACGCGACTTCTTCAACACCGAGCAGTCGGTCCGCAACTATCTGAAGCGGATCCGCCGCAAGACCGCTCTGCTCATCGCGATCAGCTGCCAGCTCGGCGCCGTCGCCGCGGGCGCGGACCGCCGGACTAGCGGGCAGCTGTACCGGTTCGGGTACAACATCGGCATGACGTTCCAGATCCGGGACGATCTTCTGGATCTGCTCGGCACGGAGAAGCAGATCGGCAAACCGCCCGGCTCCGACATCCGCCAAGGCAACATGACGCTTCCGGTGCTGCTTGCTCTGCAGGAGCCGGAGCTGCGCGAGCCGCTGCTGCGCGAGATCGCCGTCATCCGCGAGCATGAAGGCCATTCGGATACGCGAAGCGCCATCCAGCTCGTGCGCTCGAGCGTCGGCGTAGGCATCGCGGAGCAGATGGCGGAGCAGTTCATGGCAAAAGCTTTGCAGGCTCTGGAAGGACTTCCGGACTTGCCGGCGAAAAAGAACTTGACCGACATTGCCCGATTCATCAACAAACGCAGCTATTAACGGCAATTGCCGGCATACGACTGCAATCAGGAGGGAATTCGCATGGAAAGAACGTTCTTGATGGTCAAGCCCGACGGAGTGCAGCGGGGCCTGATCGGCGAAATCGTCACCCGATTCGAGAAAAAGGGACTGCAGCTGGCCGGAGCGAAATTCATGCGCGTGAGCAAGGAGCTCGCGGAGCAGCATTATTACGAGCACAAGGGCAAGCCCTTCTACGAGCCGCTGCTTGCTTTCATAACCGCGGGACCGGTCTTCGCCATGGTATGGGAAGGGGACAACGTCATCGCCCTTACCCGCGCCCTCATCGGCAAGACGGACGCTGCCGAGGCGGCGCCCGGCACCATCCGCTCCGATTATGCCGTACATACGAACCTGAACCTGATCCACGGTTCCGATTCCCCGGATAACGCCAAGCGGGAAATCGGCCTGTTCTTCAGCCCGGAGGAGCTTATCGACTATGACCGGACCATTGCCCGCTGGATCTGACAAGACGAAGGCGGAGGATGAGGATTTCCTTCGTTTTGTCGGCTTGATCCGCTCATCTACCCGAATCGACCTGTCCCAGTACAAGGAAGCCCAGATGCGGAGACGGCTGACGACTTTGCGCCATAAGCATGGCTACGCCACATTCGAGGCTTATTGGAAAGCCCTGTCCGGCAGCGACGCCTTGATGGACGAATTCCTGGACCGGATGACCATCAACGTAAGCGAGTTCTGGCGCAATCCCAACCGCTGGGATGTGCTGGCGAGCCGGTTCCTTCCCGAGCTGCTCGGCGAATCGCCGAGGCTTCGCTGCTGGAGCGCCGCATGCTCCACCGGAGAAGAGCCGTATACGCTGGCTGTTCTGCTCAACGAAGCCGGCGCGCTGTCCCGCAGCCAGATCGATGCGACGGATCTGGACCGCACCGTGCTTGCCAAGGCCGCTCAAGGCTCATATCCGTCCCGTTCCGTCAAGGATGTGCCGAAAAAGGTGCTGGACAGCTATTTCGAAGGCTCGGGAGACAGCTATCGGATCCGCAAGGATATCCGCGAGAAAATCTCGTTCCGGCAGCATAACCTGCTCGATGATGCTTTTGGAGGTCCGTACGATCTGATCATCTGCCGCAATGTTATGATCTATTTTACCGAGGAAGCCAAGTCGGGGCTGTACCGCCGGTTTGCCGCAGCCTTGAGGCCGGGAGGCATTCTGTTCGTGGGCAGCACAGAGCAGATTTTCTCCCCGGGCGACTATGGCCTGGAACCGGCGGACACGTTCTTCTACCGCCGCAGCCACGCATGATTCCGCCGGCTCCCCGAGAGCCGGTTTTTTTGCGTCCATGCGACATGGTCCCCGTCGTCAATCCAAGCGCAGGCGTTCGATTCATTGCGGCGGGAACCGCTCTGGTCTTTCTTGTCAAAGTGGATGGGCTATACTATAATGGGCAAAGAAACTTGGACGAACGGCGAAGAATTGCAAAGGGCTGAGCGCTGCCCGGACAGGTCATTCCTTCCGGCTGCGCCCAGTCCGTCTTGTCGCAGTATGGCACTTGCATTCTTAAAAGCGTTGTCGTATTAAAGCGAGCCCGGCGATGCCGGCGCTTGCCATGATGAGGGGGAGTTAGTCATGAGTTTACGTTACCTGACAGCGGGAGAAACACACGGCCCCCAGCTGACGGCCATTATCGAAGGGTTGCCGAGCAATCTCCAGCTTGATTTCGAGGAGCTGAACTTCCAGCTCCACCGCAGGCAGCTCGGCTACGGCCGCGGCAGGCGCATGCAGATCGAGAAGGATACGGCCGATATCGTCGGAGGCGTCCGTCATGGCCGCACGACCGGCGCCCCCGTAGCTCTAGTCGTCGCGAACAACGACTGGAAGCATTGGACTTCCGTCATGAACATCGAGCCGATCGAAGGCGGCGACGAGGCCAAGCGCCGGGTCCACCGTCCGCGTCCGGGCCATGCGGATCTCAACGGAGGCTTGAAATACAACCTGAAGGACCTGCGCAACGTGCTGGAGCGCTCCAGCGCGCGCGAGACGGCTGCCCGCGTGGCGGTCGGCGCCGTCGCCCGCCAGCTGCTGGCGGCATTCGGCATCAAGGTGGCCGGCCAGGTCATCCGGATCGGCGAGATCGAGGCGCCGCCGAACAACCTCTCCGCCGACGAGCTTCGCGAGCTGACGGAGCAATCGTCCGTCCGGGTCGTAGACAAGGCGACGGAAGAGAAGATGACGGCTTACATCGATCAGATCAAGGCCGAAGGAGACTCTATCGGAGGCATCGTGGAGTGCATCATCGAAGGGGCTCCTGTCGGACTCGGCTCGCATGTGCAGTGGGACCGGAAGCTGGATTCGCGAATTGCCGGCGCAGTCGTCAGCATCAACGCGTTCAAGGGCTGCGAGATCGGCATCGGATTCGAGGCCGGCGTGCTGCGCGGCTCGCAGGTGCATGATCCGATTCTCTACAGCGAGGACCGCGGCTACCACCGCGCCTCCAACCGCGCTGGCGGCTTTGAAGGCGGCATGACGACCGGAGAGCCGATCGTCGTGCGCGGCGTCATGAAGCCGATCCCGACGCTGTATAAGCCTCTTGCAAGCGTCGATATCGACACGAAGGAGCCGTTCACCGCGCAAGTGGAGCGCTCCGACAGCTGCGCGGTTCCGGCCGCGAGCGTCGTCATGGAGCATGTCGTCGCCTGGGAAGTGGCGAGGGCGTTCCTGGAAAAGTTCGGCGGCGATTCCATGGAGGAAATCCGCGCCAACTACGACGCCTACCTCAGTCAAGTAGGGGAATACTAGCATGCGCGAGCTCACGGTCAACCTCGGGGACAGATCCTACCCCATCTACATCGGCCAAGGGCTGATCGCGCATGCCGGCGGGCTGTTCGCCGAGAAGGGAATCAGCCGCAAATCCCCGCTCCTGATCGTCACCGACGAGAATGTCGCGGACAGATGGCTGGAGCCGCTCGCCGCGGCGCTGGAAGCTTCGGGCTATGCGGCGGCGCGGTTCGTCGTTCCTGCCGGGGAAAAGTCGAAGTCTCTGGACATGTTCCAGAACGTCATGACGGCTTGCCTCGAAGCCGGCCTGGACCGGAAGTCCGCCATCGTGGCGCTCGGCGGCGGCGTCGTCGGCGATCTGGCTGGTTATGCCGCCGCATCCTATATGCGCGGCATCTCTTTCGCCCAGGTGCCGACGACGATTCTGGCGCATGACAGCAGCGTCGGCGGCAAGGTGGCGGTCAATCACCCGCTCGCCAAAAACATCATCGGCGCTTTCCATCAGCCGGAGCTCGTGCTGTACGATCTGGATACGCTGCTTACGCTGCCTCCGCGCGAGGTGAGCAGCGGCCTGGCCGAAGTCGTCAAGCATGGCTTGATCCGCGATGCCGGGTTCGTCGAATGGATCGTCGGCCATGCGGGGCAGCTGCTTGCGCTGGAGCCGGACGTGCTCGGCCATGCTCTGTACACGGGCTGCTCCGTCAAGGCGGATGTCGTCTCCCAGGACGAGCGGGAGAACGGCCTGAGGGCCATTCTCAATCTGGGGCATACGATCGGCCATGCGCTGGAGGCGGTCGCCGGCTATGACGAGCTGCGCCATGGAGAAGCGATCTCGATCGGCATGATCGGATCCGCCATGCTCGGCGTTGAGCTTGGAGCGCCGCGGGAAGTCTACGAGACGACAAAGCGCGCGCTGGAATCGGTAGGACTTCCGGTCACGCTGCCGGAGCATTACGATGTCGATGCCGTCATGGAAGCGATGATGCATGACAAGAAGTTCGGCGAAGGCCGGATGACCTTCATCGTGCCGACGGCCGTCGGCTCGGTCGAGATTCGAAGCGACATCGAGGCCGGCATGGTGAGAGCCATCGTCGAGAGGCTGAAGCGGGAGGAGAGATGGACATGAGCGTTAGAGGAATTCGAGGAGCGATCACGGCGGACTCCAACGAGGAGCGTCCCATTCTGGATGCGACATTGGAGGTTCTTCAGGGAATCGTAGCCGACAACGGAATTGATCCGGAAGACATATGCAGCGTCATGATTACGGTAACGGCCGATCTCGACGCCGCGTTCCCGGCGAAGGCGATCCGGGAAATGGACGGCTGGGAGCTGGTGCCTCTCATGTGTTCGGTCGAAGTTCCGGTGAAGGGCAGCCTGGAGCGGTGCATCCGCTTGATGCTGATGGTCAACACCGACCGGACGCAGCGGGAGATCCGCCATGTCTACATGAAAGGCGCAAGGGCGCTGAGACCGGATCTGAGCGGCACATCGGCTCCCTAGTACGCTGCGGCCGAGGGAGCTTGAAGAAGCTTTTCAGTCCTCTTTTTGATGATTCGGCGCTTGCAGGCCAATCCTTTCTTCTTGACGCCTGCAGTCATCGTCCTGTATAGTTGAGGCAGTTAAGCAAAGTCCGAGTGGGACTTTCCAAGGCAGTCTTCGTACATGTCCGGCGGCAAGAGGGCCGAGAGTGGCGGGGAGCCTTAGATGAGACTAGACGAGCCCGAGTTTGAGCTGAAGCATGGAGGACAGCCCGCTGCGGCTGCTTCATTCGCGATTGCCGTACTTTCCTGCAGAGGGAGTGTGGTTCGTGCATGATTCCTTGCCTGCCATCGTCTTTTTTGTCTTATCTATTTGGAACGCTCCCGCGCATGCGGGAGCGTTTTTTGCTTTACTGCCATCCTGGATTTCAAGAAGGAGACGATAAGCGATGAATCAAGAGCTTGAGACGATCAAGTCGATGGCAGGACGCTACAACCTTATTCCGGTCGTAAGGCAGCTGCTGGCCGATACGGAGACGCCGATCCGGCTGTTCCAACATTTTGCCGGCGAGAAGCGCGCCTTCTTGCTGGAAAGCGTAGAAGGCGGAGCGAAGTGGGCGCGGCATTCCTTTATCGGCATGGACCCGTTCATGATGATCAGCGGCAAGAACGGTTCCATGGTGATGGAAACGAACGGAGAGCGCATCGAGCTTGACGGCAAGCCGCTGGAAGCGCTGAAAGCAAGATTGAGGGCATACCGAAGCCCCGAGCTTGCAGGACTTCCTTCCTTTACCGGCGGGGCGGTCGGATTTTTCGGATACGATCTGCTCCACTACTACGAGAATCTGCCGAGGCACAGGCAGGACGACCTGCAAATGAACGATCTTCAGTTCATGTTTTGCGATACGATGATCGTTTTCGACCACTTCAAGCAGCAGATTCAAGTCATCGGCAACGTGCATATTCCCGAAGCCGCCACGGACAGCGACATCGAGCGCATGTACAACGCTGCGGTGGGCAGGATCGACTCCGTGCTTGAACGGATCCGGCAGCCGGTGCCTCTTCCGCTTACGTCAGGCGGAGCTCTCCCGGAAGATCCCGATCTCGGCGATATCCGCTCCAATGTCACGAAGGAGCAGTTTCTCTCGAACGTGGACAAAGCCAAAGAGTACATCCGCGCGGGAGACATCTTCCAGGTCGTTCTGTCCCAGCGGTTCCATGTCGAGACGGAAGTGGATCCGCTCCATGTATACCGGGTGCTGCGCACGCTGAATCCTTCTCCGTATATGTATTATCTCAAAATGGATGAGGAAGTCATCGTCGGCACGTCGCCCGAGGCGCTCGTGAAGGTAGCCGACGGCAAGGTGGAGACGAGGCCGATCGCGGGCACGAGGCCGCGGGGCAGAACTGCCGAGGAGGACCTCGCTCTCGAAGAGGAGCTGCTCGCCGACGACAAGGAGCGGGCGGAGCATTTGATGCTCGTCGATCTCGGCCGCAACGACATCGGCCGCGTGGCGGAGTTCGGCACGGTGAAATGCGATTCCTTCATGCAGGTCGAGCGGTATTCCCATGTCATGCATATCGTATCCAACGTGACGGGCAAAATGCGCGGCGACCGGGATTTCTTCGATGCCTTCATCAGCTGCCTGCCGGCCGGAACGGTGTCGGGAGCGCCCAAGCTGAGAGCGATGGAAATCATCGCCGAGCTCGAGAACGAGGCGCGCGGCGCTTATGCCGGGGCGATCGGCTACTTCGGCTTCAGCGGCAAAAGCATGGATACATGCATCACGATCCGGACGATCATCTTCAAGAACGGCAAAGCCTATGTCCAAGCCGGAGCGGGAATCGTCTGGGATTCGGTGCCGGTCAAGGAATACGAGGAGACGGTGAACAAGGCCAAGGGCATGCTCAAGGCGATCCGCATCGCCGAAGCGGCTTTTCCGGCGGCTGCGAAGCGGATTCCTGAGCTGCAGCTGGTCAACAGCGACTATTACGCCGATACGATGAAGGAGGCGCGGACATGATGGAAGCGATGCAAGGAGTTACGATCACCGATGCTCTCGGCCGCCTGATCGGCGGCGGCAGCTTGAGCCGCGAGGAAGCCGGAAGCGTGATGCGTCTCATCATGGAGGGAGAGGCGACCTCAGCCCAGATCGGCGGCATCGTCACCGCACTCCGCATGAAAGGCGAGACCGTGGACGAAATCAGCGGCTTCGCCGAGGTCATGCGCAGCTACTCCGACCGCGTCAGCACGACCCGCGACGGCCTGCTCGATACTTGCGGCACGGGCGGCTCGGGCATCCATAAGTTCAACATCTCCACCTCTTCTTCCATCATCGCGGCGGCTGCCGGAGTACGGGTCGCCAAGCATGGCAACCGCGCCATGTCCGGCAAGGCCGGCAGCGCGGACGTGCTGGAGGCGCTTGGAGTCAACATCAGCCTGACCGCCGTGCAGGCGGCCGAATGCCTCGAGGAGATCGGCATCTGCTTCATGTTCGCGCAGCTCTACCATCCTTCCCTGCGGCATGCGGCGGGTCCGCGCCGCGAGCTAGGCGTGCGCACGATCTTCAACATGCTTGGACCGCTCACCAACCCGGCAGGAGCCGACCGCCAGCTGCTCGGGCTGTACGACCGCTCCCGCACGGAATCCGTTGCCCGCGTCCTCGGCGGGCTCGGCCTGAAGCGGGCGATGGTCGTCTCCAGCTACGACGGATTGGATGAGATCAGCATATCCGCTGCAACGCAGGTATCGGAGCTTGCCGTGGACGGAACGGTCCGGACCTACGATCTGACGCCGGAATCGCTGGGGCTGCGGCGCTGGCCGCTGGAGGCGATATCCGGAGGCAGCCCGGCGGACAACGCGGAGATCATCCGCGCCATCTTCAGCGGGCAAGAGACCGGAGCCTACCGGGATATCGTTCTTTTGAACGCCGGGGCTTGCATCTATGTCGGAGACAAGGCACAATCGCTGGAGGAAGGCGTCGAGCTGGCGCGCCGCATCATCGACGGAGGAGCCGCAGCAGCCAAGCTGCAGCAGCTGATCCGCAAGACGGGGGAATACAGCCATGTTTCTGGATAAGATCGTCCATACCAAAAAAGAAGAAGTCGCGGAGCTTGCCTCCCGATTCAAGCTGGGAGAAGCCGAGAAGGAAATTTCGCGGATGGAGCCTGCCAGGGGATTCATCCATGCCGTCACCGCAGGACGGAAGCGTCCCGTCGGGCTTGTCGCGGAAGTGAAGAAGGCGTCTCCGTCCAAAGGGCTGATCCGGCCGGACTTCCAGCCGGAGAAGCTGGCCCGGTCTTATGAGAGTGCCGGAGCGGACTGCCTTTCGGTGCTTACCGACAGGGACTATTTTCAGGGGTCGAACGAATATCTGACGGCCGTCTCCAGGACGGTGAAGCTGCCGCTGCTGCGCAAGGACTTCCTCATCGACTTCCGCCAAGTCTACGAGGCCAGGCTGATCGGAGCCGACGCCGTTCTGCTGATCGCCGCCATCCTGAAGCGGGCCGAGTTGAAGGAGCTGCATGAGATCGCCGAATCGATCGGGCTCGACGTGCTTGTCGAGGTTCATGACGAGCGTGAGATGGACATGGTGCTGGAGCTTGGCTTGGCCAAGCTGGTCGGAATCAACAACCGCAACCTGCATACCTTCGAGACGGATCTCGGCACGACGGCAAGACTGGCGGCGATGGTGCCGCCGGGCGTGTCCCTGATCAGCGAGAGCGCGATCTCCAAGCCGGAGGACGTCGAGTATGTCGCCTCTGTCGGCGCTTGCGGCGTTCTGGTCGGAGAGCATTTCATGCGCCAGCCGGATCCCGGAAAGGCAGTCCTCGACTTGATGGAAGCGGCAGCGGCGAGATGACAGGCGCGGGATATCCAAGTCGACAGGAGTATCCTCTGCTCAAAATATGCGGCATCAGGGACGAAGCGACGGCGAGTCTCGTCGGAGGGCTTCCCGTGGATTACGCGGGATTTGTATTCGCCCGCAGCCGCAGGCAGGTATCGCCGGAGCAGGCGGGGGCATTGATTGCAGCGCTGCGTGCGGGCGCCAACCAGGCTCGCGGAGATTTCCCGTCGCCGCAAGCGGTGGGCGTGTTCGTGGATGCATCTCCGCAAGAGCTGGAAACGGCGCTGAGGCATGCTCCGCTCCAGGCGCTGCAGCTGCATGGGGACGAAGAGCCGGAGCTATGCCGGATCGCCTCCGGCTTGGGCGTTACGGTCTGGAAGGCTCTTCATGCGGATCCGGACGGGACGCCGGCCGGCATCAGCCGCAAGCTCGGGGAATTCGCGGAGGCGGGAGCGGACGCTTTCCTGCTCGATACGGCAGGCGGCGGCACCGGCAAGACGTTTGATTGGAGCCTCATACCGGCCTATCAGGCTGCGGCGCGCGGCATCGGGAAGAGGCTGTTCATAGCCGGAGGACTTCATGCCGGCAACGTATCGGGTCTGATTCAGCAATTCTCGCCAGACGGCATCGACGTCTCGAGCGGCGTTGAAGCCGCCGGCGTCAAGGACCCGGAGCTGATCCGGGCATTTACGGAAAGGGTGAAGCAAGCATGATTCAAGTACCAGACGCAAGCGGACGATTCGGCAAGTTCGGCGGCCGTTACGTTCCGGAGACGCTGATGAACGCGCTCCTCGAGCTCGAGGAGGCATACAAGCATTATTCCCAGGACCCTGACTTCCAGGCTGAAGTGAACGAGCTTCTCCATCAATATTCCGGCAGGCCGACATCCTTGTATTTCGCCGAGCGGCTGACTCAGCATCTGGGCGGAGCGAAGATCTATCTCAAGCGCGAAGACCTCAACCATACAGGCGCCCATAAAATCAACAATACGATCGGACAGGGCGTACTCGCCAAGCGGATGGGCAAGAAAAAAATCATCGCCGAAACCGGCGCCGGCCAGCATGGCGTCGCTTCCGCCACGATCGCGGCCTTGCTCGGACTGGAATGCAAGGTATTCATGGGCGAGGAAGACATGAAGCGCCAGCAGCTCAACGTGTTCCGGATGCAGCTGCTTGGAGCGGAAGTGGTGCCGGTGCTCTCCGGCACGCGCACGCTCAAGGATGCCTGCAACGAAACGCTGCGCTACTGGGTCAGCAATGTGGACGATACGTATTACATTCTCGGTTCGGTGACAGGTCCCCATCCTTATCCGATGATCGTAAGGGATTTCCAGCGCATAATCGGGGACGAGGCTCGCGAGCAGATTCTAAAGGATGAGGGACGGCTTCCGGATTATATCGTGGCCGCCGTCGGCGGCGGCAGCAACGCCATGGGCATTTTCTACCCGTTCGTAGGAGACGAGTCCGTCCGTCTGATCGGCGTCGAAGCGGCCGGACGCGGCGTGGATACGGAGGAGCATGCCGCCACGATGACCAAGGGCCGGCACGGCGTCTTCCAAGGCTCTCTCAGCTACGTCCTGCAGGATGAGACGGGTCAAGTGCAGCCGGCGCATTCCATATCCGCCGGACTCGACTATCCGGGAATCGGTCCCGAGCATGCTTATCTCAAGGACGTCGGACGGGCGGAATACTTCCCGGTCACCGACGCCGAGGCTCTCGAGGCTCTCCAGCTGCTGTCGCGGACGGAAGGCATCATTCCCGCCTTGGAGTCGGCCCATGCGATCGCGCATGTGATGAAGCTTGCACCGTCCCTGCCCGCCGACCAGACGATCGTCGTCAGCCTCTCGGGGCGCGGAGACAAGGATGTGGAAACGATTATGGGATATCTCGGAGGGCTGAAGCATGAATCCAATTGACCTCGTCTTCGAGCGGCTCAAAGCCGAGAAGCGGACGGCGCTCATTCCATTCATCACGACCGGTGATCCCGATCTGCGCACGACGGTCGATATTGTCGTCGAGCTGGAGAAGGCCGGAGCCGACATGATCGAGCTCGGCGTGCCGTATTCCGATCCGCTTGCCGACGGCCCTGTCATCCAGAAGGCTTCCGAGAGAGCTCTGCGCAATCCGATAACGCTGGAAGCATGCGTCGATGTCGCGGCCAAAGCCCGGGAGGCAGGCGTCACGATGCCCTTCATCCTCTTTACTTATTACAATCCGGTGCTCCAGTACGGCCTCGAACGATTTTTCACCTTGCTCCACGAGCAGGGCATCAGCGGTCTGATCATCCCGGATCTGCCGATCGAGGAGGATGGCGAGGTGCGCGAGATGGCGGCGGAAGCGGGCGTCCATCTCGTGCCGCTCGTGGCGCCGACCTCCAAGGCGCGCGTCCAGCGGATCGCCGCCGAGGCCCAGGGCTTCGTCTACTGCGTGAGCTCGCTAGGCGTGACGGGCATGCGCAGCGAGTTCCATGCCGGCCTCGAAGGCTTCCTGGAATCGGTGCGCGAGGCGACGCCGCTGCCGATCGCCGTCGGATTCGGCATCAGCAGCCGGGAGCAGGTGGAGCGGATGAGCGCCAGCGCGGACGGAGTCATCGTCGGCAGCGCCATCGTCCGCCAGGTGGAGGAGGCGCTGCCGCTGCTCTCCGACGAAACGACGTACCGGCAAGGCATCGAGCGGATCGGCCGTTTTGTCGCCGGATTGCGGGTTTAGCCTGTCCGGCAGCCATTCCTGAATGGCTTCACAAAGAGCATCGGCTTCCTTCGGGCGTCGATGCTCTTTGTGATAGTGCAACGCTTTAAAGTGCTTCCATCTTTCCGCCATCTGTGAGACAATAGATGCCATAACGCAACACCCAGGCGGAAATCAAATCATTGAGGTGACGACCCTATGCAAGCAAAGCGCAACATCCTACATCTGCCCGTCTACCAGCCCGGCAAGCCGGTGGAGGACGTCAAGAGGGAGCTTGGACTGGACGAAGTCATCAAGCTCGCCTCCAACGAGAACCCTTACGGCAGCTCGCCGCTGGCCCGGCAGGCCATCATCGCCGAGATCGAGAACAACAGCATCTATCCCGACGGAGCCAGCATCGAGCTGACGGCGGCCATGGCCGCCAATCTTGGGGTGCAGCCGGAGCAGCTGATCTGGGGCAATGGAGCGGACGAGATCATTCTCATGATCGCGCGCTCCTTCCTGGAGCCGGGAGACGAGACGGTCATGGCCAGCGAGACGTTCTCCCAATACCGCCATAATGCCGTCGTGGAGAACGCCGTCATTATCGAGATCCCTCTGGTCGAAGGCAGGCATGACCTTCCCGCGATGCTGGCAGCCGTAACGGACAAGACGAAGGTGGTCTGGATCTGCTCGCCGAACAATCCGACAGGCTCGATCGTGACGCAGGAGGAGCTGTCTTCCTTCATGAACAGCATCCGCAGCGACGTGCTTGTCGTGCTGGACGAGGCTTACTGCCATTTCGTCGACGATGTGGACTACCACGACAGCCTGGAGCTGCTGAAGCGCTTCGACAACCTGATCTCGCTCCGCACCTTCTCCAAGATCTATGGACTCGCGGCGCTGCGCATCGGATACGGAATCGCCCACCCGTCGGTCATCAACAGCATCAACCTGGTGCGGGAGCCGTTCAATACGGCCCGAGTCGCCCAAGCTGCGGCGAGGGCGGCGCTTGCCGACCAGGACTTCGTCGACGGCTGCCGCGAGAAGAATATCCGCGAGCGCGATTACCTGCAAGGGGAATTCGACCGCCTTGGACTGAAGTATTTCCCGACTCAGGCGAACTTCATCTTCGTCGATGTTCGGTTTCCTTCCAAGGACGCTTTCGACGCCCTGCTCCGCAAAGGATTCATCACGCGGGCCAACTGGCCGAAGTCGCCGAACTGGCTGCGGATCTCCATCGGCAAGGCGGAGGACAACCGCAAGCTGATCGCGGCTCTGGAACAGGTTTTGAGAGAAGCGGCGGTGCTCGGGTAAGTTGGATACTAGAATCGCAGTTATCGGAGCCGGCCTGATCGGCGGCTCTCTTGCCCTTTGCTTCAAAGGAATGGAAGGATTCCATGTCACAGGATACTCCTACAGGCAGGAATCCGCGGACAAATACTTGAAGCTTCATGTCGTGGATGAAGCGACGACTTCGCTGGAGTCGGCCGTCCAGGAGGCCGACTTCATCTTTCTGTGCGTGCCGGTGGGGTTGATCGGCGACTACCTCGTCCAGCTCGGCAAGCTGCCGCTCAAGCCGGGCTGCATCATTACCGACGTAGGCAGCACGAAGGCCGGCATCATGGATGCGGCATCGCAATGCGATCTCGGGCGCGGCTTGTTCATCGGCGGCCATCCGATGGCAGGCTCGGAAAGAGCGGGAGTCGAGGCCGCTTCAAGGCATTTGTTCGAAAATGCCTTCTATATCCTTACTCCTGACCCGGCCGCGCCGGAGGAGGCTGTCGCGAGGCTCAGCAGCCTGCTTGCCTTGACGAACGCGAGAGTCGTGTCGATGGACCCGGTCCAGCATGACCGCATCGTCGGAGCGATCAGCCATCTGCCGCATCTGATCGCAGTCGCCCTGGTCAATCAGGTGCAGAAGCGGAACGAGGATTCCGGCATGTACGCCATGCTGGCGGCAGGAGGATTCCGGGATATTACGCGGATCGCTTCGAGCGATCCGACCGTATGGAGGGATATCCTGCTGGACAATCGTGATGTCGTGCTCGACCTGCTGGACGAATGGAAAGGCGAGATGAGCCGTTTCGCCGATATTCTGAGGGACGGAGACGGGGAGGCTGTCAGCGAAGCGTTCCGGAGCGCGGGCGAATTCCGCGATTCGCTGCCGGAGAGACGCCGCGGCGTGCTGCAATCCGTCTATGAATGCTACATGGACGTGCCGGATCATCCCGGCATCATCGGCAAGATCGCCACGGAGCTCGGCAACCGCAGGATCAACCTCAGCAACCTGCAGATCATCGAGAGCCGCGAGGATGTGCCAGGCGTGCTCAGGCTCAGCTTCCGCACGCAGGGCGATCTGGATCAGGCCGTCGACGTGCTGGAGCAATTCAAATATACAGTCAAGTTCTGAATAAATAAAAGATCCCGGGATCCGGGATCTTTTTTTATAGGGGGAACTCTTGCAGGGCGAACGCCGACCTTCCCATCAAAGGGCATCAATCCATGCAAAAATGTCTATTTACCTCGCCAAAATAAAAAATGAAAACGCTTATTGACAAATTGAAAACGGATACATTATACTAGCACTACAGTATGGTTTCTCTCCACTCCTATCCAACTCCATCGCACGTCTTGTGCGGGCCGCCTTTTATAAGGCGGCTTTTTGTTTTTAATGCTTGTCCCATCGGTGATGATTGCGAATCTTGCTTGTCCTGCAGCACGTTCAAAACGGTTGATTCGATGAAACAAATAAACGGAATCGCATCTCTGTGCCGGGCCGCCTTCTATAAGGCGGCTTTCGTTTTTCTTAAACTTTCCTCATTTTCCGATTTAACCTCCGGGCCCATGCTACAATACAGTGAGTTTTGGTCCATCCAATTTATGGGTAATGATTCTTGTCGAAGGCGGCAGGATTATGAGTTTCCTTATCGAATTGGAATCTATACAGAATGAGACCCGCCATTCCGAAATACTCATAAGAGGCCGCCCGAACTTTTTTCTTCAGACAGCGCAACTTTCTGCAGCCGCTCCGGTACAATTGTGTAACCGGAACGGAATATTTGCAGGTGAGGAGGTACTACCGCCTGTCATGGTTGATTCCGAACTTATCCGGCAAATCAAAGACGGAAATATTGAGCTCTATTCCGAATTAATGAGGCGTTACCAGCGTAAGATCATGTCCTTCATCCTTCAAATGCTGCGAAGCTCCAAGATGGAGCTTGTCGCGGAGGATCTGTGCTCCGAAACCTTCTACAAGGCCTATCGAAGCCTGAGCTCCTTCCGTGAGGTGGATGCCCAATTCTCCACATGGCTGTACACCATCGCGCGCAATACGGTGCTCAGCGAGCTGCGCAAGCAGCGCAGCATACATATCCCTCTCGAAGAGAGCGGCCTGATGCCGGCAGCGCCGGAGGAGGCGGCTCCCGAGCAGCAGATCCTTCAGGGAGAGCGCATGACGCTCGTCAGAGATGCGATCCGCACCTTGCCCGAGAAGCAGCGATCCGCGCTCGTGCTGAGAGAATATGATGGATTGGATTATCAGGAAATCGCTGATATTCTTGGAGGCACGGTCAGCTCGGTCAAATCCTTGCTCTTCCGCGCCAGAAGCAGCGTGAAGATGCAGCTGGAGCCTTACTTCGAAGAGGTTGCGAGCGAAGATTTCGAAGGGATGAAGCTGCGATGAAATGCGATGAAGTGCAGGAGGCGCTCGGCCTTTACTGGGATCTCCCTGAAGGCGATCCTTTAAAGCTGTCCGTCGACCTGCATTTGAAGCATTGCATAGCTTGCAAGGAAGATTTCCGCTTATGGGAGGAAAGCGAGCTGCTGATCAGGCAGCTCGCGGAGGAAGACGAAGCTGCTTCCTGGGAATCCGCTGAGTCAGTCAACCGACAGGTTATGGATCGAATTTATGCGGAAGACGGGTACAATCCCAAGCCGCGCATGTTTCATCCGCTGGGCAGGCATCTGAACAACCGGGTTTCGGCTGCTGTGGCAGCTTGCCTGGCGATGTTTACGACCAGCTTGTTATATGTACTGTTAAGCCGCGGCGACGCGGATTCGGAAACGGTTACCAAGACCGGGTTGATGGAGACCGCAAGCGCCTCATCGGGCACGATGTTCAAGGCAAGCTTTTCCGCCGATACTCCCGTAGCCCAGGTCAGCGATCCGTTCATACTCAATATCGTGCCTACAACGCCTCAATATTGGATCATCTTGTCCATGCTGGGGCTGGTACTGATTTTGTTCATGCTGAATTGGCTTTCGCGAATTCGCAAATAATGGTCAAACCGTTTCCGGCTGCATTTGCGGCCGGATTTTTAGGTTCAGAACGAAGGAGAGAATGGACAAGATGATGAAGCTAGGGCTGATCCGTCATGGGAAGACGGATTGGAATGCAGAGGGACGAATTCAAGGCATCACGGACATTCCGCTGAACGGAGAAGGGCGGGATCAGGCCGGAAGACTTGCGGATAGGCTGCTGAGGGACGGCGACAAATGGGATGGAGTCGTGACCAGTCCTTTGGTCCGTGCGCGTGAAACCGGGCGAGTGATTGCCGAGAAGCTGGACATTCCGCTGCTTGAGCCGGAACAGCTTCTGTCGGAGCGCAGCTTCGGTCTTGTGGAGGGAACAAAGGAAGCGGAAAGGATAGAGCGTTGGGGAGCGATGTGGCGGACCCATCCTGATGCTGGCATCGAGTCGGATGAACGCGTGCAGGAACGAGGACAAGCCTTCGTCGCCAGCATGGAGAAGCTGTACCCTGATTCCAGGCTGCTAGTCGTTACGCACGGAAGCTACCTGGCTCAACTGCTGGAAGTCCTCTGCGACGGACTCAGCCAAACCTATCTCAACAACATGTCCTATTCCATTCTTGAGTTCGACGGCAGCAAGTGGACGCCGCTGCTTCATAATTGCACCCTCCACCTCGAGAACTAAGCCGAGTCCGGTTTCATGCCGCCTTCGCCTTCCGGCGAAGGTTTTTTTTCGTTCCCGCCATGTCTTAAACTTCGAGGATCTTCCCATAATGGTACTAGCAAATGGCAGGAGGGAAGAGAGAATGAACTTCGCGGATATGCTGGGTTACGCCGATATCGCCCAGCTCAGTCGGATAGCGGATGTATACCAATGCGAGTGCAACGGACATTCCAAAAACGAGCTGATTCAGTCCATCCTTTCCAAGGTGGGATCAAGGGAAGTATTCGAGGCTCAGGTGGGCAGCATGCGTTTGGAAGATTTGCGTTTCATCAACTCTCTGCTATTCGACAAAAGGGAATTGTTCAGCCTGGAAGAGTTGATTGCACGGGTGCAATCGAGCAAGCTTCAAGAAGATGAGGTTGATGGCGGGTCACGGATAGCGGAAACGAAGCGTCCGCTTGCGGACAGCGTTCCGAAAAACCGCCGCAAGGGCAAAGCTCAGCCCGTACCTGAATCGGGCCCAAGGGAAATCATCTCCCGCTTCAAGCAGCAAGGCTGGCTGTTCAACGGAATAAGCGGCCCGGAGCGGTATCTGTTTCAGATTCCGAAAGATCTGAAGGTGAAGTTCCGAGATGCGCTGGGACGCCGCTTCCGTGAAAGCCTCATCTATGCGGGCGAGCCTTCCGTCTACAGGGATGAACAGGAGCTGCTCGGCGAGGACGTACATGCGTTGCTCTCCTATGTCCGCCATCACGAAGTGCCGCTGACGAGAGACGGATACATGCACAGGCGTACAGTCATGCAGATTATGGAGAGCTTCGGCGTGCAGGAGGAGCCACCGGCCAAAGCGGCATTCCGCTTCGGATACGGGCGCCGATTCCGCGAATATCCCGAGCGATTCTCGCTGGTCTATGATTATTGTTTCTATAATAAGTGGATCGTGGAAGATGAGGACATGCTCGTCTTGTCGGAGAGGGGAACCGAGGCGCTATTGGACAGGCGCGCGGCGACAGCCGAACAGCTCTATCGCTTCTGGCTTCGGCTGTATAAGGGCGCAGTCCCGAATCTTCTGTCCCTCGCTCATTGGATCGACGATTTGGCGGACCGCTGGGTGACGGCGGATTCGCTCCGAGCTGTCCTCCTTCCCTTCATCAAGCCTTATTATTACGATACGGCCGATTCCGTGATGGACAAGCGGATTCTCATGATGCTTCTGCATCTGGGCATGCTGCGGATCGGGGAAGACGAGAAGCTGGGCACCGTCGTGAGGATGACCAAGCTGGGAAGCGCGGTCGTGGCCGGCGTCCATGTGGAGCATCAGGACGTGCTGTATGTGGAGGCGGGCGGCGATCCCGTACTCTAGCAAGTAGCGCTCGGGCTGCCGCACATTTGATTGGAGCGGGCTTCTGTAATCTTCCCTCTGAAGTCCGGCGGAATAGAATGATAGCAGGAAGAATGGCTGCGGGCAGTCTCTACATCTATACGCTCTACCTGAAAGGAAACTAGTAACGGGCATCATGAAGATCTAGGAGAGAGCTTGTATAGGTGCACGGATGATTCGATACGGAGGTGTATCCTATGATGGACAAATTGAAAGCGAACTATGAAGTCATGCTGGGTCTGACAGCTGAAATGATCCTGGATGAAGCCTTGCTTAAATTTCGCAGAGCAAAAATCTATGCAGCCATAAACGATGCGCTCGAAACCGGAGACAGGGATCGCTTCCAGAAGCTGTCCGAGGAGTGGAACGCTCTCCGCCGCTGAGTTTTCCCGCTTCATGTCGGCCTTCGGTCCGGCCGCTTCCGCGGCTGGCCGGAGGCTGTCGTTTTTTTGCCGCGACGGACAGGCCGCCGACACGCAGGCCGGTTGCTGCCCGAGGATGGATGTCCGGAGCGGAACGAATGAACCTGGCAGGCTGAGGATGTTGGCAAAAACGTCCCTTCAAGGTAACATAAGGGAGGCGAAAATAACGAAGGAAGTGGAACAGCATGAAATTCAGCGAAATTGAACGTCAGCGCTGGCCCGAGCTGCAGCCGTACATGGATACTTGCCTGCTTCCGGTGACCGGTCTTTCCGGCACGGAATCTCCTTGGCAGGCGGCTGAGGCGCTCGAGAAGCTGCGCGATCTGCTTGACGCGGCGGAGATTCCGTTCAAGGGAAGAATCATTTCTTATCCGGCCGTGCAGTATCGCTCCGGCCATGATCTGGCCGAATTGGACGAGCTGTGCAGGAAAGTCAAAAGCGGTGGCTTCCGCTATGTCATCGCTGCATCGGCTGCCGTCGACCTGTCGGGGCTGGAGGAGGCGGACTTGGCGCTTGGCCCGGACGATAGCGGAGCGCTGCCGGGGCCTTCCGATATCTCCTTGCGGATCCGGGAGTTATGGAAAGCCTGACAGAATGGATGAAGCTTTTGCGACGAATGGGATGCATAATTTCTTTCCGCGAAGGGGAAACCATTTGTCAGGGAATGATTGTAAACTCGCCCCCGTGCGATCGCCCTCAAATGTGACAAATTAGCAACAAACATGGGAGCGATTTTTGAACATTGAACTTCCAAATTCTTGACGCTCCCAAACGTCTAAAGTATGATAGGAATTGCTTGGTTCGACACGGAATGTCTGGCGGACAAGGCATCCGATATGGTTGCAAAGGGGGTTGAACAGATGAGTACTCACGAAAATCAAGAATCCGCACACGCTCCCGTGAAGCGCAAGGAAATGTCGAGAAGGCAGTTTTTGGCTTACACCCTCGGAGGAGCCACCGCATTCATGGCCGGCGGAGCCGTCCTGCCCATGATCCGGTTCGCCGTTGATCCGCTGCTGGAGAAACGCTCCGCAGGCAGCTTCGTCAAGGTCGTGGAAGAGAGCAAAGTGAAGGTCGGCGAGCCGACGGAGTTCAAGTTCAAAATCCATCAAGTCGACGGGTGGTATGTAAGCGATCCCGAGCAGGCCGCATGGATCATGAAGGACGACAACGGCAAGATTTTCGCGCTTTCTCCGATCTGCAAGCACTTGGGCTGCACGATCGGCTGGAACACCGAGAAAAACAACGAATATGTGTGCCCTTGCCACGGCGCCCACTACACCGTAGACGGCAAAAACCTGTCTGTAGCGCCGGCTCCTCTTGACGAGTATCAGGTCAAGATCGAGAACGGCTTTGTTTACCTGGGCGATATCGTTCCGAACACAAGGGTTTAGGAGGCGTTAATTCAGATGTTTAAAAGCGTATACAACTGGATCGACGAACGTCTTGACGTGACGCCCCTGTGGAGGGATGTTGCGGACCATGAGGTGCCGGAACATGTCAATCCCGCGCATCACTTTTCAGCCTTCGTCTATTGTTTCGGAGGATTGACGTTCTTCATTACCGTTATCCAGATACTGTCCGGCATGTTCCTCACCATGTACTACGTTCCGGATATTATCAACGCTTACGCGAGCGTGGACTATCTTCAGCACAAGGTGCCGTTCGGCTCGATCGTACGCGGCATGCACCACTGGGGAGCCAGCCTCGTTATTGTCATGATGTTCCTACATACGCTTCGCGTCTTCTTCACCGGATCCTACAAGGCTCCGCGCGAGATGAACTGGGTTGTCGGCATGCTGATCTTCTTCATCATGCTTGGACTCGGCTTCACCGGTTACCTGCTTCCTTGGGATAACAAAGCGTACTTCGCAACCAAGGTCGGCATTCAGATCGCCGATTCGGTGCCTTATATCGGGGAGTACATCAAAGTCTTCCTGCAGGGAGGAGACATCGTCGGAGCGACTACGCTGACCAGGTTCTTCGCGATTCACGTGTTCTTCCTTCCAGGCGCCCTGCTGGCTCTGCTGGCTGCGCACTTCTTGATGATCCGCAAGCAAGGCATCGCGGGTCCTCTATAACGGTAGAGGAGGGACTCACATGGCGCACGGCAACAATTCAAACGAAAAAGTCGTTTATGTCGGCGACTCCCGTGTTCGCAAGCGCGAAACCGTCAACAGCATCCCGCCGGACTACACTTCCTTCCCTGGACGTTCGGAAGCCTTCATTCCGAACTTCCTGCTGAAGGAATGGATGGTCGGCTGCGTCGTGCTCGTCGGATTCCTCGTTCTTACGATCGCAGAACCGCCACCGCTCGGTTATCCGGCGGATCCGACCAACTCGGCATTCATTCCGATGCCGGACTGGTACTTCTTGTTCCTGTACCAGCTGCTGAAGTACCCTTGGGTATCCGGCTCGTACGTACCGCTCGGCGTTATGGGCGTGCCTGGCGTCGCTTTCGGCTCGCTGCTGCTTGCCCCGTTCCTGGATACGGGCAAGGAGCGCCGCTTCTACCGCCGTCCGATCGCAACGGCTCTCATGCTCTTGTCGCTGGTGTCGTGCTATTATCTGACCAAGGTCAGCTGGGACCACTATCAGCATGAGCTCGAGATCACCAACACGGTGCCGGAGCATATCGAGCGCGAGGAAAAAGCCCGCGAAGCGGCCGCTTCCGGCGAAGAACCGCCTTCGGCAACGAAGCCGAAGGAGGACGTCGCTCTCGTCGATGCCGACAACGCCGGCGTGAAGACGATCATGGAAAAGGCCAAATGCATGACTTGCCATGGCACGGATCTGAAAGGCCAAGCCGGAGCGAAGATTCCATCCCTGCACGGCGTCGGCGATCTGCTGGACAAAGCGCAGCTGACGGATATCGTCACCAACGGCAAGGGCGGCATGCCGGCCTTCAAGGACACTCTCTCCGCGGAAGAGATCGATACGCTCACCACTTGGCTCGCCAAGCAAAAAGCGGCTCAATAAGACAACCAGCCTGATCGTTCCCGGACGATCAGGCTTTTTCGTCAACCGACGCGCTTATCATTATTTTAAAGGGCGACACGCACGCTAACCAAGGAGGCTCATCGTCTTGTTTTCGAATTTGTTCAGCCGCTATGCCTTGTTGAATCGCCGATTCCTGTGGCTGCTGCTCGTCGTCAATGCGCTCGGCACCGTGTACGGATACTATTGGTACAAAGGACAGCTGGAAGCGACCGTCGACGCCGGCAATCCGCTCTGGCAGCTCGTGTTCGTTCCGGACAGCCCGACAGCCAGCCTTTTCTTCACCTTGAGCCTGCTTTACCTGCTCTTTCCGCCTGCGAATCCGGGACGGCTCGGCAAGACGGTCCGTGTCTTGATCGAAGGTCTTGGAACCGTCACATCGGTGAAATACGGCATTTGGGCAACAACGATCATTCTCGCCGGCGCTGCCCGGGGAGAGATGCTGGAGCCTGCGCATTTCATGCTGATGGCTTCACATCTGGGCATGGCGCTGGAAGCTCTTCTCTATGTCCGTTTCATGGCTTTGGGCAAGACCGCCGCGCTGGCGGCTGCCGGATGGCTGCTGCTCAACGATTATTTCGATTATCACTACGGCATCTACCCCTATCTGCCAAATGCGCTTGAAAACGATGTGCCCGCTGTGCGTACATTCACGATCGGGCTGTCGATATTCAGCTTGCTGGCCGTCTGGCTGGCGCAAACGATCGGGCGCAGGAGGCAAGGACGCTGACTTGCAGTACCCTCGAATGACGATCTGACTCAAGCGCTGAAGGTGGCCGCTCCGCATGCCGAGAATCCGCTTCAATCGTACAAGCCGTACATATCTCCCTATCCCCAAGCATAGTAGTAGGATAGACAGGAGGGATAGGCATGTCCGGCAAATGGACTGGAGTGTGGATCGGCTTACTGGCAGGGGCGGCTGCCCTGCTGCTGCTCCATGGAGCGGTGTACGCTTCGGGCAGCGCATACATCGGCAATTCGGAGATCGGCTCGGCTGCCGAGCCCGCGCAAAGGTTCCGGAGCACCGCGAACAACCTGTACACGGCCGTCGTGAACGGGGACCGCAGCGGCTCCTATTACGAGCTTGTCAAACTTGCGAAGCTGGCCGGCGACCGCAGCCTGCGCTTGCATGGATATAGCGCCGGCTGGGCGGCGGTCGACAAGAGCCTGTCCGATGCCAAGGCTGCGCTGTCCGCAGGGACAGAATCGGACAGGCTTCTGGAGGCTGCGTCGAGGCTGAGGCTGGCGGCGGACAGCTTGGCGGGAGGCGACGAGGCGTTATGGCTGCAGTACGAGCCTCTGCTCAAGGAGGATGCCCGGCAGATCGCGATCGCTTGGACGACCAGCGGCAGCTTGGCCGAGGCTGCGGCAGCGGCGAGGCTTGCCACCCTCGAGCGGCACTGGGAGGTCATCGAGCCTGCCGTGCTGCTGAGCCGCGACCCGCTTCAGGCCGAGGCGATGAGGGAGGCTGTAATCTACACCGGGAAGCTGCTGAAGGCGGGCGGCGACTCTCAGTCTGCTTGGATCATTCAATCCTTCCGTTCTCTTTCGGAGACGGCGGGCACGCTCTTCCGCGCCGAAGGGTCGGAAGGCAAGGAAGATACGGAGCCTGCCGTAGCGCCGCCAGCGAGTCCGATCATGCCGGGAGGCTGGATGATTTATACGCTCGTGCCGCTCATTGCCGCCGTGCTGGGCTATGCCGGCTGGAGCAATTACCGCGGCGGCCAGCATGGCGTCCGGGTGCATCCGGCCAAAGGCGAGCCGCCAAGCCATAACGGAGTCGCTCGCAAATAAAAGAAGAAGCCTGGCCGGCAACCGGTCAGGCTTCTTCTTTGAATCCTTCTCCAAGCACGTCGTGGACGTCATTGATGACGATGAATGCGCGGGGGTCGATGCTGCGGACGATCATGCGAAGAGTGCGGATTTCCTGCCGCGAGACGACGCAGTAAACGACTTGCTTGTCCGTTTTGGAGTAAGCTCCGACGGCGGGAATAAGCGTGACGCCGCGCTCCATTTCCACGGTGATCTTGTCGGCGATGGCCTCGCCGTGCTCGCTGATGATGGAGAACGCCTTGGCCGCATACGCGCCTTCCTGGATGAAGTCGATCAGCTTGGAGGCGATGAATACGGCGACGAGAGTGTAGAGCACCTTCTCCTTCGGAATGTAGATGAGCGACAGGCCGATGATGATGGCATCCGCCGCCAGGATGACCTGGCCCATGCTCCATCCTTTGGAGCGGGTGAGGATGCGCGCGGCGATATCGACGCCGCCTGTCGTGCCGCCGAAGCGGAAGACGATGCCAAGGCCCATGCCGAGCGTGACGCCGGCGTAAAGGGCAGCCAGAATGAAATCATGCTCGGCGTAGAAAGGCACCATCCATCCGGCCGAAATCGCCTTTTCGAAGATGGCCAGAAATACGGAGAGGCTGACGGTTCCGATGATCGTCATGACCATGGACAACTTGCCGAGAATGCGGAGGCCGACCAGGAACAACGGAATGTTCAGGACAAGCGTCGTAATGGACAGCTTCCATCCGAGCGCATAGTTGAGAAGGATGCCGATGCCGGTAACGCCGCCTTCCATCAGCTGGTTCGGGAGGACGAAGTACTGAAGTCCAAAGGCATAAATGGCAGTTCCCAGCATGATCGGGAAGATCGTGCGATAAATGTAGTTCCATTGAATCTTGGATAGCTTGGACATAGACGGTTTCTCCTTGACGATGACTTCGCTTGCCTGCCATGGGCGCGAGCCGTTAGTAGGCAGGGGCTTAAATATTGTGTTCAAAACTGCTTTAGGATAACATAGGTAAAGATACCTTGCAAAGAAGGGAACTTGTCCATGAGCGAAAAATCTCTTGCCGCCATCCAGCGGGAAGTCGACGAATACATAAGCCAGTTCAAGGAAGGGTACTTCAGCCCCTTGTCTCTCATGGCCAGACTCACGGAGGAATGCGGCGAGCTGGCGAGGGAGATCAACCATACGTACGGGGAGAAGCCCAAGAAGCCGGACGAGGCGGACAATTCCGTCGAGATGGAGCTGGGGGACATCCTCTTCATCCTGAATTGCTTCGCCAATTCGCTGAACATCGATCTGACGAAGGCGCATGATGCCGTCATGCACAAGTTCAATACGAGGGACGCGGACCGCTGGACCCGCAAAAACGGCGAACCGCAATAAAGCCCCTGGCATATGCTGTAACCATCATCCTCTGAGAAGGAAGGTGGGCGGATGGACGGGGAAAGCTGCATCAAGAAAGCATACGAATCCATACTCGGCGGCGACTTCGACGGCGCGATCGGATGGTTCCGGCAAGCAATCGACATGGAGCCTGACAATGCGTCTTTTCATTATAAATGCTCCGTCTCCTGCACGCGCAGCGGCAGATGGGAGCTGGCCCTTCATCATGCCAGACTTGCAAGCGAGCTGGATCCGGGCCATGCGGAGTACCGCTTCCATCTGGATGTCGTGGACTCCCGCAGGCTCGTCTCGGATGCCAAGCTGCTGCTGGCGGCCGGACCTGCCCATGCCTCCGAAGCTCTTCTATTCGCCCAGGAGGCCCGGCTTCTGGATCCGCTCAACGCCGAGGCCAGCCTCGCGGCCGGACAGTGCTATTACGTGCTCAATCGGCTCCAGAATGCAAAAGATTGCGTGATGGAAGCATGCAGGCTGGATCCTTCCTCCGAGGAAGCCCGCATGCTGCTGCGCAAGCTGAACCGGGCGATCAAGCCGACGAACAAGCCGCGCTGAACGGTATGGAAGCCGACTACTTAACTCGAGGTGATCGATATCATGAATACTCCTATCAAAGTCGCGGTAGCCGGCGCTTCCGGACGAATGGGCCGCGAAGTCGTCAAGCTGGCCCTGCAGGATGAAAGCTTCCAGCTGACGGGCGCCATGTCCCCGTCGGCCGGCGCTGTCGACGCGGGCCGTCTTGTCGGTCTCGAGCCATGCGGCTTGACGGTGTCTCCATCGCTGGAGGCGATGCTGGACAGCGGAGAAATCGACGTTCTCGTCGATTTCACCGTGCCGCAGTCCGCATATTCCAACACGCTGGAAGCCGTAACGCGCGGGATTCGCCCTGTCGCCGGCGTGACCGGCTTTACTCCGCAGCAGATCGCCGAGCTGGACGAGCTGTGCAAGCAGCAGGGGATCGGCGGGCTGATTGCTCCGAATTTCTCCATCGGGGCGATTCTGATGATGAAATTCGCCGCGGAAGCCTCCAAACATTTTCCCCATCTTGAAATCATCGAATATCATGGGGACCAGAAGCTCGACGCTCCCTCCGGCACTTCAATCAAGACGGCCGAGCTTATCTCCGAGGCGCGGCGCGAGCTGAAGCAAGGCAATCCTCGGGAGGAAGAGACGATCGAAGGCGCTCGAGGCGGCTACTATGACGGCTTCAGAATCCACAGCGTGAGGCTGCCCGGCGTGTTCGCCCAGCAGGAGGTCGTCTTCGGAGCGTTCGGGCAGACGCTCAAGATCCGCCATGATTCCTATGACAGAGCCGGCTATATGCCGGGCGTCGCCCATGCGATCAAGAAAGTGATGACATATGAAGGCCTCATCTATGGATTCGAACATATCATGGAACCGTGACAGCGACCGAACAAACGCATCGATACATGAAGGAGTGAGAGCGATGCTTAGCATTGCATTTATCGCGCATGACCGCAAAAAAGACGAGATGGTCAACTTCGTCACCGCTTACGAGGAAGCATTCATCGGCAACAAGCTGTATTCGACCGGCACGACGGGCTCGCGCATCATGGAAAAGACATCTCTCAACATCCACCGCTATATGTCAGGTCCGCTCGGCGGGGACCAGCAGATCGGAGCGCTCGTCGCCCAGGATCAGCTCGACCTCATCATTTTCCTGCGGGATCCGCTCATGGCTCAGCCGCATGAACCTGATATCATCGCCCTGCTGCGCCTCTGCGATGTCCAAGGCATACCGGTGGCGACCAATATCGCGACCGCGGAGCTGCTCGTCAAGGCGATGCAGCGCGGGGACTTCGCTTGGCGCGAGCTGGTCGACAAGTACAAGCCGGAGTAAGAAGATGAGACAGCAGACAGACATCCTCGTCTTCGGCGCCCATGCGGACGATGCGGAGATCGGCATGGGCGGCACGATCCTGAAGCATACCGATGCCGGAATGACGGTCGGGATCTGCGATTTGACGGAATCGGAGATGAGCTCCAACGGAAACGTCGAGCTTCGCAAGCAGGAAGCCGAGACAGCCGCCAGAATACTCGGCCTGACCGTCCGCAGCTGCCTGGGCCTTCCCGACCGCGGCCTGACGGGGGAAGCATCCCAGCTGGCTGCCATCACCAATGAAATCAGGCTGCGCAAGCCTAGAATCGTGTTCGCTCCTTATTGGCAGGACCGCCATCCGGATCACAACGCGGCCAGCGCCATGGTCGAAGAAGCGGTATTCAACGCCAAGCTGAGACGTTATTTGCCGGATTCGGACCTGGAGCCGGTCAACGTGGAACAGCTTGTTTTTTATTATATCAATGACCAGCGCGACATCGCCTTGACCGTGGACATCAGCAGCTACATCGGCCGCAAGCTCGAAGCGCTGTCGGCGTACCAATCGCAGTTCGCCCCGGCAACCGCAGGCGACGGCAGGGTCGATACGCCATTGACTCAAGGCTATGTCAAGCGGGTCGAATATCGCGACTACCTGACCGGACAAGCGGCGGGCTGCCCGCATGCGGAAGGCTTCGCGCTCAAGAAGCCGCATCCGGTGTCGCATTTCATCGGCTGATGCCTAAAACCCCGGTTAGGGGAATACATATGGAAGCAGAGCGCCACGAGCGGGAGGAACCCACATGACCAGAAAACTGAAAATCGGGATTACCTGCTACCCGACCCTAGGCGGATCGGGCGTAGTCGCGACGGAGCTCGGCAAGCTGCTGGCCGAGAACGGGCATGAAATCCATTTCATCACGCACAGCATTCCTTTCCGGCTGGGCCAGTTCCACAAAAACATTTTCTTTCACGAGGTCGAAGTCAACAACTATTACGTCTTCCGCTATCCTCCCTACGATCTCAGCCTGGCCAGCAAGATGGCTCAGGTTGCGGAGATGCAGAAGCTCGACATCCTGCATGTCCATTATGCGATTCCTCATGCCGTATGCGCGTTTCTGGCCAAGCAGATCCATGGCAAAGGCCTGAAAACGGTGACGACGCTCCATGGCACCGATATTACGGTGCTGGCGCAGGATGAGTCGCTGAAGGACCTGATCCGTCTCGCCATTCACGAGAGCGACGCGGTGACGGCCGTCTCCCGGGATTTGATCCGCGAGACGAGGGAGCTTCTGGACATCACGACTCCGATCGACTTGACCTACAACTTTGTGGACAAAAGAGTCTATTACCCCCGGGATACATCCAGCCGGAGGGGGGATTACGCCGCGCCGGACGAGAAAATCCTGATGCATATTTCCAACTTCCGTCCGGTCAAGCGGGTCGGCGATGTCATCGACATCTTCCGCCGGGTATCGGAACATGTCCCTGCCAAGCTGCTGCTTGTCGGAGAAGGACCCGAGCTGTCGCGCATCCAGTGCCAAATCCGCGAAATGGGCTTGGAGGACCGGGTGCATTTCCTCGGCAAGCAAGAGGACGTAGCCGAAGTCATTTCCCTGGCGGATCTCATGCTGCTTCCCTCCGAGAAGGAGAGCTTCGGCCTTGTCGCGCTTGAAGCGATGGGCTGCGGAGTTCCGACGATCGGGTCCACGGCAGGCGGCATTCCCGAACTCGTCTCGCATGGAGAGACCGGCTTCCTCTCGCCGATCGGCGATACGGCCGATATGGCGCGCAATGCGGCGAGGCTGCTGACCAACCCGTCCATGTACGATCAATTTCGGAGCGCGTGCATCAGGCGCGCTTACGGAGAATTCTGCAACGAGCGGATCACGCGCGAATACGAGAAGATCTACTACCGGGTGCTCGGCATGGAGGCGGAGCTGCCCGTTCCGGCTTGCGAGGGATGAACGGGGAGCCCATCACGTCGCTTCCTCTTGAGATGCGGGATGCGGCTCCTGTCCTGCGGAGGCTGCAGG
This sequence comes from Paenibacillus sp. D51F, assembly GCF_053345695.1. Lineage (NCBI taxonomy): Bacteria > Bacillati > Bacillota > Bacilli > Caryophanales > Paenibacillaceae > Paenibacillus > Paenibacillus sp. D51F. The sequence continues at coordinate 61,526 of NZ_JBKFAO010000002.1, read as the reverse complement.
AGGCCGGGCACACAGCCGTATTCGTAGGCGGCTGCGTTCGCGACATGCTGCTCGGGCTGCCGCTTAAGGATGTCGACATCGCGAGCTCCGCTTCTCCGGAGGAAGTAATGGAGCTGTACCCGGACAGCATTCCGACCGGCCTTCAGCATGGAACCGTAACCGTACGGCATGGGGGAGAGCTGTACGAAGTGACGACCTTCCGCACGGAGGGGGAGTACGCCGATCACCGGCGTCCGTCCGAAGTATCGTTCATCCGGGAGCTTGCAGGCGACCTGCAGCGGCGCGACTTCACGATCAATGCGATGGCTCTGCATCCGGACGGAGTTCTGGAAGATCCGTTCGGGGGCATGTCGGACCTCCGGCGCAGGCTTATCCGCGCGGTGGGGGATCCCGAAGCCCGCTTCGGCGAGGATGCGCTGCGCATGCTGCGGGCGGTGCGGTTCTCGTCTGTCTACGGCTTCCGGCTGTCCCATTCGACCTGGCGGGCATTGCTGCGCCATCGCGGCAGCTTGAAGCATGTCGCGATGGAAAGAATCGGCTTGGAGCTTGATCGCATCGTTGCGAAAGGGAGCATCGGATCCGGTGCTTCCTGGCTTCATGCGAGCGGACTTCTGGAATGCTTCAAGGAGCCTCTATTGCTGCCCGGCGGGCAGCTGCCGCGGCCCGGTCCAGCCCATAAGAAGCGGCATGGAGAAAAAAAAGCAGCCGATAGCCTGCTCGGCAGGCTCGCTGCCCTGGACAAGCTCTCAGACGGGGAGCAGCGCTGGCAAGGGCTGTTCATCGTCCTCGGAATGGACAAGGACATGGCCGGGGAGTGGTTCCGGCGGCTGCGGTATTCGCGCGCCCGCAAGGAGAAGCTGGAATCCGTGCTCTCGATTCATCGCTGGATGACCGTCTCGGGAGACAAGCCCACTTCCTCGGAATGGCATGCCGCTGTGCTCGGCATCGGAGAGGAGGCCGCCGAGAGCTGGCTGCGCTTGATGGAGGCGGCGGCTTCGGCAGGACTTGGACTTGATTTCGAAGCGCTGCCTCCGGGCTGCGAATCTTCCGCCGCGGAGATTCGGACCTGGATGGAGCAGATGCCGGTACGCGGCATCGGCGGCTTGGCGGTGGACGGCAAGGACATCCAGCATCGGATCGGGGCGCGTCCGGGACCTTGGATGGGCAGGCTGCTGGAACAGCTGGCCCTGGAGGCTGCCGGAGGAGCGGTGCCGAATGAACAGAAGCCTTTGCTGGAACGTGCGGCAGAGCTGTATGAACAGAAGCAGGGAGGCACGCCGTCATGAATACGGAACAATTGCTTCGACTATTCGAAGAAAGCGGCGATGAATACCTCTCGGGGGAAGCCGTCAGCAGGGAGCTTGAGGTGAGCCGGACTGCCGTCTGGAAGCAGATCCGCAAGCTGGAGGAGGCGGGATTCGTCTTCGAGGCTTCCCGCAAGCGGGGATACAAGCTGATTTCCAAGCCGGACCTGTTGTCGGAGGAGCGGATAGCCGCCCATCTGCAGACCCGCGAATTCGGCCGCAGGCTGCTGCTGATGGACAAGGTGGATTCAACTCAGAACATCGCAGCCAAGCTCGCTGAACAAGGAACTGAGGAAGGGACGCTCGTGCTGGCGGAGCAGCAGCTGAGCGGCCGCGGCCGGATGGGCCGCGGCTGGGTGTCGCCATACGGCAAGGGGCTCTGGATGAGCCTGGTGCTTCGTCCGCCGCTTCCGGTCAGCAGCGCGCCGCAGCTGACACTGCTGACGGCGGTCGCCTTATGCCGGGCGCTCAGGCTTCATACCGGGCTGGATATCGGAATCAAATGGCCCAACGATCTGCTTCATGAAGGCAAAAAGCTGAGCGGCATCCTGCTGGAATCGGCCGCCGAGGACGAGCGGATCCGCCATATCGTAGCCGGCGTCGGCATCAGCGTAAACATGGCTGAAGGCGATTATCCCAACGAGCTGCTGGAGCGTGCGGCATCGCTGCGCATCGCGGCAGGCCGTACGTTCGACCGGGCTGAAATCGCCGCCGCCTTCCTGAACGAATGGGAGTCGCTGTACAAGGTTTATCTCGCGGAAGGCTTCGCTCCGGTCAAGCTTCTGTGGGAAGCCTTGTCGGTGTCGCTCCATCGCAAGCTCGTCATCTCGACTCCTCAGGGAGAGATACAGGGAACGCCTATCGGGCTCCACGAGAGCGGAGCGCTGCAGGTCGAGCTCGAGGACGGCACGGTCACAGCGTTGTTCTCGGCAGAGATGGGCGAGCCTGCCCGATCCTGATCTTTCAAGCCGGTCCTGGACACTAAAGGGCCGGCTTTTGGCTTCATTTACGGAGCTGGGGCGATCTGTTATACTGGTGATGACCGGGCGGTATCGACAAGATCCGAACCGCACTGGCACAGCCGGGCAGAAGGCAGCACATCTGCCATTTTACAGAAGGAATGTTGCAAGACCAGCAGTGCGTTTACTTTTGCTCTGAGCCGCTTCAGGACCGAGACAAGAGGAAAGCCCGCAGGCGTTTTTGACATCCTTTTTCGGGCTGGATCTTTTAGCGGCGGCTAAAAGGTTTTTTTGTGTTCACACTAACCTGGATGGGTACCGAAAGGGGAACAACGCGAAATGAAACAAGCGCTAACGATTACGAAACTGCAAAAAATGAAGGCAGAGGGAGAGCCGATCACGATGGTGACGGCATACGATTACCCGTCGGCCAGACTGGCAGAAGAAGCGGGAATCGACACCATTCTCGTCGGCGATTCGCTCGGCAATGTCGTGCTCGGCTACGACACGACCGTACCGGTGACGCTGGACGATATGATATATCACGCGCGGTCGGTTGCGCGCGGAGCACAGAACACATTCCGCATCGTCGACATGCCGTTCATGACGGCGCGCATCAGCCGGGAGGAGACTCTCCGGGGGGCAGGACGCCTCATGCAGGAAGGCCACGCCCATTCCGTCAAGATCGAGGGCGGCGAGGAAATCGCGGAGCATGTCGCCGCTTGCGTGCAGGCCGGCATTCCCGTCATCGGCCATATCGGCCTGACGCCTCAGTCCGTGCACCAGCTGGGCGGATACAAGATCCAAGGCAAGCTGGAAGCAGAGGCTGCGCGCCTCGAAGCCGACGCGCTCGCTCTGCAGCAGGCAGGGGCCTACGCGGTTGTCCTTGAGCTCGTCAAGGAACCGATCGCGACGGCCATCTCCGGCAAGCTCACGATTCCCACGATCGGAATCGGAGCCGGTCCCGGCTGCGACGGGCAAGTGCTCGTCTACCACGACCTGATCCAGTACGCATCTCCATACCGCGCGAAGAAATTCGTGAAAACCTACGCCGATGTCGGATCGACGATCCGCGAGGCGCTCGGCCAGTATGTGAGCGAAGTCAAGGGCCGCAGCTTCCCTGCGGCCGAGCATACTTTCGGAGCTGCCGCTGCCGCGCCGGTCGGCGCTCTGTACGGAGGCGAGCGGAAATGAGCGCAACGGCTGTCAAAACGAGCCCTCTCGTGCTGAGGACGATTGCTTCTCTTCGGGAGGAGCTGTCCGCGCGCCGGACGGCCATGCCGCAGCTCCAGGTCGGCCTCGTGCCGACGATGGGCTATCTCCATGACGGGCACGGCAGCCTGATCCGCCGCTCCGCGGCGGAAAACGGCTTGACGGTTCTGAGCATCTTCGTCAATCCGCTGCAGTTCGGGCCGAACGAGGATCTCGACCGCTATCCGCGCGACGAGGAACGCGATCTGCGCCTCGCGCGCCAGCAAGGCGCCGATATCGTCTTCATGCCGAACGTCGAGGAGATGTATCCGCGCAAGCCGCTGACGAGAGTGCTGGTCTCCGAAGTGACCGAAGCTCTTTGCGGCGCTTCCCGCCCCGGCCATTTCGACGGGGTCGGCACGGTTGTAAGCAAGCTGCTCAATCTGGTGAAGCCTCAGAAAGCCTACTTCGGGCTGAAGGACGCTCAGCAGGTGGCGGTCGTGCAGCAGATGGTCGACGATCTGAACTTCGACGTGGAGATCGTTCCTTGCCCGACGGTCAGAGAACAGGATGGATTGGCGCTGAGCTCGCGCAATGTCTACCTGACGCCGGAGCAGCGCCAGCAGGCGCTCGTGCTTTCCCGGACGCTGCGCGCCGCTGCGGACTGGGCCAAGGAGCCCGGCATGACGGCCGGCGATCTGGAAGCGCGGGTGAGGTCGGCCATCGCCGAAGCGCCGCTTGCCGCCATTGACTATGCGGAGCTGAGAAGCTATCCTTCATTGGAGGCCCTGCTTCCCGGCGGCAAGCTGGCGGACTTCGGACAGCCGATGCTGCTCGCGCTTGCGGTGAAGTTCGGCTCGACGAGGCTGATCGACAACGCTATACTCCACTGACAGGAGGTCAGGACTTATGTTCCGGACTATGATGAAATCCAAGCTGCACCGCGCGACGGTGACGGAAGCGAACCTGAACTATGTAGGAAGCATCACTATAGATGAAGCTCTGATGGAAAAGGCCGATCTCTGGGCGAACGAGAAAGTCCAGATCGTCAACAACAACAACGGGGCCCGGCTGGAGACGTATATCATTCCAGGTCCGCGGCATTCGGGCGTCATCTGCCTGAACGGAGCGGCAGCCCGTCTCGTGCAGCCCGGCGACAAGGTCATCATTATCTCCTATGCGGCCATGTCCGAAGAGGAAGCCCGCGCCTACAAGCCGAAGGTAGTCATTCTGGACGACCACAACCAGCCGGTCCAGGTTATGGATGAAGAAGTTCATGCCGTCATTATTTAATCCTTATCCTTACGTCTGAGGGAACTGTTCCGCAGGGTATACAAAAGGGCGCCAAAACACAGAATGAGGGTACCGGAGAGAGCTTGACCGGTCATTGCTTTCATTTGCATAGCCTTTATTCCCTGTGGAAGGCGGGTGTCCGGGATGTTTCAACAGCTGTTTGCCGTTATGAACGATATGCTGGACGACATCATGCTGCGTTACCCGCATTGCAGCTCCGAAGAACGCAAAGAAATGCTGGAGCAGCTGGCTCAGCTTCGAGGAATCAGCGACCAGTTTATTGAAGAATGGCTTCGCCTGGAAGAGAAGCTGGCGGATTTCCGCGAGGAATTCCCGGCAGCGGCGGCATCGGCCGGCATAACGGCCGGCTCATCCTTCCCATTGCCTGACAGCGCAGCCGCCGGAGGCGGGCAATCCGCTTCTGCCGCCGCTGTCGGAGCTTCAGACAGCCGGATCGCAGGCGCCGGCATGGTCACCGCGGCTACGAAGGAAGCTCCTGGCGGTCCGGCGATCGGCAGCGGTGCGGACATGGCGGCCAAGCCTCAGCAAGGCTCGTTCGCCATGGATGTGTCGGGCGACAATGTGGAGAGGATCGCCAAGGGCCAAGGATACTTCAAGCTCTTCATGTTTCCGCAGGCGGCCCGGCATTTCCAGAAAGCAGTGGAATGCTCGCCTGAATGCGATCTGGCCCGCATGTATTTGGCCATGACGCTGATGCATCTGCAGCAATGGAGCGATGCCGAGCTTCATTTCAAGCTGCTGGTCAGCCTTACGGACCACCCCCGCTGGCAGGCGATCGGATTCAATGCGCTCGGCTGCATACAGGCGGTGCGCCTCAACATGGACCATGCGGAGATGCTGTTCCGCCAGGCGCACAAAATCGATCCGGCCTTTGAGGATCCAATAACCAATCTCAAGTCATGCCGGCAGACTCCCGGGCCATTATCCCTTTATTTCGGGAGTGCGGAGCTGACTTGCCTGTGAGAGGAAGTTTTGCTTCGAATGATCTATGCCGTATTGGATTTAGAAACGACCGGAACAAGCAACGAGGATGAAATCATACAAGTCGGCCTTGTGCTGATGGACGAGGAGTTCAATGTCTTCCAGACACTGAACTCCTTTGTGCGCCCTAGCGGACCGATCCCAGCCTTCATCACCCAGCTTACCGGCATTGACGACGCCATGGTGGCGGATGCGCCCGAGCCCGACGATCTTCTGCTGGAGATGATTCCGCTGCTTCAGGATGCCGTGCTGATCGGCCATAATGTATCCTTCGATGCCGGTTTCCTTAATATGGCTCTCGACAGGGCAGGCTATTCGCCGTTCGACGGCAGAAAGCTCGATACCGTCGAACTTCTCCGCATGCTCTATCCTTCCCTGAGCTCCTATCAGCTCGGGGCTGTCTCCGAGCAGTTCGGCATCCGCCACGATCAGCATCATCGCGCGGACAGCGACGCGATGGCGACGGCGATCCTGTTCGCCGAATGCGTGAAGAAGCTGCGCGGCCTGCCGCTGCTGACGCTCCAGCGGTTCGTGATGCTGAGCGCCGACAACGATCTCGGGTGGATGCTGCGCGAGGAGCTGGCTCTACGGGAAGCGTCCACCGCTCTAGATACCGACAGCCACCGATATTTCCGCCAGTTCGCCATGAAGGCTGGAGAGTGGACGGAAGAGGAGCCGCCTCGCAACGAAGGAAACGACAAGCCGCTTGAAGGCGTCGGCTTCGAGGACTATCTGGAGCAGGTGCGGGAAGGCTTCACCGCCTTGTTCCCGGACTATGAGGAGCGCGAAGCCCAGCAGACGATGTTCCGCGAGGTGAACGACGCCTTCGAGAACAACCGGCATCTGCTGATTGAAGCCGGGACAGGCACGGGCAAATCGCTCGGCTACTTGATCCCTTCCCTTTACTTCGGCGTCAAGAACGAACGGAAGATTGTCGTCAGCACCCATACGATCAATCTGCAGGAGCAGCTCAGGCAGAGGGATTTGCCGCTGCTCAAGCAGGTGCTTCCTTTCGACTTCCGCGCCAGCGTGTTCAAGGGGAGAGGCAACTATATCTGCCTCCGCAAGTTCGAAACCAAAATCCAGTCGCTCGACTTCGCCGCAACGGCCGAGGAGCGGCAGACGGCGTCCCAGATGATCGTCTGGCTGGGCGAGACGGAGACGGGAGACCAGGAAGAGATCAACTTCGGCAATCGCGGAGGGGAATTCTGGAATACCGTATCGAGCGACGCCGATTCCTGCTTGAACCGGGCATGCCCGTGGTTTAAGCGCTGCTTCTATCACCGGGCCAAGCAGGAAGCGAATCTCGCCGACGTCATCATTACGAACCATTCGCTTTTATTTACCGATATTAGAGCCGATCACCGCCTTCTTCCGTCTTATGAGTATCTCGTCATCGACGAGGGGCATCAGGTGGAGGAAGTGGCCGGCAAGCATCTGGGACAGCAGCTGAGCTTCTACTCGTTCTTGAACCTGGCGAACCGGCTTGCCAAGGATTCGCGCAGCGGCCTGCTGCCGCAGCTCCGCTCCCACATCCAGGGGGAGAGCGAAGACGAAGTGCCCAAATGGACGGAGCAGCTGGACGAGATCATCCCGCGCTTCGGCTCGCTCAAGGACAGCTGGGAGACGGTATTCGAGCAGCTCCAGTCGCTGGCATCCGCCTCTTCCGGAGGAGGCCAGACCGAGACGGGGCAGAGCGTCCTTCGCCTCAAGCCGGGCAGCCTGCCGAGCCAGTGGGAGCCGATCCAGAACGAGGAAGGCATCTACTTCAAGGAAATGAACCGGACGATCAAGGTTCTTGACAAGATGCTCTCGGACATGAAGGACAAGCTGGACGATACGGTGCTGCAAGGCATGCTGACGGATCTGGCCGGAGCGGTCAAGGATGCCGGACGCATCCGGGACGAGCTGCGCTTGTTCGTGCGGGCGGACAAGCCGGAGATGGTGTACTGGATCGAGTCCAATCCTTCCGCGCGGACGAAGAGCATCCAGCTCAACACCGTACCGGCGGATGTCAGCGGGCAGATCCGGGAATATTTCTTCGACAGCAAGAAGAGCGTCGTCATCACGTCCGCTACGCTGAGCGTGCAGAAGTCGTTCCAATACGCCGCCGAGCAGCTGGGACTGAATATGGCGGACGAGCGCCGCTCGCGCACCGTGCTTCTGCCCTCGCCGTTCCATTACCGCTCCCAGGCGCTCGTCATGATTCCGCGGAACTTCCCGGCGGTCAAGGGAGCCGCGGCCGATCCGGCCTACCTCAGCGCCCTAGTCGCCTCCTTGTCGGAAGCGGCCCGCGAAACCGGAGGGCGGATGCTCGTTCTGTTTACAAGCTACCGGATGCTGAAGCAGGTGTACGATCCGCTGAAGGAAGCCCTCCAGGGCTCCGGCATTCAAGTGCTTGGGCAAGGGCTCGACAGCAGCAACCGCAGCAAGCTTACCCGCCGCTTCCGGCAGCAGCCCGAATCCGTGCTGCTCGGAACGAGCAGCTTCTGGGAAGGGGTCGACATTCCCGGCGACGCGCTCATCTGCCTGGCCATCGTCCGCCTGCCGTTCCAGCCGCCGAACCATCCGCTTCAAGAAGCGAAGGCGGAGATGCTTCAGGAATCCGGACAGAATCCGTTCATGAAGCTGTCCGTGCCGCAGGCGGTCATCCGCTTCAAGCAAGGGTTCGGACGGCTGATTCGAACTTCCCGGGACAAAGGGATCGTCCTTATTTACGATACGAGAGTCATCGAGACGTTTTATGGAAAACACTTCCTTTATTCGCTGCCTGGACCTAAAATTGAACATATGCATGCGGATCAGTTCGTTCCGAGAATGAGGGAATGGCTGTCCGAAGACTCCAAGGAGGCGGTCCGGCAATGAGCAAGCAGGGAAAAGCGATATCGGAGGCGGTCGTCCGCCGGCTCCCCGTTTATTTGCAAGTGCTGGGCGAGCTTCATGTGCGCGACGTGCAGACCGTCAGCTCGCAGGAGCTGGGCCTCAAGCTCGAGCTCAATCCGGCTCAGATCCGCAAGGACCTGGCCTATTTCGGGGAATTCGGACGCAAGGGCGTCGGGTATGACGTCAACTACCTGATCGAGAAGATCAGAGGCATCCTCAAGCTGGATCAAGTGATGCTTGTCGCGCTCGTAGGGGCCGGCAATCTGGGGCATGCCTTATGCAACTACAGCACTTATTTGAAGGACAATATGAAAATCACCGCGGTGTTCGATGCCAATCCGGCCAAGATCGGCACCCGGATCAACTCGCTCGAGGTGCAGCCGATCGAGCGGCTGCAGCAGGCCGTGCAGGAACAGGATATTCAGATCGGCATCATTACGGTGCCGGCAGCGGAGGCTCAGAACGTCGCGGACCGGTTCATCGCGGCCGGCGTCAAGGGGATCCTCAATTTTGCCCCGGTCGTGCTCAAGGCTCCGGAGAAGGTCCGGATCCATTATGCCGATTTTACGACCCAGCTGCTGAGCCTCGCCTATTACATGGATAAGGAAGGAACCGAACATGAGCAAATGGTGGATTGAAAACGGGACCTTCGTCACAATGGACGAAAGAAGTCCCGTACTGAAGGGACATATGGTCGTCGAGGACGGGCTGATCGCCTACATAGGGGAAGAACGCCCGGCCGATGCCGACGGGATCGGAGTCAAGATCGACGGCAGCCGCCTCGCGTTCATGCCGGGGCTGATCAACACGCACGGCCATGCGGCGATGTCGCTGCTTCGCGGTTATTCCGACGACGAGGCGCTGCAGACATGGCTGCAGGATTACATGTGGCCGATGGAAGCGAAGTTCCGGGACGAGGACGTCCGGTGGGGAACCTCGCTGGCCGTGCTGGAAATGCTCAAGTCGGGTACGACGACGTTCGTCGACATGTACGACCGGATGGATGAAGTCGCCAAAGTCGTCGAGCAGTCCGGCATGAGAGGCGTTCTGATGCGCGGAGCCATCGGGCTGTGCCCGGAAGACGTGCAGCTCCAGAAGCTGGATGAAGCGGTCCGGTTCGCCAAGGATTGGAACGGCCAGGCGGATGGCCGCATCATGACCATGATGAGCCCGCATGCTCCGTACACTTGTCCGCCCGCGTTCATCGAAAAATTCGTTCAGGCCGCGCATGATCTCGATCTTCCGATGCACACGCATATGTCGGAGACGGCAGCCGAAGTGGAGCAGAACGTCCGCGAGTACGGCCTGCGGCCTGTCGAGCATCTGGACAAGCTCGGCTTCTTCTCTCGTCCTGCATTTGTCGCCCATGCCGTCCATCTCACCGATGCGGAGATCGAGCTGCTTGCCGCCAGAGGCGCGGCCGTGTCGCATAACCCTGCCAGCAACCTCAAGCTTGCCAGCGGCGTCGCCCGCGTTCCGGATCTGCTCCGGGCCGGCGTCACCGTATCGCTCGGCACCGACAGCGCAGCCAGCAACAACAACCTCGACCTGTTCGACGAGATCCGGCTTGCGGCTCTGATCCACAAGGGAGTATCCGGCAATCCGACTGTCGTGCCGGCGGCCGAAGCGCTGAAGCTGGCTACTCTCGGCGGAGCCGCTACGATCCGCCAGCCGCGGCTCGGCGCGCTGCAAGCAGGGATGAAGGCTGATTTCATCGCGATCGACACGGATCAGCCGCATTTCTATCCTCAGTCCGATCTGGTCTCCCATCTTGCCTACAGCGGCTCCGGCCGCGATGTCGTCCACGTATGGGTGGACGGCATCCAAGTCGTCAAGAACGGCGTCAGCACGCTGCTTGACGAAGAGCGGATCAAGCATGAAGCCCAGGCCTGCTACGGCAGGCTGACGGGGAACTGATGGCGCGCCGGCGGCGCGGCCTCATGAGCAGGCGCGGCTGGACGCTGTGGATCTCCGCGCTTGTTGTACTGCTGCTCGTGTGTCTGCATGCCGAGTACCGGAGCTTCCAGCGTCCGATATGGGCTGCGCAGCTGCAGGCCGAGAAGCTCGCCCAGCAGAAGGCAGGACTCAAGGAAACCTCCTCGGCAGAGAAATACGTATGGGATGCGCCGGTATGGGTCGTCCGCGGCAAAAATGCCGAGGGACAGGAAGTAATCGCCTGGCTTCCCGAAAAAGGGGAGCCGCTTCTGCTGGACATGGCGTCAAGCCGCAAGGAAGGCGATATCCGCAGCATCTTCAAGCAGCGCGTTCCGGACGCCGACATCCATCATGTCCGGGCAGGCATGATCGGCGGACAGCCGGCATGGGAAGTGTTCTATACCCGCAAGCAGGGGCAAACCCGCTATTACTATGATTTCTATCGTTATCAGAACGGCGACTATATCACCACGTACTCGCTGACGACAAAAAAAGCTTCCTAAAGTTGTAACGATTACCGCCTCCTCTATGAATATCGATGTGATATACTCTTCGTATAGCAAATGTGATATACTAATCCGTATACGCATGAAGCAAAGTAGACGAAGAGGATGGCTTCAGTGCCGTCGCTTCGATTTTCATAAAGGGGGCTTTTGTTTTGATCAAAGTAAGGCTTGTGCCTTTTTTGACCACGATCGCCATTTCCGCAGCCTTGTTTTTCGGCGGCTGGTATGCCTATGACCAGGCCGTCGTGGAGCGTCCGCTGCAATCTGCAGTGGATTCGCTGCCGGGTGTCGTCTCTGCCGTCCCGACCCTTTCCAAAGACTCGTTGACCGTACGCCTGAAGCTGGGCGCCGGAGCAGATCTGCGGGGCATTCATGACCAGATTGCCGATCGCAGCGCCAAATGGCTTGAAGGACGCAAGCTCGTCATTACGGTCGATCAGAGCTCGCAGCCCAAGCTGGACTCCATCTGGACAAGCCAGCTGTTCACAGTCGCCGAAGCGATGGAGAACCGCCGCTATTCCGAAATACCGGATGCATTGAAGGAAATCGAACGCACGACGCCGGGCCTCAAGACTGCCACCTCGATCGATGACAGCAACGTATATGTGACGCTGGAGCTCGGCACCGATACGAAATATGTAATTCTGCCTAGAGCCGGCGAGCGAATGGGGGTTTGGACGAATGCCTAAGTACAGCATCGAGATAGGCGGGGGAGTTCTGGTCTCGCTGTTTGCGTTTCTGTTGTTCCGGGGCGTGAATATCATTCCTCTTCTGCTTGCGCTTGCGCTCGCGGGCGTGCTGCTGTTCGCGCTCAAGTCCAAAGGACAACTGGCAGCGGCCGGAGGCCGCAGAGAGGCTCGTGTGAAAGGCTCGACGCCGTTCTCCTTCGACGATATCGGAGGACAGGATCGTGCCAAAGGGGAGCTGGTCGAGGCGCTCGACTTTCTGGTCAAGCATGAGGAGATCAGCAAGCTCGGCATCCGCCCGATGAAGGGCATCCTGCTTACCGGTCCTCCCGGAACAGGCAAGACGCTGATGGCCAAGGCGGCCGCCCATTATACGGATTCCGTCTATCTGGCCGCATCGGGCAGCGAATTCGTGGAGATGTATGTCGGCGTCGGAGCGGGCCGGATACGCGATCTGTTCAAGGAAGCCCGCAAGAAGGCCGGCAAGGAAGGCAAGAAGAATGCGGTCATCTTCATCGACGAGATCGATGTCATCGGAGGCAAGCGCGACGGCGGCTCGCATCGGGAGTATGACCAGACGCTCAACCAGCTGCTGACGGAGATGGACGGCATCCATACGAACGAGGCGCCCCGCATCCTCCTCATCGCGGCGACGAACCGCAAGGAGATGCTGGATTCGGCGCTGCTGCGCCCAGGACGGTTCGACCGCCATATCGGCGTCGATCTCCCGGACAAGAAGGGCCGTCTTCATATCTTAAACATCCATTCCAAAAACAAACCACTTCATGACGAAGTAAATATGGAAAAAATCGCCGAGGAGTCGTTTGGATTTTCCGGCGCCCAGCTCGAAAGCGTCCTGAACGAAGGCGCGATCTATGCGATGCGCGAAGGATTGGCGCTTGTCGAGCAGCATCATTTGACGATGGCGATCGACAAGGTCATGATGGGCGAGAAGACAGACCGCGAGTCCACCAAGGAAGAGCGGGAGCGGGTGGCGATCCACGAGCTCGGCCATGCGATCGCGGCGGAGCTGCTTCGTCCGGGCAGCGTATCCCAGGTCGCGCTCGCGCCGCGCGGCGGAGCGCTCGGCTACGTGCGCCACAACCCGAGCGACGACCATTATCTGTACACGAAGGACTATCTGGAAGCCCAGATCATGATCGCTCTTGCCGGCGCGGCCGCGGAGGAGATGTTCTACGGCGGCCGCAGCACCGGCTCCCGCAACGACTTCGAGCAGTCGCTCAATATTGTCCGGACGATGGTGGAATGCGGCTTGACCGAAGTGGGCATCATTGAGGACAGGATGATGACGCCGGACCGCTGGGCCCAAATATCCGGCAGCGTTCTGGACGGCCTCATGAGCCGGGTCAAGGAAATGCTGGCCGCAAGACGGCAGCTGTTCACGCATTGCCTGAACATCCTGATCGACCGCGAGACGCTCGGCGGCGAGCAGTTCCGCAAGCTCATCGCATCCGAGGAGAGCCTCAGCGCGTAAGCGGGAGCGGCGGGCAGGCATTCAAAAAAGAGACGGAGTATGCCGTCTCTTTTTTCATTTGCATCGATTCGGCGGCAATATGGGAACGAATGGTTGAATGGAGCTGGAACAGCCCGGATTTTTATAGCGGAAAAGAACGGTGTCAAGTTGTGTCGGCAGCCGTCGGAACGTTATAATAAAGGGTACTTTATAGATACAGGGAATAGGAGAGACCATACTGTGAATTACAGAAAGATCGGAGTGATCGGCGCCGGCACGATGGGACAGAGCATCGCCGAGATGCTTTCATACAAAGGGTTGGACGTCTATCTGCTGGAACTGTCGGATGAAAGGCTGAAGTCCGGCCTGGACAATATCGGAGTCAGCCTCGACAAGCAGATCGAGAAATGGGCGCTGACCCAAGCGGAGAAGAAGCTGATCCTGGGACGGATCCATGGCGTGTCGGCGATCGAAGACCTGTCCCAATGCGAGCTCATCATCGAGACGATCACCGAAGACCTCGACGCGAAGAAGGAAGTGTTCCGCGCCGTCGACAAGGCTTGTCCGCCATCGGTCATTCTGGCAAGCAACACGTCGACGCTGTCGCTGACGGAGCTGGCCAGCGTCACCGCGCATCCGGAGCGGGTAATCGGCATGCATTTCGTTTATCCGGTATTCAAGGTGGATCTCGTGGAGATCGTGCGCGGACTCCGCACTTCGGACGAGACGTTCAAGGGCACGAAGGATTTCGTGGAGCAGGTGATCGAGAAGAAAGGCGTCATGGTGTTCGAATCCCCGGGATTCGTCACGACGCGCCTCATCTGCCTCTTCATCAACGAAGCGCTGCACATTCTGGAGGAAGGCACGGCTTCCGCGGAGGACATCGACAGCGCGATGCGCATCGGCTATTCGTTCCAGCACGGTCCGTTCGAGATGGCCGACCGGTTCGGGCTGGATTCTGTCCATGCCGCGCTCTCGTCCATGTTCCGGGAATACGGAGAGCTGAAATACCGGCCGTCCTTCATCCTCAAGAAAATGGTGCGCGCCGGCCAGCTCGGCGTCAAGAGCGGGACTGGGTTTTTCAGCTACGACAAGGACGGTGACCGCGTATGAACATTCTCGTCATCAATGCCGGCAGCTCCTCGCTGAAATACCAGCTCTACGACATGAAGGACGAATCCGTTCTAGCCAGCGGCCGCGTGGAGCGGATCGGCATGGATACCGCGATTCTGACGCATGAGCCTGCCGACAAGCCGGAAGTGCGCATCGTCGACGAGATTCTGGAGCATACGAGCGCGATCAAGCGCGTCATGGACATGCTCGTCCATCCGGAGCATGGAGTGCTCGGCTCCGTATCGGAGATCCATGCGGTCGGCCATCGGGTCGTGCATGGAGGGGAGTCGTTCAAGGAATCCGCTATCGTGACGAGCGAGACGAAGCTGGAGATCCGCAAGCTGTTCGATCTTGCGCCGCTGCACAATCCGGCGCATATGATGGGCATCCTCGCCGTCGAAGCGGTGCTGCCGGGCGTTCCGCAGGTCGTCGTGTTCGATACGGCCTTCCATCAGACGATGCCGCAGGAATCGTACCTGTACCCGGTTCCGATGGTGCTCTACCGCCGCCACGGCATACGCCGTTACGGCTTCCACGGGACGAGCCATGCCTATGTAAGCGAGCGCGCGGCGGAAGTGCTCGGCCGTCCGCTGGAGGAGCTGAAGCTCGTCAGCTGCCATATCGGCAACGGCGCGAGCGCGACAGCGATCCTGAACGGCAAGTCGTTCGACACGAGCATGGGCATGACTCCGCTCGAAGGGCTCATGATGGGCACTCGCAGCGGCGATCTCGATCCGGCGATCGTGCCTTACACGATGAACAAGGAAGACCTCACGCTGACGGAAGTCAACTCCATGCTGAACAAGCACAGCGGGCTGCTGGCCATATCCGGCCTCAGCAGCGACATGAGGGAGATTACGGAAGCGATGTCGAACGGCGACAAGAATGCCCGTCTCGCTTTTGAAATGTATACTTACCGCGTACGCAAATACATCGGCGCTTACGCGGCCGCCATGAACGGCATCGACGTGCTTCTGTTCACCGCCGGAGTCGGGGAAAATTCCGTCGTCCTGCGGGAGCGGGTATGCGAGGGGCTGACGTTCCTCGGCATCGAGCTCGACCGCGAGCTCAACGCCCAGCGCAGCAAGGAAGCCCGGATCATCTCCACGCCGGAATCCCGCGTGAAGGTGATGGTCGTGCCGACGAACGAAGAGCTGCTGATCGCCCGCGATACGTTCAAGCTGGCCGCGCAGCAATCGAAGGGAGAAACCGAAGCATGATTGAAAATCTCGTAACCATCAAGCAAGTATCCGCCCATACGGGCGAGCGCGTCACGATTGGAGCCTGGGTGCATGGCAAACGCTCCAGCGGCAAGATCGCCTTCCTCCAGCTTCGCGACGGAAGCGGTTATATCCAAGGCGTAGTCGCCAAGAACGAAGTCTCCGAGGAAACGTGGGAAGCGGCGGGCAAGCTGACTCAGGAAAGCTCGCTGTATGTGTCCGGCACGGTCAAGGAAGAGCCGCGCAGCGCTTCCGGCTACGAGCTGCTCGTGGACGGCATCGAGATCATCCAGGCTACCCAGGAATATCCGATCACGCCCAAGGAGCATGGCGTCGACTTCCTGATGGATCATCGCCATCTGTGGCTGCGTGCGCCGAAGCAGCGCGCGATTCTGACGATCCGCGCGGAGATCAAGCGCGCCGTGAACGAGTATTTCGATACGAACGGCTTCACCCAGGTCGATCCTCCGATCCTCACGCCGACTTCCGCAGAGGGAACGACCAACCTGTTCCATACGAAATACTTCGACGAGGACGCCTATCTGACCCAAAGCGGACAGCTGTACATGGAAGCTGCCGCGATGGCTCTCGGCAAAGTATACAGCTTCGGCCCTACGTTCCGTGCGGAGAAATCCAAAACCCGCCGCCATCTGATCGAGTTCTGGATGATCGAGCCGGAAATGGCGTTCGTCGATCTGGAGCAGAGCCTCCGCATCCAGGAAGCTTTCGTCAGCCATGTCGTGCAGAGCGTCGTCAAAAATTGCCGTCCGGAGCTCGAGACGCTTGGACGCGACATCTCCAAGCTGGAGGCGATCCAGGCTCCGTTCCCGCGAATCACGTATGACGAGGCGATCGACTTCCTGAACAAAAACGGCTTCGAAGTGCCTTGGGGCGAAGACTTCGGCGCTCCGCACGAGACCGCCATCGCTCAAGAGTACGACCGTCCGGTATTCATCACCCATTACCCGGCTTCCATCAAGTCGTTCTACATGAAGCCGGATCCGAACCGTCCGGAAGTCGTGCTGTGCGCGGACATGATCGCGCCGGAAGGCTACGGCGAGATCATTGGCGGCTCGCAGCGGATCGACGATCCGGAGCTGATGGCGCAGCGCTTCGAGGAGCATAACCTTCCCCTGGACGCTTATCAGTGGTACATGGACCTGCGCAAGTACGGCACCGTGCCGCATTCCGGCTTCGGCCTCGGTCTGGAGCGCACCGTCGCCTGGATCTGCGGCCTCGAGCATGTGCGCGAGACGATCGCATTCCCGCGCACGCTGTACCGTCTGTATCCGTAAGACAGCAATGTTCGCCATCGCCGCCGGATTGTCCGGCGGCAGTACTTAAGTTGCAGCGATCAGGAGGAAGGTGAGCCGCTTGAACGAGAACAACCAGCATGAATACACGAGAGCATTGGCTTCCCTTATGGGAGAACGGGGAGTTTTCCTTCCCGCGCTCCTTCTTCGCAGCTATCGGGAGCTGGGCCTCAGCGACAGCGACATGATGCTGCTTCTGCAGCTGATGATGTTCCGCGATTCGCTGCGCCAGGATTTCCCGACGCCGGATGAGCTCGGCCGGCTGACCGGCGCGACCGCCAAGTCGGTTCAGCAGCAGCTCGGCCGGCTGATCAAGGAAGGCTTCCTGACGATCAACGACGCCGTCGACGCCGCCAGCGGCATCCGCTACGAGCGTTACGACTGGCAGGGCTGGCTGGAGCGGGCGGCAGCTTGGGCGGCTGCCGAACGCCCGGAGCCCGCTTCGCCGGAACCGGCTGCCCGCCAGACGGCTGCGATGGAGCTCAACTTGTTCTCGGTGTTCGAGCAGGAGTTCGGAAGGCCGCTGTCTCCGATGGAATGCGAGCGGATCAGCAGCTGGCTCGACCTTGACCAGTACAGCGACGAGCTCATCCGCTTCGCGCTCAGGGAAGCGGTATTCGCAGGCAAGCTCCACTTTACGTACATCGACCGCATCCTTCTCGAGTGGTCCCGCAACCGGGTATCGACGCCGGAGGAAGCGAAGGTTCATTCCCGCAAGTTCCGCGGGACGTCGAAAAACTGACGGGATGAGGCGGGGCCGCTGAAAAACGGGCGGAGGGTGCGGAATCGTTCTGGAGAAGCGAACGCGGTCGCCTTTGTCACCGGATTTCAACCGTAAAAACGGCAAGAAATCTGAGAAATACGGGGACAACAGCGATCGGAAGAACGATCCGCGCACGCAGCGACACCTTTTTCAGTGGCCTTGACGAGGCGGGGAGGATGGCCGGATGAAAATCCGTTTTTGCCGGCGCAACCTGAAGAATGGGGCGAAGCCTGCCTACCGCAAGCTCAAGTCGGAGGCGGGAGTCAAGCTGGTCAAGGAAGACTGCCTCGGCAGCTGCGGGCTATGCAGGGAAGCCTGCTTCGCCGTCGTCAAGGGGAAGACCTTATCGGCGTCCGGCCCCGCCAAGCTGCGGCGCAAAATCAAGAAGCGGTTGAACAAGCGATGACCGCATGACGATGAGGCCGCTGAAAAACAAGCGAAAGGCGCGGATCGTTATGGAGAAAAGTCGGAACAATGATTCACGAACGCAGCGGCAGCTTTTCAGCGGCTTCCATTACGACAGGGGGATTCACAGGTGAACGATCAGTTGGCGACCGCTCTCAACGAGCAGATGAATTTCGAATTCTATTCCGCGCATGTCTATCTGGCCATGGCGGCCTATTGCTCCGGAGACAGTCTGGAAGGCTTCTCCAACTTCTTCCTCGTCCAGGCGGAGGAGGAGAGGTTCCACGCGATGAAGATTTACCGGTTCCTCAACGACCGCGGACGCCGCGCGACGCTGAAGGAGCTGCCGGAGCCGAAGAATGGATACGATTCCATGCTGGACGTATTCGAACATGGCTACCGCCACGAGCAGCAGAATACGAAAAACTTCTACCAGCTCGCGGATCTCGCGCTTGATTCCAGAGAGCATGCTACGATCTACTTCCTCAAATGGTTCATCGACGAGCAGGTGGAGGAAGAAGCGCTGTTCGACGGCATCATCCAGAAGCTGAAGCGCATCGAGAGCGACAGCAACGCTTTCTATATGCTCGATGCGGAGTTTGCCGGCAGATCCTTCACGCCTCCAGCCGAGTAGAATTGCCTCTGCGAGCACCTCTTATCGCGGTCATTGGACAAACACCTGCTTCAGGTCCAATGAGTGCGAAAGGGGTGCTTTTTGCTGTTCAAGGAAGCCCGTTCGGTCAATTGATTGCTTTACTTGCGGGGAGGGAGCTTAAGGAGGATAGCGGCGAGCAGAAGGACGATGATCCACGGACTCACATAGGATGTCATCCACTCGAAAGCGGTCCGAACCTTCGAATCCTCCGAAAAGGAGGCTGTCGACAAGCCGTTGACGAGCATGGAAACGATGAACAGCGGTACAATCCAAAATCCGATCAAGCTCCACTTCTTCAATGTTCGGCACCTCCGAATTGGGCTAGCGGCGGGAATCGGACGGCAGGGAAGCGGCCGCTGCTACGGTCCGCGAATATTCCGACGGCGGCATTCCGGTCGCTTTCTTGAAATCCCGGGAGAAGTAATGAAGGCTTGAATAACCGAGCCGGTCGGCGATCTCCGTATATGTATGGCGCTGCTCCCGGATGAGCGTCTTGGCTTCCTCGATCTTCATCTCCTTGAACGCATCCATGACGCCCATTCCGGTCTGGGACAAAAAGATTTCCTTCAGCCGGCTCCGTCCCAAGTGGACCGCCCGGCATAGATCGTCCAGCGCCAACGGCTCGGACAGCCGCTGCCTCATGATCTCGCGCACCCGGCGCACCGTATCCTGCTCCAGCCGGGCGGCCTTCGCCGGGACGCTGCGGCGCTGTTCGGCCTGCTCGCCCAGTGCTTCTGACCGTGCGCTCCGGATCTGGCCGATCAGCAGCAGCTCCAGCAGCAGGCGGAATGCCTGCTGACTGGCCGCCGGCGCCTGCGGGTTGCGGCGCAGCTCATGGCTGCCGGGTGTATGGTAGGGCGGAAGGAAGCTGGCGAAGCCCTCCTGCAGCAGCAGGGCGAGCCAGCTTCTTTCGCGTTCGCCGGGGTACGATACCCGGTTCTCGAGCTCTTGCATGAGCGGGCTCGAACAGCCGAATGCGATGACGATGAGATTAGGCGGACGATGGCCGAGATCCACGCGCACGGTGTGGAACTCTCCCGGCTTATGGAAGATGAGCTGGCCTTGCTTCAGAGTCAGCAGCCGGTCGTCCGCCCGAACCTCCACCTCTCCCTTGTCTACGTAGAGAAGCTCCCAGAAGTCATGCGATTCCCCTTCGAACAGGAAGCCCGTCGGATATTCGAAATAATGAAAGGAGATCAGGCTCTCCACCTGTACGGGCGTCTCCAGAATCAAGCGACTGAACGGCATGGATGCATCTCCTCGCGGTAAAGAAATACGATAGGCTTCCATTTTACCATGGCTGAGTGCAAATTTAACGGCTGATGCGACAAATCCAATCGGCAGGGAGATTGATATAATCGCAGCAAGGAAGCGGATACACAATCCGAAGGGAGATGCATGATATGAAAAAGGGGATCAATGCCTGGTCGTTCCCGGCGGGAACGGGCATCGGGGAAAGCATGGACCTGGCGCTTGCCGCCGGCTTCGACGGCATCGAGCTTGCGCTGGAGGAGAACGGATCTCTGAGCCTGGAAAGCACGGACCGGGAAATCATCGAGATCCGCAAGCTGGCGGAGGATAAAGGCATCGAGCTGGCCAGCCTCGCGAGCGGCTTGTACTGGAGTTATCCGATCACGAGCTCGGATGCAGCCATCCGCACGAAGTCGGCCGACATCGTCAAGCGGCAGCTGGAATGCGCCGCGCTGCTCGGCGTGGACACGATTCTCGTCGTGCCCGGCGCGGTCGGAGTCGACTTCATTCCGGACGCGGAGGCCGTTCCTTACGACGCTGCATACGACCGCGCGCTGGAAGGCCTATCGCGGCTCGCCAAGGACGCCGAAGCGGCCAAGGTGGCGATCGGCATCGAGAACGTCTGGAACAAGTTCCTGCTGTCGCCGCTGGAGCTGAGAGGATTCATCGACGAGATCGGCTCCGATTATGTCGGTTCCTATTTCGACGTCGGAAACGTCGTGCACTCCGGCTATCCGGAGCATTGGATTCCGATTCTCGGCAGCCGGATCAAGAAAGTCCACTTCAAGGACTATCGCAGGCAGGCAGGCGGCTTGCACGGCTTCGTCGACCTGCTGGCGGGCGACGTCGACTACCCGGCCGTGGTCGGCGCGCTGCGGGCCATCGGCTATGACAGCTATGTAACGGCGGAAATGATTCCTCCTTACGCCCATCACGGCAGCCAGATCATCTTCAATACTTCGGCGGCTATGGACGCCATTCTCGGAAGGAGCGGGCGCGCATGATCAGAATCGGCATCATCGGACTTGGATTCATGGGAAGGGCGCATCTGGAAAACTACGTCAGGCTGGCCAAGGAGGGCGTTGCCGTGCAGGTGACGGCCATCTGCGACGCGGATCCCGCCAAGCTTCGCGGCGAAGGCGGCGGAGGCAATCTGGATGCGGGCACTTCACAACTCGACCTGTCCTCTATTTCCCTTTATACGTCGCTCCAGGAAATGCTGGACAAGGAGCAGCTGGACGCCGTCGATATTACGCTGCCGACGCATCTGCATCGCAGCGTGACGGTCATGTGCCTGGAAGCGGGCCTGCATGTACTGTGCGAGAAGCCGATGGCGTCGAACGAAGCGGAATGCCTGGAGATGCTTCAAGCTTCCGAGAGAACGGGAAAATCGCTGATGATCGGGCAATGCCTGCGTTTCTGGCCCGCTTACGTATACTTGCGGGATCTGATCGCCGGCGGAACATACGGCAAGCCGACTTATGCGTACTTCTACCGCGGCGGCGGCACGCCGGACTGGGGCCCTTGGGTGCTGCAAAAGGATAAGGGAGGCGGCGCCCTGCTCGATATGCATGTGCATGACACGGATGTCGTCAACTGGCTGTTCGGCATGCCGGAGGCGGTATCGACGCAGGCTGTCAACGTCATTCCGGGCAGCGGCTACGACATCGTGTCCACCCATTACCGATATGGCGGCGGCGAGGTCGTCCATTCGCAGGTCGACTGGACGCTGAACGGCGACTTCGGATTCGAGATGGGCTTCCGGGTCAACTTCGAGCGGGGCAACGTCCAGTTCAGCGGCGGCGTCGTGAAGGTGAATCCGAATGACGCGCCCGGCTTCGAGGCGGATCTGCCGGAGGATCAAGGCTATTACTACGAGCTGAAATACTTTGTGGAGAAGCTGCTGGCCGGAGAGCCGATCGAGGAAGCCCACCCGGCGAGCACGATGTCGACGATCGCCATCGTGGAGGCGGAGCTGGCATCCGCCGACAAGCGGGGCGAGTGGGTGAGCCTGGCTGGAGCGGCGGTTAATTAAGAGCTGGACGGATGGCAGCGACGAGGTCAGGGGCTCGATCCTCAAGGCTCTATAACAAAAAAGCCATCAAACACTAGGGACTGACCCCCGTCTGTGAGACAGGGATCAAAATACCATTAAGTTAAGTGGCCCGTCGTCGGAAATCAACCGGCGACTTGTTTTTTAGTTTTGCTTGAATATGAATTGAGTTATAGTAGATGATGTACTCTCGAACGGTTTGTTCAACGATTACCGTCGTTGTACGAGTGAGTCCTTCGAGATAGAACGTTTCAGACTTTAGAGTGGAATGGAACGATTCGATGGAGGCATTATCAGCGGGTGTTCCCTTGCGGGACATGCTCATGGTAATGCCTATTCCTTTTACGGCCCTTTGGTATGCCTGAGACGTATAGACACTGCCTTGATCACTATGCAACAGCATCCCAGGCTGATCGGGTAGCTGATTTAACGTGTCCAGTACCATTTCAGTATCCTGCTTGTCAGCTATACTGTGGGCTACAACCTCGCCGTTATATAAGTCCAAGATGCTCGATAAATATAACATCCTGCTCCCAAAGGACAAATGCGTAATATCCGTTACGAGCTTTTGCAACGGTCCGTCTGCCTGAAGCTGCCGGAAGTTAAGTACTGGTCAATTAAGCCTAATTTTCCTAAGGTAAAGAGAATGGTTAGTAAGTTTGTATTAGTCGTGGAAATTATTGTGACTGCTGTTGGACTGAATAGATATGTAACTATGAGGAACATTGGACTCAACAATGGCCCCAATGATCATCTTGTGGTATATGGACTTAAACCGACTGTATCAAGTGAAGATTGGGATACATACATGATTGAAAATATCATGATCATTGGATACTCTCTTATTACTAAATTAACTTTTTGCAATGTCCAAGCTGTTTAGATTAGCAATAGTCGGACTATTATGAAGGAAGAGAAAAGAAGTTGCTATATTCACTTTAATAGTAGTATAGACTCTTCTAATCAATATTTTAAAAAAATAGGACTTTTGAAACAGTCTCTATAACAAAAGATGACGATAAAGTACAATATATTCCACTTATGAATAGATATATGTTATCCTTACTAGGAAGGAATACCCAATTAAAAAGGGGGTAGAGTTCTTGAAAATTAGTGATATATATGACCTGAAAGCAGATCAAGTTCAGCTGGATTTTGTAAATATTGAAACAAACAGAGACTACCCATTATATATCGATCCTTATCTTATTTCTACTAGAAGTGATCCATCGTCTATGGAAGTAGATGGAACGATAAAAAGTTTCTTTTCCAAAGTAGTTGAGTATATTAGAAATTCTGAACATTCGAAGGCTATTGAACTATTTCGGTTTATGTCTGAACCTAAAGAAACGTGTTTTGGGATTAGTAAGACGGGCACAAAAAATGGCCGAGGAGTTGGACAAGGCAATGCTACCGATATTATTAATGAAATAATTAATAGCAAAGCGATAGAATCAGGAGTTGTACAGAATATTGAGGACATTGTTGTATTTGTTGATGATATAGACAAAGATAAATTATCTGATATGACGACAAATATAATAAGAAAGCATTTAATTGATTATACCAAGGAGCAATGTAAAATCTGGGGAATTCCTTTAACTAATCAGGATTCACTTCCATATTGGAATAGAAATACTGAAGATTGGGAAATCTCAAGAGAAGATTTGTTATTTTATCAAGGAAGAGAGTTATTCTTGGTTCCTAAAGCCATAGTGTCATATATATCAGAATATAATGCTCAGAAATACGGATGGCATTTTGTGGTTACCAATGAACGTGACGAGCAACTAGCGAGAAGGTCATCTCTAGTGAAATTTAAGAAATATAAGAATGGGAAAGGAGTATATTTTTTACCAAAAAAAGACGTTAATAATCAAATTACTAATTAAATTAGCAATGGGGATTTTGAGAGTAGAAAAGATTATTTGCGACAATACACTCAAAAAAAGCCGGAAATATTTGATAGATTTCGAAATTCTAAATCAAAAGAAGTGAAATCGTTAACAAACGATGAATTTATGGAACATACGGGATCAGTATCTATTGAAAAATTAGTAGATGCATTAATAGTTAGCTTGAAAAGTATACCTATTGGTACGAAAAATGCTTCTGAGTATCAAAAGTTCATAAAATCAATTCTCGAAATATTGTTCTATCCTCATCTGAATAATCCCATAATAGAAGAGAAGATCCATCAAGGAAGAAAAAGAGTAGATATTGTCATGAGTAATATCGCTCTAGTTGGCTTTTTTCATCGTCTACACAATATCAACAAAATTCCCTGTGGCTATATATTTATAGAATGTAAAATTTATAGCAAAGATGTTGCTAACCCTGAAATCGATCAATTATCTGGAAGGTTTTCTTTTAATAAAGGAAAATTCGGGATATTGATGTGTAGAAATATTGATAATAAGGAACTTTTATATCAAAGATGCTCTGATACGTATAAAAACGATAATGGCTTAATAATTCCTTTAGATGATAAAGATATCATTTTTATGTTGGAATCTTTAAAAAGCGAAGAGGATAAAGTTGAAAATCTGTTAGAAAGAATTAAAAAGATCATAATTTTAAATAATTAAACAAAAATTGAACTTCTTGAAATAAACTAATCTTACATTTTGAGGTGATAATATTCCAGTAATAAAGGGGCTTGATTTTTATACGAAGCAGTAAGAATTATTAAGCTAGGTCAACAAAATTTATAAGAAGAAAGAGACGATATTATGGAAAAGAAAATATCGGCTGTTGCTATTGAATTATTAAAAGAAGCGTTATGCAACATATATTGGTACAAGAATAATCTCAAAAGTTTTCTGAATAATTGCATTAATGATAACTCTATAGTTAACAGGCCAGATTGGAATGGATACAAAAGACAAATAGTGTCGGATATTGTTGATGATTTATGTAGTAATCAGGAAAAATATCTAGGTGATATAAGACGTCTAATATTTGAAGTAACAAGAATGGAAAGTTTCCGCCATCTTGAACAATTAGAAGATGGTAAGAAAAAGGTAGAAAGAGCAAAACAAGCAGTTTCTGATCTAAGACGAGTAGTGGAAGATCAGGCACAGAAGTTTAAAGAAGAGGAGGAAATAAAGAAAAAGAGATTAGATAACTTACATCGAATCCGATCTAGCCAAGCTGTTTTAAGTCGATTGGATGATATAAAAAGCAACTATTTTAGTTTGGTTATCTCAAAAGACTATCAAAAGCGGGGATTTGAACTAGAAAAAGTTCTGTATGATCTTTTTGAGCTATTTGATTTAGATCCAAAAGCATCTTTTAGAAACACTGGTGAACAAATAGACGGTGCTTTTACTCTTGAGGGTACTGATTATTTGTTTGAAGCAAAATGGAGAACTCATTTATCTGATGCATCTGATTTAGATAGCTTTACAGGGAAAATTAGAAGAAAGTTAGATAACACTCTAGGATTATTTTTGTCAATAAACGGCTTTTCTGAAGATGCAGTAAGAGTTCATTCAGTAGGAAGAAGTACAATCCTCTTAATGGACGGAACAGATTTAATGGCTGTGCTAGAAAATCAAATTGATTTCGTATCTTTGATAGTTAGAAAACGTAAGCATGCAGCACAGACTGGGA
Source organism: Paenibacillus sp. D51F (assembly GCF_053345695.1). Taxonomy (NCBI): domain Bacteria; kingdom Bacillati; phylum Bacillota; class Bacilli; order Caryophanales; family Paenibacillaceae; genus Paenibacillus; species Paenibacillus sp. D51F. Next base: position 35,905 of record NZ_JBKFAO010000002.1, on the reverse strand, counting down.
ACATTTATCTAAAAATTAATGAAATACTTATTGATGATTAAAAATGGGAATGATTTCACTCAATTGTTTACTGTATTATTTTATAAACGTCAATATACAGGGAGGCTTTGATAATGCCAATATATGATGCTATTTATAGAATAGAAGTAGATGGAGAAGAAACTGAAGAGCCTATTTCAATTAGTACAATAGAAAATCATCCGGAGTTTTATAAAGTCAAAAATAATATTTATTGCACATATGAAAAATGTTTGGCAAAGTTGGAGTATGTACCAAAAGGCAAGAAAAAAGCTTATTTTAAAACTTGGCCGAAACAAGACCATACAGCTGAATGTTCCGACTTTTTTGAAAGAGAAAAAATTGCAAGAAGTACGAGAAACTCAGCAACCTCTACTATGGCCCTCTCGGATAAGCATATAGCTGATATTCTTAATGATATCAAAAGAAAACGACAGAATACTGATAGCAATAAAACAGGCGGAACAGGTAAAACAAAAAGAGAGAAAAAGAACCCACGTGTAGACTCTGAACTTCCTGAAGCTTCAGTTGTAAATATTAATCCGACTACTGGTGGTGAGGCGGATATAAAAGAGGGCGATTTAAAAACAAAGGCACCCTCTGTTAGAAGAAGAACTTTGTTACTTTTAAATGAAGATGATGTGGGTTTTACACGAGCCTTATCAGATGTATATATTAATTCTGTTGAAGTTGCCTCAAATCGGGTGGTTATTAATGCTTACAATGGTTCTAAGAATTGTGATATTTACTTTGAGGAGTTTTTCTTCACATCTTCACCAGTTAACTTTATCAATAGATTTGTTGAATTGAGCAATATTGTAAAATCTAATAAAAGGTTGTCATTTAGTTGCGTGGGGGAAGTATTAATAAGGTATGATGCAATTTCTATGCTGGTAAACAAGCATTCTGACTTTCGTGTAGAGGATCTTTACCTGAGTATTTTTTTGGTTAATTTTAAATGAGAATAAGGATTATTTTCACAAGGTGACTTCTAAATATGAAGAAGTTACCTTTTTCTCACTCTCTGAGCCCCTTACCACCTTTTTGGGGAAAATAAGCATAAGCAATACTTTACCTAAATCTAACACGAAGATAGGTGATGCCCAGGACAACTCCAAAAGTACCAATAGATTAGCCAAGGAAAAGTCACCTTATCTGCTGCAACACGCGCATAACCCAGTGAACTGGTTCCTTTGTCGGAAGAGGCTTTTGAAGTCGCTCAGCGCGACAACAAGCCTGTCTTCTTATCTATTGGGTATAGCAGTTGTTGGTTCACACGTACCTGTCATTGATGGGATGTTCGTGTGATTTAGAAGCTGCTGCCAACAACTTAACGGAGATTTATTATTGTATGATATAAGAATTACTAAATCACTGACCTAATTCTAGCACGATGTATTTGCTAGAGGGGACGGGACCGCCGCATGCATCAGGAAACGACTGCCAGCAGCATCCCGTCCCCGCAGCTGAATATTTCGCAGCCGTCAACGGCCAAAGGGCGCCGGAGCTTGTCGAGCTCCCTGTCGGTCAACGGCCCAGCGATCGCCAGCCTGCCGCCGGGCAGGAGCACACGGCGCATTTCCTGCAGAGCGAGGAGGCGTTCATCATGACGCAGATGCTGCAGCACGAAGCTGCTTGCCGCGAAGTGGCAGCTTCGATCGGGAAGCGGCAATGCAAGCAGGTTGCCTTGCCGAGTTTCGATCTGCGGCAGCGAGCGGGCCAGCAGGGATAGCATCGACGAGGAGACGTCCACAGCGATCAAGCGGGCGCCGCCGGCGGTGAGAAGCCTCGTCAAGTTGCCGGTTCCGCAGCCGAGATCGGCGCCGGTTTCTCCTGGCAACGGGTCGAGCCAATCAGCCAGCTCTTCAAGCGTCGCTCTATACCGCTCTAACGAGTACCCGGCAGGCAGCGATCGGACAGGCGCTTCCTCTCCTGCTGCCGTCGCCATCCCGTCCCAGCCGATCCCGTCGGTCCAGCTGCCCCGGGTTTTTCGTTGTTGCTGGAGCTTCCGGGACAACTCATTCAATTGATCCAGCGAAGGGAGTCCGGCGCGGCTCTGCCAAGCCGCCATTCCCTGGTCCAGCGACTTCAAGGCGGCTGAGGCGTCCAGCCATTGTTCGTACAGCGATTGCCTCGCTGCTCCAGCCGCCAGCAGGAAAGCTTCCCGGTCGCCGAGGCTGTCCAACATGCTGGCAATGGAGGAGAGCGGGATGCCCCATTCACGCAGAGCCGCGATCCATCTCAGGCGATCGATGTCATCGTCGCTATAGCAGCGGTAGCCGCCTTCGGTTCGTGCGCTTGCCGGCAGCAGGCCCGTCTGTTCGTAATAACGGATGGCACGGGGAGTAAGGCCGGTCATGGCGGCTGCCTGACGGATATGCATGAGTAAGTTCTCCTTTCCGGCATAACCGGATTTTCGATTTGGATGTCGGAATGCGTTCTATCGCTATCATTAACTCACAGATTGACATCGCTTTTTAAATTTCAACTGTAGACATCTATCCTAAAGATCAATAACAGACACTTATGGCAAAGATACCGTAGACATCTGTCGCTAAGATTAATACAAACATCGATACAACCATTAATCGCAGATATTTATCGCAAATACCCAGCGCAGAAATACCCGGAGTTTCGATTGGCCGGTCGATGCGGTTGGCTACATCTTACACCTTGACGCAGGGAGAAGGTCAAGCGTCCCATAAGCACAAAAATCCAAATGGTCGGCATCGGAGTTCTAGAGGGGATATCTCCGGGAAGGTACAATAAAAGCAGAACGATAACCTTCCTAAAAGGCGGTATGTGGCATGACTAAAATCAATAATCCTATCGGCGTCATCGTGGACAGCTTCCAGCTCGGCGTTCGTCAAGGGCTGCTGAAGGCCAAGGAAGTCGGAGCGGACGGCGTGCAGATCTATGCGGTGAAGGGCGAAATGGATCCCGATGTGATGGATGCCGCCCGTCGCAGGGAGCTCAAGGAATACATCGCATCCCTCGGCTTGCAGATTTCCGCCCTTGTGGGCGATCTGGCGGGACACGGCTTCCAGGACGCCAAGGAGAACCGCTGGAAGATCGAAAAGTCCAAGCGGATTCTCGATCTGGCGATGGATCTCGGCTGCCCGATCGTCACGACCCACATCGGCATCGTGCCGGATGACGAGAACGGCGAGATCTACCACACGATGCAAAGCGCCTGCGATGAGCTCAGCAGCTATGCCAGCAGCATCAACGCTTACTTCGCGATCGAGACCGGTCCGGAGCGGTCCGCCCATCTGAAGAAGTTCCTCGATACGCTCAGCACGAACGGCTTGTCCGTCAACTTCGATCCGGCCAACATGGTGATGGTGACAGGCGACGATCCGGTTCAAGGCGTCTACACGCTGAAGGATTATATCGTCCACACTCATGCCAAGGACGGCATCCGGCTGCGGGAAGTCGACCCGCGCAAAGTATACGGCATGCTCGGTTACGAGGCAATGAGCCATGAGGCGCTGGCGGCATCGGCCGAAGCGGGCGAAGACTTCCGCGAAGTTCCGCTGGGCCAAGGCGGCGTGAATTGGCCGAATTATCTTCAGGCGCTTCAGGATATCGGCTACTCCGGCTACCTGACGATCGAGAGGGAAGTCGGCACCCAGCCTGAGCAGGATATCGCCGAAGCGGTCCGGTTCTTGAAGAGCTTCAAGTAACCTGATTCGAGAGGCATTATGCTGCCAGAGTAGCAGTAGAGGCTGCTGTCTGCTCGGGGCTCGATTAGAACAAGTCGGCAGAACAAGCAGAATCGACTGTAGAACAAGCAAAGCAATCAAAAGAAGTAAAGTGAGCAGATAAAGCCTAGCAAATGCAGCAGGCACAGAAAGAAAAGAACAGGCACAGAAAGAAAAGAACAGGCACAGAAAGAAAAGAACAAGCACAAAAAGAGAAGAACAAGCACAGAAAGCGAAGAATCCATTCCGGCATCGGAGGGGTTCTTCGCTTTTTTTTTACTTCAAATTTAATTCACATCCCTCAGACAGACTCGGACTCGGACGTCCGAATGTTGCGGCTGGCCGCTTCAAGAGCCCGTCGTCTGCTGCGGGAGGAAGCATATTCCTTCAGCTCGGGCAGGCGGGGAATGACGATGCCGGCCAGCACCAGCAGGCTTCCGCCTAACGAAAGCAGAGACAGCCGCTCATTTTGCAGAAGCGCGCCGAGACCTAGAGCGATGACGGGGGAGATGTACAGCCAGGTGGACGGGAAAAAGGCGTTTGTCGCTTTGATGAGCCAGGCATAGAGGCTGTGTCCGAGCATGGAGCCGACAACGGTCAAGTAGATCAGCGATCCGGCTGCCGGCAAGAAGATTGACTGCGCCGAGGGCCTTTCGGCGAAAGCGGAGAGAATCAGCAGCCCGATGCCGCCGTAGATCATCTGCGCGGCGTTCAAGGCGACCGGAGGCAGTTCCGGCGAGCGAAGCAGCGTACGCCGGGTCAAGAGGCTGCCTGCCGCATAACCTAGCTCTCCCAGCAGGACGAGCAGGCAGCTGACCAGCCAGATTACATTCGCCTGAGCATGAAGCTCCGGCATCATGAGCGTGATGACGCCAAGCAGGCCGATGCCGCAGCCTGCTCTCTCCAGGAAGCCGGCTCGCTGCCGGAGCGCCACGGATTGCATCAGCAGGATGGCCATCGGGCCTGTGGCCGACAGGATGGCGGCCATGCCGGAGTCGATATGCTGCTCGGCCCAGTAGAGTCCGGCAAAGGTGGCGAATGTGCTGCCGGCGCCGATGAAGACGAATTCCTTGCGGAACAGCATCGAGAAACGGACCTTGCGGCGGGCAAGCATCCAGCCGTACAGCAGCAGCCCGGCGGCGGTGAAGCGGATTCCTGCCGACAGGAACGGGGGCAGGCCGGCAGCCACGCCGATTTTGATGACGAGAAAAGTCGTGCCGAAAATCGCGCACATGAGCAAGTAATTGAATGCAACCATCAGCGTGCCTCCTCTTTTTATTTACTATAGAGGTTGACGAATAGAACAGATGGGATAGGATTAGACCAGATAGGCTGATATCGGGAGGAATGGGAAGTGGAGAACAACATCGCTGCCGCGGCTCGGGGCAATAACGCCGTCACCAAGCTGGCGCTCGTTCAAAACGAGGTGAGAAGCGGCATGAATCGGGGAGAGTGGAAGGCCGGGGAGAAGCTTCCATCGGTCAGGTCGATGGCGGAGCGGCTCGGGGTGCACCGGCTGACCGTGCTCAAAGCCTATCGGCTGCTCGAAGAGGAAGGCATTCTTGCCTCCAGGTACAAAAACGGCTATTACGTGCGTGCCCGCGAGGAAGGGCGGACGAGGACTACGGATGGAGATGCCGCTTCGGGGTGGGCTTACGCAGCCGCTCCGGGCTACGTCAACCGCAGCCGGCTTTCGGACATCCACAGCGTGCGGGTCAGCCATCAGATGTCGGAGGCTTTGATCGATCCGGCTCTGCTTCCGAACCGCTATTTATCGAATCATGTGAAGCAGGTGCTGGATCTTCATCCGATGGTTCTAAGCACTTATTCCACTGTGCTCGGCGATCCGGAGCTTAGGGAGGCTTTATCGGCGTTTTTTGCCGAAGCCCATGGAATCGATGTCGAGGCGGGAGAATTGCTCATCACGTCGGGTTCACAGCAAGCGATCGATCTTGTGTCGCGTTCTCTGGTCAAGCCCGGCGACCGCGTCTTGATTGAACGGCCGACGTACAGCCCGGCGATCGACGTCTTCCAGCAGCAGAATATCGTTCTGCTGCCTGTCGAGCTGACGGCGGAAGGATATGACCTGGACGCTGTCGAAGCGCTGATGGAGAAGGAGAAGCCCCGCCTGTTCTATATGAACCCGACCTTCCACAACCCGACGGGTTATACGGTTCCAGCCGAGCAGCGCAAGCTGCTGGTGGAGCTGGCGGAGCGGCATGACTGCATCCTGGTGGAGGATGACGTCTACCATGATATCTACTTCGACCAGCCCCCGCCTCCGCCTCTGTTCTATTACGATACGGAAGGATATGTCGTCTATATCCGCAGCTTCAGCAAATATATCGCTCCCGGCCTGCGGATTTCCGTGCTTGCCGCGCGCCCCTCGATCATGGAGGGCATCCGGCCGCTCAAAGCGTTGTCCGACAGCGGATCTCCGCTGCTCAATCAAAAAATATTCCAGCATTACTTTTTCTCGAGCCGCATGCAGGAGCATGTCCAGAAGCTGAGAACCGCGGTCCGCATGCGCAAGGATGCAATGGAAAATGCGCTTGCCCGCACGGGCTGGAGCTGGGACAGCCCTTCCGGAGGGCTGAACCTGTGGATCTCCTTGCCGGATGGAATCCCGGCCGATCTGCTGCTGGAACGATGCTTGGCGCGATCGGTCGCCTTTGTGCCCGGCAGCATCTGCGATCCGTTGGGCGATATGAATGCGAGGATCCGTCTCAGCTACTCCTTTTTGAGCGAAAAGCGGATCGCAGAGGCCGTCGAGCAGCTGATCGAAGCGGCGGAAGAGCTGCGGCACTGATTTTTTTTCGTATTTTGTTCAAATCCGCGGCGAGAGCGGCATCTCTCTGAATAGGCCGAAGAGAAGCGAGGAGATCAGCATGGAATCGATTGCCGAAGAAGAACACATCGGCGCCTCAATGGCATTGCCGCCTGCAGAGCCAGGCCATGCTGCTGATGTTGAACGAAAGCTCGCGGAACGGGCTAGAGCGGGAGATGCCGAAGCTTTCGGGGAGCTGTTCGAACGTCATCGCCAAAAGGCGAAGGGCTTGGCGCAGCGGCTGACAGGTGACGCGCATATGGCCGATGACGTCGTGCAGGAAGCGCTCATCCGCGCCTTCCTCCATCTGGGGACGCTTGCCGATACGAGCCGGCTGCTGCCGTGGTTTTACCGGATCGTCCGCAACCAGGCCAACATGAAGCTGCGCCGGGGCGGACCGTACCGCAAGGAAAGGCCGTTCAACTCGCTTGCAGCTCCTGTCGACCGAGGGGCCGCCGCTGCCGACTGGGATGATCTCGACAGCATTTTGTCCCACTTGGCCGGTCGGGCGAGCCAGGAAGCGGCTTCCAGCCAGGATCCGGCGGAGCTGCTGCTTCGCAAGGAAACGTATGAAACGATTCATGCGCTGCTCCATTGCCTGAATGCCAAGGAAAAAGGGATCTTCAAGGCTTATTTTTTCCGGCAGCTCCGTCCGGAAGAAATCGCCGGGATGTACGGGATGACGACCGGATCTATCTACACGTACATTCACCGTTCCAGGCAAAAGCTGCGCCAGGAGCATATCCGGGCTTCTCTCGGCCTGATGCCGGATGCGAAGAGAGGTGCGGGAATGGAAAACGGCAAGCTGCTTGAGCTTGCGGCAGGGAAAGAAGACCAGCCCAGGCTGTTCACGCTCGCAAGCAGTCTGGGAAGGATACTTGCGGCAAATGGAGAGCCGAGGAGCGGCGCGGAACTGATGGGAGACTCGGGGATGGCTTTCCGCATGAGCATTTCGGAGAAGACGACGTTCTCGGACGGGCTTTACATCTTCGATTGGAGGTCGTCGATACAAGAGCTGATGGCAGGATACGGGTACGAGACGGCGTTTTGCTGCGGGCAGCTGGCCGGCTCTCCGGTTCCGCTGCTCGGGGCCGTGGAGAGCTTCCCGGTCGTCCTGCCGATCGAGGAAGCCGTCCTGCCGTTCATCCGCAGCCGGATCGACGCCGGAATGCCTGTGCTTTATTTCGATACGCAGGCTTCTCGGCCGTTCGTCCATGAATGGTCCGTCATCTACGGTTATGACGACGACCGGCGCATCGTGCATGTGACCGATCCTGTGCTTCCCGAAGGGAAAACCTTGCCATACGAGGATGTGGCCGGCAATCCCGTCCGGTTTCTGGCCGCTTTTTCGCGGAAAGGGAGCAGCAGGACGGTGAGCAGGCAGGCGGCGGACAGCGAGGGGGTGATCCGGTTCGTCCAAGCTGCCTGCAAGGGAATTCATTTCGCCAATGAGGGATCGCAATATCGTCCTCGAACCTCGTACTTGAGCTATGCGGCGGGGCTTGCGGCTTACGAGGCCTGGATCCGCCATCTGGCCGATCCGGACACGGCGCCGAACCGATACGGCATGGGCCAGCTTGCAGCCGCCTATGCCGAGGCGAAGCGGTACGCGGGTGCGTACTTGCGGGCGGCACCTTTGCGCGGGGAGGCGATGAGGATGGCTCTGCTGGCATCGGAAGCTTATGAGCAGGCGGCGCTTGCGCTGGAGGAGCTCAGCCTCCTGGTTCCTTTCGTCAAAACGGCGGTAGTGATGCCTCCGAGCCTGCGGGAAGGCTGCATGTCCCTGTTGAGGAAAGCCAAGCGGTTCGAAAGCGCCGCCGTGGGCTATATGGAACAAGCATTGAAGCTGCATATCGAGGAGAGGGTCGAAGAAGATGAGCAAGCTTAGATTCATGACCGAGTTCACGAATTTGAAGCGGATTATGGAGGCCAAGGATTCGTTCGAGCGGCTCCATCCAGAGGTTGAGGTCGTCATCGAGCAGTCGGCGGATCATTTCGAGTCGCTCAGCGCTTGCCGAACGGATGAAGCGCCCGACATCATCGAATCGGGAGGCTGGGCGCTGTTCAACCGAGAGGGGATGTTCGTCGACTTGAACCCATTTGTCGAGCAGTCGGGGATTGAAGCGGATCTTTATTCGGGGCCGCTGGCGATTGCCCGCCATAACGGCACGCTGCCCGGACTTCCCGTCGACATGAGTGTTCCGCTGCTCGTGTTCAACAAGGAGATGTTCGACAAGGCGGGCCTGCCTTACCCGGAGGACGACTGGACATGGGAACAATTCGTTGAAGCGGCCAAAAAGCTGACGATCCGCGGCGAAGACGGGGTGGCGGTCCAGTTCGGCTTCGGCATCGGCGTGGACATCGAATGGTACGAGCCGTTCGTATTCCGGAATGGCGGATCGTATTTATCTCCTGACGGCCGGACAGCGAGAGGGTATGCCGACAGTCCGGCAACCATCGAGGCGATGCAGAAATTGATCGACGCTTACCGGGTGCATGGCATTATCCGCAAACCGAAGGAGCCATCATCTGCCGGGCAGCTTCATGAAGGCTTTGCCATGATTTTCGGCTTCATGTGGTTTGCCGGGGGTTTGATTCACCACGGCATCGATCATCGATTCGGGGTGGCAAGGCTGCCGCGACTGGCGGAAGGAAGAGACGGCAATATGATCTATATGGGCGGAGCGGGCATAACGGGCAATTCCCTGCAGCCCGGCCTGGCCTGGGATTTCCTGCGGCATTATCTCGTCGACAGCCCTTCGTGGCCGCTGCCGATATCCCGAAGCCAGGCGGAGGAGAGAGGCTTGCATGAGCACAGGATCTGGTCCCGCTATCTGGAGGAGCTTCAGCATGCGCAGCCGAGCGGCTTTTATTTGAATGAGAAATGGAACTCTGCCCGTCAGCTGATCAACGAGGACATCGAACGAATGATTGTCGACGGAGCGGATGTAGCGAAGACGCTGCGTTCATGGACCCGGTTTGCGTGAGACGCACATGGAAGGGCAACAGCAAGCAGGCGGGAAGCAGCATGAAAAACGCTGGCTCGAGGCGGCACAAGCGCAAGATTTCGTTGCTGCTTATCCGGTCTTTATGACCAGCGCTATCAATTGAAAAACGGCCGTCCAACCGAGCTTCGCTCGCAGGACGGCCGTTTTTCACTTTCATTTGATGCGGCTGGGGGGTTAGGAACGTCCTTTGTTCAGCAGTTCCCAGCGGTAGGCGTATTCGAACAGAAACTCGAACGATTCCAGATGGCGCTTGGCTTCGAAGGCATTCGCTCCCCAGGCGTAGATGCCGTGCTTGCGCAGCAGGATGCCCGGCAGGCGCGGATTCAAGTGATCCGTCACTTCGGGCACGATGCGGGGAATATCGGCGAAGTTAGGCACGATGGGAATGTCGATATGCGCCTCTTCCTCCCAAATGCCCAGCCCTTTGATCAGCTCGACTCCGGTCACCGGAACGCTCCGGCGCTCCCAGAAATATTCCGAGACGAGATTGCTGTAGACGGAATGGATATGGAAGATCGCGCCGCAGCCGGTGAGACGGTAAATCTCGCAGTGGATCAGCGTCTCGGCAGAAGGCTTGAGCGACGTCGCTTCGCTTGCCTTCCCGTTTTGATCCACGAGCAGGAAGTCCTCCGGCGTGGACTTGGACTTGTCCTTGCCGCTCGCCGTGACGGCGAATTGGAAGCGCCCCGGATTGAAGTCGCCTATGCGAACGGACAGATTGCCGCTCGTGCCTGGGAACCAGCCCCGTCCGGCGAACAGCTCCTTCACTTCGGAGAGCTCGGCGAAAGCTCTCTGCTTCTCTTCGAGTGTAATCGGGGAATCCATGTAATCGGTCATGGCCGTTCACCTGCTTTCTGAAGTTGCTGCCGCTCTTTGAGACTGGCGACTACGTCGTGGAAAGTACTGAATTCCACATGCGGAAGGCCAAGCTCGCGGCATTTGGTCGTGAGATGGGAGCGGGAGAAGACGAGATCGGCAAGCTTGGCGCCTTCAAAGTCGGTCACGCTGTCCCCGATCAGAATCCGGTCGTGCTTGTCGCCCGCGAAGCGGCGGATGACGGCTGTTTTGCACATGCCGCATTGTCCGTTCGGACATTCCTCGTCGCAGCTATGCGGCCAGACAATCTCGATGTTCTCTCCGCTGAAATCGCTGCTGTTGCAATAGATATGGTCTTCCGGAATGCCGAAGCGGGACAGCAGCGGATAGACGAAAAAGTCGATGCCGCCGCTAGTGACGAAAAATTCGATATTCTCCGCCTTGCAGTAATCGAGCAGCTCCTGGAAGCCGGCCCGAATGACGGCGTTGGAGATCGAGTAGGCGATCACTTCATCTTTGAGCGAGGCTGGCAGGAGACGGAACATTTCGCCGACTCCCTGCTTGATCGACTTGCGCTGGTCGATGGTATCCTGGGCGATCTGTTCCCAGCCCTCAGGATTGAAATGGCGGATGATAGCGATGATGTTGTCGTTCTCGGTTATCGTGCCGTCGAAGTCGCAGAAAATAACCGGCCTGCGGGCTGCCCCGGCGTTATAGGAGGCAGAGAAGCCGGATTCGGTCAGGGATGAGGTCATGATGACGAGCCTTCTTTCATGCGGGATTGTTCTCGAAGAGAAGGATGCCTCGGGCAGCCTCTGCATTCGACTCCAGGGAAGGGCTTCACACGGCGAATACGTCAACGCCTTTCAAAGCCTGTACAAGAAGAAAGCATACCACAAGCTTGTCTTCTTCTCTACGCCGAAATGGCCGCCTCTTGAAGACGGCGGCCATTTCGGCGGAAAGGAAAGTCAGCCTTCGCGAACGCCCCAGGCCTTGATGGCTGCGGCAAGTTCTTCTCGTCCGGAAGCGGCAGCCGCTTCCTGGAGAGACACTCCCTCCAGCGACGCGTCGATCGCCTGCCGGAATGCGCGGCCGCCGGCGGCCGCTCCCATCGGATGGCCATGGACGCCGCCGCCGGCGTTCACGACGACTTCGCCTCCGAAGTCTCTCAGGATCAGCGGCACGAGTCCGGGATGGATGCCCGCAGACGGCACGGGGAAGCTTGTCCTTGCAGGGACAGAAGGATCCAGCAGCGCTTCCTTGATCGCCATGTTCTCCTGCTTCGGCATGACGACGGAGCCGTAGGGCGAAGGGAAGAGGACCAGGTCCGCGCCAGCCAGCCGCATAAGCTTGCCCAGCAGCAGCGAAGCGGAGATTCCGTAGTGCGGGGACGGATAGAAAGCGCCCGCCAGAGCGGGATGCGCCGCGATCGGGACGTTGATGTCCGGATCGCCGCTCAGCTCGTGAAGAACGTCGTAGCCGTAGGAAAGGACATTGAACAGCAGGGCGTTGGCGCCTTCCGATATTGCGGTGCGGGCCTGTTCGGCGAGCTTGGAAGTCGGTCCGGTCAGATTGACGGCGTACAGAAGCTTCTGTCCGGTATGCTCCGACGCTTTGCGAGCGGCTTCCATGCAGACGGCGACACGGCGGCGGATGCCGATCTCCTCGTTCTCGAACAGAATCTCATCATCCTTGATGAGATCCACTCCGCCGAGCGCCTGCTGGTAGAACTGCTCCTCCAATCCTTTCAGGTCATGGCCGATGACCGACTTGAAAATGCTCATCAGCAGCGGCCGGTCATGGACGCCCAGCAGCTCCCGCACGCCTTCGATGCCGAACTTCGGTCCAGGGAAGGCGCTCCGGAAGCTCTCGGACACATCGAGATCGAGCAGCCGCACGCGGCCGTCCATCGACAGCTTGCCGAATACGGTGACGAGCAGGGCTGGAATGTCCCGGCTGAAATTGATGTCGGGATAGGCGATCCGAATATCGGCATAGCGCGATCCCGGCGTGCCGTCGCCTTCATGGACGTCGATGGAGACCGTGCGTCCCAGATGCTTTTCCATTTCGGCCTTCCGTGCGTCCGGAAGCTCGGTCCAGCTGCCGACCGTCAAGCCTACGGCGATGGAGTCCGCTTTTTTGCTGAAATCCGCCTTGTCGTCATGGACACGGTAAAGGGCGGTGCACATGCCTGGAATGGCGATGTTACTTTTGCTCTCGTTCACCAAGAACGCTCCTTTCGATCTCGCGGCCGATCTCGTCCGCACGCTGCGCGGACTTTTTCATTCCGGCCTTGAAAAATTCGGCGACACGATGCTCCTGCATCAGCTGGATCGCCGCTTGAGTCGTGCCGTTCGGGCTGGTCACCTTGCGCCTCAGCTCGGCCGGCTGCTCGCCGGTCACCCGCATCATTTCGGCGGCGCCGAGCACGGTCTGCACGGTGAGCTCGCGCGAGGAATCGCTGTCGAGCCCCATTTCCATCCCGGCTTCGATCATGGCTTCCATAATATAATACAAGTAGGCCGGTCCGCTACCCGACAATCCGGTGACGGCTTCCAGCAGCCGCTCCTCCACGACCGTTATGAGGCCGATCGAGCGGAACAGCTGCTCCACGGCCGCCCGCTGCTCCGAATCCGTCTCCGGGGAATAGCTCAGCGCCGTCGCGCCGAGGCCGATCGTGCTGGACGTGTTGGGCATCGTCCGGGCGACGGCGGCTTTCGTCCCGACCAGAGCTTGGATCGTGCGGATCGACAAGCCTGCGATGAGGGAGACGATCAGCTTGCTGCCGTCGATGAGATGGGAGATGGAGCGCAGCGCTTCCTCGGCGTCCTTGGGCTTCATGCTGAGCACGATGACGTCTGCGCCGGCCAGCATCGCCTCTTTTTCCTCCGGAGTCTCTGCGGTCAGGACCCCGTATGCCGAGCGGAGCTCGGCCAGCCTGGAGCCGCCGCTGCGGTTGAACATGCCGATGCGCGAGGCTCCGCACAGTCCGCGCGATATCATGCCGCGGGCGACGGCTTCGGCCATGGAGCCGGCTCCGAAGAAGCAGTAGCTCAGCGTTTCCGGCTGGGCGAACAAAGCGGGAGTTCCCGCCGATGATGGGAATGGGGTAGTCAATAGTAGTCCTCCTTAACGTTCCTTGACGGCTGTCAGCCTCTGATCTGGCCGGTGCCCTGGATGCGGTATTTCGTCGATGTAAGCGCCGGCAGACCCATCGGTCCCCGTACATGTAGCTTTTGCGTACTGATCCCGATCTCGGCTCCATAGCCGAATTCGAAGCCGTCCGTGAAACGGGTGGAGGCGTTATGGTAGACGGCCGCGGCGTCCACTTCATTCAGGAATCGTCCTGCGGCATCGGCATCGGGCGTCACGATGCATTCGGAATGGCGGGTGCCGTATCGCGAAATATGGTCCAGCGCCTCGTCCAAGCTGTCCACGACGCGAATGTTGAGAATATAGTCGTTATACTCCGTCGCATAGTCGGCTTCGCCTGCCGGTGCCATTGGGACCGCGCTTCCCGCTATGCGGCGCGCTTCGCCGCAGCCTCTCAACTCGACACCGGCCCCGGCAATCGCAGCTGCCAGAGGAACGAGGCCATGCTCGGCATAGCGGGCGTTGACGAGCAGCGTCTCCATGGAGTTGCAGACGGATGGACGCTGGGCTTTGGCGTTGACGGCAATGGAGGCAGCCATGGCCGGATCGGCCTCCGCATCGACATAAGTATGGCAGATTCCCGCCCCCGTCTCAATGACAGGCACGGTCGCGTTCTCGATCACATTGCGGATCAGAGCCGCGCCGCCGCGAGGAATGATGACGTCGAGCAGGCCGTTCAGCTTGAGCATGGCGTCCGCCGATGCGCGGCTCGGATCCTCGATCAACTGGAGCGCTTCAGGCGGCACCGCTGTAGCTTGCAGCGCTCCGCGAAGCACCTCCACGACGCGCTGGTTCGTTTGGAGGGCGGCGCTTCCTCCGCGAAGAACGACGCTGTTGCCGGTTTTCAGGCATAGGGCCGCGGCGTCAACCGTGACGTTGGGTCGGGCTTCATAGATCATGCCGATGACGCCGAGCGGCACGGACACCTGCTCGATGTGGAGCCCGTTCGGGCGCTCGATCGTCTGCACGGTCCGTCCGACGGGGTCCTCCAGGGCGATGACCTCCCGGACACCTTGGGCGATCGAGGCGATCCGCTCGGCATTCAGCGCGAGCCGGTCTAGCAGGGAAGGGGCGGTTCCAGCCTCGCGCCCGCGCTTCAGATCCAGGGCATTGGCTTCCAGGATGCTGTCCGTTTCCACGATCAGCGCGGCGGCCATCGCCTCCAGCGCCCGGTTTTTCTCGGCCGTGTCCAGGCTGCCCAGCTTGCGGGCGGCTTGCTTCGCGAGCGCGGCTTTGACGGCCGCTTCGGATGCGGCGGTTTTTTGCTCTATCGTCATGGTTCATTCTCCTTTCGGGTTTAGGGCTGCTGCTCGGGATTCAAGTTGCTGGCCGCTTCGCGTGCAATCCGCTTGAAGTGCGCCGCTTCGCGTGCAGTTTGCTTAAAGTGCGCCGCTTCGCGTGCAGCCTGCTTAAAGTGCGCCGCTGCGAGTGCAGCCTGCTTAAAGTGCGCCGCTGCGCGTGCAGCCGATCTTCCGATCGCTGTTCCCGTCGGATTCCCTGATTCTCATGGACAAGGGAAGGAATCCTCCGGAAAAGGCGACCGCTGACGCTTCTCCAGAACCGGCTGGCACGCTTCGCGGGCCATGGCGCTTATACTCGTTGCGCGGGACTCAATTTGCGTGCCGCTGCGCATGCAGTCCGCTTGAAGTGCGCCGCTGCGCGTGCAGCCGATCTTCCGATCGCTGTTCCCGTCGGATTCCCTGATTATCATGTCCAAGGGAAGGAATCCTCCGGAAAAGGCGACCGCTGACGCTTCTCCAGATTCGGCTGGCACGCTTCGCGGGCCAAGGCGCTATGCTCGCTGCGCGGGGCAGAAGTGCGCCGCTTCGCGTGCAGTTCCGCTTGAAGTTCGCCGCTGCGCGTGCAGCCGATCTTCCGATCGCTGTTCCCGTCGGATTCCCTGATTCTATGCTCAAGGGAAGGAATCCTCCGGAAAAGGCGACCGCTGACGCTTCTCCAGACCCGGCTGGCACGCTTCGCGGGCCATGGCGCTTATACTCGCTGCGCGGGACTCAATTTGCGTGCCGCTGCGCATGCAGTCCGCTTGAAGTGCGCCGCTGCGCGTGCAGTCCACTTGAAGTGCGCTGCTGCGCGTGCAGCCGGAACTTCCGATTGCTGTTCCCGTCGGATTCCTGATTCTAATCTTCAAGGGAAGGAATCCTCTGGAAAAGGCGACCGCTGACGCTTCTCCAGACCCGGCTGGCACGCTTCGCGGGCCATGCGCAAAGCTCGCTGCCGGGATCAATTGGCTTGCCGCTGCTTATGCGGCGGGTGAAGCGGCGTTAAGTAGCGGGTCAAGCCGCGTGATTCACGTTAAGCTTCGTTATTTTTCGTTGCGCTGCGTTATTTTCGTGAAGCAGCGTTAATTGCGCGTCAAGCGGCGTCAAGTTCACGACAGCCTAGCCGCCAGAGGCCGGCAGAGTCGCCGCGAAGCGGATCCTCCATCTGAATAATCCCAGCGTAGCGAGCCGGCCAATCCATAGAAGCGCCAGCGTTCGCCTTTGCTGATGTATTCTGACCACTGACCCAAAAATTCAGAGAATACATCAGCAACAGCGATCGGAGGATGGCCGGCCCGCGCAGCGTTCAGAATTGTTCAAGAGGATGGCCCGCGCAGCGTTCAGAATTGTTCAAGAGGATGGCCCGCGAAGCGCTCAGAATTATTCCGGCGAAGCATTCCGAATTTTGGCCGACGCGCGTACAGCTCAGGCATCGTTCATTTCAGCGTAATCCACTCGTCCCGATGAATAACCTCGATCCGCTGCACGTCGATGCGCCGCTTCGCTTCCTCCGAGCCGAGGCCGGCGACGGCGCGAAGCTGCCAGGCGGCATAATTGACGATGCCGCGGCCGACCAGCGAGCCGTCCCGGTCCTGCACCTCGATGACATCTCCGGGGTGGAAGTCGCCGGTGACGTTCGTCACGCCGGCGGGAAGAAGGCTTCTGCCGCCCGCTACCAGAGCGTTGCAAGCGCCCTCGTCGACCTTGATGCTGCCGGACGGCATGGAGTGGAAGCCCAGCCATTGCTTCTTTACGGGAAGACTATGCTCGTGAGAGGTGAAATAGGTGCCTTTGCCTCGTCCCTCGGCCGCGAGGACCAGATCTCCCGGCTCGGATACCCGTCCGACAAATGCCGGCACGCCGCCGCGCATCGCGATGCGTGCCGCCTCGATCTTGGAGCGCATGCCTCCCGTGCCGACTGCGGAGCCGGCGCCGCCGGCCAGGCTCATGAGCTCGCCGGTGATTTCCTCGACGCGCTCGATTTTGCGGGCGTCCGGATTATGGCGGGGATCGGCGGTATAGAGGCCGTCCGTATCCGTGACAATGATCAGCTTGCGAGCCTTCACGAGATTCGCGACGAGCGCCGACAGCATGTCGTTGTCCCCGAACTTCAGCTCGTCGGTCGAAACCGTATCGTTCTCGTTGATGACGGGAACGACCCGCTGGCGCAGGAGCTCCTCGATCGTCATCATGGCGTTCCGGCCCCGGTCGCGGCTGCTGAAATCGTGGCGGGTAAGCAGCACTTGCGCGCATGTGACGCCTCCGGTCGCAAAGGCTTCCTGATAGGCCTGCATGAGCAGCGCCTGGCCGACGGCTGCGGCCGCCTGTTTTTCATGGAGCAGCTTGGGGCGCGACTCGTACCCGATGACGCTGAAGCCGGCTGCGACCGCACCGGAGGTGACCAGCAGCACCTCGTGGCCCTGAGCGTGAAGCTTGCCCAGCTCGCCGGCGTAAAAGACCATGTTTTCTTTATTGAGTCCGCCCTCCGGGCTCGTCAGCGAGCTGCTACCGATCTTGACGATGATTCTTTCCTTCGGCATCCCCCGAACCTCCTGTCTATCCGTGCCGTTCTTGTGAATCAACATGAATGCTAGGCGAAAAACAAATAGGCCTCCGTCCTCAAAAAGGACGAAAGCCTATGCTTCCGCGGTACCACCTTCGCTTGGGCGGCATGAATGCCGTCCCACTCCGGACCCTTGTAACAGAGGGCGCTGTCCGGCTCGTCGCCGGCCGCTCCGGGATGGGTGCAGGCGATACGGCACGGCAGCCTCTCCCAGCCGATGGAGGCTACTCTCTGGCGTGCCGCTGTGACGCCTGGCGGTTCCCTTCATTGCGAATGTCGGTTTTCAGTTGCACTTAGAATACCATGCCTCTTTGCTGCTGTAAAGCGGCGGACCATTCTCCTTAAGAGAACAAGCCCAGCTTGCCGATCCGGAGGATCGCTTCCCGCAGCCGCTCTTCTCCGCTCAGCAGCCCGAGCCGCACATAGCCTTCGCCATGCGTGCCGAAGCCGATGCCGGGAGCGACGACGACGTCGGCCTGCTCCAGAAGCAAGTCCGCGAACGACTCTGATGTATGGCCGTCCGGGACGGGCAGCCAGCAGAAGAAGGAGCCGCCCGGGCGCGCAGCCTTCCAGCCGATGTCGTTCAGCGCCGAGAAGACGGCCTCGCGGCGGGACTGATAGAGGGCGTTGAGCTCCGCCACCGATTGCTGCGATCCCGTCAGGGCAGCGGAAGCGGCTTCCTGTATGCCTCCGAACAGGCTGCAGTAATAGTGGTCCTGGATCGTGTTGATCAGCTCGACGACGGTGCGGTTGCCAAGCGCGAAGCCGACTCTCCAGCCGGCCATGTTGTACGTTTTGGAGAGAGTGTAGAACTCGACTCCGACCTCTTTGGCGCCTGGAGTCTGCAGGAAGCTGACCGGACGCTTGCCGTCGAAGCCGAGGGCTCCGTAAGCGAAATCGCTGGAGACTACGATGCCGTTCGCGGCGGCGAATTCGACGGTCTCCCGGTAGAATTCCGGCGTCGCCACCGCTCCGGTCGGATTGTTCGGGTAGTTGATGAACATGAGCTTGGCGTCGCGGCGGTCTTGCTCGGATACGAGGCTGTAGTCCGGCAGGAACGCATTGCCTTCGAGCAGCGGCATGAACGACATTCTCGCGCCCGCGAGCGAAACGCCGGACCAATAGTCCGGGTAGCCCGGATCCGGCACGAGGCACAGATCGCCGGGATTGAGCAGGCACTGGCTGATCTCGATCAGCCCGGTCTTGCCGCCGAACAGGATGGCGACCTCGGTCTCGGGATCCAGCTCGACTCCGTAATCCTCCTTATAACGCTTCGCCACGGCTTCTTTCAGGAAAGGAAAGCCGCGGAAGGGAGGATATTTGTGATACTTGGGATCGGCGGACGCCTTCTGCATCGCTTCCACGATATGGATCGGGGTCGGCGTATCGGGATTGCCTTGGCCGAGGTTGATGACGTCGCGGCCTTTGGCCGCCTGTGCGTTCGCCTTGCCGACCAGCTTGGCGAAAAATTGTTCAGGCAGCCCTTGCAGCCGCTCGGCGGGCTGAATATCGATCAGCGCGCGGCTGCCGACGGGATTGGTCATGTACGGTCACTCCAATTCAATTTGCTTCGGGACGGTCCGGCATAGCCGCAGCCGCCGCTTGTATGAAGCCATGGTATCAGAGAGGCTACGGCATGTCGAGAAATCCTTCCCGGAATAACCGGATATCTTGATCAGGACTTGGGCTCGAAGCCCGCCAAGGCGAGGAAAGGCCGCAAATCGGTATTGACTCGAAGCAAATAGGGCTTGTTTTTCAGATCGAAGGCGAGCATCTCCGGCTCTTTGCCGCGGCAGTAGAACAGAAACACTTCCTGGACCTCGAAGCCGGCCTTCTCGAGCTGCACTTTATGCACTTCGTTGAGCGGGATCCGGAACACGTACCCGCAGCGGTCGTCCGGCGTGAAGTTCGGCGACATTCCTTGGACGTCGTGCAGCCATTGCCGGGCAACAGCCTGGAATTCGGCTGAATTAGCCAGCGTTCGGACGACCTGGCCGGCCTCAACGTCAAAAATCTGAACCGGCCGCTCACCTCCCGATGATAGGGGAGGAAGCGCCTTTGAAGCTTCCGGAGACGAAGCTGGCGATGCTGGAGCCGCCGAAAAGGCGGTCCCGCCAAAACAGGTCATAACGGCGAGCAGAACGATTGCGGCGAAGCTTAGCGGTCGGAACACGGGATACCTCCATTGGTCTTTTCCAGTTAAAGGGGATGCCTTTAAGCTGTCCAACTTGACAGACTTCCATGAGGAAGTATCATAGAAAAGACAATTTGAGGCGGCCCTGCCGCGTCCGGAGGTACCTGCCCATGGAGAAATCTTCTGCCAAACTTCGCATCGCCCTCTT
This sequence comes from Paenibacillus sp. D51F, assembly GCF_053345695.1. Lineage (NCBI taxonomy): Bacteria > Bacillati > Bacillota > Bacilli > Caryophanales > Paenibacillaceae > Paenibacillus > Paenibacillus sp. D51F. Next base: position 16,194 of record NZ_JBKFAO010000002.1, on the reverse strand, counting down.
GCAAATACCCGTACACGCCGGTGATCCCGAAGCCAATTACCGGCTCGTGGAACAGCGGCTGCGGGAAGCTTCGGAGCTGAATCCGAAGCCGGATGTCCTCGTGCTTCCGGAAATGTGGAATACGGGCTACTCGCTGCAGCAGATCCAGCAGCTGGCCGATGCCGACGGTGCTCGGACCCGCAAGCTGATCTCGGATTTCAGCCGGAGCACGGGCATCCATGTCGTAGCCGGCTCGATCGCCGAGAAGCGCGGCAGCGAAGTCTACAACACCGCCTATGCGTATGACCGGGACGGCCGGCAGGCCGGCTCCTATTCTAAAATCCATCTTTTCCGCCTGATGGAGGAAGAAAAGCATTTGTCCGCCGGAAGCGAGCCGGGACTGTTCCCTCTTCAGGATGAGCAGGCGGGCATGATGATCTGCTACGATATCCGCTTCCCCGAGCTGGCGCGCAAGCTTGCCTTGTCGGGCGCCAAAGTGCTGTTCGTGCCGGCTGAATGGCCGCATCCGCGCCTGCATCATTGGAGAACGCTTCTGACGGCCCGCGCGATCGAGAACCAGATGTATGTGATCGCCTGCAACCGGACAGGCGCGAGCGGCAAAGACGTCTTCTTCGGCCATTCGATGGTCATCGATCCATGGGGAGAGGTCATTGCCGAAGGCGGGGAAGAAGAGACCGTCCTCGTCGCCGACATCGACCTCGGCCTCGTGGACGAGGTGCGCGCGCGGATTCCCGTATTCGAAGACCGCAGGCCTTCCCTCTACTGACGGCTTCCTTCCTTGTAATGCCTGCTCACCGCAGCCTTCATCGTCTCGATGAAGGCTTCTGCCGCTTTGGACAAGTAGCGTCCCTTCCGGCTGGCAATAACGAGCGTTCTCGAAGGGTTTCCTTGAATGGAGCAATAGCTCGGCATGAACTCGCTGCGCGCCCCGCGGGCGATCATGTCCGGGATGAATGCAAGCCCCATTCCGGCAGCCACGAGGGATTGCACGGTCTCGATATTGCTGCTCTCAAAGACGATGCGCGGCTGGAAGCCGGCGCCGGCGCACAGATCGAGCGCGATCTGGCGGAAGCCCTGGCCTTTCTTCAGCACGATGAAGGGCTCCTCCGACAGCGTCTCCAGGCTCACGGGAGCCTTCTCGCCGGCAAGGCGATGGCTGGGCGGGACGGCAAGGGAGATTTCTTCCCGGATGAGCGGCTGATAGACGAGCGTGGAATCGATCAGAGGCAGCGAAAGAAGGCTGATATCCGTCTGCCCGCTGGCGGCCAGCTGCTCCAGCTTGACCGTCGTGTCCTCGACGAGCACGATTTCGATCTCCGGATAGGCGGCTCCGAATTCCGGCAGCACGATGGGGAGGATATGGGAGCCGGTGATCGGAAGGCTGCCGATGACGAGCCGGCCTCGTTTCATATGGGCCATATCCTCCATCTCCGTCCGCAGCTGCTCGATGCTGCCGAGGATGGATTGGGCTTTGTCGACGAACACTTCGCCGGCATGGGTAAGCTCGACGGAGTTCGTCGTGCGGCGGACGAGAAGGACGCCGATTTCCTTCTCCAGCTTGGACAGCTGCTGGCTCAGCGATGGCTGGGCGATGTGGAGCTTTTCCGCGGCGCGGGAAAAATTGAGTTCTTTTGCGATTTGAATGACGTATTGCAGCTGGCGGAGCTCCATTTGCAACCATCCCCCTTTGATTATTATGTATACCTATAACTATTATAGATATTATATCTTGGAACAATCAAGGGAAAGCAGGTATGCTGGATTCAATCATTAAGAAACGGCAATCTACTGAACTTATACGGGGTGATTCGCATGGCGAAGCGTACAATGTTTGAAAAGATCTGGGACAATCACGTCATCCATTCGGAGGAAGGCAGTCCGAGCATCATCTATATCGATCTGCATCTCGTGCATGAGGTTACTTCTCCGCAAGCGTTCGAGGGCCTGCGTCTCTCGGGACGCCAGGTGCGCCGTCCGGACCGGACGTTCGCGACGATGGACCATAACGTGCCGACGAAGGACCGCTTCAACATCAAGGATCCGATCTCCAAGCAGCAGGTGGACACACTCACGAAAAACTGCGAGGATTTCGGCGTCAAGCTGTTCGACCTCAACAATATCGATCAAGGCGTCGTGCATGTCATGGGGCCGGAGATCGGCCTGACCTGGCCGGGCAAGACGATCGTATGCGGCGACAGCCATACGTCGACGCACGGCGCGTTCGGAGCTCTCGCATTCGGCATCGGCACAAGCGAGGTCGAGCATGTGCTGGCGACCCAATGCCTGCAGCAGTCCAAGGCCAAAACGATGGAAATCCGCTTCATCGGAAGCCGCCGTCCCGGCGTGACCGCCAAAGACATGATCCTCGGCCTCATCGCCAAGTACGGAACGGACTTCGCGACGGGTTATGTGCTTGAGTATACCGGCGAATCCATCCGCAGCCTCAGCATGGAAGAGCGCATGACGGTCTGCAACATGAGCATCGAGGCAGGTGCCCGCGCCGGCCTGATCGCTCCCGACCAGACGACGTTCGACTACCTGCGCGGCCGGGAATACGCTCCTCAAGGAGCGGATTACGACAAGGCGGTCATCGCCTGGAGCGAGCTGGCTTCCGATGAAGGCGCCGAGTACGACACGGTGCTCGAATTCGACGTCGACGCCCTCATTCCGCAAGTGACCTGGGGCACGAGCCCGGGCATGGGCACCGACATCACGGCTGCCGTCCCGAATCCGGCGGAGCTCCCGACGGAGAATGAGCGCAAGGCGGCCGAGAAGGCGCTGGAATACATGGATCTGAAGCCAGGCACGCCGATGGCCGAGATTCCGATCGACTATGTGTTCATCGGCTCCTGCACGAACGGCCGCATCGAGGATCTGCGCGCCGCAGCCGAGATAGCCAAGGGCTACAAGGTGAGCGACCGCGTGACCGCGATCGTCGTGCCGGGCTCCGGCCGCGTCAAGATGCAGGCGGAGAAGGAAGGGCTTGACGCCATCTTCACCGCGGCCGGCTTCGAGTGGCGCGAGGCGGGATGCTCGATGTGCCTCGCGATGAACCCCGACGTGCTGCAGCCCGGACAGCGCTGCGCCTCGACGTCGAACCGCAACTTCGAAGGCCGTCAAGGACGCGGCGGACGCACGCATCTCGTATCCCCTGCAATGGCGGCCGCGGCTGCGATCAAGGGCCGCTTCACGGATGTGCGCGACTGGAAGATCAATCAGGAAGTGGCGAACTAGTAGACAGGCGCCTGCCTAGAAAAGGGGAGTACCGAACATGCAAGCATTTGAGACCTTTACGGGCATCGTAGCCCCCGTCGACCGCGTCAACGTGGATACCGACGCCATCATCCCGAAGCAGTTCCTGAAGCGCATCGAGCGCAGCGGCTTCGGCCAATATTTGTTCTATGAGTGGAGATTCGACGAAGAGGGCAACGTGAACCCGAACTTCGAACCGAACAAGCCGCGCTACAAGGGCGCTTCCGTGCTGATCTCCCGCGCCAACTTCGGCTGCGGCTCCTCCCGCGAGCATGCTCCCTGGGCGATTCAGGATTACGGCTACAAAGTCGTGATCGCGCCTTCTTACGCGGACATCTTCTACAACAACTGCTTCAAGAACGGCATTCTTCCGATCAAGCTTAGCGAAGAGCAGGTCGAAGAGCTGTTCAAACGCACCGCTGCGACCGAAGGCTACGAGCTTACTGTTGATCTGGAGAGCAAGACGATCGCGGACAATCAAGGGCTCAGCATTCCGTTCGAGCTCGACGAGCACCGCCGCCAGTTCCTGCTGCAAGGATTGGATGACATCGGCCTGACCCTCAAGCATGCGGATGAAATTACCGCTTACGAAGAGCGCCGCCAGGGCTCATTCGCTTAAAGCCGGCCCAGGCGCATCCGCATATGACCAGGCGGATGTGTCCGGAAATGAACGGCCTGATCTCAGTCGCGATAACTCTTCCGGCGTTTCCCCGCTGGCTCCGGAACCATTGTCCTGCTGAGCATTGGAATATGGACCACAGGGACTGTCCCATCCGTCATATCATGACTGGGGACAGTCCTTTTTTTGTTTCGGCAGACACAAAGAAACCGGCTCATCATGAAATGGCCGCGAGGCTGCCATTCCAGAGAGTCGGTTTCTTTGTCCATTCAAGCTATTCTGGGCCATCGATGAGGGTGCTGTCGGGACAAGCCTCGCCGCAGACCACGTCAGGCCGACACCACGTCAGGCCGACACCGCGACAGGCCGCACACCGCGACAGGCCGCACACCGCGACAGGCCGCACACCGCGACAGGCCGCACACCGCGTCAGGCTCTAATATAGAACACAAGCTCGCGGCCGTTTTTTTCCGGCTCCATTTCCATGGTGTAGCCATGCTTGACGACTTCTTCAGGAACGTTCCTGAACGAGGCGGGACAATCGGCTACGACCTGCAGCAGCTGCCCCTTTTGCAGCTGAGTCAACGTTTCCAGCGTATAGATGACCGGATAAGGACAGGATTCGCCTCGGACATCAAGCGTATAGTCAACGGTTGGCGGTTGTTTTTGCGACATGGGCGGTCGCTCCTTTCTTGAAGCCGTCTTTGAACCGGTAATGCTTCTGCCAGTACACGGCGATGATGAACGCGGCCGCCAGGACGACCAAGGTAGCTGCAAGCGCCGCTCCCGATCCCATGACATCGATGAGGTTGATCTTGGAGCCGCTCTTCACGAGCGTGTTGTAGACGCCGAGATGGTCCCAAGAGTATGCCAGGGCGCCGGCGCCGATCACGTTGCCTATGAACACGGGCAGGAAGACGATCTGGCCTTCCATGAGCCGATACATCATGCCCGTCTCGCAGCCGCCGGCCATGACGATGCCGAGGCCGAACAGCAGCCCGCCGACAAGGGTGCTCAGCCCGGCGACCTTCGTAATGGGCTCCATGCCGTTCAACAGAATGATGGCGAGCGTTGCAACGGAACTGACGGCCATGCCGACGATGATGGCTTTGGTCATAGTAGCGCGCCCGCTGATCCACAAGTCGCGGAACGCCGAGGTGAAGCAGATCTGGGCGCGTTCGATCAGGATGCCGAACAGGGCGCCGAACAGAGCAGCGACGCCGAGCATCTTATATCCGCTGGCGAAAAAATAAACGACCAAGCCGGCATAGGCGGCCGCTGTGGCGCCTCCTATAATCGGCTGAACTGCCGAAGACTTGGCGGCCTTCCGGGCGATCGGGCCTTTCGTTACGACCGGCTTGCCCTTCCACCAGGACGTGCCCGCCAGCTTGGCTCCAAGGAAGGTGCCGCCTGCCGTCGCGATCATGAAAATCCAGGCATGGAGCGAGAATTGGGGCACGCCGGTGAAGAAGGCGGCCAGGTTGCAGCCGAGCGCCAGCCGGGCTCCGAATCCGGCGACGATACCGCCGGAGAACGCTTGCAGCCAGCGGCGTTTTTGCCGCGGAACGGTGATTTTGAAGTTATTGTTCAGAAGCACCATAATGAGGGCGCCGGCGAACATGCCCCATACGATCCAGCCGTCCGTGCGGGTAAAGGATGTTCCTTTCATGCCGATCAGGTTGAAGTAGTCCCAGTTCGAAACATCCGCCCCGAACAGCGCCATCACATGCCCTGCGAGTCGCGTGAACTCGCCCGTTACAGCCCACACCGTATGCGTGATTCCGAAATACAGCGCGCTGAGAACGCCGGCCAGCGCCATGACGAGATAGGGATTCCAGTAGTTCTGAAACAGCTTTTCGTATAATGATTTCATTTCCATTTCCTTTCTCCCTGTCTGATTCAACTTATTCTACTATAAATATCGGAACGCGTGGCCAGTAGAACCAACATAAATAAGGAGGGATCGTCATCATGCCGGAGACAGCAGCCGAGAGCCGCAACATCCGCTTCATGACCTGCAATATCCAGCATGGCATGGGAATGGACGGAGCCATGGACATCCAGCGGACGGCAGCCGTCATCGCCGGAGCCGGCCCGGATATCGTCTTTCTTCAAGAGGTCGACCGATTCGTGTCCAGGAGCGGCGGAGTCGACCAGATGATGCGCCTGGCGGAGCTGACGGGGCTGTCTCATGTCCAATTCGGCCGGTCCATCGATCTGGAGGGCGGCGAATACGGCAATGGAATCCTGTCGCGCTATCCGCTTCAGCGGCTGGCGCTGCTGGAGCTGCTGAACGATTGGAGGACCGCTCCGGGAGGGATGGAAATTCCGACTTATCCTCCTTCACCAAAGCCCGTCTGCCAGCTCGATTATCTGTTCCTCAACCAATCGGCGAGGTGGGAGAGGCATCCGTGCAGGCTTGGTCGGAGAGGGAGGCTTCCGACCATTTGCCCCTCATTATGGACGCTGTTCTTCATTCCTGACCCCCCCGAAAATAGGAAGCATCCGCCTGGATAAATGAGTAATAAAAAATTGGCGAATGGACCCAGAATTTGCAACATTATCCCCCTGGAATGCGTCTGTTTTTCTGTTCGGCATTCAAGCCGTAGACGAAGCGAGCTGCAGGCTTGGAGGACAATCCAGATACCTGAGGTGGATGATGAAAAAAACAGCAACGCTGCTGGCGATGGCAGCCATGCTCCTGGCATCGGTTCCGGGACATTCCGCCGCCGCCGCGAAAGCTCCCAAGCTCTATTTGGACGGGACGGAGCTTACGGCGGCCGCTCCCAGGATCGACAAGGATACGACCTATATTCCCATCCGGACGGTCGCCGAAGGAATGGGTTTCGACGTCGATTGGGACAAGTCTTCCAAAAAAGTAGGCATCCGTAACGGCACGAGCGTCATCGAGCTCACGATCGACAAAAAGACGGCTCTGGTGAACGGGCAGAAGGCTGCGCTTCCCGTTCCGGCGCGGATCATGGGGATGTCGGCAAGCGCGGCGACGATGGTGCCGCTCCGTTTCGTCAGCGAGAATATGGGTCTGAGTGTTTATTACGACGCTCCAGCCAAGTCCGTGTACTTATACCAGCCATACGCGGCCGAAGGGGAAGAGCAGGCTCCGGCGGACAGCGAGAACGGCGATCCTCAAGGCGGGGCGGCCGGCTCCGGAGGAGCAGGTTCCGGCGCCGGTTCCCCGCTGCCCGGAGGAACAGGACCCGCAGGCCAGGCCGGAGACGGCTCCGGATCGTCGCCCGTGTCAGCCGCAGGCTCCGTCACATCGATCCTTTATGACGGAATCGGCACGACGACGATATCTTATCAGGGCGCCATAACGGCTGCGGAACCGTTCCTCATGACGGGCCCGGACCGGATCGTCCTGGATATGCCGGCTTCATCGTTCGCGGACTCGTTCGGCATCCAGTCCGGCTCCAGCCAATCCGGCGAACTGACGGTGGACGGACCTCTCTTGACCAAAATCAGGTATGCCTATTTGACGGATCAGCCGACGACGGTCAGGGTGGTGTGGGATGTCGCGCCGGCCGTGACATATACGCTGCTCAAATCCGACGGAGTGATCCAGCTGGGACTGCTCGGCGCGGGGCAGGCTGTTCCCGCAAATCCAGCGGCTCCATCCGGCGACCGCATCTACAAGGTCGTCATCGACGCCGGCCATGGAGGCAGCGCGCCCGGGGCGATCAGCCTGTCCGGCAAATTGGAGAAAGCGTTCAATCTGGCCGTAGCCCTCAAGCTGAACGCGCTGCTGGCTGCCGATCCCCGCATCCAGCCGATCATGACCCGGACGGACGACGCGAGCATCGATCTGAAGCCGCGCGCGGAATTCGCCAACCGGATGGGCGCCGACCTGTTCCTGTCGATCCATGCGAATTCGCTCGACATTCCGGCTTCGGGGACCGAAACCTATTATTACCGGGCCGACAGCAAGGCGCTGGCCGATATCGTGCACAAACATCTGATCGCCGCAACCGGCCTGCCCGACCGGAAGGTGAAGACGGCCGCCTTTGTCGTCATCAAGGAAACGGTTATGCCGGCCGTGCTTACGGAGTCGGGATTCCTCACCAATGCCAGGGACGAGGCCGTACTCTTCGACGAGCAGAGCCAGAACCGGATCGCCCAAGCGCTGGCGGACGGGATCAAGGAGTATCTGGGATTGTACTGATCATTGGAAATGGGCCGTGGCAGGATCGTCTGCTGTGTCCGCTTGCTCGGCGTCAAGACAGCGACAGGCCGTCCCTGGCAGGGGACGGCCTGCTTTGTTCGCGGAATGAATCATAGGCAGACTTCAAAAGTCAACCCTTTTTGACGAAAAAAAAGGTGGCAAGTTTCCTTTTATTTCGCAACTTTGCTTGGCGAACAGCGTCTAATTTTCTGCCTGACTTCATGACAGCGGAGCCGCCGGCTGAGTGAAGGAAGGGTCAATCCAGGTTCTAGAGGTGAATGATGAAGAAAGCTGCAATGTTGCTGGTGTTTTTGGCTCTGTTCGTAACCGCGTTCGCAGGATCCGCATCCGCCGCCACGAAGACTCCCAAGCTGTATTTGAACGGCCAGGAGCTTCAGTCGGCATCGGCGCCCCGCATCGAGAAGGATACGACGTATATTCCGATCCGGACGGTAGCCGAGGGGATGGGTTTTGACGTCACTTGGGACAAGGCGGCAAAGCAAGTAAGCATACATAACGGCAAAAGCATGATTGAGTTGACCATCAACAAAAAGATTGCTACGGTGAACGGCCTTTCGGTCGCATTGCCTACTCCTGCCAAGATTATGGGTGCCGGCTCGACAAGCACGACGATGGTTCCGCTTCGTTTCATCAGCGAGAACATGGGGCTCGAGGTCTACTACGACTCTCCGTCCAAGTCCGTGTATCTGTATCAGAATGAGGCTTCCTCGGGCAATGGATCGGGCGGCGCAACGCCATCCCCGACTCCAACGCCTACGCCGACTCCGACGCCGACCCCGGCGTCGACGCCAGGCAGCGGCGGGACGGGAAGCGAGACACCGACACCGACGCCGGGCAGCGGCGGGACGGGAAGCGAGACGCCGACACCGACGCCGGGCAGCGGCGGCTCTACCGCGCCGGCCGACGCGACGGGACTGATCACGTCGATCAGGTACGACGGAATCGGAACGACGACGATCGCCTACACAGGGACGGTCGGCGATTCGCAGCCGTTCCTCATGACTGGTCCCGACCGGATCGTCATGGATATTCCGGCAGCGTCGTTCGCGGCGGACTTCGCCAATGGCTTCACGGCGACGAGCGCCAAGATGGGGGAAGTGGTCATCGACAGCCAGCTGCTGACGAAGGTCCGCTATTCCTATTATTCGGACAAGCCTTCGACAGTCCGCGTCGTCTGGGACCTTCAAGCTGCGGCCGAGTATACGGTGACGAAAGGCGAGGGCATGATCCAGCTCAGCCTGCTCGGCGCGCTGGAACCTGTGCCGACAACGCCGACGACTCCTTCGGGCGACAAGATCTACAAGGTTGTCGTCGATGCGGGCCATGGCGCGCAGGATCCGGGAGCGATCGGAATCAGCAAGAAGACCGAGAAATCCTTCAACCTGGCCATCGCCCTCAAAGTGAATGCCCTGCTGAAGGCCGAGCCTCGCATCCAGCCGATTCTGACCCGCTCGGACGATACGTTCATCGCGCTGGATGAGAGAGCTGCGATCGCCAACAGGCTGAACGCCGATCTGTTCATTTCCATCCACGCGAATGCCCTGCCGGGGTCTTCAGCCTCCGGCACCGAAACCTTCTACAACCGGGCGGACAGCAAGACGTTCGCCGACATCGTCCATAGACATCTTCTGGCGGCGACGGGACTGCCGGACCGCAAGGTCCAGACAGCCGGATTCGTCGTCATCAAGAAGACGACCATGCCCGCCATCCTGACGGAATCCGGATTCCTGACGAATTCGAAGGATGAGGCAATCCTGTTCAACGAGCAGAAGCAGAACGAGATCGCGCAAGCATTGGTAGACGGAATCAAGGAATATCTGAAATTGAACTGAGGAGGCTTGAGCGCCTATGAACCGACGCATGAACAAGACAGCGGTGCTCTTGACCGCCGCCGCGATCGCACTTAGCCTTTCGGCTTGCGGAGCAAGGGAAACGGCCGGACCGGGGGCGGGAGCATCCGGCAATGCGGGAGCATCCGAGCCCGCTGCCGTCTCCCCATCGCCTTCCGCCGCTCCTTCTCCCTCGCCGACAGCTGCCGAAGGCAGCGGCAAGGGCTCGAGCGCGGCAGGCGGCATTGGAGCCGTCAAGGAGTCCGATCAAGTGAAGCAGGAAATCTCGATCTATCAGACCGACGATCAGCTGCTGGAGCTGAAGGCCGTCAAGGCCGAGATCAGCTATGGCAGCGCCGAGGAGAAGCTCGCAGCCGCTCTGGAGGCGCTGGCCGGAGACGATCGGGAAGGAACCATCTCCCTTTGGAAGGGAGTGGAATTCAAGAAGGTGTCGCTCAAGGACGGCGCGGCGACAGCCGATATCCATATTCCGGACGAATCCCGTCTCGGAGGAGCCGGCGAGGAATTCGCGCTTGAGGCGATCCGCAAAACCGTATTCCAGTTCGATGATGTTCAAACCTTCGATCTTCTCGTGGACGGTCAGGCTGCCGAAACCCTCATGGGGCATATGGAGCTTGAACATCCGATGAAGAAGAGCAATCCATAATCCATACTTGTTGCTAAGGGAGAGACGGAAAATGCATCGTTCGCCATCCTATCATATCGCTACGGGCATGATCGCCCTCTCCCTCCTGGCAGGAGGACCGGCCGCTGCAGCTGCAGCGGCTTCTTCTGCCTTAGGGGGGACGGCCGTATCTGCAACCGCGCCATCATCGTTTTTTGCCGATGTCAAACAAGGCCATTGGGCTGAAAAGAACATCGTCAAGCTTGCTCTGCAGGGAATCATCGTGGGAGAAAACGGCAATTTCAGACCTGCAGCCAACGTAAGCCGCCAAGAAGCGGTCGTGATGGCTCTGCGGTTCATGGGCAAGGAAAAGGAAGCCGACCTGCAGCAGGCGGTCATCTTCCCGGAATCGTTCAAGGTGAACAATTACTACAAGCCTTACATAGCGCTGGCGATCAAGCTCGGCCTGCTCGAGGAAACGGCGGAGTTCAAAACGGCGGAATCCGCCAAGGGCGAATGGGGCAGCTCGCCCGCTTCGCGCGAATGGCTGACGAAGCTGATCGTCAGGGCCGCAGGCAAGACAAGCCTGGCGCAGGAGCTTGCTTCCCGAGCATCCGCTTTCCAGGACGGAGCTTCGATCGGCGCCGGTTATGTCGGTTACATCAATGCTGCGGGTTCGCTCGGCATGGTCACGGGCGTCACGCCGATGCAGTTCCAACCGGCTGCAGCCGTCAACCGGGCGCAGGCGGCCACGCTGTTCAGCAGGGCGCAGCAGGTCGCTCCGGTCGCTTATCCGGGTGAAACCGGCGGCATCCTCACGGCGATCAACGGGGCCAGCGTATCGGTGTATACCGATCAAGGGATCCAGACGTTCAATCTGGCGGCGGATTCCCGCTTCTACCGCTTCGATTCGGATGCTTCGCTCAAATCGTCCTCGGAGCTGACGCTGTATACGCATGTCCGCATTCTCGGCGGAGGGATGGATGCCCTCTACGTCGAACAGACGGATCCGGACCAGCAGGTCAAGACGATCGAAGGAACCGTATCGAGAGTCGTGGCGGCGCAGAACAAGATCTGGCTGTGGGTCGGCGACAATCCGGTCGAAATCCAGTACGATTCGTCTCTGGTCGTCAAAAAAATGGACGGAACGAAGCTCGGACTGGCCGATCTGACGGTGGACAGCCAGGTTCAGGTGAAGGAGGATGCCTTCCGGGACAAGCCGCTGGGGCTTGAAGTCATCGTGAAGTCGGCTCCGGTATCGAAGGACGGCTCCGGAACCGTGGCTGCCGCCGGCAACGGCGCGCTGAGCGTCAAGACGGCCGCCGGAGCGGACGAGACTTGGACGGCTTCTCCAAGCCTGGCCGTCATCGGCTGGGACGGCAGAGTGCTCGAAGGGGGCCTCTCCGGATTGAAGGCAGGCGATGCCGTCACATATACGGTGAAGGACAGCGTGCTTGTATCCGTCAAAGTGACGATGGCGGGAAGCGCGTCCGTCCAAGGAAAGTTCAGCAACATCAGCGACGGCATCCTGACGGTGCTGGCAGGCAATTCCCTGCAGTCCAACTATTTGTCCGAATCGGTCACTCTGGTCATTCCGGGCGTGGAGCAGCCGGTGCTGGGCGATCTGTACAAGGACGACCAGCTTGATCTTACCCTCGATGCCGGAGGCAAGGTGACGAGCATCAAGGTGACGAACCGCTCGCTCAGCACGCTGACGGGAGCGGAGATCCTCAGCTACAGCAGCGATCAGAAGGCATTGACGGTCAAGGGAACCAACGGCAAGCTGGCCGCCTTGCAGCTGTCGGACAAGACCAAGTTCGAGATGAACGGAACGACGCTCAATCTCGCCTCGGCCGCGCCTCTGCTCCGTCAAGGACAGCGGGTTACGGTCGGGTATTCCGGCAGCGACGCCATGCTGGTGCGGGTCGTCTACCAATATACCGGCTCCGTCGTTCTGCTGAATACGGCCACCAAGACGCTGGCCCTGGCGCTGGATGACGGCTCGTCGGTGACGCTTCCGTTCGATGCTCTCGGAGTCGAGTGGTACGGCCGCAGCGGGACCGGCGTGGCGGATATCAAGAACGGCATGAGGGTGACGGCGCTCCTCGACGCCAGCCAGACCAAGGCAGCAGCGCTGCGCGTCAACCAGAATGTCCAGTACAAGATCACGACGGTCGACGCGGCAGCCAAAGCGCTCTCGCTGCAAGCAGCCGACGGAAGCCGGACGACGGTGACTGCCGGCAGCCTGGTCCTCAAAGGAACGGATGGAAGCGCCCTGGCGTTCGCCGGCTTCGCCGCGGGACAGACGGTGAACGTCACTTATGCCGGCAGCACGCCGACAGCCGTCTCGCTCGTCAAAGTGACGTACGGCAAAATCGCCGCTGCCTCTGCCGACTCCATCACGCTGCAGGAATATGGCGGCTCAAGCCAGACGCTTCCGCTCGGAAGCGGCTTCTCCATCGTCAAAGGAGGAAGCGCGGGAACGAGCGCTTCGGCTCTGGCTGCAGGAGACCGGGTTGAAGTCAAGAAGAATGCGGACGGTGCCGTCGTCGTCACAGTCAATGCCGGAGTGGCGAAAACATTCTGGAAGGTGGATGCCGCAGCCGGCCAGCTTCTGATGAGGAAATCGGGTGTCAACGACAACGATTACCGCTTCGCTTATTCATCGTCCACGCTCATTACGGCGGGCGGCCAGCCGGTTGCTCCCGAGTCGCTCAAGGACGGGGACAGCATCGTTCTGTACCTGTTCGAAGGCAAGCTGCTTGAGGCTGCCAAGGCATGACGCTCATGGCGGTTTGATGAATTATTGTAAAAAAGACCCCTCGCGGGGTCTTTTTTTCGTTCATAGGGATGATTTCCGGTTGCATGGCGCGTGGATATTCGCTAAACTTTGAACGACAGTGCAACTAGGGAGAGTTAATGACCATGAAGGCTTCGGATAAGATGCGGTGCATTCTGGACACGATGGCCGAGATGTTCCCGGATGCCCATTGCGAGTTGAACCATGCCAATCCGTTCGAGTTGACGATTGCCGTCCTGCTGTCGGCCCAGTGCACGGATGAGACTGTGAACCGGGTGACGGCGGACTTGTTCCAGAAATACCGTACGCCCGAGGATTATTTGGCCGTCGACCTGGAGGAGCTGCAGCAGGATATCCGGCGCATCGGGCTGTTCCGCAACAAGGCGGCCAACATCCAGAAGCTGTGTCGGATACTGCTGGAGCGCTACGGAGGGGAAATCCCCGAGCGGCATGACCAGCTGACCGAGCTTCCCGGCGTCGGGAGGAAGACGGCCAATGTCGTCGTCTCCAATGCATTCGGCGTTCCCGCCATCGCGGTCGACACTCATGTCGAACGGGTATCAAAGCGTCTCGGCTTGGCAAAGCAAGAGGATAGCGTCCTTGAGGTCGAGAAGAAGCTGATGCGCAAAGTTCCCCGAGAGGAATGGACGCTTACTCATCATCGGTTCATCTTCTTCGGCCGGTACCATTGCAAGGCGCAGCAGCCGAAATGCGACATCTGCCCGCTGCTCGACATGTGCAAGGAAGGCCAGCGCCGAATGAAAGCTACCTGCACGACCACGAAACCCGCAGCGGCTTCGAACAAGCGAGCCGCCGCTTCCAACCCCCTGAGCAAAGGATGATGAAACGATGAAATGCATCAGCGTATTCACGAATGATTTTGGTCTGTTCTCCGATATTTACGAGCAGGTCATGGAATCTCCTCCGGGAGAGAACGAGGATCTCGTCATTGAAGGCGTAACGGTGAGCGGCTCCGGCGATCTGCCGGCCCAGTACCTGGAGCGCATGCGCCAGAAGCCCGAAGTTGTCGTGATGCGCGAGAAGCAGCGCAACATTACGATTCTTCAGCACGGCAACGTGTTCGAAATCTGCATTCCGACGGATGAGGACGACGAGGCTCCGGCGGTTTAAGCAGGGAGATGCTCCGAATCAAGTGAACAAGCAGCCGTCCTTGCGTTCAAGGGCGGCTGTTTGACGTATCCGGCCGCGGCTGACAGGGATGTCCGCCTCTCGTAAGAGGGCAGGCGAGCAGCCGATGCGGCTATGCAACGGATCGCGGGAAGGGAGATGGCCCGATGCTTGGGCCGCTCCGATCAGAGGTAGACAGGGAGAGAGAATCATGAACGGACTACAAGAGAGCAACAGGACCGCGGCGACGGACCGCGAGGCGGCATTGGCCCGGGCTGCGGCCAGCCTGCAGGCCGGATTCGGCTCGGCAGGAGACCATGGCAACGCGCAGCGGGCGGAGCAGCTGTCCGCCAAGCTGGAGAGCGGGCTGCTTACGGTCGCTTTTTGCGGCCACTTCTCCGCGGGAAAATCGACGCTTGTGAACGCGCTGTGCGGGAAGCAGCTGCTGCCGTCCAGTCCGATCCCGACGAGCGCCAATGTCGTGTCCATCCGCAGCGGCGAGCCGGCCCGTGCGATCATCCGGGCGCTCGCGGACGGCAAGGAGACGACCTTCGAGGCGGATCCGCTGCGTCTGGACGACTATTGCAAAAACGGCGAGGAGTTCATCTCCGTCGATATCGTTTATCCGATTCCCCGACTGGGCTCTTCGACCGTTCTGCTGGATACGCCGGGCATCGACTCGACGGACGATGCGCACCGGATGGCGACGGAGTCGGCCCTGCATTTGGCTGATGCGGTGTTCTATGTGATGGATTACAACCACGTCCAGTCGGAAATCAACTTCGAGTTCGCCAAAGGATTGAAGGATTGGGGCAAGCCCCTCTATCTGATCGTCAACCAGATCGACAAGCACCGCGAGGAGGAGCTGCCGTTCGAGGAGTACCGGAACAGCGTCGAGGAGGCATTCCGCAGCTGGCATCTGGAGCCGGCCGGCATTCTTTATCTGTCTCTGCGCGAGCCGGATCATCCCGGCAGCGAGTTCGCTTCCCTCGAAGGGCTGCTGAAGGAATTGGCGGAGGAGCGCGAGGAGCTGTCGCAATGGAGCGTGGACGCCTCGCTGCGCCATTTGGTGCGGGCTTCCCTGCGCTCGGCCGCCGAAGAGGAGGAGGCGCAGCGGCAGAAGCTTCAGGATGAAGCCGGCAGCGAAGAGGAAAGGGCCGCGCTTGCGGAGAGGATCGCGAGCCTGGAGGCCGAGGCGGAGGAAGCGGACAGCAGGCCGGCTGCCATGGAAGCATCCTTGAAAGCCGATATCGTCAAGCTGCTGGACAACGCCAGCCTGATGCCTGCCGCCACGCGAGATCTCGCGGCCGAGTTCCTCGACAGCCGCAGGCCGGGCTTCAAGACCGGCTTGCTGTTCGCGGGCGCCAAGACGGCGGCGGAGCAGCAGCGGCGCGCAGAAGCGTTCCGCGATGACCTGAACCGCCAGATCCAGGCGGCTGCCGTATGGCACTTGGGGGATCTGCTCCGCAAGGCTGCCGACGAAGCCGGCCTTGCAGGGGCGGAGCGAGAAGCATGGGAGCATGCGCTCGAGGAAGGGCTCAACTGGCGTCCGGACATCGATTGGCTGGCCGGGCGCGTGAATACGGGAGCCGTATTCGGCGGCGAGTATACGCTCGTCTACACGCGCGAAGCGGCGGTGGAGATCAAGGGGCGGCTGCGCCGCGCCGCCGGCGAGGCGGCCGAAGCGCTCGCCGCCTGCGCTGCGCCGGCCGCTGCCGCTGCCGCCGCCCAGGCGCGGGC